>JBOHIW010000017.1:0-109561 GCA_050726055.1 Phyllobacterium sp. | reverse complement strand
TCCTCAAATCCAGGGAAAGGGGTCTCGCCATCATTGCTGGCCTCCCCACCAGCAATGATCTTGAATCACAAAACAGCCCTGCAGGGAATCCCGAAACGATTCCATGTAACGCTGACAGACTCTAGCGAATAGCCCTGCGATTGGCACACTGTGTCAAGCCGGCTCCGCTTGAACGAAGCGAATCATTTTCCTTTTCGCAAGTGCCGAACGAATATTTTCCACCCATCTTTATTGATACGGAACAGCACGTCGCTACGCGCCGATACCCGGCTGCGAACGCAACGGGCCACAACGGGTTCCACCACCCTTCCCGAACAATTCGTTGCAGTTCTGCATCAGATACATCGCAAGGCGCAGCACCGTAAGCGAAGCCACGATCACACCATTAACCTGTCTTATTCCTGGCACGATTGAGCCGTCTCATCCGTTCCATCGGGGACCGGAATCATGACAGACGAAACGAAGATCACCTTGAATTTCCTTGTTGCCGGAGCTGTGGCCATACTGGTCGTGCTCTCGGCAAACACCAGCTTTTCAGAAATTCTCCTCGAACTTCTGAAAGCGTCCTGACGTCCGGTTATATGACATCATATCGGCAAGGCCCCGTTGCCATCAGTCAGGCCTTGGCGTAACTCCCATCGCATGAGATTTTCCCTTCCGATTGTGAGCGGCCGACTGGAACGCCGCTATAAACGCTTTCTGGCCGATATCGTGCTGGATGATGGTCGATTCATCACCGCTTCGGTGCCCAACACCGGCTCCATGCTGGGGCTGACCGCTCCGGGCTCCCGCGTCTGGCTGACGGTCTCGGAAGATCCGAAAAGGAAGTATCCTCACGCCCTGCAGATCGTCGAGGCAGATAATACGCTCGTTGGCGTCAATACCGGCCTGCCAAATCGAATCGCGGAAGAAGCCATCCGGAACGGGCTTCTCCCTCCGCTCGCGGGCTTTGCCGAAACGCGCAGGGAACAAAAATATGGCCGTAATTCCCGGATCGACCTGCTTCTCACCGGCCCGCAACGGCCCGCGACCTATGTCGAGGTCAAAAACGTCCACTTCATGCGCCAGACAGGGTTGGCCGAATTTCCTGACACAGTGACAAGTCGCGGCGCAAAGCATCTGGACGAACTTGGCGATATGGTGGAAGCTGGGCATCGCGGCGTGATGCTCTATGTCATTCAGCGCAACGATTGCGATCACTTTCGCATTTGCGATGATCTGGATTCATTTTACGCGGCCAGTTTCGCGCGTGCGCTCAATCGCGGGGTTGAAGCTTACGCGATAAGGTGCCACATCTCACCCGAAGGCATCGAGGCCGAAGCCACGGTGCCCATTGTTTTTTAACGTCAGCGGATAGGACTATGGTTACTTATCTCGATGCAGATTCTGCGCCCCTGAAAAACACCGGACAGATCCGGCTTCACGGCCCCGAGGGCTTTGAAGGCATGCGCAAGGCCTGCCAGGTGACAGCGCGCTGCCTCGACGAGCTGGCGAGCATCGTGCAGCCCGGTGTTACGACCAACACGATCGACCGCTTCGTGTTCGAGTTCGGGGTGGACAACGGCGCGCTGCCTGCCACGCTGAACTATCGCGGCTACACCAAATCCAGTTGCACCTCTATCAACCATGTTGTCTGCCACGGTATTCCCGATGACAAGCCCCTGCGTGAAGGCGATATCGTCAACATCGACGTCACCTACATCGTTGATGGCTGGCATGGCGACTCCAGCCGGATGTATCCCGTTGGCCAGATCAAGCGCGCCGCCGAACGTCTCATGGAAGTCACGCATGAATGCCTGATACGCGGCATCGCGGCGGTAAAGCCCGGCTTGCGCACCGGCGCTATCGGCGCGGCCATACAGACCTACGCGGAAGGCGAACGCTGTTCTGTCGTGCGTGATTTCTGCGGTCATGGCGTTGGCCGCCTCTTTCACGATGCGCCCAATATCCTTCACTACGGCACGCCAAACGAAGGCGTCGAAATGCGCGAAGGAATGATCTTCACAATCGAGCCGATGATCAATCTCGGAAAGCCGCATGTGAAGGTGCTCGCCGACGGCTGGACAGCCGTCACGCGGGATCGTTCCCTCACCGCCCAGTACGAACACACCATCGGCGTGACGAAGGACGGCTGTGAAATCTTCACCCTGTCACCGGGTGGCCTTTTCGCACCTGGGCTGAAACTCACCTGAGCCCGCCACCATGAGCGAGGAGGAGTTCGACGAGAGGCTATTCCTGCGCGAGCGACCCATGAAGGTCGCAGCGGCGGCAATACCAGTCGACAGACCAGCCTCCCCACCGCAGGAAACGCCCTCTGACGATAGCAAGGCTCCTGCTCCGCACTTCATGGGCCACAGGGAGCGACTGAGAGAGCGTTTTCGCACGGCCGGGCACGAAGCCGTAGCCGACTACGAATTGCTCGAGATGCTCCTCTATCGCGCGATACCGCGTGCCGACACGAAACCGCTCGCCAAGGCCCTGCTGACCCGTTTCGGCTCACTGGCGGAGGTGCTGAACGCCCCCGAGAACCTCCTGCGCGAGGTGAAAGGCTGCGGCGCGGCCGTGGCGTTTGAGCTGCGCCTGATCGGAACCACGGCGCATCGGCTGATCCGAAGCGAAATCAAGGGGCGGCAGATATTCAATGCCTGGAGCAAGGTTGTCGATTACTGCTACGCCGCAATGGCCTTTGAAACGCGCGAGCAATTCCGTGTCCTTTTCCTCGACAAGAAGAGCGCCCTGATTGCCGACGAGATCCAGCAGATTGGAACAGTGGACCACACGCCGGTCTATCCGCGCGAAGTCTGTCGCCGCGCTCTGGAGCTGTCCGCGACGGCCATTATCCTCGTTCACAACCATCCATCAGGCGATCCGACGCCTTCGCGCGCCGACATCGACATGACAAAAACGATCGTCGATACCGCGCGTCCGCTCAACATCGTGGTGCACGACCATGTGATTATCGGAAAGAGCGGTCATGTCAGCCTGAAAGGCCTCAAACTTATGTGAGGTGCGTTCACACGCTCATCGTGCGTTTACTTTTTGCCTGTATTGCGGGTTGCACGGGCTTTCGCGAAAATGACCTCCATCGCGATCATAATTTTATCGAAGACAGGAATCGCTATGTCAAATGCTGCGCCGCATGCTGAAGCTGATACAGCGCGCGATCCATATAAAGACCGCAAGAGCATCGAGTTTTCTTTTCGCGAGAAACGTTTCGCGCATATTCGCGGATTGATCGAGGCGGCGCTCGCCGAAAAAGAACGCGTCGAGATTCTTGATCTCGGCGGGTCTGAAAAATACTGGCTGATCGGCGAAGACTTCATCAATGCCCACCGCGGCAGACTGCATTTCACTCTCATCAACCCTGAACAGCAGGAAGAGAAGAACACCGATCTCTTCACCTTCATGATCGGCGACGCGACCGCGTCCGATCTTTTCAAGGACCGCACATTCGATGTCGTTCATTCCAATTCGGTCATCGAGCATGTTGGAGACTGGGCCGCGATTTCACGCTTTGCGCAGAACACCCGCCGCCTCGGCAAGCGCTATTACATGCAGACACCCAACTTCTGGTTTCCCTACGAACCGCATTTCCGGTTTCCGGGCTTTCAATGGTTGCCCGTTTCCATGCGGGTCTGGCTGATGACAAGGATGCGGCTTGGCTTCTTCGCCCGCCAGACGAACAAGGAAGAGGCCCGTTTCCATGTCGAATCGATTCGCCTGCTCGGCGCATCGCAAGTCCGCGAACTTTTCCCCGATGCGGAGATCGAGTACGAATATGTAGCCGGATTGCCCAAGTCGATCATGGCCATCAAACGCTGAAGCGTCGGCTCTGTTTGCCCTCTTTGCGCTTTCGGCGCGAAACACCTAGATTCGCACGCTTCAGTGGATTCGGGAGGGGCTGATTTGAAACGGAAAAGAAAGTTGCGACGGCCGGTCGGCCAGAAGGATATGGCGCTCTATGCTGCCTATATTGGTCTTCTCGTCATCCTGTTTATCCTGATCGTCAATTTTGTGGTGTAGCTCCGCTCCCTGTTTCTCTGTCTGGCCACGGAAAATTGCTTTGCATTTGAGGCTGTCGTCGTGCTGACGTTTTCGTCGTCAGCATGAACAGGAAATCGAACAGGCCGGAGCAACCAGAATGAAGTACATAGCGCTGATACTGGTGTCCGTGACGCTTTGCGGCTGTGGCATAGGCGGAATGGCCAAAGCCGCGCGAGATACAGGGCAGAGGTTTGACAAATACGGATGTATGGCCCGCAATTTCAAAGGCGAGCCACCCTGCCCGCAGCCAACACCCGGCCAAACATCACCGACGCGGTGAGTGAGCGCCTTTATCAAGCTCTACGTAAAGAAGGCCATGCCGGAGCCGGATGTGCGAACCGGCGGATACTGACGAGAAATCTCGTATAACAACACGCTCAAACGAAAAAGGCCGCGAACATCGCGGCCTTTTTTATCTCTGATCTGTTGCGATTATTCTTCGCCTTCAGCCTTCTTCTTGGCTGCTTTTTTCGGAGCGGCTTTCTTGGCTGGCTTCGCCTTTTCTTCGCCTGCTTCGTCTTCCGCCATCAGCTCTTCCTTCGTGACCTTCTTGTCAGTCACGTTGATCGTGCCAAGCAGGTGATCGATGACCTTCTCTTCGAAGATCGGCGCACGGAGGTTTGCAACGGCGTCGGGCGTCTTGCGGAAGAATTCGAAGACTTCCTTTTCCTGGCCCGGATAACGGCGAACCTGATCGTAAACTGCGCGCTGCAGTTCATCTTCAGATACCTCTACCCCTGCCTTCTCTCCGATCTCGGACAGAACGAGACCGAGGCGAACGCGACGCTCGGCAAGCTTGCGATACTCTTCGCGAGCAGCCTCTTCTGTCGTGTCTTCGTCGGCAAAAGTGCGGCCGGCTTCCTGCAGGTCGTTGTTGATCTGCGCCCAGATATTGTTGAACTCGGCGTTCACGAGACGCTCAGGCGTTTCAAACTGGTATTCGCCGTCCAGCGCGTCCAGAATCTGGCGCTTGACCTTCTGGCGGGTGAAGCTGCCATACTGGCTTTCGACCTGCTCGCGAATAACCTGACGCAAGCGATCGGCGCTTTCGATACCGAGGTTCTTCGCGGTTTCGTCGTTGATTTCCAGCTCGTTCGGCTTGCCGACTTCGCTGACCTTGACGTCAAAGATCGCTTCCTTGCCCGCGAGATGCGACGCGCCGTAATTCTCGGGGAAGGTGACCTTCAACTCGCGTTCGTCACCGGCCTTCGCGCCGAGCAACTGATCTTCAAAGCCTGGGATGAACTGACCGGAGCCGAGAACCAGCGTTGCGCCGGTGTCTGCGCCGCCGTCGAATGGAACGCCGTCGATCTTGCCGACATAGTCCATGGTAACGCGGTCGCCGTTTTCAGCCTTGCCCTTCTTGGCCTCGAAGGTCTGGGCGGAACTGGCTACACGCTTGACCTGCTCTTCGACTTCATCATCGGAGACATCGACGATTTCGCGGGTAATGGCGATGGAAGCCGTATCTTTGAGTTCGATCTTTGGCAGAACTTCATAGTTCAGCGAGAAAACGAAATCGGCCTTGCCCTCGAGAACCTGTTCGGCTTCCTGCTGATCTTCGCTCATCACGACTTCAGGCTGGGTAGCCGACTTTTCGCCGCGATCGGCAAGGATCGAACGGGTGGAATCGTTCAGGATTTCATTGACCACTTCGGCCATGAAGGACTTGCCATACATCTTGCGCAGATGAGTCTGAGGCACCTTGCCCGGACGGAAGCCATTGATACGCGCCTTGGAGCGAGCGCCTTCCAGACGTTCAGTGAGCTTCGCTTCCAGGTCTTTGGCTGGAACGACCACTTTAATCTCGCGCTTCAATCCACTGTTGAGCGTTTCGGTAACCTGCATATCCAAACCTTTACTTTTCGTTGCCCGGCACGCCTGCCTCGATTCCCGTCACCGGGAGAAACTGTCGTGCAGGGAAGTAACCCTGGTGCGGATAGAGAGACTCGAACTCCCACGGTTTCCCGCCAGAACCTAAATCTGGTGCGTCTACCAATTTCGCCATATCCGCGTTGGCGCAGCGTGTCGCATGTTTCGTTGACCATTTCAAGGCTCAACTTCGCGACTATCCAGCCTCTTGCGGCAAAACAGACAACAAGAATAAGCCCGATGCGCTTCAAGCTCCAGATCTTTTAGTACAATGGCTCCTTGTAAAGCTCCTTGCCATTATCCCGCAGAGCCCTGATCTGTGCCGCACCTTCCTCCGAAACGGCGATAACCGCCTCAATCCTGCGCTCGCGCTGCGCCTCCTCGATGGCCATCCCCTCACCCTCCGGAACGTAGTAGCGCTCGATACCGTAGAGAACCGGGATGTTCGCCGGCAGATCACCCGTGATCCCGAACACCGTTTTCCCCTTCAACATCACTTCACCGTCCGCGAGCTTTTCCAGCGGCCTGAAGGCTGCGCGTGCGAACTGAAACTGCCCGCTGGCGTCCGGCTTGACCGAAACATAGACGTCGCTTCCCGTCGGGATTTCCGGATCGTGCGACGGGAACGCCTCCCCCGGCACCGACGAGATGTCATATCCGAGGCGGACATAATCCCCCCTCAGCAGATCCCGCGGATCGACCGGCTCGGTCAGCAGAACGATCGTCTTGCCATCGCGAAGTATCGCGGCGCGCTTTTCGATCATCGCATAGAGCGCGCTGCTTTGCAGGACGGCCACAAGCAGCGCGGCGGCGAAAATCTTCCGGCTCGTTGTCATGCGCCTGCTCCTTCGCCTGCGTTCTTCCGGTCGAGCCGCCGCTCCATCCGCACGACAAAAGCGGCGATGAGCAGCACCAGAATACCGATCGTCAGGAAGAATCCGGCGGTGCCGATCAGCGTTCCGACCGTTTCAAACGCGATATAGATGACTTCCACCGCGAAGGTCGCATAAGCCAGCCACCGCACGCCGATGTTTTGCCTTCCCGCCAGCAACAAGCCGCCAATGGACAAGCCGAGAAGCAGGACCGCATAGAGGACCGGACTGACATTCTCATACTGAAACAGATCCTCGAACTGCATGGCCATCAACCCGATCGCGGCCATCGCGAAGCCATAGGCGCCGAGCGGCTTTGCAAATCCCGTAAAGGCCTCCAGCTTTTCCCTGGCCAGAACATCGGCAAGGAAAAGGGCAAAACCCGGTATCACCGCGACCCAGAATGAGTGGAACAGGTCGTAATCGAACAGAAGAACAAAGATGTAGCTCACCAGAAGAAGTGCCGTCAGATGCCGCGTGAGGCGGCTTGTCGTGTAAACGGCGAGCCCCCAGCCGAGCAGCACCAGCAGGGGCACGATCCAGCGGTAAAGTTCCGCGTTGCGGCCAACCTCGTCGAGAGCGGTGACCATGTAGAACCCGCCGAGCGCGACACCCGCGGCGGCGAGAACCGGCGACCGCAGGATCGCCGCGCTCACCATCACGCCTATGGCCCAGAACAGAGCCGCATCCACCGCGTCGCCCGACAGATGGTACATCTGGCCGATGAGCGCGATCCCCGCTCCGAATGTTGCAGCGCCTATAAGATAAAGAGCAGAGGCGAAAGCGTCATCGCCTTTCGATTGCCGCCATGCTCCGCCAAGATAGGCAACCCAGAGTGTCGCCAGCATCAGGACGACCCGAACGAGGCGCGGGATGGTTTCCCAATTGGCCGCAACCAGCGTGAGGATAGCAGCGCCCAGCAGCAATGCGCCAAGCACAGCCAAAACCCCGCCCAGCCCAAATCGGTTGCGGTGCAACGCAACATCCGCAAGCAATCGCTTCGCCGTCTCCTGATCGATCAGCCCCCCCGCTTCCCAGCGGTTGATCGTGCTCACTATGGTTTTGGGAAACGCCAACAGAACCCCCTTCGCTTCACGAATCACGCCTTCTTCAGAGTTTCCGTCTAACGTCTAAAACCCGGAAGAAAGCGTGATATGTCTTATATTACAATAGATTGACAGTATCCATTGTGATGCATCCAGCGGATGCGAGCCAATCATAAGCCGATCATCAGCTCCCACCAAATGGCAGCATCAAGGCAATTGTGCGAGGCAGCAATTCAATCGGTTAATGATGCATTGCAACATTTGCAGAGCAGCCATGCAAACTTGGCTCTGCACGTCCAGTGCGGCGTGAACTATGTTTCATGTGTCGGTTGAAACAACAACCTACAGAGTTAACACAAACACTTGGTGATCGAAATGAACCTCATCCGTTCCTACAACAACTGGCGGCGTTACCGCGAGACGGTTGGTGAGTTGAATCGCCTTTCCGCTCGTGAGTTGAGTGATCTCGGCATCAGCCGGGCTGACATTCCTTACGTCGCCAAGAAGTCCGCAGTTCGCTAACGCGAAAAGAATATCGCAAGGGTCTTCCTCCTCCCTGACCCGCGCGATCGAAGACCGATACTCCTCCTCCCAATCGGTCTTTACCTAACGACACCCGCCGCACCTCCTCCCGCGGCGGGTGTTGTTTTTTTGGCGCTTTTAACCCACGCCTGCCTTTCATGGCTGGCCTTGCTCTGCGCAAAGCACAATCCCACACCCCGCCAGCCGTTTCCCATCTTCTGAATTATTGGTCCAGCCTCACGCTGGTTTCGGTAGCATCAAACAGACGCGCGCTTTATCCTCTCGGAAAACCATCGCATATGCGAAGTGCTTTCTGGAGGTTATTACCCATGAAAAATCGTGCGCTGGGCCGTAGCGGCCTGTCGATCGCCCCTCTCGTCTTTGGCGGCAACGTCTTTGGCTGGACCGCGGACAAGAAGACATCGTTCGACCTGCTGGACAGATTCGTGGATGCCGGTCTGAACGCCATCGATACGGCTGACGCCTATTCAAGCTGGGTTGACGGCAATGTCGGCGGCGAATCCGAAACCATCATCGGCGAATGGGCGAAAGCGCGCGGCAATCGCGACAAAATCGTCATCATCACGAAAGTCGGATCGGAGATGGGACCGGGACAGAAAGGGCTTTCAGCCGCCTATATAGAACAAGCGGTCGATGCCTCGCTCCGGCGCCTGCAAACCGATGCGATCGATCTCTACCTCTCCCATTGGCCGGACCCCGATACGCCGTACGAAGAGACACTTGGCGCCTATGACAAGCTGCTCAAGAAAGGGAAGATCCGTGCTGTCGGCGCGTCCAATCTTGATGCGGGTCAATTGCGCGATGTGCTGAACGTCGCCAAAGCGAACGCTCTGCCGCGCTACGATGTGCTCCAGCCAGAATACAACCTCTATGACCGGTCGGGCTTTGACGGTCCTCTGCGCGATCTCTGCATAGCCGAGGAAATCGGTGTCATCACCTATTTCAGCCTGGCGAAGGGTTTCCTGTCGGGCAAGTACCGAAGCGAGGCTGACCTTGGCAAAAGCCCGCGCGGCGGTGGTGTGAAGGATTATCTCAATCCGCGAGGTTTCCGGATTCTGGACGCTCTGGATGCCGTATCGGCGCGCCATGGCGCGAAACCGGCGGAGATCGCCGTGGCATGGGTCACCGCCCGCGAAGGCGTAACAGCGCCGATTGCAAGCGCCACATCCCTGCCCCAGCTCGAAAGCCTGATCAGGGCGGCGACGCTTGAACTGAACAAGGATGATCTGTCGGAACTTGACAACGCCAGCGCCTGAAACAGCCACCAAACCGCGCCCGAACCGAGATCCGTTCGGGCGTCGTTTCCAGGCTTATCGCTGGCCGTTCACGCCGCGCTTCTTCCATTCGCTGAGGGGCATGACATCCGGTGGCCCGCCTGCCGGTTCATACCACGAGTCGATGGCCCAACTGACGCCATTCCGGTCCTTCAGAACCCCGGTATTGTGCGGATACCGGCCGTCAATGAACAGGCCCCGCGCTGCCCGGCGCCCGACGCGGTGATACTTGAGCAAACCCCGCGATTGCAGATAGCGCAAAAAATGGTCGGTATTGGTGGATTCATCGACGCAGTCCATCTGCCCCTTGCGGCGAGGCTGGCCAAATTCCGATTTGGGACCGTCGCGAACACCGATGACGGCAGTGCTTCGGCTCTCGAAAACCTGCACCGCCTTGCGCACCACGGCGCGCTCCTCTGCCGCCGACCTAGCCCCGCTTTTCATGATCCTGGCAATCTTCGCCTGATCGCTGGCGCTGAGCCCAACTTTCGTGCGATAGTAACACCCGTAACCGTGGCAAACCGAAAACACCGATCCTTGTGCTGCCGCAACATGCGCGAACGAAAACGGCATGGCCGCAGCAGCAAGCGCCATGGCAAATCCCATTTTTATGAAATCCGGAATGTCGACCCCCTTATTGCCTTGTTAAATCACTCGATTACCGCAGCATAGAGAAGCAGTCGCACGAAAGACAACAGAGTCCGTTGAAGCGGTTCCATAAAAGGTTTATCTGGTCGCTCATGTCTACAGCAATCTCTATCAAACCCATTCACATCATCGGCGGCGGTCTTGCCGGTTCCGAAGCCGCCTGGCAGATCGCCGAGGCAGGCGTTCCGGTCATCCTGCACGAAATGCGCCCGGTGCGGGGCACGGATGCGCACAAGACCGAAGGTCTGGCCGAGCTTGTCTGCTCGAACTCCTTCCGTTCGGACGACGCGGAAACCAACGCGGTTGGTGTCCTCCACGCGGAAATGCGCCTTGCGAACTCGCTTATCATGGCCTGCGGCGATGCACATCAGGTTCCGGCCGGCAGCGCGCTTGCCGTGGACCGCGATGGTTTCTCGGACGCCGTGACGCAAAAGCTAGAGGCACATCCTCTCATCACCATCGTTCGGGAGGAAGTAACCACGCTTCCGTCCGCGGATTGGGATCAGGTCATCATCGCTACCGGCCCGCTGACCGCACCCGCGCTGGCTGAATCCATTCGCGGCGAAACGGATGCCGACGCGCTTGCCTTCTTCGACGCCATCGCGCCGATCGTCCATTTCGACAGTATCAACATGGATATTTGCTGGTTCCAGTCGCGCTACGACAAGGTTGGCCCCGGCGGAACGGGCAAGGACTATATCAACTGCCCGATGGACAAGGATCAGTACGACGCCTTCATCGCGGCGCTTACTGCCGGAGAAAAGACCGAGTTCAAGGAGTGGGAAGGCACGCCCTATTTCGATGGCTGCCTGCCGATCGAGGTCATGGCCGAGCGCGGCCCCGAAACGCTTCGCCACGGCCCAATGAAGCCCATGGGCCTGACCAATGCCCATAATCCGACGGTCAAGGCCTATGCCGTCGTGCAGCTTCGCCAGGACAATGCCCTTGGCACGCTCTACAACATGGTCGGCTTCCAGACGAAAATGAAATACGGCGCCCAGACCGAGATCTTCCGGATGATTCCAGGCCTCGAAAATGCGGAGTTCGCGCGCCTCGGTGGCTTGCATCGCAACACCTATCTCAACTCGCCGATCCTGCTTGATCACTCGTTGCAGTTGAAATCGCGGACAGGGCTGCGGTTTGCAGGACAGATCACCGGTTGCGAAGGATATGTCGAATCAGCAGCTATCGGGCTTCTGGCCGGTCGCTTCGCGGCGGCGGAGCGACTTGGCAAGGAAGTGTCGCTCCCGCCGGTAACGACAGCATTCGGTGCGCTCCTCGGTCACATAACCGGCGGGCATATTGTAACCGACGAAGAGCCGGGCAAGCGCTCCTTCCAGCCGATGAATATCAATTTCGGGTTGTTTCCGCTGATCGAGGTTCCGAAGACCGAAGGCAAGCGCCTGCGCGGCAAGGAAAAGACAATTGCCAAGAAGCGTGCGATGAGCGCCCGCGCATTGTCCGATTGCCGCTCATGGCTTGGCTTTGCCGACAAGGCTGCCGCCGCCGAATAAGCGGTAGCTATCATGCAGCTATATCAATGATTTGAAACGGGCTTCTCGCGTTTTGCGAGAAGCCTTTTTAGCTTGCCGAGCGAAACATGATCCAGTGCTTGCGCAGCGCCGATATATCGGCCACTTCGTCCAGAGCCTTTGCGCCTTTTCGCTTGACCGCGCCGAGGTAGGCCCGGCAAAGCGACACCGGAAGAAAAGCGGGCCTGAGCGTGGTCGGCAACGCGTCCTTCCCGGCGTCGTAAGTTCGTAAATGATCTTCCGCCAGGGCAGACATCGCCAGAACGGCGCGCGCGGCGGCCTCTCCATCCTGCTGCCCCAGCAGCGTATTTTCATCCGCACCCACGGCATGCAGCATGTCGGCAGGAAAATAGACCTGCTTGCGGCGGCGATGGATCGGCAACAGGCGCAGCATACCCGTTACCGCTTGCGCAACGCCCGCATGTCCCGCCAGTTCGGCGAATTGCGGCGCTGCATCGCTGTCCAGAACGAGCGAAGCCAGTTGGATGATGGCGGACGCCGTCTCGCCGCTATAGCCTTCCAGATCGTTCCGGCTCGGCATCGGATCATTGTAGAGATCGAAGATCCTTGCCTCGCAATAATTGTCGAAGGTGACGCGGGGCAGATTGTGTTTTTCAATCGCGGCCAGAAGCGCCGATGCAACCGGATGGGCGGCCGCCGCTCCATGCTCCGTTCCGTTAATGAGGTCGCGCCACCATTGCAGACGCATCTCGCCCGGCAAGGGATCGTGGACGACATCCCGGATCCGCGCAACTTCCGCATTGAACGCATAGAGAGCGAACAGATCGCCGCGCTTCTCCTCGGACGCATAGAGAACCGAAAGATAGCGATCGCGATCCGCCTCGCGGAGCAGGTTCATGCAATGGGTTTGTTCGCTGTTCATCTCTGACAATCGCGTCGACAGGCCATCAGTCGACTGCGAGCAGTGCAGCCGCGACCGCGCGATCTTCCGCAAGCAATACGTTATAGGTCCGCACCGCCGCACCGGTGCTCATGGCATCAGCCGAAATGCGGCGTTCCCGCAAAACCGCACGCAACTTTGGTGAAAGCGGCACAAGCGCATTGCCCGTGCCGATGAGAAGGATTTCGACGGGTTCCGTCTCCTCAAGCAGAGTGGCCAGATCATCCTCGGATATGCGCGGCGCATCCACCGGCGTCCAGCCATAGATTCCCGATGGCAGGCACAGGATCGAGCCGCGATGCGACATGTCCGCGAAGCGAAAGCCGCCATTTCCGTAGGCATCGATGGGAGCCCGGCCCGGAAAATGCGCGTCGCGAATTTCGATTCCCTTGGCCACGGCCTAGCCCACCGTTTCCGTGCGGACATCGAGTGTACCGCGTACATTCCGCCCGCCGCGCCCTATCCGCTTGAAGAGGATCAGAAGCGGACCGGCGATGAAAATCGAGGAATAGGTGGCGATAAAAATGCCCAGCGCCATCGTGACCGCGAAATTCCGCAGGTCGCTGCCGCCAAAGGCATAGAGCGCCACCAGAACCAGCAATGTCGCAACGGACGTAAGCACTGTCCGCGACAGGGTCTGGTTGATCGTGGCGTCGATCACGTCGTGAAGACGCGCATTTCCGGCGCGCTTCAGGTTTTCCCGCAACCGGTCATAGATGACAACCGTGTCGTTGAGCGAATATCCGACGACTGTCAGGATCGCGGCAATCGTCCACAGATCGAAGGGCAGACGGAAAATGACAAAGACACCAATCAGGATAACCACGTCGTGGATCGTCGCCAGCACAGCGCCGACAGCAAACTGCCAGCGGAAACGTATCCAGACATAGCCAAACACGACGAGAAGCGACAGGAACAAGGCCAGCCATCCGGCCTTGGCCAACTCCCCGGAAACCATCGGGCCGACAACATCGACACGACGGAATTCATACTCGCCTTCGAGTTCGGCCCTCAATTTGGCGACGACCGACTGCTCCGCATTTTCGCCTTCCTGCTGGCTTTCGACCGACAGGAGAGCGAGCTTGTCGATCTTGTAGGGCTTGACTTCGTAATTGCCGATATTCAGTTCCGCCAGCCGGTCGTCTAGGCCGACAATATCCGCCGGACCATCGAGGGACTCCAGTTCAATCTGCGTTCCGCCGCGGAAATCCGCGCCATAGTTCAGGCCGAGCGTTGCGAACAGCCCCATGATGACGAGCCCAGAAAGAATCGAGGCCACGAAGGTCACATAGCGCATTTTCATGAAAGGAATGCGCATCACCGGCACGATCAGCGGCAGGATAGCGCGCGGCAGCCCCGTCGGCTTGGTGCGCCGCAGCCATTGCGAAATGAGCCAGCGCGTCAAGGTGAATGCGGTAAAGAGCGTGGTGGCGATGCCAATGCCAACGGTAACCGCGAACCCGCGAACCGGCCCTGTGCCGAGCAGGAACAGGATCAGGACCGCAAGCAGCGTCGTCACATTGGCATCCAGAATCGTTGACGCTGCCCGTTTGAACCCGGAATCGATGGCCTGCGCAATCGAATGGCCTGCCCTGCGATCCTCGCGGATTCGCTCGAAAATCAGCACGTTGGAGTCCACCGCCATGCCGATTGTGAGAACGATACCGGCCATGCCGGCCAGAGTAAGCGGCACGGAAACGACCGACAATACGGCAACAATCAGGATCACGTTGACGAACAGCGCCAATATGGCGACCACGCCGAAAAATCCATAAACGAGCACCATGAAGATCGAAACGAGAAGAACGCCGACCAACGCGGCCAATCGGCCTGAAAGCACAGAATCCGATCCGAGATCCGGGGCGATCGTTCTCTCTTCGATGATTTGCAGCGGCGTCGGCAGCGCGCCTGCCCGCAACAGGGCGGAGAAGTTGCTCGCACCCTCGAGGTCGAAACCGCCGGTAATCTGAACCACGCCGTCGGTGATCGGCTCCTCGATCGTGGCAATGGAAATCACCTGATCGTCAAAGACAATCGCGAAAGAACCATTGACGTTGTCTTGCGTGACCTTGGCGAAACGTTCTGTCGCCGCGGTATCGAGCTGAAAGGTGATGACAGCTTGCTGGTTACCTGTGTCGATCCCGGCCTGAACATCCGCCAGATTGTCGTTCGAGACGATCGGCTCGCTCTTCACCACATAGGGAACGGGCAGATCATCTGCCGAATAAACGACCGTGGAGCCCTCCGGCGGCGCGCTTTCGATAGCCTGTAGCGGAGCCATCGACGTGTCCAGCATGTGGAAGCTGATCTTGCCGGCCTCGCCGAGAATATCCTTCAGCAATTCCGGATCTTGCAGTCCGGCGATTTCCACGCGGATGCGGCCATTGCCCTCCTTGCGGATCTGCGTTTCATCGATGCCAAGCTCGTAGACACGGCGCTTCAGGGCATTGATTGAGGCGTCAACATTCGCAGAACCGTTGCTCTCGGGCTGGAGAAGAAAGCGCGAGCCTCCTTCGAGATCCAGCCCCAACTGAACCTGCCGCTTCGGAAACCAGTCCGGCAAGCCCGCAAGCCTGTTTGCGCCGATGAACGTCGGCAGGGCAAGGATCACGCCCCCAAGCACCACCAGCCAGATAAGAATTGTTTTCCAGCGTGTAAAATAGAGCATACGAGGGCGACCTTGATCGGTTAAGAGGCGGAATCACATACCGTCTCTTAACCTACGCATTATTTCTTGTTGTCGGCAACCGGTTCGCCCTTGACGCGAATATCGGCCACCATCGAGCGCACAACACGGGACTTCACGCCTTCGGCGATTTCCACTTCAAGTTCAGCATCATCCACAACCTTGGTGACCTTGCCGACCAGACCGCCGCCGAGAATAACCGTGTCGCCACGGCGAATGTTCTTCAGCATCTCCTCGCGCTTCTTCATCTGCTGCCGCTGCGGGCGCAGGATCAGGAAATACATGATGACGAAAATGAGGATGAACGGCAGGATGCTCATCAACATATCTGGTGCACCGGCGATTCCGGATGCCTGGGCGTATGCCGGGGTAACAAACATATGAGGTATTCCTCCTAATGACAGGTGACGACAAGCGCCGATAAGAGAGTGCCGAATACTATGTTTGCAAGCGGAAATGCAACCGCGCAAAAGCCGGTACCGTACTTTTCCGAAACTTCCCGCCATGTTATGCGCATCTGCATCTTTATAGGAGGGAAATCATGACAACGGAAGAAACACTCGCGGCAAAGCTTGATCTCGTCATCGCGGCGCTGGAACGCCTCGCGCCGCCGAAGGCCGTCACGATTGATCTCGACGCCGCCGACTGTTTCGTTTGGGACCCGGCTCGCCTCGCGTTGGACCCGGTGGCAAAGGTCAACAGGGTGGACATCTCGCTCATCCAGGGTGTCGACCGCGTGCGCGACATCCTTCTGGACAACACCCACCGTTTCGCCGACGGATTTCCGGCCAATAACGTGCTGCTCTGGGGTACGCGCGGCATGGGCAAGTCTTCACTGGTGAAGGCCGCTCATGCCACGGTCAACACAGACCCCGCTCGTGGCAATCCGCTCAAGCTGGTTGAAATCCACCGGGAAGACATCGATAGTCTGCCGACGCTCATGACAGCGATCAAGAATACGGATTATCGCTTCATCCTGTTTTGCGACGACCTGTCCTTCGACCATGACGACACATCCTACAAGTCGCTGAAAGCGGCTCTGGAGGGCGGCGTCGAGGGCAGGCCTTCCAACGTCATTTTCTATGCGACATCGAACCGGCGTCACCTGTTGCCGCGCGACATGATCGAAAATGAGCGCTCGACCGCCATCAATCCTTCGGAAGCAGTGGAAGAAAAAGTCTCGCTTTCCGACCGTTTCGGCCTCTGGCTCGGCTTTCACAAATGCAGCCAGGACGACTATCTGGCGATGGTCGAGGGCTATGCGAAGCATTACGGCCTGAAAGTCGGGGAAGCCGATCTTCACGCCCAGGCGCTCGAATGGTCTACAACGCGCGGCAGCCGTTCAGGCCGCGTGGCCTGGCAGTTCATCCAGGATCTCGCGGGCCGAATGGGCAAGCACGTTTCCTGACACCAAAACAAAAAAAGCCCGCATTGAATGCGGGCTTTTCTCATTTTAGGAGTATTCAGCCTTCGAGATATTTGGACGGATCCACCGGCGTGGAATCCTTGCGAACCTCGAAGTGAAGACGGGGTGAACTGGCATTACCGCTCATGCCCGACCGGCCGAGTTCGTCGCCGCGCCGAACCTTCTGGCCGCGCTGCACATTGATCGCACTGTTATGGCCATAGACGGTCACGAGGCCATTATCGTGACGAACCAGAACCGTATTGCCAAATTCTTTCAATCCGTTACCGGCATAGATCACCACGCCGTTCTCGGCAGCCTTCACCGGCGTACCCTCCGGCACCATGATGTCGATACCGTCATTGACCGCGCTGCCGTTGCGCTGACCATATCCCGTGATGACGCGGCCCTTGACCGGCCAACGCATCTGGGAAATGCCCGTTGACGTCGGGGCCGAAGCGACTTCCTTCTCGGCCTGCTCAGTGACCTTGGAACTCGCCTGAGGCGGCGTGTAGGGCTGCGCCTTGCCGCTGGCCTCAACGGTGGAAGCAGGCTTCGCAGCCGTGTTGGCAGGCGTAGCGCTCGTCTTCACCGGATCGACAGGCTGCGCGCTTGCAACAGTGGTCGCGCCGGCAGCGGGAATGACCAATCTTTGGCCGATACGGATCACGCCGTTCTGGATATTGTTCGCCTGCTTGATGGCCGTCGTTGTAGCGCCGGTCTTGCGCGCAATCGCGTGAATCGTATCCCCGCTCTGAACCGTATAGGTTCCGCCAGCACTGGGCGGCGTTGCCTTTGGCGTCGCAGCAGTCATCGATTCAGCGACCGCCTGCTTTTCCTTGAGCTGCGGATTCTGCGGCAGGATAGCCACGCTGTTGTCTGTCGGAAGGCGTAATGGCTGCGGCGCTGCCGGATTTTGCGGTGCCTGTTCCGGTGCTGCGGCTGTTTGAACGGGCGCTGCGGCAGGCTGTGCCGGAACGGCGCCCCCTGCCCCCGGAATCAATAATGACTGTCCGACCAGAATCCTGTTCGGGTCGCTAATGCCGTTGGCCTGGAGGATTGCGCTGCTTGATACGCCGTAGCGGCGCGCAATGCTGGAGAGCGTCTGACCGGACTCGACAATGACGCGCGTACCGCCTGCAGGAACGATCTGCGGCGAGGACGGAGCGGCGGCCACCTGCGTTGCTGCAGGTGCAGCAGCGGCGACAGGAGCAAGAGCGGGCGATGTCGATGCGGCCTGAGGCGCGGACGAAACGGGCGGCAAAGCGCCCCGCTGGACCCCGCCGGAGCTGCGCAGGTCGACGGGATTGGCCGCTCCACGGGCCACCGACGAGGTGTAGGTGCCATCGACAGGAGCGGAGGACGGAGGTGTATAGGGTCGGGGCTGCTGATTGACGGACTGCTTCGGGATCGACCCTGTATAGGTATAGTCCCCGCCGCCAAATCGCATTATGTCCGAGCTGCAACCCGCACCCATGCCCGCAATAATCAGAATGGCCGCGTTGCGTGCTAAGCGCCGTGACGCACTGTCAAGAATATTTTTACGCATCGTGATACCGCCGTACTCCATACATCAACGATGCCAATTAAAGCGCGTTAATGTTACTCGGCGGTTAAAATGGAGAATATATTCAAGAAGGATTCACCAAACCTCGAATTTTCCGTACTTGTGGCCGCCCGGCGTCAAAGTGCCTCAGCCATACCGTCCATCAGCGGAGAAAGACGAACGCTGGCGAAATCCTCCCGTTCGAAGCGGCTGCCAACTTTCGTCAACCTGGTGAAAATCTGTGTTCCATCGGCGGGGCCGATCGCGACAATCATGGACCCGCCCGACGCGACCATATCGACGAACTGGCGCGGCATGCTTTCAAAAGAAGCCCATACGACGACCCGGTCGAACGGTCCTTCCCCCGCCAGGCCGTGACGGCCATCGGCCTTCTTGAGAAACACATTCTCGATTTTCAGCATTTCATAACGCTGCTTCGCCTGATCGATCAGCGTCTGATAGCGATCGACCGAATGCACGCGCGCGGCAAGTCGGGACATGACGGCGGCCGTATAACCACTGCCGGTCCCGACTTCCAGAACGCGATGCGCCCCTTCGAGCCCCAGGGTGGCGATAACCTCCGCCTGAAGATCCAGGCCTTCGATGAATTCGCCGCAATCAATCGGCAGGGTGCGCGAACCATAAGCGGCATTGGCCCACAAACCGTCCACGAAGGCGCGGCGTGGCACGGATTCGAAGGCGCCCAGCAGCCGTTGATCGACGACGCCGCGCGCGCGCTGACGCAGGAGAAACGCGGCCAGCGCCTCGCGCTCGGTAATCTGGTGGTTCATGCAAGCGCCTTTGTCAGGGCAGCACTGGTTTCATGGGCCGTCAGATCAAGATGCAGCGGCGTGATCGAAATGTAGTTTTCCCGGATCGCAGCCACATCGCTATCCTGCGAGGGGCTTTCCTCCCCTCGGCCAAACCGCAACCAGTAATAGGGAAAACCGCGACCGTCCCGGCGCTCGTCTATCGACGCGACATGGGCTCGTTTTCCTTGCACGGTAACATGAGCGCCCTTCACGTCCTCCGGCAGGCAATTCGGGAAATTCACGTTCAGGAAAACGCCCTTTGGCAGGTCCGTCGCGATCAGTTTCTTCAAAAGGGCCGGTGCGTGCGTTTCTACCACCTCCCAGGGAATGACGCGGCCTTCACTCCAGTTATATTCCTGCGACAGCGCGATGGCCCTGATGCCAAGCACCGTTCCCTCCATGGCGCCGGCGACGGTGCCCGAATAGGTCACATCGTCGGCAACATTCGCGCCATTGTTCACGCCTGACAAAATAAGATCGGGCGGTTCCGGCAGCACCTTCCTGACGCCCATGATAACGCAATCGGTCGGCGTGCCGCGCAGCGCATAGTGCTTTTCGCTGACCTTGCGCAGCCGCAACGGTTCGGAAAGCGTGAGCGAATGCGCCAGCCCGCTCTGGTCGGTTTCCGGCGCAATAATCCAGACATCATCTGACAATTGACGCGCGATGCGTTCGAGCACTGCCAGGCCTTCCGCGTGAATTCCGTCGTCATTGGTCAGAAGAATACGCACGGAAGCCTCCTTATGCCGCTTTCTCGATCTTTTTCAGACCTCCCATATAAGGAAGCAACACTTCAGGAATGGTTACGCTGCCATCCTCGTTCTGGTAATTCTCGATGACCGCGATCAGTGCGCGGCCGACAGCGGTTCCGGACCCGTTGAGCGTATGGACGAAACGCGTTCCCTTCTCGCCTTCGGGCCGATAGCGCGCGTTCATGCGGCGTGCCTGAAAATCACCGCAGACAGAACAGCTTGAAATCTCGCGATAGGCTTTCTGTCCCGGCAGCCAGACTTCCAGATCATAGGTTTTTCGGGCGCCAAAGCCCATGTCGCCGGTGCAGAGCGTCATCGTCCGGAACGGCAGATCGAGCTTCTTCAAAACGGTTTCCGCGCATTCCGTCATCCGCTCATGCTCGGCGATGGAGCCTTCCGCATCGGTGATTGAAACCAGCTCAACCTTGTTGAACTGGTGCTGGCGCAACATGCCGCGTGTATCACGTCCCGCCGAGCCCGCTTCCGAACGGAAGCACGGCGTCAGGGCCGTCACGCGCAGCGGCAGGTCGCGAATATCGAGGATTTCCTCGCGAACGAGATTGGTCAACGGCACTTCCGCCGTGGGAATGAGACCGAGCCTTGTCCCGGCATGGGGCGTGAAGAACAGATCTTCCTCGAATTTCGGCAACTGCCCCGTGCCCATCAGCGCATCGTCACGTACCAGAAGCGGCGGCTGAACCTCCGTATAGCCGTGCTCGGTCGTATGGAGATCAAGCATGAACTGGCCCAGCGCGCGCTCAAGACGCGCAAGCTGCCCACGCAAAACGGTGAAGCGCGAACCGGAAAGCTTCGCAGCGCGTTCGAAATCCATGTAGCCGAGCGCTTCGCCAATATCGAAATGTTCTTTCGGCTCGAAAGCGAAGTTCTTCAGGCGGCCCACACGGTGCTTTTCCACATTCGCCGTCTCGTTCTCGCCGACCGGCACATCGTCGAGCGGCAGGTTCGGAATGATCGAGAGAGCGTCCTGCAACTCCCGTTCCAGCCGTTTTTCTTCCTGTTCGGCATCCGTCAGAAACAGCTTGATCTCGGAAACTTCGGCCTTCAACTTTTCAGCGGTATCGGCATCTTTGGAGGCCATCGCCTTGCCGATTTCCTTCGAGGCGGCGTTGCGCCGTTCCTGCGCGACCTGAACCCTGGCGATATGCTGGCGACGCTTCTCGTCAAGCGCTATCAATTGCCCGGAAAGCGGTTCCGCCCCACGCCGCTTCAACGCGGCATCGAAAGCTTCGGGGTTTTCGCGGATCCAACGGATATCATGCATTGTCTACACTGCCTGAATTAGCCTGACAAACGGACCGGCGGAATGCCGGCCCGCGAGGATGACATCAGGAAGTGGTTGAAACGTCGCTCGAGTCCGAAGCCTTTTCAGCTTCAGCCAAGGCGCGTTTTTTCTCGATTCCGCGCGCCATCCAGATAGAAATCTCGTAGAGAATGATTGTCGGCAGCGCAAGGCCGATCTGGCTTACCGGATCGGGCGGCGTCAGCACCGCAGCCACCACAAACGCAATAACAATTGCATATTTGCGTTTGTCAGCGAGGGTCTGAGCGCTCACCAGCCCGACGCGCGCCAGAAGCGTCGTCACAACCGGCAACTGGAACACCAGGCCGAATGCGAAGATCAGCGTCATGATGAGGCTGAGATATTCCGAGACGCGCGGCAGCAGCGAAATCTGTACCTCGCCCGCGCCGCCCGACTGCTGCATGGCTAGGAAGAACCACATGACCATAGGCGTGAAGAAGCCATAGACCAGCGCCCCGCCCAGCAGGAATAGCAGCGGTGAAGCGATCAGGAACGGGAGAAACGCCATGCGCTCGTTATTATAGAGGCCGGGCGCCACGAACTTGTAGATCTGGGTCGCGATAATCGGAAAGGACAAAACCAGCCCGCCGAACATGGCGATCTTGATTTGCGTGAAGAAGAACTCCTGCGGCGCGGTATAGATCAGCTCGACCTTTGACTCGTCAAGCCCGGCCCAATGGACAGCCCACTGATACGGCACCACAAGAAAATTGAACAATTGTTTCGCGAAGGCAAAGCACAACAGAAAGGCGATGAAAAACGCAACCAGCGACCAGATGAGGCGCCGGCGCAACTCAATCAGGTGCTCGACCAACGGAGCGGAGCTCTGGTCGATCTCATCCTGTTCCTTGCTCACGCTTCATTCTCCTTGCTGGCTGCCCGCTTTGGAGCCACCGGCTTTTTCGTATTGGTCTGTTTGCTGGACGCAGGTTTCGCAGCCTTCGTACTTGAGGCACTTGCCTTGACGCTCTTGGCGGCTTTTGGCGTTGCCGATCCCGCCCTGCTCTTGATTGGTTCCGCGCTGCCCTTCGCTGCTGTTTGCACCGCTGTCTTCTCCTCGGGAACGGCCTCGACCGCCGGAGCCGTTACCGGTCCGGACATCGCCGCCTCAAGTTCCTGAACGGAGGTTTCAACCTGGGCTGCGGGAACCGACGTTGCATCCTTCAGGCTGGTACGAATTTCCTGGCCAATCGTCCGGACAGGATCAAGCGCCTTGCGCAGATTCGCGCGCGGGTCCAGACCGCGAGCATCGTCAACGATCTTCTTGACGTCCTCAAGCTCGGCTTCCTTCAAAGCCTCGTCGAACTGACGCCGGAACTCGCCCGCAGTCGTGCGGAATTTGGACGTCATCTTGCCGAACGCCCGCAACATGCGCGGCAAATCCTTGGGCCCGACGACCACGATCAACACGATCGCAATCACCATTATTTCTGACCAACCGATCTCGAACATAAACCAGCACTCCCGTCATGGCGGGTTTCCCCGCCATGGGCCTCATCAGGACTTCGCAGCCTTGGATGGGGTCTTCTTGGTCGATGTTGTCGTATCGGCAGACTGATTGTCGATCGTCGTCACGTCATCGTCGGACTCGTCGGTCATCCCCTTCTTGAAGCTCTTGATGCCCTTCGCCACATCGCCCATCAACTCGGGGATCTTGCCGCGACCGAACAGCAACAGAACAACTGCCAGCACGATCAGCCAGTGCCATATTGAAAAACTACCCATATTATCCTCTTGTCTCCCGATTGTTTTGTCGGGTTCGATTGCCTTGAGATGACTTAAGCATTTTCATGCGCTCTTTCAAACACAAGAACGTCATCTCGTTTCACGTTTATTACAACTTCATGCAGCCCGGCGCGCAAGTGGCCCGCCCGCACCCTGGCTCGCACTATTTCCTCATGCCCCTCGACCGCAAGTTCCAGCAGTTCCGTGCTTCCCACAAACCGTCTCGAAACGACGCGCGCGGGTATATTGCCCAGAGATTTATGCACGTCAATTTCCGTCAGGCGAACCGCGATATCAAGTTCCGCTCCATCCCCGAAATCGCCTGCCTCGAACTGGCCTATGGGCGTATCGATCATACCATTTGCAACAGTCACCTCAAAAACATTCAGTTCCGAGAAAAACCGCGCCGCAAACAGGTTCGACGGGTGCAGATACAGATCCTGGGCCGTACCGATCTGCACAATCCGTCCGCGCCTTAGCAACGCGATGCGATCAGCCATTCGCATGGCTTCCTCGGCATCATGTGTGACAATGATGGCCGTTGCTTTGCTCTCGCGCAATATTGCCAGCGTATCGGCGCGAATTGCGTCCTTTAGCCGCGAATCAAGGCCTGAAAATGGCTCGTCCATCAGCAACACGGCAGGACGCGGCGCCAGAGCACGGGCCAGTGCAGCGCGTTGCTGCTCGCCGCCGGACAGAAGATGCGGATAGGAATCGGCATATCGTTCAAGCCCCACGCGCCGCAGGGCGACCATCGCCTGTTTCCTCGCGTCGGCTGCCGATAGCGCCGTCAGCCCGAAACGGACATTGTCGAGCACCGTCATATGGGGAAACAGTGCGAAATCCTGAAACATCAGACCGATGGCGCGCTTTTCCGGCGGCAGGAACGCCGAAGGCCCGGCGATTTCCGTGTCGTTGAGCAGAACACGGCCACGTTTCTGGATTTCGATGCCCGCCGCTATGCGCAGCAGCGTCGTCTTGCCCGAACCGGATGGCCCGAGCAGGCATAAGACCTCTCCCGGCTCGGCGGTCAGGCTTATACCTTTGAGCGTTTCATTCTCGCCGTTGAAATCGTGATAAATATCCTCAAACGCGAGCCTTGCGGCAAAACTGACGCCGGCTTTGCTTCTGATCGGTGTCGATATGGAAGAGGCCATGTTTGTTTGCAATTCAAGGTCGATTCTATCGGCTCTTCTCAATCATCGTGAGGCTTCGGGGTCAAGAGTCCAAGCTCTTCCAAATCGATATCCGTCAGTGGGTCCTCGTCATCCGCAAGGTCATCGGGATCGACACTCGGCACCGGAACTGCGAAATTCGCAGGCATGCGGGCAGAGAGAAGCCCGGCGCCGCGAAGTTCCTCGATGCCGGGGAGATCACGGATCTCGGAAAGCCCGAAATGATCCAGAAAGCTTGTGGTCGTGCCATAGGTGACCGGACGCCCCGGGGTGCGCCGGCGGCCACGAAACTTGACCCATCCCGTCTCCATCAACACGTCCAGCGTGCCCTTCGATGTTTCGACACCGCGAATATCCTCAAGCTCGGCGCGCGTGATCGGCTGATGGTAGGCAATGATGGCCAGAACCTCCAAAGCGGCTCGGGAAAGCTTTTTCTGCTGCACCGAATCACGGTTCATCAGGAAGGACAGGTCGCTCGCCGTCCGGAAGGCCCAGGCATCCCCGACCTGAACAAGATTGACGCCCCTGCGCTCATAGATTTTTTCGAGGTCAGCCATGACGGCAGGCACATCGATCCCCGACGGCAGCCGATCCGTAAGCGCTTTTAGCGAGACAGGCTCGACTGACGCGAAAACGATAGCCTCCGCCATCCTGACGGCCTCCGACAGGGCAAGCCGTGCCGCCGGATTGTCGATTGCGACAATCTCATTGTCGTCGTCATCCATCTCGAAAGGGACGACCTGCGCCTGACCACCTTCAATCATCGCCCTGCTTCCCTTCTTCCGCCTGGCCACGCTTCACCGGCCGCATGTAAATGGGTTCGAAAGGCGCGACCTGCCGCACTTCAAGCTGCCCTTCGCGCACCAGTTCAAGACTGGCGGCGAACGCGCTCGCCAGCGCCGTAATCCTTTCCTTGGGAGAAGGGATATAGGCCAGAAGATACTGGTCCAGCGTCGTCCAATCGTCTGTCTCGCCGATCAGGCGGATCAGAATTGTTCGCGCATCCTTGAGCGACCAGACCCGTCGATGCGCAATCTGCACATGGGAGACCGCCCTCTTCTGCCGCTGCACCGCATAGGCGGTCAAAAGATCGTAGAGCGAGGCGGAATATTCGTTGGTTTTCTCGATGACGACAAGCTCGGGCATGCCGCGCGCAAACACGTCGCGGCCAAGCCGGTTGCGATTGACGAGCTTCGCCGCCGCATCGCGCATCGCCTCAAGCCGCTTCAGGCGGAAATGCAGCGCGGCGGCCAGTTCCTCGCCCGTCTCTCCTTCGTCACCCGGCGTTTTGGGAATGAGCAGTTTCGATTTGAGATAGGCAAGCCAGGCCGCCATCACCAGATAATCAGCCGCCAGTTCGAGACGAACCGCCTGTGCCTGTTTCACGAAGAGCAGAAACTGCTCCGCCAGCGCGAGAACGGAAATGCGCGCCAGATCGACCTTTTGATTCCGCGCCAGATGCAGCAGCAGATCAAGCGGCCCTTCAAAGCCCTGAACATCGATAACCAGCGCGGGCTCGTTCAGGCCGCGGTCGGCATCGGTATCCCATAGCGCCTCCATCGGCACTTCCTTCGCCACCGATTTCGCTTCGCTCATGTTCGTACCCGTCGCCGCCACCGGCCTTGTCCCTTCAGATCAAGCCACCGCCTCGAATGAGCGCTGGAATTCCTCACGCAGTTCCTGTTCGTTTGCGTCCTGAGGCGGCCTGGCATAGGCAATCGCATTTTTTGCCCGCTGCAACGCCCTGCCTTCAAGCTCTTTTGTCCGTCCCGCAACGGCACGCAACTCGTCCATAACGCCATTGCAGTGAAGCACGATATCGCACCCGGCATCAAAGATTGCGCTGGTCCGATCAGCGAAATCCCCAGAAAGTGCATTCATGGAAACGTCATCGCTCATCAAAAGTCCGTCAAAGCCGATATGCCCGCGAATGATCTCCCCGATGACCCGTGCCGATGTGGTCGCCGGATTTTTCGGATCGAGCGCCGAAAAAACGACATGCGCGGTCATCGCCATCGGCAGATCGGCCATCGCCTTGAACGGGACGAAATCATGCGCGGCCAGTTCCTCGACCGGCGTCGTGACCCTCGGCAGTTCATGATGCGTATCGGCAAAGGCTCGCCCGTGGCCCGGAACATGCTTCATGACCGGCAGAACGCCACCGGCAAGGAGACCATCGGCTGCTGCACGCCCCATGGCCGTGACGATTGACGGATCTGTGCCATAGGCTCTTGTTCCGATGACATCATGCGCGCCTTCGACCGGAACATCCAGCACCGGCAAGCAATCGACATTGATACCGAGATCGAACAGGTCGAGCGCATGAAGGCGCGACATAAGCCATGCCATCCGCAGGCCATGCTCCTCGTTCTCGCGAAAAAGCGCGCCCAGTTGCGATGCGGAAGGATAATTCGGAGCGAGTGGCGGCCGCAGGCGCTGAACCCGTCCGCCTTCCTGATCGATGAGAACCGGAGCATCCTCATGGCCAATGCAGTCACGCATATGGGCGGTCAGGTCGAAAATCTGATTGGGTTCGCCGATATTTCGCGCGAACAGAATAAAGCCCCACGGCCGTTCATCACGAAAGAATGCGATTTCGTCGGAAGTCAGGGTTTTGCCGGCTACGCCGGCGATCAACGCTTTTGATTCGCTCATTTTTCCATACTACTTTGAATTTGAATGCGCGCACACCTCTCGGCGCTTCGCTCCGGGCCGCCCAAACAATGAGGGCAGCGTTTCCGCTGCCCCAATTTTGCTATCAAACCGAGTTTACCGCGTTACCAGACAACTCCCGCCCGCCGCCTTGTACCTGGTGCAGAGGTTGATTGCATCTTCCTTGGAACCGGCCGGAATACGAACGCGGTAGAACGTGCCTCGTCCGGCGATTTCCGCCTGCTGGATGTCCACGCCCTTTCCTCCGATGAGATTGGCATGGCGGCGCGAAAGGTTGGCATAGGATTTGCGGGCCGCCTCAACCGAGGGCTGGGATGCAACCTGAACCATATAACCGCCAGCCGCAGCAGCGGACGCCACCTGTGTCGGAGCGGGCGCCGCATTTGCCGGGGCAGCGCGATCAACGATTGTCAGCGGCTGGTTGGCAGGACGCGAAGGCACCACCGGGATATTCTTCGGTGCGGGTGCAGCGGTGGATTCCGGTGTGAAGGTTTGTGTCTCGACACTCCGCACCGGCGCCGTGGTACTCCGGGTCGCCCCCGTTACAGTGCCGCTGGGATCGACCGGCAGAGCCGCAACTTCGCCACCCTCATCCAGACCGGCTTCCTCGTTGATCGGTTCCAGTCCGGCCAGTTCTCCTTCGGAGACACCAGCCGCAATCGGAGCGGCGCCCGGCTCTGGCCGTGTTTCAGGACGAGCCACGGACGATGCCTCGGGAACAGCCGGAACCGGATCTGGCTGGACGATCGTGCCGTCCGGACGAACCACCACTGTCTGCACCCGACGCGGAGCCATCACGTTTGTTTCAGCCGAAGGAGACACCATGGCGACATCGGCAGGCTGTCGGTCAACCCGCTCTTCCGTCTTTATTTGCGCTGCAAGATCAATCGGTTCTTCACGATTGCTGACAAGTTTTTCCTGCGTCGGCCGGTCAGCGGCCGTTCCGGCAACGCTGTCATAAACCGCCTTGTCCTGGTTCGGAACAGTTTTGCCGCCCGGATTTTCCGGCTGAACCTTGATCGGCGTATTGTCTGCGTGGATGACGACGGGTTCCGAATTGCCACCGCCCATCCATGAATAGGCGAAAGCGCCCGCGATACCAACGACAGCGAGACAACCCAATGCCCCCGCGATCATCATTCCACGGCTGCGCGCCGGCCTGTTCTGATAAACAGCGCTATCGGGCGGAATGACCAGATCCTCGTCGTCGATATTATCGGGATCATAGTCAAGATCCGGCTCACTGGCGTGGGAGCCTGTCCGCCGGCCATAATTCGACGCCGACGCATTGCCCGCATAATGGCCTGCAACCGCGCCAGCAGCCGCAATGGCAGCACCGGCAGCTACTGCGCCACCATAGCCGCCAGCCTGCTGCTGCCCGCTGTTGGCCTCACTTCCGAAAACATCGGCAAAGATATCGTCGAAATTGTTTTCCTGAGCCTCGGCAGGTGCAGCCGGTGCAGGCTCGGGCAGCGAGTCCACCAACTGGCTATCTTCCACCCCGGTAAAGACTTCGGCGAAATCATTCTCGAGCTGATCGCCAGCAACAGGCGCATTCTGCAAATATTCGACTTCCGGAATATCGATATTGCCGGTAATTTCGACCGCATCGTCCAGAGATACCGTTTCAAGCGGTGGTTGAGGCTGTACGGTGGAAATCGAGCGATTCAATTCGTCTGCGAAACCCGCGAACAGATGATCGTCGGATACCTGCTCTTCGGCAGCGGCATAGACTTCTCCGCTCGCCTGCTCCTGCACGCCAAACTCGGGTTCAGCAGCATAAGACGGCCAGCCTGCGTCCTGGGAAGGAACATCGGAAGCCGTTTCGCCGATAGTCCAGCCCTGCTCGGCAACCGGCTCAGCTTCAATCTCCGAACTCTCGTCTTCGGGAAGATGGAACGCCTCAAATTCGCGGGCGAACGCATCAAGGTCCGCCGGATCGATATCAGCCGGTGCAGGCTCCGCGACGTCACTGGTCGCGTCGAGCTGCAAATCCGCAAGGTCGAGTGAAAGCGAACTGAAATCCGAACCGGCACCAGTGAACGCCTCATCGAGAGCGGCGACAGCCTCTTCGCGCGCACCAGTCTCCGCGTCATCAAACACGGGAATCGCGTCGGACGCAGCCTCATGGGCGCTGAAATAACTGCCGGAGATATCCGAAGCAGCATCTTCCATACGCCATTCATGAGGAACCACCGGCAACGCCTCGACAGGCTGATCGATTGAAGAAAGCGGCGCAACAGCGATGACCTGTTCGTTTGCCGCCGTCTCAACCTCATCCGTCAGGGCGAAATCGTCCTCACTCCACTCAAGCTCAACCGATTGCTCTTCCTGAACATCGTCATATTGCTCGGCGGCAAGCACAGGCTCGACGACATGATCTTTCACGGCCTCGACAGCAGGAGCCTCGTCGAAACTGGCGGCGTAAGCCGTCAGGTCAGCCTCATCATGTGCGTCATCCGCTTCGGCGACAACTTCGGGATCGCCCCGAAGACCAAAAATTTTGTCGGTTTCGGCGTCATAGGTAAACGAATCGCCTTGCGGTTCCTCATCCGACGCGGACGAAAGGTCGGCTTCCGCATCCTGCAGCAAAGCATTGCCGAATGACGCATCGTCAAGGTCCAACTCGTCAAAGACCGGCTCATCAAGGGCCGGTTCGGCAGTACGCACATTCTCGACAACCGCCGATGCATCGGGCTGCTGTGCAATTGGTTGAGATCTTTCAGCATTTCCAGGGCTGCCGTAGTTCGCCAAGGAGTAGCCAAACGTCCCTGCCGGCCGCTGAACCGGTGCCGGCTCGCCCGGACCATCGCTCAACAAGGCTTCCAGCTCGTCTTCAAGACTTGTCTGCGCGCTCAACGGCTCCGATAGCGGCTCAGCCTGATCATACGAGGTATAGTGCTGCGGCGCAGCTGGCTGATACTCGGGCTGTTCCTGCATCGGCGCGTGTGCCTGCTCGGCGAAGGCGGAAGGCTGCATTTCCTGTTCGAGCGCTTCCGAGAAGTCGAAATCAAGATCTGTATCGCTGAATGGCTCGCCTGTTTCCGTGATCTCGGAAGAAAGCGTTTCACGCCACGCCTCGACCGACTCGTCCGCCTGCACGAACTCCACGAGAGGTTCTTCGTCCAATGTTGTCAGCAACTCGCGCTCGAGATCAAGCGCAAGGTCTTCATCATTCGTTACAGGTTCACGGGCCGGTTCCTGCAATCCGATGATCCTCGAAAGCTCCATCAGCGGATCATCAGCAGCGATGCCATCCGCTCCGGACCCGGAGGATTTTGAGGTATTGATGTTCACCATGGTGTTATCCTGAACTCACACTCATTGGACGTCGCAAAACGTCACGCATTGGCCATTACCAGTGCATTGTGGGCAAAAGTTGACAGGATTTTACGCCTTTTCAGCGCATTTCCGTTGGCGCATCGGCTCCTATAATGGACAATCCGGACGCCAGGACGTCGGAAACGACCTGCACCAGCCCTAGCCTGGCTTCGGACAAGTCTCGCTCGTTAACCTTAATAAACCGTAAGTCTGGATTTTCCGTACCCTTATTCCATTGCGTGTGGAACGCGCTGGCAAGGTCATAGAGGTAAAATGCGAGCCGATGCGGCTCCTGATGACGCGCTGCCGCCTCGATCAGACGCGGATATTCCGCCAGCTTGCGAACAACCCCGATCTCGCTCTCATCGGTGAGCAGCGAGAACTTTTCGGCAAGCGCCTTCCGGTCCGTCACCTCGAAATCGAGCTGCTCCTTCGCCTGCCGGAAAACCGAATGGCAACGCGCCGACGCATATTGCACGTAGAATACCGGATTGTCCTTGGAGTGCTCCGTCACCTTGGCGAAGTCGAAATCCAGAGGCGCGTCATTCTTGCGATAGAGCATCATGAAACGCACAGGATCGCGCCCGACCTCCTCGACGACATCGCGCAGCGTGATGAACTCGCCCGCCCGCTTGGACATTTTCACAGGCTCACCGTCGCGCAGCAGCCGCACAAGCTGGCACAGCATGACGGTCAGCTTCGCCGTACCATCGGAAACCGCACGCGCAAGCGCCTCCAGACGCTTCACATAGCCGCCATGATCGGCACCGAGCACATAGATCATCTCATCGAAATGGCGGTCGTATTTATCCTTGAAATAGGCAACGTCAGCCGCAAAATAGGTAAAATCCCCGTCGGATTTCACAAGCGGTCGGTCGATATCGTCACCCACTTCGGTCGAGCGGAACAGCGTCTGCTCGCGATCTTCCCAATCCTCTGGAAGCTGCCCCTTCGGCGGCGGCAGCTTGCCCTTGTAGACGTGCCCCTTGATGGTCAGGTCGTTGATGGCGGAGCGGATGCGCTTCGCGTTGTCGGCGTGAAGCGTCCGTTCGGAGAAAAAGACATCGTGATGAACATTGAGTGCATCAAGATCAGCGCGGATCATCGTCATCATGGCGTCAATGGCGCGTTGTTTCACGATGTCGAGCGCTTCTTCCTCCGGCATTTGCAGAAGCTGGACACCGAATTCCTGCGCAAGCGCCTCACCGACCGGAACCAGATAGTCGCCTGGATAAAGCCCCGACGGTATATCGCCGATCTCCTGCCCGAGGGCCTGCCGGTAGCGCAACATCACGGAACGCGCCAGCACATCGATCTGCACGCCCGCGTCATTGATGTAATATTCCTTCGTCACCGCGTAACCCGCGAAGGCGAGAAGATTTGCCAGCGTATCACCGACGACCGCACCCCGGCAGTGCCCCACATGCATGGGGCCGGTAGGGTTGGCAGACACATACTCGACATTGACGCGCGCGCCGAATCCGATCCTCGACCGGCCATAATCGCGTCCGGCTTCGAGCATTCCCGCGAGCTGGCGATGCCAGTAGCAATCCTTGAGGCGCAGATTGATGAATCCGGGACCGGCCACGTCGACAGCCGCCACATCCGGATCGGATTGCAGGGATTCCGCAATACGGCTGGCCAATATGCGGGGATTTTCGCCAACATGTTTTGCAAGAACCATCGCGGCGTTTGTCGCCACATCGCCATGGCTCGGGTCGCGGGGCGGCTCGACACTGACACGGGAAAGCTCGGCTGGTTCGCCTTCTTTCGTTTTTAATTCAAGCGCTTGCAGCGTTTTGATGATCCGCGCTTCAAAGTCGGCGAAGATATTCATGATCCATATCTCTTCGGGAATGCGTTGATACAGCCGAAACTGCTGATTTTGTGCTCTCGCTTAAGCCAATTCGGGCGTCTGGTCAAACAGGCGGCGATGTTCGCGAACAGCATATGTGTCCGTCATGCCCGCCAGATAGTCGGCGACCTGCCTTGCCTTGACGCGATCCTCGACATGCTCGGCCCCGGCCCGCCAGCCTTCGGCCATCAGAACCGGGTCCCCGAAATAGGTGTCGAAAAGGTCCGATAATATCTGGTCTGCGGCTCGCCGGACGCGCATCACCACCGGATGGAAATAGAGGTTTTTATACAGGAACGCCTTCAGCGCCTTCTCCTGCCCGCGCATCGCATCGGAAAAACCGATCATCGCCCTTGCCGCGTTGCGCACATCGGCCGGCGTACCGGGCAGCAACGCCTCCAGATTGCTTCGCGCCTGGGCAATGACGTCTTCCACCATGATCGTTATCTGGCGCCGCACCAGTTCGTGCGCGGTACGGGTATCGTCAAGGCCGGGATATTTCCCGCGAACAGTCGACAGAATGCCCGCCGTCAGAGGAACATCCTCCAGAGCCGCCAGCGTCAGCAAGCCCGAACGCAAGCCATCATCGATGTCATGTGCATCATAGGCGATATCGTCGGCAATGGCGGCGCACTGCGCCTCCATGCTGGCGAAACTGGCCAGTTCGAGATCAAATTTCCGCGAATAATCCAGAATGGCCTCCGGTACCGCACTCTCCGCCGCATAGGGGCCGATGATTGGCCCATTGTGCTTCACGAGCCCTTCCAGCGTCTCCCACGTCAGGTTGAGGCCGTCGAATTCGGCATAACGCCGCTCAAGCTTCGTTACGATTCGCAGCGACTGGGCGTTGTGGTCAAACCCGCCATAATTTCGCATTTTCGCGTCCAGCATATCCTCGCCGGTATGGCCGAAGGGTGTGTGGCCGAAATCGTGAACCAGCGCGATCGCCTCGGCCAGATCTTCATCCAGCCGCAATGAGCGCGCAAGCGCGCGTGCAATCTGCGCCACCTCGATCGTATGGGTAAGGCGGGTCCGGTAGTGATCGCCCTCGTGGGCGATGAAAACCTGGGTCTTGTGCTTCAACCGGCGAAAGGCGGTTGAATGAATAATCCTGTCCCTGTCGCGCTGATACGCGGTGCGCGTCGGGCTTTCGGGCTCAGGAACCAGCCGCCCGCGACTGAACGCCGGGTCGCAGGCATAGGATGCCCTCTCCCGATACCCGAAACCTATCCCTTGCAATGCCATGATCGTTCAAAAATCCCGTTACTTTATTACTCAAGGCTCGTTGACTTGCCCGCTCCCAATTCATAGCTATTGTGAATAATTGAACGCAAGGCGTGTCTGCGATATGACTATGTCATGCCAGAACAATCGGAGTTGATCCTATGAGCGAAGCTATCGGCGTTTCAGTGTCCGATGCCGCGGCCAGGCGGATTACCAGAATTCTTTCCGCCCAACCGGATAAAATAGCCCTCCGCGTTTCGGTTGAAGGCGGCGGTTGCTCGGGCTTTTCCTATAAATACGATCTTGTGGACCATCAGGAAGCCGATGACATACTGATCGAAAAGAATGGCGCAAAAGTGCTCGTCGACCAGATATCCCTTCCCTATATGGAAGGCTCTGAAATCGATTTCATCGACGATCTGATGGGGCAATCGTTCCAGATCAGGAATCCGAATGCGACCGCTTCATGCGGTTGCGGCACCAGCTTCGCAATCTGACGGACAGACCAGATGAAAATCGTAACGTGGAACATCAACGGCGTGAAGGCGCGCATCGACACTCTGCTTGCCTGGCTGAAGGAATCCGATCCGGATATCGCTTGCCTGCAAGAGATCAAGTCGGTCGACGACCAGTTTCCGCGCCTTGAGATCGAAAGCCTCGGCTACCACGTCGAAACGCATGGCCAGAAGGGGTTCAACGGGGTTGCGATCCTCTCGAAAAAAAGCCCCGACGAGGTCAATCGCGGCCTGCCCGGCGACGACGAGGATGAACAGGCGCGCTTTATCGAGGGCGTGTTCTCGACCGAACAGGGTGTGATTCGCGTCGTCTCCCTCTACCTCCCCAACGGCAATCCGGTCGATACGGAAAAATATCCATACAAGCTGCGCTGGATGCAACGCCTCCACGACTGGGCGGAACAGCGCCTGGCTCTGGAGGAACCCCTCGTGCTGGCTGGCGATTACAACGTCATCCCCGAGGCACGGGACGCCAAACACCCCGAAGCATGGATTCATGACGCGTTGTTTTTGCCCCAGACCCGCGCCGCCTTCAGGAGAATCGAAAATCTCGGCTTTACCGAGGCCTTGCGCTCAACCACGGATTCCGACGGCGTCTATACGTTCTGGGATTATCAGGCCGGGGCATGGCAAAAAAACAACGGAATCAGGATCGATCATCTGCTCCTGTCGCCAGAGGCGGCGAACCGGTTTGTTTCCGCAGATGTCGAGAAGCACGTTCGTGGCTGGGAAAAGCCTTCCGACCATGTTCCGGTGGCCATCAATCTGGCTTTTGCCTGAAATTTCAGCGAGATAGACGTCAGCGCTATTCAACGCCATTGGAAAGAATATTCGCCGCCAGCGAAACCGCGGTGCGGCGATCGGCTTCCGGTGCCGATGCAAACGCCTCTTCCTGCATCTGGGAAATCCAGTCCCGGTCGGATTGCGGAGCCCGCTCGAACGCAGCCGTCAGCATGGCGAGACCGCGAACCGTCTTGCCTGCCTTGAACATGAGGTCGCCAAGCATGGCCAGCGCTCCTGCGTGCCCCTTCTTGGCGGATGCCCAGAAATATTGCGCCGCCCGATCCTGATTGAGACGGCCGCCCTCGCCGTTCAGCAACATTTTGCCCAGTTCATACTGAGCATTCGAGTTTCCGAAAACGGCTGCCTTCTCATAAAGCTGCCGGGCGACACCCGGATTCGCTTTTACCTGCGAATTTGGAATTCCGCGCCGGACATAGCCCGCGATCGCGTCATAGGCATCCGCGACATAGCTCATTTCCCGCGTGCCGGGCTCTGCGCCATGCTGAATGATTTTTTCAAACATCTTGTAGGCTTCGAGATCGTTCTCCGCAACGCCGTCGCCATCCGCATACATCCGCGCCAGCTTCCACCGCGCGCCGAGCTGGCCGTTCTCTCCGGCATAGCGATATGCCTCGATAGCCTCACCCTTGTGCCCCTGCTTGTATGCGGACATGCCGAACTTGAAAACGTCGAACGGGCTCTTCTTGACCTCCGGCGCGGGGGCCGCATCGAAAGCGAACGCAGATGAAACGGTCAGGCCAATCGCCACCGTACATCCCAAGAACCGACCAGGAATGCGATCAAATGTCAGCATAGCAATGCGTTTCCTTCGCCCCACCGGGATGCGTCACTGCGCCAGAACGCGCCGACCCCACTGTTTGGGCATATTTCCAGATCGCGCCCGACTGATAGTCCGTATCGCGCGGTTTCCACTGTTTCTTTCGTTCGCGCAGTTCAGCGGCCGAAAGTTTCACATTCAATTTTCCCGCGACGGCGTCGATCTCGATGATATCGCCATCCCGCAGATGCGCGATCGGTCCGCTGACTGCCGCTTCCGGCCCGACATGACCGATGCAGAATCCGCGCGTCGCGCCCGAAAAACGTCCGTCGGTAATCAAGGCGACCTTGTCACCCATTCCCTGCCCGTACAGCGCTGCGGTCGTGGACAGCATTTCGCGCATGCCCGGTCCGCCGCGCGGCCCCTCATAGCGGATGACAAGGACATCGCCTTCCTTGTATTCCCGCTTTGACACCGCCTCGAAACATTCCTCTTCCGAATCGAAACAACGTGCAGGTCCGGTAAATTTCCGGTTTTTCATGCCTGCGACCTTCACGATCGCACCGTCCGGCGCGAGATTTCCTTTCAATCCGACCACGCCACCCGTTTTCATGAGAGGCTTGTCAGCCGGTCGAACGACATCTTGCGCATCATTCCAGCGAACGTGTGACATGTTTTCGGCAAGAGTGCGGCCCGTCACCGTCAGGCAGTCTCCGTGCAGATAACCATTGTCGAGCAAGGTCTTCATGAGCAGCGGAATACCGCCTGCCTCGAACATATCCTTCGCGACATACCGGCCGCCGGGCTTCAAATCGGCGACATAGGGGGTCTTGCGAAAGACTTCAGCCACGTCGAAAAGATCGAACGCGATACCGCACTCATGCGCGATGGCCGGAAGATGCAGGGCGGCATTGGTCGATCCGCCGGAGGCGGCAACCACCGCTGCGGCATTCTCCAGCGCCTTGCGCGTTACGATATCGCGCGGCCTGATCTGCTTGGCGATCAGTTCCATGACTTTTTCGCCGCTTGCATAACAGAAGCGATCGCGCATCTCGTATGGTGCCGGCGCGCCGCATGAATAGGGCAGCGCCAGCCCGATGGCCTCGGCAACGGTCGCCATCGTATTCGCCGTGAATTGCGCGCCGCAGGAACCCGCCGAAGGACAGGCCACCTGCTCGATCTCCAGCAGATCCGCATCGGAAATCGCTCCGACCGAGTGCTGGCCAACCGCTTCGAACACGTCCTGCACCGTAATCTGGCGGCCCCGATATGAACCGGGCAGGATCGAGCCGCCATAAATGAAAATCGACGGCACGTTCAAACGCACCATCGCCATCATCATGCCCGGAAGAGATTTGTCGCACCCAGCAAGTCCGACGAGCCCATCGTAACAATGGCCCCGCATCGTCAGTTCGACCGAGTCGGCGATCACATCGCGCGAAACGAGCGACGCTTTCATTCCCTGATGTCCCATGGCGATGCCATCGGTCACGGTGATCGTGCAGAATTCGCGCGGCGTGCCGCTTGCGGAGGCTACGCCCTTCTTGACCACCTGCGCCTGGCGCATGAGGGAGATATTGCAGGGCGCCGCCTCGTTCCAGCAGCTCGCGACCCCGACCAGCGGCTGATTGATTTCCGCCTCGGAAAGACCCATCGCATAGAGATAGGAGCGATGCGGCGCGCGCGCTGGCCCAACCGTCACGTGACGGCTCGGTAGCTTTGCCTTTGATATGACGCGCGCGTCCATTCCTGCTCCTGCCTGATACCAATCACAGGGGGCATGTGCTCACGTTCAGAAGCACAAAAGTCCCTGCCCTTTTGGGGTGCGCCGGGTTTGTGGCGGGAAATGGGCAAAATGCCCCCTCCTCCTGCTCGCCGAAAGCATCGTCGGAAAGTGTTGCTGAATCGTCACAAAATTAGCCTGCCACTCGCTTTTTTTCGCGATTGTTTTACAGCCCGTATTTCCCTCAATCCGGAAGTGCGAAAAGAAAAAGCCCGGTCGAAACCGGGCTTTTCCTTTTATTTCAGGGAAGGATCAGAAACGTACCTTGCCAGCGATCGAAAGAGCGCCAACGAAGTCGTTACCGAAATCGTATTTGACCCGCGTTCCACATCCCTCAACAAGCGGACAGTCCGTTTTTCCGAAAGAGCCGGACGTCAACATCCCAACCGCACCGCCGAGCCGCAATTCCGTGTTCTCGTTGGGAGTGAAGGAAACGCCGCTCGCCAGAAGCCAGGTGTCGGTCTGAGTGGTAAGGCCTGTGTTGGTGCCCCTGTCCCAGCTGATCTGAGCCTGTCCGCTCCACTGATCATTGAACTTGTGACCCACACCAGCACTGACGTACCAGCTGTCGCGGAACATCAGGTCGAGAGTCGTTATCCGGACTCCTCCCGGCACCCCGAATGGCAGGCTTTGAGCATTACAGGATGCCATGCCTTTGGTCGCGGTCGGGCAAAATGCGATAACGTCCAGAACACTCCAATCCGTCCATTTCACCGAACCGAAAGCGAGCCAATCGGGCGCTATACCGGATTGAACCTTCAACTCAACCGACTGCGGCATCGACGCATCGCCATAAACCGGAATAATGCCCTGACCAACCTGCCTCAGGTCGAGCGTCCCGGTGATTTCATCCAGATCCACCGCGCTATTGTAGATCAGGCTGGCCCTGAATGCGATTTCCGGAATTTCATACGCGGCGCCAATTCGCCAACCGATACCGTCCGCTTCAAGGTCAAGTTTGCCGGTTCCGTCCAGCCCAAAGGCCCAGGCCCGTGGGTCGACCAGACGCTCTTTAAACCCTGACAGCTCCTGGTAAGAGACGCCGCCAAGAACACGAAACTTACCTTTTCCCGCGTCAAACTTGTAAGAACAAGTCAAACCGTAATCATCACTCTTGATCTTGGTTTCGATATTCTCGTTTGCGCCAACCCAGTCGTCACCGGGATTCGTGTGAATACCCCATGGCTGTCCGTAGGAGGCCAAACAGTCGGCCTCTTCAGTTATACCAAGTTTGAAGCCAAAACGCGGAACCGCGTAGTCTTCTGTTTCATCAACCGACGTTTTGCCGTTTACAAGCATGCCGTCACGCGCATTCTTGATCTTGCGTTGTGGCATGACGTAGGTCACGCCAGCTTCGCTATCGATACGCTTGTCGCTGAAGAGAAGATCCCAGTTATATCCGCCGCGCTCGAGACCAGCCGCATGCGCGCCACCGGCAATGCTTGATAGCAAAATCGCCGCGCCCAGAACTTTGGTTACACTCCCCGCCATATTTCCCTCCCGCCGAAAGTCTGAAATTTTGACGATTAGGTAATAGGACGGGCGCGAATGCAATCGCTTTTCTGGAGTCCTGCAACCGTGCTGCCTCAACAAAAAGTCCACAAACAGCCGCTTTTGCCTTTTTTTGACGCACACTCGCCACGAATCAACCGGGTCACCGATTGACGCATCGGAAAAACGGCTGTTTTCCCGCTGAAAATGGCCTTTGTTGCCAATTCGCAACATAGGTCAAAAAACCGAATTCCCCCTCCAAACGGAGGGCGCGCGCATGGTTTCATGCGGGAACAAAAAACAGGAGTTACGTAAACGTCGCCACACGAATCAAAAAAGCAGGGCGAACCAATGGCGCGCCCTGCTTTTGAACCAGCTTGGAAAGCGTGAACTACATGCGTCAGGCTGCCTCAGCCACGCGTTTCAACGCAACAGCGATCTTCTCCGCCATCTGTTGAAGCTCCACCAGCCGCTCGCGTTCGGCGGCGACCACATCCTCGCGTGCATTTGCGACGAATTTGTCATTGCCCAGCTTCTTCTCGATGCGCTCGACTTCCGCTGAAATCTTGCCCGCTTCCTTCTTCAGGCGCGCTTCTTCGGCTTTGAGGTCGATGAGATTGCCGAGCGGCAGGCAGGCCGTCGCCTCCCCGATGACGATCTGTGCCGATCCCTTGGGCGCCTCCGTCGCAAAACTGATTGTCTCGACGCGGGCCAGGCGCTTGATCGCGGAATCGTGGCGCGACAAGCGATCACGCGTTGCCTGGTTCGCCCCAATGACAACCAGCGGCGCAATTGCGGAAGGCGCGACATTCATCTCTGCGCGCACGGAGCGAATGCCGGAGACGAGATCAACCAACCAGTTGATTTCAGCGGCGGAATCGTCGTCCTCGAAAACCGGCTTGGGCCACACTGCGTGGCAAAGCAGCGTATCGCGCTCCTTGCCCTCGCCCGCCGTGTGCGCCCACAGTTCCTCCGTCATGAACGGCATGAACGGATGCAGCATCTTGTAGATCTCGTCCAGACAGTAAGCCGCGACCGCATGCGCTTCGGCCTTGGCCGATTCATCCTCGCCAAGGAAAATCGGCTTCAGCAACTCGAGATACCAGTCACAGAACTGATTCCAGACAAACCGGTATGCCGCGCCCGCCGCCTCGTTGAACTTGTACGAAGTGATGCCTTCCTCGACGGCTTTCACCGTATCGGTCAATTCCGTCAGGATCCAGCGGTTGACCGTCAGCTTTGCTTCGTCAGGCTTGAAGGAAGGATCGCGCTTGACGCCATTGATCTCTGCAAAACGCGTTGCATTCCAGAGTTTCGTGCCGAAATTGCGATAACCGGCGATGCGGGCCGGATCGAGTTTCACATCGCGCCCCTGAGCCGCCATGATCGCAAGGGTAAAGCGAAGCGCATCCGCGCCATACTCATCGATCAGCTCCAGCGGATCAATGACATTGCCCTTGGATTTGGACATCTTCGCGCCGTTCTTGTCGCGCACCAGCGCGTGAACATAGACGGTGTGGAACGGCTCCTCCTCCATGAAATGAAGCCCCATCATCATCATCCGGGCCACCCAGAAGAAAATAATGTCGAAACCCGTGACCAGAACGTCCGTCTGGTAATAGGTCTTGAGTTCCGGCGTCTGATCCGGCCACCCGAGTGTTGAGAACGGCCACAGCGCGGAAGAGAACCATGTGTCGAGAACATCCTCGTCACGCGTCAGGATTTCACCCGGCTTGAAGTTCTCAAGCAGGTCCTCGACATAGGCCTTCATCGGCCCTTCGTGGGCAATATAGTGCTGGATAGCGGCGTGAAGCGCCTCTTCTTCCGTGCGCTCGACGAAAACCTGCCCATCAGGGCCATACCATGCCGGAATCTGGTGTCCCCACCAGAGCTGCCGCGAGATACACCATGGCTGAATGTTCTCCATCCAGTCGAAATAGGTCTTGTCCCAGTTTTTCGGCACAAAGTTGGTGCGGCCTTCGCGAACGCTGGCAATCGCCGGCTTGGCCATTTCCGCTGCATTCACATACCACTGATCGGTCAGGAAAGGCTCGATCGGCACGCCCCCGCGATCACCATGCGGAACCACGTGGACGTGATCCTCGATCTTGTCGAGCAGCCCCTCGGCTTCCATGATCGTGACAATGCGATCACGGGCCTTGAAGCGGTCCATCCCATGCAATTCTTCCCAAATGGACCTGTGCTCGGCGGTCGCAGAAGCACCTTCGAGGAAATCCTCGTTCTCGTTGAGCGAGGTCGAGCCGTCGATGGCCATCACATTGATCATCCGCAGATGATTCCGCTTGCCAACCTCGAAATCGTTGAAGTCATGGGCAGGCGTGATCTTGACCGCGCCCGTACCCTTCTCGGGATCGGAATACTCGTCCGCGACGATCGGGATGCGTCGTCCAACGATCGGCAAAATGACATTCTTGCCAACAAGCGGCCTGTAGCGCTCATCCTCGGGGTGAACCGCAACACCACTGTCGCCCAGCATGGTTTCCGGGCGCGTCGTGGCGACAACGATATAGGTCGAGGCGTCCTCGGCATCATAGTCCCGCCCCTCGATCGGATAGCGGAAATGCCAAAGCTTGCCCTTGATCTCCCTCTGCTCGACCTCAAGGTCCGAGATCGCCGTCAAAAGCTTGGGGTCCCAGTTCACAAGGCGCTTGTCCTTGTAGATCAGGCCATCCTTGTAGAGGGTGACGAAGACTTCGCGAACGGCCTTTGAAAGCCCCTCGTCCATGGTGAAACGCTCGCGCGACCAATCGCAGGAAGCGCCGAGACGCTTCAACTGGTTGAAAATCATGCCGCCGGATTCGTTTTTCCATTGCCAGATACGCTCGACAAACTTCTCACGGCCAAGCTTGTGCCGGTTCGGCTCCTGCCGCTCCGCCAACTGGCGCTCGACAACCATCTGCGTGGCAATGCCCGCATGATCCATGCCCGGTTGCCAAAGAACGTTCTTGCCGCGCATGCGCTCGAAGCGCACAAGGATGTCCTGAATTGTGTTGTTGAGCGCGTGCCCCATATGCAGAGAGCCCGTCACGTTCGGTGGCGGGATAACGATTGTGAACGGTTCAGCTCCAGGCTTCGCTCCAGCACCCGCCCTGAAGGCGTCGGCTTCGTCCCAAAGGGCAGCAATTTTCGGCTCGACAGCCGTAGAATCATAGGTTTTTTCTAGCATCGGAGTGTCCGTTGTTCGTCCGGATGAGGAGAGACTCGCATCAGCGCAAGCGCAATCGGTTTATTGACCATGGTGTAAACCCAATACACCCAATGAAGTCAACTTTAGGCAGTAAAACACGCCTGAAAAAGAAACGCCGCTCGAAAAGCGGCGCAATGTCATCGAGTGTGTGGTTGACAGAGGCCTAGCGACGACCGCCGCGAGCGACGCGCTCGATTTCCTCTCTCACCAGCCGCTCCACCAGCATCGGAAGGTTATTGTCGAGCCAGTCCTGCAACATGGGCCGCAGGATCTCGCGCGCCATATCATCAAATGATTGGCGTTGCTCTTCCATGACGGCATAGGACAAATCCTCGAAAGCCGATGCGACCTTCTGCTCCGCACTTTGCGAGAGAATCGATTGCGAGTTGACGTTAGCGCTGCCCATTTCGGTTGTTGGCGCATTGTCAGCAGCGGCGATGCCGGACGATACCGGTGGAAAATCATCCGCCATATCGGCATCCGTCGCTGCCGGCAGTTCTTCCGAAACAACGGTTTTAGCCGACAGGGTTGCCTTCGGTGCTGCTTCGATCTTCCCGATCGGCACGTTTTTCTCTTCTGGCGCCACATCAACAGCGGCAGAATCTGTTGTTTCGACCGGGGAAGCGATCGTTTCGGACGCGTCACGATTAAAATCAGGGGCGATATAGGGCTTGCCGGTGACTGGTTCTTGCTGGACAGCCATCTCAGCCGCTCGCCCGGACATTACCCCATCAGACGCTTGTTCAAGCTCATCCTGAGGCGGTGTCACATCACTTTCTTCTATGATCCGGCGAATGGAGGCGAGAATCTCCTCCATGGAAGGTTCACGCAATGCATTTGATGATTGTGCCATGGTCCTGCCGTCGCCCCGATGAAAGAATCACGAATCGAATCTTTCAACAAGCGTACCGAAGGAATGATTCTTTGAGAATCCCTCAAGGAAAGGATGCCATCAAACCCACAGAATATTCTGCGAAATTTGACGGCTAGCGCGCATCCGGAGTGCGAAGGCCAAACCACTTGTCCTTGACAGCCTTGTAATGCTCTTCCGGCTTGTGCTCAGCAACCTGCAGACCAATGCCCCGTACCGTCAATCGGCCGACAGCCGAAACGACAGCATAGCTTGCGACAACAGAGTTGTGCTCATCCTGCGCAAGCGCGATCTGGGCGTCGAGAACATCTGCTTGGGCATTCAACACATCAAGCGTCGTGCGTTGCCCTACTTTCCGCTCCTCGATCACACCTTCCAGCGCCAGTTGCGCAGCGGATACGGCGGTGCGGATTGCAGTGACCGATGCCCGTGCTGCCTCAAGCTGGGCCCAGGCGGAAGCGACAGCGGCCCGAACGGAATCCCGTGCCTCATCGACCGCAATACGACGCTGGCCCAGCGTTTCCTTGGATTGACGCACGGTCGCGGCGACACGGCCACCCTGATAGATCGGAACATTGAGGCGCACTCCGGCCGTCGCTGTCGTCGCATCGCTGCTGAACGTCCCCGACAGGCTGTCGACACTGCGCTCTACGCCGGCCGTAAGTCCCAGGCTGGGAAGCAGGGCACCTTCATTGACCTTGACGTTGAAGGCAGCGGCATCGACGGCATGTTGCGTCGCCTTGATAGCCGGATGCGTCCCTTCCGCAAGCGCATAAGCCTGATTGATGGATTTGGGCAGCGATTTGCCGGCAGCAACCGGTGTCTCCAGTTTGGATGGATCGACGCCAATCACCTGACGATAAACGGCCTCACTGGATTTGACCTGCGCCTGCGCCGCGTTCAGCAGCGCGATTGCCGCCGCACGGCTGGCGTCAGCTTGCGCCACATCCGTACGCGTTCCCTCGCCCACATCGAAACGAGCTTGCGCGGCGCGCAATTGCTCGTTGAGGAATTCAAGGTTCTTGGCGCGCAAAACAGCGATCTGCCGGTTCAGGTAGAGCGACATATATGCGCTCACGGCATCAAATAGGATATTCTGTTCGCTGTTACGCAGGTTTTCGCGCGATGCGAGAACCTGTGCCTCGGCAGAAGCAACGCTGTTCTTGGTTTGGAACCCGTCGAAAAGCATCTGGTTAAGCTCGATGCCGAAACTGCCGGCCTGAAACGATCCCCTGGCAGTTGTTGTATCATTCAACGAAGCAGACGCCGTTGCATTCAGCGTCGGCCTGTATCCCGACTTGGCAATAGCAACCCCCTCATCGGTCACGCGAACGCCAGCGCGATTCACGTTCAGGGTCGAATTGTTTTGATACGCCTTGGACATCGCGCCGAAAATACTCTCGGCCGACACCGGTGACGAGGCCAGAACCGTCGCTGAAAGCAGCGCTGCGGTGAAAAGACCCTTGCTGACTTTGAACACGTTCACCTCATTCAACCTGCATGACTTTCGCCGAACCGATTGGTTCGATCAATGATTTTCTTCTACCGACCAAACTATCATTTGGCTACCGGCACAATGCAACATTCTGATAACAATCTGTTACCGTTGCAAATTTGCACCCGAGACCGCAACAGAACGATCGGCCTGCTTCACTCAGAATTCGAATGCCGGGGCTCGCTCAAAACCGGGAAGTGGCTTGATTGCGGCATTGAAGACCCGCCGGCCGGAAACGATTCCTTCATCCTTGATGTAGATTTTGGCGACACCAGCATTGCCGGTCCCCTCGACCGCAACCAGACGCCCCCCATCTTTCAGCTGATCGAACAATGTATCGGGAATAAAATCAACTGCCCCATTCAAAATGATGACATCATAGGGCGCTTCCGAGGCATATCCTTCGACGAGTACATTGTTCACCACCGCAATATTGTCATATCCACGCCCGGTCAGCGTCGCCGCTGCCTGGGCAGAAAGATCCGAATCGCTTTCGACCGCAATAACGGAACTCGCCAGACGGGAAAGAATGGCCGAGGAATATCCATAGGCGCACCCGATATCGAGAGCGACGTCGGATGGCTTGATATCCGCCAATTGAAGCAGACGGGCGAAAGGTGAAGGCGCCATGATATAACGCGCATCGGATCCGGCACCCGAAACGAGAAGATCTTCATCGATATAGGCAAGCGCCTTCTTCGCCGCAGGAACGAATTCTTCGCGCGGCACCTCCAGAAAAGCCTCCAGAACGGCTGCACTGGTCACATCAGTTGTCCTCAACTGATTGTCGACCATCCGGAAACGCAAAACATTATAATCGATTGTCATGATTCAGAAGCTTCCCTGCATCGCGCAAACCTTGCGCCGCAAACACTTCTGCACAGCTTCGGCTCAACAAGCAATGCGCCTAGACGCCCATAGAAACTGTCGGGCACGGTGCTTGTATGCGCTGAGAACCTTGCCTGGAGGGCTCTAACCATGCAGAAACAACACGTTCGCCGGTGGTTTGGCAAAATTTTCACTTATCGTCAATCAATGACTTGCGTATTGCGCTGCCATACCTTGGCGCACCCAGAATTGTTCATACGATTTATCAAGAGCCGTGTCCCGTGCGACACAATATCAACGCCCGGATCATCCGCCTGCCCGGCTCTTTTGCTCCGATGAAAATCGCTCCGGCAGTTCGCCCCAGAACAGTATGTGCCATAATCTCCAGAGTTTCATCCAGTTGTTAAATTCAATCCCCTTTCTCGCGGTGCGCGTCAGCTTCTGAAGCGCCGAGCCCAATGATTGGGCGTATAGCCTGCAACTGGAGCACTCAACATTTGGGGTGCAGCATTTAACGTCGCCCGCATCACTCAAATCGGCATGAAAATGGCGGTACGACGTGGTTACCCGTGCCCCGCAATTTTTCGCAATACGGGTTATCAGGTCGATTTCATACAACCCCTCAGGCTGATGCACCCAGTCATTGAAGACCTGAGAGTACAAAACGGTATTGGGGAAACCTTCCATCGCCTCGGAAATGAGCTCTCGTGACGCCGCCAAATCATCGGCTGTCAGCAACATGTTATCGTGTGACTGGCTGAAACGAAAATAGCCGTCACGCCCCGCCCCCTTTTCCAGCTTTTTCAGATAGTCGTCCGTTGGGCTGTAGTGATTGAAGCTCAGCCTGATGCCTTCGTTCACACAAAAAGCGGCGATCGCGGGAATGCTCCTGACGTTTTGCCCGTTGATGGTGAAAACAAAAATAGCACGGGCGTCATCCCGGTAGTTTCGCACCTGCTTTTGCACAATGTCGGCACCACGCAATTTCTTGCTTTCTTCCGGCAGCCCCCACAGCGAAATTTGCAATCGATAGTCAAGTTCCGAGGTGATTCTTTTTGTTCCGTTTGTATAGATCACGCCTTTTGGTATGTGGCGGGCCATAACCTTGAGCTTGTGCTCTATGAGCGATGGCTCCGCGCCGGCGACCTCAACATAGTTTACGCCCCTTGATGCCTCCCTTTGAAAGAAAGTATTCAATTTGGACAAATCGTCTTCAGGCACATGGCCTTTGTAATCGGACCCCGAAAAAAACAGACAGCCTTCACAGTAAAGATTGCAAATTGTGGACAGGTCGTATTGAGAAGGCCGAATGGGAAGCACAAAGGTTCTCAAATATTTGAAGAAATCATTGGCGATAGCATGATCGTCAAGCAGGGTTTCAGTCACAATGAAAATCCGTAAAAATCACTAACTCGCTGACCTCTTCAAATCAGGTCATGCATCGATAAAATTGATGTTTTGAGATTGAAAATCAACGTCAAACAACGTCCCTTGCACGCGTGCAATCGGCTCCATCATTTGAATTCTAGAAATCGATCAGAATGCCATTCAATTCAGTTACTTTCATGTTATTGGCGAGTACCGTTATTACACTCGTATTTTTCGTCAAGCCAGTAAGCGAGCGCCTTCCAAAATATCTGATAATTGGTGCATCATTCGGGTTCTACGCTCTTTGGAACCCCCGCGACATTCCCGTTCTTCTCTTGTCGCTGTTTGCAAACTTCGTATTTTCTTTTCTGATCACGCGCTCAGCCGGACACCAGAAACCCAAATGGCTCATTCTTGGCGTATTGTTTAACGTGTCCCTTCTGCTCTGGTTCAAATTTGGCGGAAGCATTTCAGCGCTGCTAACAGGCTTGCATCTTGAACATTCCGAAGAACGGGGCCTGCCCCTGGGCATCTCGTTTTTCACATTTCAGCAAATTGCGTATCTGGTATCGGCTTCCAAATCGGGCCAGCGCGTAAAAGCGGAAGATTATGTCTTCGTCATTACCTTCTTTCCTCATTTGATAGCCGGCCCACTGGTGCAGCACAAAAATGTCATCCAGCAACTCAACATGCCATCCATATTCCGCTTCAACCCGGTGAATGTATTTGCCGGGTTCACCCTGTTTGTGATCGGCTTAAGCAAGAAAGTGCTCATAGCAGATCCATTGGGCCTGTACTCAAAAACGATATTCAGCGGTGCCGATGCGGCTGTTCAGCCTGACGTGCTGACCGCATGGATTGGCGCAGTTGCGGGTTTTCTAAACTTCTATTTCGACTTCTCAGGCTACTCCGACATGGCTTGCGGCCTAGCGCTCGCTCTGGGACTGCGACTGCCCCTGAACTTCTATTCGCCGCTCAAAGCGGTAAGCATGGATGACTTCTGGAACCGGTGGAACATCACTTTAACAAGCTTTTTCCGACAGCATATATTTCGTCCATTGGCAGGCAAACGCCTTGCCATACCCCGTCACCTTGCAGCTTTGCCCGTGACGATGCTCATTGCGGGTGCTTGGCACGGAGCGTCTCTCAATTTTCTGGTATGGGGTGCGATGCATGGTTTGATTGTCACATTGCAGCACGCAAAACGATTGTATTTTCGTACTCCGCCGGTTCGGCGGCAATCAAAAACCCGACAAGCGACAGGCTGGGCGCAGACGCAGCTTTTGCTGATCTTGCTGGGCTGTATTTTTCAGGCGCAAAGCCTGGATGGAAGCTGGAGAATGATCAAAGGACTATTTGGAGTGACCGGGGGTGCTCAAACCATCGAAATTCCATCAGTTCTGAACAGCAATCTTATCGATGCACTTTCGCAATGGAACGGTCTGGCCTTTATAGGGCCTCTGTATAGCGCCTGGCCGACAGCCTTGGTGATCGCGTTCGTATCTGTTGCCTGGTCAATCAGCTTGCTGGCGCCCAATTCCATTCAATTATTGCGGCGATACCATCCGGTAACAGACCCTACCAATTTGCTTCGCAAGGGTTCCGCACCCGATGCATCGTCTCGCAAGATGCGGATTGTCAAGCCGAACGCGAAGTATATAGCATTTACCGGGGTTTTATTCGCGCTTTGCCTGTTAAAAATTCTGACGAACGCCCCAAGCTCATTTAACTATTATAATTATTAAGACGACACCGAGATTAAGAAAATGCATTCTCGCCGAGTATTTTTTGTCGTATTTATTGTCACCATCTTAATTTCAATTTCAATAATATTGCTTGCCAATTGGGCGGCATCGCTCGGCGCGTCCATACTGACCAACAAGGGCTACTGGCTCGAATCCAAGGTATGGAAAAGCCAACTTCTGGCGAAAGTAGAACAACCGGATATCGTCATAGTCGGTTCCTCCCGCGTTCTGAACCACATCGACACCCGACAGCTTGAAGCTGCGAATATAAATGCCTTCAACTACGGAATTGGAGGCATCACATTGGACGATTTTTCGTACTCCGTTGAAAAAGCCAGTATGGTCGCAAAATCTGCCGTTCTTATCAGCATTCCGGCGGAGAGACTATTTTCAACGCCGGAATGTCCGCGCTTCTGGACATTCAGCGACCTCAAATTCTATATGAAATACGCCCCAAGCTGCATTTCATCGATGACCAGCCAAAACTGGCTTGGCCTGCTACCGATAAACGCATATTTTTTCCCTTCCTCCCCTCCGGCATTGCATCTCCCTTGCAAAAGCCTTGAAGGGAAAAAACTCGTTGCGGAAATTCAGGCAGAATGGCGCAGAGATATCTGCAGTGAATCCCGTTTGATAAGCTGGATCAGAGGCAATAGCAGCCGGTGGGTGATCGGTTATGACAACGGGGACGGGGAAATCATCAGCCGGGAAGACAGTGATTGGCTGGACAAGGAACGGTTCATCGATCTGGGCAAACGACCGTTCAACAACTCCAGTTTAAAGTTCATTGGCGGCTTGGCCGACATTGTCAGGCGCGCAGGGAAGACACCCATTTTGCTCATCGAGGCCGCCCCCGTCATTCACATAGGAATTGAAGAGAGTTTGGAGAACCGCGTCGGGATTAAAACCATTTATATGAACAATATCCGTTTTACCTCAGATGAAATTGCCGATGCCGACCACGTCAATCGCAAAGGGAAAGAAAAGGTTTCAAGATTACTCGCCAACATTCTCGCATGCTCGCCGGATGAAAATTCGTCCTGTCCAAACTGACCCACCAGTGAATCAATCCATGCGAGATGGCTTTTGACATTGATCGGTCTTGGCACGCCTGTCGAGCGAACGCCGCCCATCAATGCCTTCGGGTGTTTTTCACGATCAGCCACCCTCCATTCACTCAAACCTTTCTGCCGAAAAGAGGTTTGAAAACGAAATGGGAATCCGTCGGGAAGCATTTTTTGATTGAGCGTCTTAGCCAGCGCGTTTTGGACCGATTCAGCAAAGCGGGAGCATGTTGCCACACCCCAATGAGGAGCGCGCTCCCAAATCACCAAATCTTGATATCGAATCAAGCTAAATCAATATTTAATGGGATATCATTTGCTGCGCTGGAGGCCTCGCCCGGAATCGAACCGGGATACAAGGATTTGCAGTCCTCTGCGTAACCACTCCGCCACGAGGCCTCATGCGCATGCAAAAGCATTCTACTGCGCGCTCTGTTAACAGAGGCCTTTTAGATGAACAAGCGTTCTTCTCGTTTCCTCAACGATTTTTCCACTTGCGAAGATATTTCACCTCAAAACGCCGTCTCCATCGGCGCACAACGGCTGAGTCATGTGACAATATGAGCAAGCCGAGGGGCACCATCCAGAAGCCGACAATGGGCAGAAAGCCCAGAAAGCCACCAGCGACCAAAGCGGAACCGAGCGAGCGACGCCACAGAACCGATTGCGGCACCGGTAGTTCGCGCCCCAGGATACGAATTATTTTTCTGCGCGGCTGATCGAAAGGCGGGAACTCACCGTTCGATTCGCAATCAATGTTACCCTTCGCATCGTTCTTTTGCCGCCGTGACATCGATCTCACGTCATCTCTCTTCATATCTCGACCCGAATTCAGACATGTAGGGACGCCGCCTGCCCCTGTCACCCGGTGTTTTCTGTAAATTTCTCAAAAAAAATCAAAAAGGCTCTTTGCAAAACGGAATCCCATTTGCTATAGGCGTCCCAGCTTGATTGAGCATATCTTCCCCGGTAGCTCAGTGGTAGAGCAACCGGCTGTTAACCGGTTGGTCGCTGGTTCGAATCCGGCCCGGGGAGCCATCAAGCCTGGCAAAACATCCTATTCCGATACTTCACACGCTCATTCCCCTTTGTGCATTCCGTAGCTCTGCGGCGGTCCATCACGATACTTTCACGAATAGTGAAAAATACGAGCGGGCTGACAGAAGCACGTGATAGTGCGGTCAGGTGCTACGATCGATGACGGCACGATTCGCAACAGCAAGGCACTCTCATGAGCAAGTCCATCTCCACATTCGTCCTGACTGCTTTACTGACGGCCCTGCTCACCGCGTTGAGTCTGTCCATGCTGAGATACGGCTATTCCTTTGGCGCAACTGGCGTAGAGCGATTGGACAGCATTGCCACTCCCGCGAGCTTCATCCCGCTTGCCGCTATTTACTTCCTTGCAGCAGCCTTGATGATGATTCTGCCTATCAGGGCGGCCGGATTCGTCTTTGCGAACGCTGCCGACACCATCTTCTGGGCCACTATCGTTATGTTCGCGACGATTGTCGGTTGCCTGTTGGCGCGATGGGCTTTCGGCCAGACCAATCACATATGGGCGCTTTTCAACTGGCGCTTCCTGTTTGCAGCCGCAATTGTCCTTTGTCATTTTGCAATGAATGAACTTCGGCGCAACGTCCTGACGCGGTCGCTGTTTTTCGTTGTCTTCACGGGAGCAACACTCGCCTGCCTGTTCTGGTCGTTCAGGTTTTGACCAGCGGTGGCGGTCATGCTGCTAAACGGATGCCTGGCTCTCAAGACACTATAAATGCCGCCAGCCCGTTCTTTGGCCACGTGTCATTGCTGCGTTTCGACCGTTCCGATCTCAGAAATATTGGACAAGAATCCGCCCACGTTTGAACAGGGAAGCAGCAGCGAAACTCCGTAAATACTACCGACGTTTGAATATGATAAAAGCGATGTCTCATCTGCGCCTTTAATCATTATTATACTTAGTCACGTCATAGATAGCATCAGTAATCATCATTGACCTGTCGAGGTTCGGGTGGCGTCACAGAGGTTTCAAGCGTTTCTGGCTGCTATACGCAATGTCATTGCCCTCAAGCCAGCAGTTACCGACGGGTCCGTTTTGCGTCGTGTTTACGCGGAGCAGATGGACGTGGCGCTGCGACTGGTGCCATTTTCCGCCGTTGTGGCGATGGCTGTTACCTTGGTCGTCACTTTCGTATTCTGGACCAGCGGCCCGCGTTACTATCTCGGCTCGTTGGGCGTGGCGGTTATCTTGCTTACAGCTTTTTCGCTTAACAGTTGCTGGAAATGGCGCACGTCGCCGCAGCCGAAAGAAATAGGCGTCGGCCGGATACGGCTTCTTGTGGTCGTCGCCAGCCTCTATGGCTTGTGCCTGACCTCCATACCCTGCGTCCTGTTCTACAATGCCGACGCCTATCATCGCCTGCTGATCGCAAGCACGGTTTCAGGACTTATCGCAACGGGAATCAGTGTCGCGGTGATCCCTCTCGCCGCACTCGCCTATTCGGGAAGCCTGATCGTCGGCTCCTTCCTGTCTCTCGCATCGACAGGCGAACGGTTTTTCGTTCTGGTTGCCATTCTGCTCGCATTCTACTCAATGTTTATCTGCCTCACGATCATCTATATGAGCAAGCTGATCATCGAACGTGTGCTCAATCAGATCGAGGTCGAGCAGCAAAAGGAAGTTATCAGCCTGCTGCTCAATGATTTTGAAGAAAATGCCAGCGACTGGGTTTGGGAGATAGATTCTCGCCTGAGAATTCAGAATGCATCCGCCCGTTTCTCGCAGGTCGCAAGCCGGACCAGCATGGAATTGCAGGGCATGTTTCTGGCAACGCTGCTCGATCTCGACATGAACTATGCCAAGGACGAAGAAACTCAACGGTATTTATGGCAGCCTATTGCTGGTCGAGCAGCCTTCAGAAACTGCCTGATTCCTGTCAAAATTGGCGGTGAGACACGTTGGTGGTCGCTGACAGGCAAACCCGTCTACAACGATAATGGACGCTTTGTCGGCTACCGGGGCGTGGGAGCAGACGTGACGACGGCGACCCAGTCAAAGGAGCGGCTTTCTTATCTCGCCAGCTACGACCCCTTGACGGACCTGCCCAATCGAACCCAGTTTCTTGATCAGTTGGCCCGTGCCAGCGCCTCATTGCCGGGCACGCAGAGCAGTTTCGCTGTGCTGTATATCGATCTGGACGAGTTCAAGATCGTGAACGACACATTCGGGCATGCGATCGGGGACAAACTGTTGATGGAGGTCGCCAAGCGGCTTCGCAAATGCGTTCGGAAGAATGATGTCGTTTCTCGCCTTTCCGGCGATGAGTTCGCCATTCTCGCCCCCGGCATGAACGTGGATTCTTCTGCGGCGCTTGCCCGTAGAATCCTGAAAACCATCACGCGCCCGTTCCAGATCAACGGTATCCAGATGAATATCCAGATGAGCATCGGCATCGCGCTTGCGCCCACCGACAGCGTGCAGGATATCGTCAGATGCGCCGATCTCGCTCTTTACCGCGCTAAAACGGAAGGGCGGAACGGATACCGATTTTATGAAGCGGAAATGGGTGCGAGGATCGAGGCAAAACGCGCCCTGGCGTCCGATCTGCGCAACGCTCTCGCGCGCAACGAGTTCCAGTTGCATTTCCAGCCGATCGTATGCGGGAAAAGCCTCAAGACCGTCAGCTTCGAGACATTGCTGCGCTGGAATCATCCTGAACACGGCCCGGTTTCACCCGCCGTATTCATACCCATTGCCGAAGAGACGGGATATATCGTCGCCATAGATAACTGGCTTATTCACGAAACATGTCGCATTGCGGCGACCTGGCCAGACAACATCCGGGTCGCAATCAACATCTCGCCCATTCATATCCGGCACTCCGATCTGATCGCCCTGGTAACCGGAGCCCTGCAAGCATCCGGTCTGGCTGCGAACAGGCTGGAACTGGAAATCACCGAATCCGTATTTCTTGAGGCAAATTCCGGAACCGTCACAATGCTCCGGCAATTGCGCGAAATGGGCATTGTCATCGCGCTTGACGATTTCGGCACAGGCCATTCCAGCCTGAGCTATCTGCGGAAAATGCCCTTCGACAAGATCAAGATCGATCGCTCGTTCATACGCGACCTGCCAAACGAGGCCGGATCCCTTGCGATCGTTCGGGCGGTTCTCGGGCTGGGCGCGAACATGGGGATGTTGATCACCGCCGAGGGCGTGGAGACGTTCGAGCAACTGACCTGGCTGCAACGCGAGGGATGCGACCAGCTTCAAGGCTTCCTTTTCAGCGCTGGCGGCCGCGCCGATCAGGTGCCGGAGATGCTTCGCTTCGACAAGACACGGATCAGGGCCGTTTCATGAACTGAACCCTGCTTTGCAAGTGTATTCGCGCTAACGCTGCGGAAGTCTCCCCGTCCCTGACGGGTCAGATCTAAACAGTTTGTGGACCGTCTATATTCACCTTGAATTCTGATGAGAAGCGGGATTCCTTTGGCCAGTAAGGCAAAAATCCCTTGATCACATCTCCCGGAATGTCGAGAGGATTGAAAGTCGTGCTGTCCACGAACATGAGCGATTGCTCGCCCCTGCCGAGCAGGCCCTGTGTGGCGCTGTGGATCTCGTGCTCCAAGGTCACGAACTTGCGATTGTGCCTGGCAATCTTGATCCGCACCGAAATAGGGTCGAACTCCTTCGCCTCCCGCCTGTAATCGTGCTGGAATGACCGTGTCAAAATGTAAAAGCGCGTGGTGTCGAGATCGAAATCCGGCATACAGAGATTGAAGAAAAGTTCGCGCGCCTTGCCCACCCAACGCACATAATTGGCGAAATAGACGTTTCCAACCGAATTGGTGTCATCATAGGTCGGCGTCAACTGCATGACGAACCAATGACCGTCAAAGCCATGTGCAGGCGTCGAATGCGCTACCGATGACTTCATGGGTACCGGATCGAAAATCGTATCGGCGACAATTTCGGTTGGCTTCGCTTCAACCAGCTTCGGATCGGGAAAGAGAAGGCTGATGATGGACGGCAAGGCCCCTATCAGGGCGATCAGCGCCGATAGCGTCAGAAATGTCGGCGACGAACTCACGTATCCCATAATGAAAATCAAGGCAGCGGCGCAGCCGATCAGGAAGCAGAGAACCGGGTCGAAGCTCGGCTTCGCCCCCATCGTTTCACAGGCAAGACACGCCCCCGCGCCGATAAACAGCGTTGCAAACGGGAAAATGAGATACATGATCGAAAGATTGGCGGAGATCGTTGCGGCCGCCACGGCCACCGCCCCGAGCAAAATCCAGAATGGCGAAGATGCAACCCCCGGTGGGATCAAAGCCAGCAGCGGGCTCACGCTTCTTGATGTCATTGCGCGCATGAACCAGCGTGTCGCGCAGTAAAAGCTATCGATGGTCGAAGCCATGCCGAGAACGACCCAAATCGTGAATGCCATTGTCACATAGCTGAATCCGGCGGTTTGGGCCTGCGAAACCGCGGTGGCAAGCGATCCGCTGTTGATCGGCACACCGTCAGCCGCCCGGATGACGCCGACTGGCCCCGACGCTGCCGCAAGGAATGCGTTAATCGAGATCAGGCAGAAGAAAACGACGGCTCCAAGGCCATAGGCTTTTCCGACAGATCTCCCTTCTCTTCGAATAGCGCCGGCACGCTGCCAATGCTGAATGTCGAGCCACGGCCCGACAAGGAAGCCCACCAGCGTTGGCAGGGCCAATCCGTAAAAGCGGCTGTCAAAAGACGCGATGGCGACGTTGTTCACACCGCTGAACGATTGCAGATCGACCAGTAGAAAAATGGCAGCAACAATGCCGACGAAGAGATAGACTATATGGAGCTGCCGCAGTTTCTCCAGCGGCAAGGAATGTCCGATAGCGCAAGCCAGCAGCAGGAAGAGTGAAACGCCCAGCGCCGAAGCCTGTCCAAACATCGGCGTCCAGAAATAGACAATGAATCCGAATATGGTGATCGCTACGGCAGAAAGCTGATAAAGGAGAAACGCCCCCGCATACCGGTTCTCGATCCGCTTGAGAATGACATCGGGCGTTTCGCGCGTTCGGCCCAGAACAAAGCCAAACAGCCACAACCCGACCGCGTTGGGAATGGCAAAAGCCAGAAAGCCAAGCCATCCATAAGTCAGGGTGACATGGATCGAATAGAAGAATCCCAACCCCCACAACCACGATAACCCGATTGTCGGTGCCCAGGAAAAAGATCGCTCAGCCATTGTGCCAATCCACGCTTACCCGCCCCATCGGCGAACTATGTCTCATACCGAAGATGCGTGTTTTCCATCATTGTCAATGATAAGCTCCCCTATAACCCGCAACATGTCACGACAATCCCCGTAACTCTGCCGCTGGCAAAGTGTTGCCCTTGCACCCCACCATGAAAACACCCTCGCGACGAAGCTGCGCGTAATTTTCGATTCGTACAATCAAAAATTGCCTGTTCCCCACTTCTTCGGTTTTCATCACCACCGATAACGGAAGCGATCTCGAACGGATTTGCAATGAAGCATTCGTCTAACATAGTGTCTAACCCGGTCCCGAACCTGAGGCTATGCCCTCCTTTGTCGAGACATGATGCGAGGACGTCATTTCAGATGGATAGCAATTTCGAGCGCCTCTGGCGCTGCGCAGAACAGACAAAACTACCGGGCTTCGTACGATCAGTGAGTTACGGAACGCCATCCTTGAAGCTCGGATCGACCTTTCTTGCACGAATCCGGGAAAAAAATGTGCTTGCCATCCATTGCCCGATTGAGGAAAAGCCACATCTCCTCGAGGCCGCTCCCGAAATCTATTTCGAAACCGATCATTACAAGGGCTGGCCCTATATTCTGATCCATCTTGAACAGATCACCAACGAAGAGCTGGAGCACAGAATCCGCATCGCCTGGAAGGCGCGAGCCCCCGCCAGGCTTAGAAAGCTGGCAGATGCACCGCATGAGCAACGCCCCTGATCAGAGCGCTATGCGATAACGCGCATAACCGTTCTCCCCTTCACCGGCAGCCTCGATTTTCACCGACTTCACCTCGTCGAGGAATTCCCTGCCCTTGTGCCCTGTTTCAAAGAGCACCGACGCTCCATCGACGGGCGCGAAACTCCAGTTTCCATCGGCGGATGGATTGATGGTGCCCTGCGCGACAATATAGCGAACAATAACATCCCGATTGGTGTCGGGCGCGACAAACACGACCTTGTCTTCGGCAATATCGGGGAAATTTCCACCCCCTCCGGCACGATAATTGTTGGTGGCAACGACAAATCTTGCAGTCGGGTCGATAGGGTTTCCATCAAAGCGCAGGTCGACGATCCTGTTTGAATTCCCGTCCGCCAGATCGCCTTTCGAGGTATATTTCGCGGGTTTGCTCAGGTCGATCCTGTAGGTGACTCCATCGATAATATCGAAATTGTAGGACGGGAAATCGGTATTGATAAGCGGTTGATCTGCCTTCCCCGGCTCCACCTGGTTGAAAATACCCGCCGACATCTCCAGCCATTCCTTGACCTGAGCGCCGTTGATGACCACCGCGCGAACGGTGTTCGGATACAGGTAGAGATCGGCGACGTTCTTGATCGCCACATCTCCGGCTGGTACGTCGGTATAGTAGTCTGGTCCGCCGCGCCCGCCCGATTTGAACGGAGCGGCCGCGGACAGTACCGGCAGATCCTTCCATTCCGTATTCTTGAGCATATCCCTGATGTACCAGATCTGCGCCTGGCTCACGATCTGGACAGACGGATCATCCGCAACCAGCGCGAAATAGGATTGTAACGGCGCAGACGTCTTTCCAACCGGTGTTCGCACATAGGCAAGGGTCGCCTCATGATCGTCCTTTACCGCGTCGAGCACCGGCGTACTGCTCTCGACGAGCGGCTTTACCTCACGCTCGATACGCTCATAGATCGGGCGGGCTCCACTGGTAAAATCCGCAACCTTCCACGTCTCACCATCCTGCTCAAGCAGAAGGTCCACAAGGCCCATATGGGAGCCCCAGAACCCCGCCATGACGGCTGGTTTGCCTTGCAGGCTGCCTTTCGTTATGTCAGCACCCTCAACCCCGGCAAAATCATTTCCTCCGGGGAAAACCAGATGCTGATGCCCCGTGATGATCGCGTCGATACCGTCGACACCGGCCAGATAAAGCGAGGCGTTCTCCATCCCCGGTGTCTGGCCGCTTGCAATACCGGAATGGGAAAGCGCGACAACGACATCCGCTCCCTCTTCCCGCATTTTAGGAACCCATGCCCTGGCCGCCTCCACAATGTCGCGCGTTTCGATCTTTCCCGCCAGATGCGCCGCATCCCAGACGGTGATCTGCGGCGGCACGAAACCAATAAAACCGACCTTGACCGAGCGCTCCTTACCCGCGCCATCCTTTACCGTGTAATCCTTGATGAGATAGGGCGGCAGGTAGAGTTCGTCCTTCAGCGGATCATCAGCCAGCGACCCCTTGATGACATTGGCGCAAAGAATGGGATAGCTGGCTCCGGCCAGAACTTTTTCCAGATATTCCAGCCCATAGTTGAACTCATGATTGCCGAGCGTGCCGAATTCATAGCCAATCTCATTCATCGCCTTGATGATCGGGTGCTTGCTGTCGCCGTCCATCCCGCGCTTGTAGGCGATATAGTCTCCCATCGGGTTGCCTTGCAGGAAATCGCCATTGTCCACGAGGATCGAATTCGTGGCTTCGCCGCGAATACCCTTGATCAGCGATGCCGTGCGGGCAACGCCCATCGTATCGTTTGGCTTGTCGGCATAATAATCATATGGATAGACGTGGACGTGAAGATCGGTCGTCGCAATGATGCGCAAATGCGCCTGATTTTCCGACGCAAAAGCTGAAAACGGATGAAGCGCCAACATTGCCCCGGTGGCGGCGGTTCCGGCGAGAAATGATCGCCTCGATATCGGCATGATCGATCTTTCCATGATAATCTCCGTTGGACGCTTCTGTTAGTCACGAGAGTAGCCGAGTTTCAGGACGACACAACTACCCTTTCGCGGGAGGGGCACTGCCCTGTTTCATTTACGCAAGAGTTATCAGGGCCGTTTCAACACCTAGACCCGTGCGATCCAGCACCTCGCGCAGGGCAAAGGATGAATGAATGCGCGTCACATGCGGCATAGCCGAAAGCCACTCCTTGTGAATACGTTCATAATCCTGCAAATCCTTCGCCACGATACGTAAAAGATAGTCGTATTCACCGGACATGAGGTAGCAAACCATGAGATTGGGGCAGCGTTTCACAGCCGTCTCGAAATCCCGAAGCTGCGTTTCCGACTGGCCGGAAAGCGAGATATGCACGATGACGATCACGGGATGACCGAGTTGCGTATTGGAAAGCCGCGCATGATAACCGCGAATGACCCCGGACTTTTCAAGAATGTCCAGCCTTCGCGAACAGGCCGATTGCGACAGCCCAATCTTTTCCGCCAGCGCGGCATTGGAGATGCGTCCGTCCCTTTGCAGGCAATCAAGAATGGCGATATCGATCTTGTCGAGCGTCACTGGCCGAAACCTCTTCGAAAAAATCCGCAATCTGCACAAGAATATTCGATATCCGGCATTGCGTCGATCTCTTAACGCAAGGACATGCAACGCATTTCATGTTTTCATTTCCGGCGAACCGACAGAAGCGCGAAAGGGAGGAACAATGCGCGTTGGATGCCCGAAGGAAATCAAAAACCATGAATATCGCGTGGGTCTTACGCCCGGGGCCGCACGCGAGTATGTGGCTCACGGCCATACCGTGATCGTCCAGTCCGGTGCAGGGGCCGGCATCAATGCCAACGACGGCGCCTATCAGGCGGTCGGGGCAAAAATCGTCAAGACCGCCGAGGATGTGTTTCAGCAGTCCGATATGATCGTCAAGGTCAAGGAGCCGCAGCCTGCGGAATGGGCGCAGCTTCGCGAGGGTCAGATTCTTTATACCTATCTTCATCTTGCTCCCGATCCAGAGCAAACCAAGGGCCTTCTCGAATCCGGCGTCACTGCGGTTGCCTATGAAACAGTGACCGATGATCGTGGCGGATTGCCACTGCTCGCGCCGATGTCTGAAGTGGCGGGACGCCTCGCCATTCAGGCCGGCGCGACAGCCCTGCAAAAGGCAAATGGCGGAATGGGCGTTCTGCTCGGCGGCGTTCCGGGCGTCGCTCCCGGTAAAGTGGCGATCATCGGCGGCGGAGTGGTCGGGCTGAATGCGGCAATGATGGCGGCCGGTATCGGCGCGGATGTCACGATTCTGGATCGGTCCATCCCTCGCCTGCGCGTACTCGACGATCTGTTCCGGGGCCGCATTCATACGCGGTATTCGACGATCGAGGCGCTGGAGGAGGAAGTTTTCTCAGCCGATCTTATCATCGGTGCAGTGCTTATTCCCGGTGCGGCCGCACCGAAACTGATCACGCGGGAGATGCTTTCGGGAATGAAAAAGGGCTCCGTCATCGTCGATGTCGCGATCGACCAGGGCGGCTGTATCGAGACATCCCATCCGACAACGCATTCCGATCCGACTTACGAAGTCGACGGCGTGATCCATTATTGCGTGGCCAACATGCCGGGCGCTGTTCCGGTCACCTCAGCGCATGCGCTCAACAACGCAACGCTGCACTACGGCCTGCAACTGGCAAACAAGGGGCTGAAAGCGATCATCGACGATCCCCACCTGCGCAACGGGCTCAATGTTCACAGAGGACGCATCACGAACAGGGGCGTCGCTGAATCGCTTGGCCTGGAGTTGACAGAGGCCAGGGCCATTCTGGCGGCATAAAGCATGGGAGTCGTGGGGCGCTTCCAACATTCTCGTTTCAGAAACGCCCCACTGCTCAGCCCGCCGCCGGGTCCGATAGAATAACTAAAGATTTAGATATACATAAATACAACCCTTGGATGTATTTTATCTGTTCTATCGGATGAAATCCGTGATCCGTCGGATTGTGACGCGACGATTTCGCCATTCTTCGCGCTGTGTCGGGACCAGCAGATATTCCTCGCCATAGCCCACGGTTTCAAGGCTGCGTGGTGAAACATTGAAATAGCGGGCCAGATCGCGCTTCAGCGAAGCTGCGCGACGCTCCGACAATGCCAGATTGGATTCGAACGATCCAACGGCGTCCGTATGGCCCTCGATGAGAAACACTTCTCCCCGGCGGCGGCGCAGGATGCGCTTCAGCGCCTTCGCGATCTGTTCAACCTTTTCCCGTTCCGAATAGGGAATCTCCGCCGATCCGAAGGCAAAATTGATCGATTGAATGTCGATCGAAGGGGCCGCGTGACGAAGCTCGGGCCGACGGCGAATCTCGCCGCGCGTGACACGCTTCGCCTCAGGGAGCCGCATCCGTGGTGCGGCTTCGAGGCTGCGTTCGATCTGCGCGGCACTTGGAGTCTGTTGAGCGAATGCCGGGCCAGCGATCAACGCAACGCCAAGCGCTGCAAGCAATGAACGACGATCAATCATCAGGGTTCCTTCCAGAAATGCGATCCGCCAAAAATCACTGGCGATAGCGCAATTCCTAGCGGAAGTTACCTGAAGGCCGGATGAACGGAAAAACGCCGTTTAAAATCAGGCAGGAACGGCATCGAAAAGATCAATCCCATGCCTCGATCACTTCCTCGCGCCAGGCGACCGGCAGGAAACCCATCTTCTGATAGATTTGCAACGCTCGCGGATTGTCGAGTGTGTTGGTCTCGATTGTTACACGAGCAGGGTCATTCGCCCACGCGGCCGCAATTGCCTCCGAAAGCAGAAAGCGGGCAAGACCCCGCCCCTGAAAATGCGGCACGAGGCCGAAATAGACGATATCGGCGCATTGCTCGTCGGACAGGTCCAGTTCAAAGAAACCGGCCGGAGATCCATCGGCATAGAGCAGATGAATTTGCGTCGCCTCCGCATGAATGACCTCCGCAAGCGCGTCGTCATCGACGTTGCGGCGCATGGCCCAGTGATGGGCCTTGCCAACCTGTTCATACATGAAGCGATAGAAGGGCAGCGGCATATTTGTCGCCCGCATGAGCGCAAGGCGAAGCCCGGAAGGGGTCGGCACCCGCATGACGGCAGGCACGGTCATTTCAAGATGGGTTACGCGTGTTGCCAGCAGGCGTGGTCCTCCCTTGCCGGACATGCTTACGGTTCTCCTGTGACGACCGGCGTATCGGAACGCCCGCCCCACTCGCTCCATGAGCCATCGTACAGCCGGTTATCCGTATGGCCAACCGAATGCAGTGCCAATGCAATGACCGCGGCTGTCACGCCGGAACCGCAGGACGTGACCACAGGCTTTCCAAGGTCAATTCCGGCAGAGACCAGCGCTTCGCGCAAGCCCGCCAGATCCTTCAGGTGTCCATTCTCGGAAAGCGTTGCGATCGGGACGCTGCGCGCGCCGGGCATGTGACCGGATCGCATACCGGCACGCGGCTCCGGCTGCTCCCCGGTAAATCGACCGCGTGAACGCGCATCGGCAATCTGGCTTGAGCCTGTCTTGACGATGTCCAGCATCTCATCAAAACGCGCGACCGCATCCTTTTTGAAATCCACGATAAACGCGGAAGGCGCGATCTGCGTCACGCCATGGCTGACGGGACGCCCCTCGGCCTTCCATTGGTCGAATCCGCCATCGAGAACGAAGACGTTCTTCGCGCCCATAATCCTGAACATCCACCAGACACGCGGCGCCGAGGACATTCCTGGGCCGTCGTAAACGACGATCGTATCCTTCGCGGTTATGCCCATGCTGCTGGCATACTCGGCAAAAAGATGCGGCAAAGGCAGCGTATGAGGAAGTTTCGACGTCGGATCGACGACACGGTCGTGATCGAAGAATACGGCCCCCGGAACATGCCCTGCGGCATATTCCACCCGCGGATCGCGATTGTGCACCGGCAGATACCAGGATGCATCGACAATGGAGAGGCCAGGCTTACCGAGGTTAGCCTGCAACCAGTCGAATGAGACAACATGAGCACTTGTTTCAGTCATGATTACATTCCTTCAGGCAACACACCGAAGCGGATACGGAAACGTCGGTTTTCCTTGCCCTTCTTTTCGATCTTGCCGATATGAATAACACCGATTTCGCCCGTTGTGGCAACATGGGTTCCACCGCAGGGCTGGGAGTCGATTTTACCATTCTCGCCAATGCAGACGAGACGAATTTTTCCGTTTCCAACGGGCGGGCGCACATTTTTGGATTTCACGAGCGTCGGGTTCGCCAACAGCTCCTCATCCGTGATCCAGTGCGTATAGATGGGATGATTGGCCTCCACCAGTTCCATGAGCTCGGCGGTGACGCTTTCCTTTGTGAAACCGGCGTCCGGCAGGTCGAAATCGACACGGCTCTCCTCTTCCCCAACGGAAGCACCCGTGATCGGATAGGGGCAGATCACGCTCAGCAGGTGGCAGGCCGCATGCATCTGCATCAGTTTCAACCGGCGATCCCAATCGATGTTCTGCACCAGAGTCTCGCCGACTTTCGGCAAATCCGAACTCTCCGCCGAAACATGGATGATTTCATTTTTTGTTTCGCCGGTAACCGTCGCCGCAACGGAAATCCGCGAGCCATCCTGCCGTTCAAGAAAACCGGTATCGCCCAGCTGCCCTCCCGAGGTCGCATAGAAAATGGTCCGGTCAAGGATTATCCCCCGCGCGTCGTTGACCGCGAGCACCTGACCCTCCGCACGGGCAAGATAGGCGTCGTCCCGAAATAATGCCACTGTTTCAAAAGCCATCACGCCGCCTCATAGGGAACACAAACATCCGTGCTCGTTTCCAGCCATGTGGGCACGGGAAGCCCCTTGGCCCGCAGGAACTCCGGATTGAACATCTTTGACTGATAGCGGTTTCCATAGTCGCAAAGCACGGTAACGATTGTATGCCCCGGCCCCATTTCCTTCGCCATGTGGATTGCCCCGGCAATATTGATGCCCGATGAGCCGCCAAGGCATAGCCCTTCGCCGGTCACGAGATCAAAGACGACATCGAGGGCCTCAGCATCGGAAATCTGGTATGAGAAATCTGGCGTAAAGCCCTCCAGATTAGCGGTAATCCGGCCCTGCCCGATCCCTTCCGTGATGGAACTGCCCTCGGCCTTGAGTTCACCGGTGGTGTAATAAGAATAAAGCGCCGCGCCGAGCGGGTCGGCAAGGCCGATCCTGACCTTGGCGCTTTTCGCCTTCAACCCCATGGCAACACCCGCAAGCGTTCCGCCAGACCCGACGGCGCATATGAATCCATCCACATTGCCACCGGTATCGCGCCAGATCTCTTCCGCAGTCGTCTCGATATGGGCAACACGATTGATCTTGTTGTCGAACTGGTTGGCCCAGATCGCCCCACTTGGGTTACTCTTCGCCAGTTGCTCGGCCAGTCGCCCCGACAATTTCACGTAATTGTTGGGGTTCTTGTAAGGAACCGCCGGAACTTCCACCAGTTCAGCGCCCAGAAGCCGCAGCGCGTCCTTCTTTTCCTGGCTCTGCGTTTCGGGAATGACGATCACCGTTCGGTAACCCAACGCCTTCGCGACCATCGTGAGACCGATGCCGGTATTGCCGGCCGTGCCTTCGACAATGATGCCGCCCGGCTTCAACGCGCCGCGCTTTTCCGCATCGCGAATGATGTAGAGCGCGGCCCGGTCCTTCACGGACTGGCCGGGATTCAGAAATTCCGCCTTTCCGTAAATCTCGCAACCCGTCGCTTCGGACGCCTTGTTCAACCGTATCAGCGGCGTATTCCCGATTGCATCGATCACCGAGCCAAGCATGGACCTTCCTTTCGCATTTTGTAAGCGAAACTATTGCCAGCCTTTGCGACGTTCAAGCATGATGTTTGCGCATACCGTGGAATGCAGGAATTTTAATCCGGCGTATTGACTAATATTGGAAAAGAATTCGTGACAGGTCGATCATGCGCCCGCTTTTCGCGAGGTGTTCCCCGGCTCAACGGCCAGAACACTGAAATGCAACCGGGCATTGAAGCCGTCGAACACGCGAAACGCTCGCGCATCAAAGAAAAAAGCGCCGGTACATGACCGGCGCTTTTCAAATCAGGCGGCGCTGGAGCCAACCCGCTTGCGGCGGAATGGACGTTTCTTGGCGCCAGAGCGATTTTCGCCCGAACCATCATTGGTCCAGATTGCACCGCCACCATCGCGAGGCTTGCCGCCCTGATGCTGGCCGCGATGTGGCTTCTTGCCTTGCGGCTTGCCACCACGTGGCTTGTTGCCGGAAGGCCTGGCGTTTCCATTGTCCGCCCTTGGTTCGCGCGGCTCATTGGCGGCACGTGCGGGCAATGTGGACAGATCGATCGGCGAATCCTGAACCGGCAGTTTCAGCCGCGTGACGCGCTCAACCGCCTTCAGCTTCGCGTTCTCGGCCGATGGATCGTAAAGCGTGATCGCCGCGCCCGTTGCGCCGTTGCGTCCGGTACGGCCGATACGATGCACATAGCTCTCCGGCTCGTCGGGCAGATCGAAATTGATGACATGGCTGATGCCAACAACATCGATACCGCGCGCAGCGATATCGGTCGCGACCAGAACGCGAACAGTGCCGTCCTTGAATCCGTTCAGAGCGCGCTGACGGGCGTTCTGCGACTTGTTGCCGTGAATGGCAGCCACTTCATAGCCGTCGCGCTCCAGAACGCGTGTAACCGCGTCTGCACCATGCTTGGTGCGGGTAAAGACGATGACGGATTTCAGTTCCTCATCCTTCAGCATCGCGGAAAGAACCGGACGCTTCTGCTTGGTCGGAACGGAATAGACCGTCTGCGAAATTTCCTTTGCAGTCGTTCCCTGCGGAGCCACTTCAACGCGGATCGGATCGCGCAGCAAGCTGGAAGCGAGCGCCGCAATTTCCTGCGGCATGGTTGCCGAGAAAAGCGCAGTCTGGCGATTCTTGTGCGTTGCCTTGGCGATGCGCTTCACATCATTGATGAAGCCCATGTCGAGCATCCGGTCGGCCTCATCGAGAACCAGCCACTGCGTCTGCGAGAGATCGACGGCGTTTTCACGCACGAGATCGGTCAGGCGGCCCGGCGTTGCAATCAGGAAATCAACGCCCGGAATCATCTTCTTGATCTGGCTCAGACGGGACACGCCGCCCAGAATGAGCGCTGTCGAGATGTGCGCACCCTTGGAGAGGTTGCGGATCGTTTCCTCGATCTGCACGGCCAGTTCCCGCGTCGGCGCGAGGATCAGCGCCCTCGCCGTTTTACCCTTGCGCTTTGTGCCGAGCGCCATGATCTGGTGCAGAATCGGCAGGCTGAAGGCTGCTGTCTTGCCGGAACCTGTCTGGGCAATGCCCAGAATATCCTTGCCAGCCAGTTGATGCGGAATTGCCTGCTCCTGAATAGGCTTCGGCTGAGGCATACCGGCATTCTCGACCGCTTTCAGGAGAATGGCGGACAGGCCCAATGCGGCAAAGCCGTTGGCCTGCGCATCTTGCGGAGCAAGAGCGGTTGTATTTGTATTTTCCAATTCAATCTTCTTTCGGCGAACGCAATCGTCCGCACAACAAACGCCGCAGGGCGCAACCTGCGAACAAAAACTTTTAAATGAACGACGAGACGCTGGAATTGCTCCATCGACTTGCGCTGCCGTGCCCGAAGCCTCACGCTTACGGAACTCTCCCATGCCCGATTTCAGGTAAGGGAACAGACGCAACTCAGCCCTAGCTACAGGAGAACCGGATCAACCGGCCCAAGCGCCTGAGCGGCATATGGACGTTTTAAGCCCAAAAAGCAAATGATTTTATCGTAACGCTTTATGTGGGCTACCGGCGAACACCCGGAATATGCTTCCGGAGTGTGCCGCCGAGACAGGGATTAGACTACATGAAATCGGCAATCATTGCTGCGAAAGAAACCAGCACAAACGCAGGAATGATGCGCCTGTGAGCCGTGTCTCGTTCGGAACTCAGATGATCAGACCGACCAGAACCTCATTGTCGGTGATGTCCTGGTAGCTCCAGCCCATCTTGTCGAACCGTTCCTGCAACAGAACAAAATTTTTCCGGTCTTTCGTTTCGATGCCGATCAGCACGGAACCGAAGTTTCTGGCCGATTTCTTCAGATATTCGAAACGCGCCACGTCATCCTCCGGCCCCAGAAGGTCGAGAAACGCACGCAAAGCCCCGGGGCGCTGGGGAAACCGGAAAATAAAGTATTTCTTCAGGCCCTCATACCGTAAAGAGCGCTCCTTCACCTCCGGCAAACGCTCGAAATCGAAATTGCCGCCGGATATGACAAGGACAATCCGCTTTCCCTTCAGTTCGGCCTTTTTGAAATCCTTCAGCGCATCCACGGAAAGCGCACCCGCAGGCTCAAGAACCACACCCTCCACGTTCAGCATCTGGGTTATCGTCGAGCACACCCGATCTTCTGGAATCAAAATCACAGAATCCGAGCTGAAGGCCTTGAGAATCTTGAAATTTTCCCGTCCGATCTCGGCCACCGCCGCACCATCGACAAAGCTGTCGACGTGATCGAGCTTGATTCTTTTTCCGGCCTCCAGACTGCGTTTCAGGCTTGGAGCCCCCAGCGGCTCAACAAATCGGAAACGCGTTTTCCATCCGGACTCGCTCAGATAGCGCGTGACGCCGGCCGACAAGCCGCCGCCGCCGACCGGCAGGATCATCAGGTCTGGCTCACGCCCGTCGGGCAGTCGCCGCTCGATTTCATAGGCAACCGTGGCCTGACCTGTGATGATGTCCGCATGGTCGAATGGCGGAACCATGATACCGCCGACCTCCTCCGCATAATCTCGCGACGCCTTGTAGCTCGCATCGAAAATATCGCCGATCAGCCGGATTTCGATAAATTCACCGCCAAACGCGCGCGTCTTGTCGATTTTCTGCTGCGGCGTGGTGACCGGCATGAACACCACGCCCTTGCGACCGAAATGACGACAGACGAAGGCAAACCCCTGCGCATGATTGCCTGCCGAAGCGCAAACGAACACCGCATCGTCCGGAGCGGACTTCACCGCATTGGAAATAAAATTGAACGCGCCGCGTATCTTGTATGAACGAACCGGCGAAAGATCCTCGCGCTTCAGCCAGATATCCGCGCCGTATTTTTGGGAAAGGAACTCATTGCGTTGCAGCGACGTTTCCGGAAAAAGCGCGCGCATCCTTTCTGCCGCGCGCGCTACAGCCTTGGTAAATGCCGTCATGGAAATAGATCTACCTTTTCAAATGTACGTACGTCGATGATCCCCTCATCGGAAATTCGCAGTTCGGGAATGACGACCAGAGCCAGCAAGGAATGCTGCATATAGGCATTGTTCAGGGTGCAGCCCATCGCGCGCATGGCGTTCACCAGCTTGTCGGCCTTGGCTGCAACAACTTCTGCCCGTTCATTGGACATGAGCCCGGCGATCGGCATTTCGACCAGCGCAAGTTCGCGCCCTTTTGAATAAAGCACGACACCGCCGCCAATTTCACCCAGCCGATTGGCGGCCTTCGCCATGTCTTCCTTGTTCGTGCCGACAACGATCATGTGATGGCTGTCATGCGCGACGGTCGAGGCCATGGCGCAGTCCAGCGTATAGCCGAAGCCGGAAACGAAGCCGTTGACGACACCACCGGTTCCCCTGTGACGTTCAACCAATGCGATCTGGCAGACATCATTGCGGCGGTCCATCTGAACGATGCCATCGCTGACCGGCATCTCCGCTTCCAGCGCCCGCGTCGGTGCCTGATTTTCGATAACACCGATGACCCTTGCCGTGATCGACTTTCCAGGCTTTGGCGCTTTGATATCAAAATCTTGCGCCGTAACCTTCTTGCCAAGCTTTACCGTGTTCTTCGCCTTGGCGGGATAGTCATAAGCGGGAATATCGGCGATGAGCTTGCCTTTTTCCGCGAGCAGAACGCCACGGCCATAAACACGGTCGATCGATAGCTGGGCCAAATCGGAGACGATCAGGAAGTCCGCAAGCCGTCCTGGCGTGATCGAGCCTATTTCCCGCTCAAGGCGGAAATGCTGCGCTGTGTTGATCGTGGCCATCTGGATCGCCGTAACCGGCTTCAGGCCCTGCGCTATCGCGTGCCTGACAACCCTGTCCATATGCCCCTCATCGACCAGTGTTCCGGAATGGCTGTCATCGGTGCACAGAATGAAATTGCGCGGATCGAGCCCCTGCTCCGTAACGGCCTTGATCTGGTTGGCGACGTCATACCATGCTGAACCAAGGCGAAGCATGGCTCGCATCCCTTGCCGGACACGTGCGATCGCGTCTTCCATCCGCGTTCCCTCGTGGTCATCCTCGGGCCCGCCCGCGACATAGCCGTGGAACGCGCGGCCCAACTCCGGCGAGGCGTAATGGCCGCCAACAGTCTTGCCTGCGGCAACGGTCGCATCGATTGCGCCGCGCATGGTTTCGTTGTTGGCCGCCACGCCCGGAAAATTCATGACTTCGCCAAGCCCTATGATATTCGGCCAGGTCATGGCCTCGGCCACATCCTGCGGGCTGAGCGACGCGCCGGCATTTTCGAGACCCGGCGCGGATGGCACGCAGCTCGGCATCTGCACATGAACATTGATTGGCATAGCCAGCGCCTCATCATGCATCAGGCGAACGCCTTCAAGGCCCAGCACATTCGCGATCTCATGCGGATCGATAAACATCGATGTCGTGCCATGCGGAATGACCGCGCGGGTGAATTCCGTCACGGTGACCATGCCGCTTTCGACGTGCATGTGAGCATCGCACAATCCGGGGACCAGATAGCGCCCTTCGGCATCGACGACTTTCGTTTTCGAGCCGATGCAATGGCTGGCGTTCTGGCCCACGAAGGCGAAACGGCCGTCGATGACGGCAATATCGATCCCGGAGATGATTTCGCCCGAATAGACGCTTACCAGCCGACCATTTCGAACAACGAGATCCGCTTGGGCACGCCCCATCGCGACATCAACAAGCAAGGGAGCGGTTTCAATCCATGTTTTGGGGGCGAAAGGTTTGGTTTTTGATGATGTGCTCACAGCGTATTCTCCGTTTCGGACAATTTGCCAAGTCTTCGACCCTTTTGCCAGTTGAAGAATCCGGAGAGTCGGCCAAATTCAATCTTTTCGTCGAAATCCCGTCCGTCGGAACCCCGCATCACACTTATTATACATTGGTCTTACACACTTGACTTGTCGCTCCTTGTTGCTTTCGATGAAAAGAAGGCGAGACAGGAGAGATTTGGAGGAATCACTTCCCGCCGGAAACAAGAGTTCGATTGGCCACGCGCCATTCATTTTGAGGCCCTTGGGGAGGGTCGGCAATAACGGGAGGGTTAGAGGATGAAATTTTTTGCAACCGCATTGGCGGCGTCTGCCGCATTGATGCTTTCCAGTTCCTGGGCCAGTGCCCAGGACTATCCGCAACGCAGCATTACGATGGTCGTTCCGTTTTCGGCGGGCGGCCCGACCGACACGGTAACGCGCCTTGTCGCCGAAGCCATGTCGAAAGATCTCGGCCAGCAGATCATCGTTGAAAACATAGGCGGTGCCGGCGGAACGCTCGGCGCGGGCCGGGTCGCAAAGGCCGATCCGGACGGCTACACCCTGTTGCTGCACCATATCGGCATGGCCACCAGCGCCACGCTGTATCGCAATCTCGCTTATGACACGCTGAACGCGTTCGAATATGTGGGCCTCGTAACCGATGTGCCGATGACGATTGTCGCACGAAAGGATTTTGAACCCGCGGACCTCGGCGGCCTGATCGAATATGTCAAGGCAAACAAGGACAAGGTTACCGTCGCCAATGCCGGCATCGGCGCGGCTTCCCATCTTTGCGGAATGCTCTTCATGAGCGCCATCGACACGCAGCTCGTCACCGTCCCCTACAAGGGCACCGGCCCCGCGCTGACAGATCTTCTCGGCGGGCAGGTCGACATGATGTGCGACCAGACAACCAATACGACGAAGCAGATCCAGGGCGGAACAATCAAGGTCTATGCGGTCACCTCGCCCGAGCGCCTGGACATCCTGCCTGAAACGCCGACCGCCACCGAGGGTGGCCTGAAAGACTTCGAGGTTGGTATCTGGCACGGCATCTACGCACCCAAAGGCACCCCGGCGGAGATCACGGACAAGCTTTCCGTCTCCCTGCAAAAAGCCTTGAAGGATCCAAACGTCGTGGCGCGCTTCGTTGAACTTGGAACCGCTCCTGCGTCCGACGCAGACGCGACGCCAGCGGCGCTCAAAGCCAAGCTCGAAAGCGAGATCGCACGCTGGAAGCCGATTATCGAGGCGGCCGGACAGTTCGCGGACTGAACGGGCGGCAACGCATCAGGGCATCCCGCTCTCCAGATGGAGTGCGGGATGCCGAACGCATTTTCCTGTGATTGTCAGGTTAATCGCCATCGGCTTCGATGACCTTGCGAGGTATTATGAAATCCCTGAACTTCAACAAGCTCGACGGTCTTTGCGGGCTTATCTTCGTGGCAATCGGCTTGTTCTTTGCCTGGAATGCCCTGCTGCTGCCGCTTGGCACCGCATTCCGCATGGGCCCCGGTTATTTTCCGCTGGTCCTGGCCGGTCTGCTCATTTTTCTCGGTCTGGTGGTCATCGTTCAGGCCACGCAGTATGAGGATGTGCCTATCGGTCCAATCGCATGGCGCGGGATGCTATTGATCCTGCCTGCACCGGTCGTTTTCGGGCTGACAGTGCGGGGGCTGGGGTTTGCTCCCGCCCTGTTTCTCACCGCCCTGATCGCCGCCTTCGCCAGTCGAAAGATGAAGCCGGTCACAGCACTTCTGCTTGCAGGCGGCATTACCCTGTTTTCAGTCATCGTGTTCAGCTACGGTTTGGGCCTGCCTTTCCGGCGTTTTGGTCCGTGGCTCGGATTTTAAGGATAACGCCGGATGGACCTGTTCAACAATCTCGCCCTTGGATTTGCCACCGCCGCCCATCCATGGAATCTCGTTTTTTGCTTTATCGGGGTGATCCTCGGCACGCTGATCGGCGTTCTTCCCGGCATCGGAGCAACGGCGACCATCGCCATGCTGCTGCCGATCACCTTTGCGCTGGAACCAGTCTCCTCGCTCATCATGCTGGCCGGGATCTATTACGGCGCGCAGTATGGCGGCTCGACGACCGCTATCCTCATCAACCTGCCAGGCGAATCCTCCTCAGCCGTAACAGCCATCGACGGCTATCAGATGGCGCGAAGCGGGCGAGCGGGCACGGCTTTGGCAACGGCCGCCATCGGTTCATTCTTCGCCGGAACTGTTTCCACATTTCTTGTGGCCATTTTCGCTCCCCCGCTGACGACGATTGCACTCAGATTTGGTGCTCCTGAGTATTTTTCGCTCATGGTCGTCGGCCTGGTTTCGTCTATCGCGCTCGCACACGGCTCTATCATCAAGGCGCTTGCCATGGTGGTGCTCGGCCTGTTGCTCGGGCTCGTCGGGCAGGATGTATTTACAGGCACGCCGCGTTTCACGTTCGGCATCCCCGAACTGTCGGACAACCTGAATTTCGTCGCCGTCGCTGTTGGCGTGTTCGGCATTGCCGAAATTCTTCGCAATCTGGAAAACGAAACCGAACGCCACGCCCTGATCCGCAAGGTAACCGGATTGCTGCCGACCAAGGAAGACTGGAAACGCATGATTGCCCCCATTCTTCGCGGCACTTTTATCGGCTCTGCGCTTGGCATTTTGCCGGGCGGTGGTGCAATTCTGGCATCTTTTGCGTCGTATACCGTTGAGAAGCGCGTCTCCACGAACCCGAAAGAGTTCGGCAAAGGTGCTATTGAAGGTGTTGCGGGGCCGGAATCCGCCAACAATGCAGGCGCGCAGACGTCCTTCATTCCGATGCTGACCTTGGGAATCCCTGCCAATCCGGTGATGGCCCTGATGATCGGGGCAATGATCATTCAGGGTATTGTCCCCGGCCCCAACGTCGCCACGGAACAACCTACGCTATTCTGGGGAATCATCGCATCGATGTGGATCGGCAACCTCATGCTGATCGTTCTCAATCTTCCGTTGATCGGGCTTTGGGTGAAACTGCTGACAATCCCTTACTACATGCTGTTCCCGGCGATCATCGCCTTCTGCTCGATCGGTGTGTACAGCGTCAAATCCAACGTGTTCGATCTCTACTCGGTCGCGTTCTTCGGTTTCCTGGGCTACGTGCTGACCAAGTTGCGCTGCGAACCAGCGCCCTTGCTGCTCGGCTTCGTCCTCGGTCCGCTGGTCGAGGAAAACCTGCGGCGAGCCATGATCATTTCACGCGGCGACCCGACAATATTCGTTACACGTCCTATCAGCGCAACGCTGCTGATCATCTCCGCACTGGTTCTGGTGGTCGTCCTGCTGCCCAGCATCAGCAAAAAGCGCGAGGAAGTGTTTGTGGAAGATTGAGCCAAGTGGTGCGGACGGCGGGAATCGAACCCGCATGACCTATGGCCGACGGATTTTAAGTCCGTTGCGTCTACCAGTTTCGCCACGTCCGCACTGTGGAATTGTGCGTAGCGAAGCAACGGCCCGCAATCAAGACGAATAATGTCGTCAAAACAAAAAGGGCGGTTTCGCAACCGCCCTTCTTCGCACTCAGGTTTAAACCGTTAGCCGTGCAGCTTGATTGCGATCTCCGCAACACGCTTGCCCTGGAAATGCGCGCCTTCCAGTTCCTGCGCCGATGGCTGGCGTGAACCATCGCCATCGGAAGTGGTCGTCATGCCGTAGGGAGCACCGCCGCGCACGACATCATTGCCCATCTGGCCCTGATACGCATAGGAGAGCGGCACGATGATCATGCCGTGATGTTGCATCTGCCACTGGGTCGAGATCAGGGCGAGTTCCTGGCCGCCGTGCTGGGTCGCGGTCGAAACCATCACCGAACCAATTTTGTTCACCAACGCACCCTTGGCCCACAGACCGCCGGTCTGATCGAGGAAATTCTTCATCTGCGATGCCATCACGCCATAGCGCGTCGCTGTCCCGATGATGATGGCGTCGTAATCTGCAAGTTCATTGGGATCGGCAATCGGGGCGTCCTGATCGAGCTTGTAATACGAGGCCTTGGCGACTTCGAGCGGAACCAGCTCGGGAACGCGCTTGACAGTAACATGGGCGCCAGCTTCGCGAGCGCCTTCGGCAGCAGAGTTTGCCATCTGCTCCATGTGGCCAAAAGAGGAATAATAAAGGACCAGAACCTTTGCCATGACAATCTCCGTTGCGATAAGAAACATTTGGGCGATCAAATTCGCCGACGAGGGGAATGTAGCCATTTTGGCGTTCGAGAAAACCGTGCCAATGTCAGACGCACTGTTTACTATTTGAGTACTGTAACTTCTGTATTTCCTCATTGTGACGCCTATCGGAGAATGTCATGGCTTCAGAAATCATCACCGCGGCAATGCTCGCAATCGGAGACGAACTTCTCTCCGGGCGCACCAAGGACAAGAATATCGGCCACCTTGCCGACATGATGACGGCCATCGGCATTGATCTGGAAGAAGTGCGGATCGTGTCGGATAACGAGGAACGGATCGTCAAAGCGCTGAACGCCTTGCGTGAAGGATACACCTATGTTTTCACGTCGGGCGGGATCGGGCCAACCCACGATGACATAACGGCAGATGCGGTATCCGTGGCATTTGGCGTGCCGTGCGAACATGATGCCAAGGCCATGAAATTGCTTGGCGACAACTACGCGGCGCGGGGCATGGAATTTACCGAATCACGGCAGCGAATGGCCCGCATGCCGCGGGGAGCTATTCATATCGACAATCCGGTGTCGGCTGCTCCCGGCTTCAACATCGGCAATGTCTATGTGATGGCTGGCGTGCCCTCGATTTTCCAGGCCATGCTCGACAATGTCATACCGACCCTGAAAACCGGTGCGAAGCTGATGTCCCGCACAGTGGCCTGCCCTTATGGCGAGGGCACGATCGGTGAACTGCTGCGCAATATCCAGAACAACCACCCACAGACAATTATCGGCTCCTACCCTCGCTATGAGGAAGGCAGGTTCTCGACCGAACTGGTGGTCCGCGCCCGCGATGAAGCAACCCTTGCGGCGGCTGAGGCCGATGTGAGGGAAATGGTGCGACAACTGGATCAGGCGAATTCGTGAACCTTATCTCCTGTTGTTGCGTTTAATAAGATAATGTGAAGTCGGGTTCAGCGTCGTCGAACCCGTTATGAGCGACCGACAGAGTCAGGAGGACCAAAATGGCATTCCGAACGATCATCGCCTTCATGCGCAGCCCAAGCGAAGCGTCTCGTATCATGGCCGCCGCCAATCTTCTGGCGAAGACGACCGACAATGCGCATATCATCGGTCTTTATACAATTCCCTCCCCCATGGTTTACGCCGATCCGACAGGTTTTGCCGACGCCACCTTGTTTGAGGCGCATGAAAAGCATCACAAGCAGAACTCCGAAAGAATTTCCGCACTTTTCGCAAATGAAATGAAAAAGAATGATACCTCCCACGAATTCCGGATCATTCGTTCTCAGCATGCCAGTCCGTCAACAGGGGTGACGCAAAGCGCGTTGCGAGCGGATATCATTGTTGCTGGCCAGACTGATCCCGATGATCCGGATACAGTCAACGACGCCACCGATCCGCTGGTCATGGAAAGCGGCCGTCCTGTCATGTTCGTTCCCTACTCGTTCAGCCCGCCGGAGACGATCAACAACATCGTTGTTGCGTTCAACGGCAAGCGCGAAGCCTCGCGAGCGGCTTTCGACGCACTTCCGCTTCTGGAACAGGCGGATTCAGTGGAGCTCATCTGGGTCAACCCGAAGGAAAGCGCGGCTTATGACGATTCCATTCCGGGCACACCGCTGGCCGACGCGATCCGGCGGCATGGCGTGAACGTCAAGGCCACGCCGCTGCCTTCGCACGGGCTTTCCGACCATGAAGCAATCCGTCAGCGCGTCATGGCCAATGGAGCACAGGTTCTCGTCATGGGCGCATACAGCCAGTCCCGATTGAAGGAGTGGGTGTTCGGCGGCGTGACGACTTCGATCATGTCGGACATGCCTTGCCTGACATTCATGTCACGCTAGGCCGCGTCGGCTATTGATTTCACAGGAATGGTTGTCTGGCCGCTTGCCATGAAGCCGGTTTTCCGGCTATTGCGAAGCGCATTCCAAGAGAAATTCAACTTGTTTCCGGCAATGGAGTGCGCCTCTCATGTCCCTACCCGATAAAGCCTTCCCCGTATCGTGGGACCAGTTCCACAGAGATGCACGCGCGCTTGCCTGGCGCATCGCCGGCTTGGGGCACGAATGGCGGGCGATCGTCGCCATTACGCGCGGCGGTCTCGTTCCCGCAGCAATCATTTGCCGCGAACTCGGCATCCGCATGATCGAAACCGTGTGCGTGGCATCTTATCATGATTATGATGAACAGGGCGAACTGCGGGTTCTCAAGAATGTCGACAAGGGCATACTTGAAAACGAAGGCGAAGGGGTTCTGATCATCGACGATCTGACCGACACCGGTAAAACGGCAGCAATCGTTCGCGCCATGATGCCGAAAGCCCATTTCGCAACCGTTTATGCCAAGCCGAAAGGCCGCCCGCTTGTCGATACCTTCGTCACCGAGGTTTCACAGGACACCTGGATCTACTTCCCGTGGGACATGGGTTTCACCTACCAGGAACCGATTTCCAAGAATCATCGCGGATAACAACCCGTATTTTGAAACAATCGCATCTGTTTACTGTCACAGACGTTGCGAAAATAACGAATCGGTCCACATTTCTACCGGAAGCACCCATTAGCGTGGGCAAAATGGTAGAAAGACGGACCGATTTGTTGAACTCCATCGATACTGGCGACATTGCAACGGATAAGCGCATCGAGACACCTTGTGGAAGGGTGGTGCAGGTTGCCGCGCTTGTTTTTCGCAATGGATCGTCGGGTGTGCAGGTTCTTCTGATCACCAGTCGAGGGACCGGACGCTGGGTGTTACCGAAAGGCTGGCCGCAAGTCGGTAAAACGCTTTCGCAATCCGCCCTCGCCGAAGCCTATGAAGAAGCCGGGGTTCGCGGGCGGGTTCAACCCGATGTTCTGGGCAGCTACACCTATCAGAAAACCGACGCTGACCAGGGCGAAGACGATGATTTCCGCGTCAATGTCTATGCCGTAGAGTTCACTCGCAGCGCGAAGAAATGGCCCGAACGGGGCGAAAGGCGTCTGGAGTGGGTTTCTCCTGAAGAAGCAGCGCGCCGCGTGGATGAACCGGAACTGAGGATTATTCTGAGAACCTTCGGGGAAGACAGCGCGCGCCCTGCCTCCGGCTCGGAATAGAAGGCGGCTGCCACTACATGTCTTGTTCTGGCACAACGAGGCGTCCGTCCCGCAAGGATTGAGCCATTGCTGCCAGCGCCGGTGTGTTTTTCACATATGTTCTCCCCGATATCCACATCGAACACACACAATATATTGATGCCACAAAAATGAAACAAACCAGCCCTTGACGGTCAGGCCCGAGTCATTTTTTATGGCGTTATTGTGGCGTTGTAGCGTTGCCGGAAAAGTTCTGTAATCGGCTCTTTCTGAAAATCCTGCGTTTTTCGACAAGGTTTTCTGGATGTTTTTCAACATTCCGGAGCGGGATTTTCGTGTCTTCACGCAACCGTGCATGTCAATCGAGGAAATCACAGTTAATACAATATTTAGTAATTGCACGCACACTACATACCATATATTGTAAAAATCCCTTAAGGGACTCATTCATAAACCGATGACGGATAACGGGCTCGAGCAGCCCTGATGATGGAACGATCGTCGTTCCGGCAGCGGATTATCATGAGGGAATTCCGGGATCTGGACGGGTGCCGGCCAAGGCAGGCAAGAGTATCCGGGTGTCGGGGGTCAACACAGGCGCCAAAAGATACTATATATAGGGCAAAGGGACAGGAACATGCGTATTGAACGCCGCTTTACAAAGCCGAATCAATCAGCCTACGCGGAGATTGAGTTCCGCAAGGCGACAAGCGAGATCAAGAATCCGGATGGATCGATCGTTTTCCGGTTGGAGAACATTGATGTTCCGGCGCAGTTCAGCCAGGTCGCGGCCGATATCCTTGCCCAAAAATATTTCCGGAAAGCCGGTGTTCCTGCACACCTCAAGAAAGTTGAGGAAAATGCGGTTCCGTCATTCCTGTGGCGTTCCATTCCTGATGAACAAGCTCTGGCGGCCCTTCCGGAGAACGCGCGCTACGGTTCCGAAATAGATGCCCGGCAGGTTTTCGACCGTCTGGCCGGCACCTGGACCTACTGGGGCTGGAAAGGCGGCTATTTCGATACCGAGGAAGATGCCCTTACCTTCCGCGACGAACTTGCCTATATGCTCGCCACCCAGCGCGTTGCCCCGAATTCCCCGCAATGGTTCAACACCGGCCTGCACTGGGCCTATGGCATCGATGGTCCTGGTCAGGGACATTATTATGTCGATCCCGAAACCGGCAAGCTGACCAAATCCAAGTCGTCCTACGAACACCCGCAGCCTCACGCCTGCTTCATCCAGTCGGTTGCCGACGATCTCGTCAACGAAGGTGGCATCATGGACCTTTGGGTTCGTGAAGCCCGTCTTTTCAAGTATGGTTCCGGCACCGGATCGAATTTTTCGCATCTGCGCGGCGAAGGTGAAAAACTGTCGGGCGGCGGCAAGTCCTCTGGCCTCATGTCCTTCCTCAAGATCGGCGACCGCGCGGCGGGAGCCATCAAGTCGGGTGGCACGACCCGTCGTGCGGCCAAGATGGTCGTTGTTGACGTCGATCATCCGGATATCGAGGAATATATCGACTGGAAGGTAAAGGAAGAGCAGAAGGTCGCCGCTCTTGTCACTGGCTCCAAGATCGTCAGGCAACACCTGACCGCCATCATGAAGGCCTGCATCAATTGCGAAGCCGACAATGGCGACTGCTTCGAGCCGTCGAGGAATCCGGTCCTGAAGCGGGAAATCCGTGCGGCCAAGAAAAATCTGGTTCCGGAAAACTACGTCAAGCGCGTCATCCAGTTCGCAAGACAAGGCTACACGGATATCGAGTTCAAGACTTACGACACGGACTGGGATTCGGAAGCCTATCTCACCGTTGCAGGCCAGAACTCCAACAATTCCGTTTCGCTTAAGGATGAGTTTCTGCGCGCCGTCGAGAATGATGGCACATGGAACCTGACCGCCCGCAAGGACGGCAAGGTCATGAAGACCCTGCAAGCCCGTGATCTGTGGGAAAAGATCGGTCACGCCGCCTGGGCCTCCGCTGATCCTGGTCTGCACTTCAATACCACGATGAACGATTGGCACACCTGCCCGGCTGCCGGTCCGATCCGCGCGTCGAACCCGTGCTCGGAATATATGTTCCTCGACGATACGGCGTGCAATTTGGCTTCGATCAACCTGCTGCCTTACCGCAACAAGGACGGCAGCTTCAACATCGAGGCGTATGAGCACAGCGCGCGGCTGTGGACCATCGTTCTCGAAATCTCGGTGATGATGGCGCAGTTCCCGTCGAAGGAAATCGCCCGCCTCTCCTACGAATACCGCACTCTCGGCCTCGGCTATGCCAATATTGGCGGCCTGCTGATGACCTCCGGCATTCCTTACGACAGCGATGAAGGCCGTGCCATCGGCGGTGCCCTCACCGCCATCATGACCGGCATCGCCTACGCAACGTCGGCGGAGATGGCCAGGGAGCTTGGAACCTTCCCGAGCTACAAGCCGAATGAAGCCAGTATGCTGCGCGTCATTCGCAATCATCGCCGCGCCGCCCATGGCGAAAGCCAGGGCTATGAGAGCCTGTCAGTCAATCCGGTACCGCTGAAGGAAGAAGACTGCCCGGTTTCCGGCCTGATCGACCATGCCCGGGCCGCATGGGACAAGGCGCTGGAACTTGGCGAAAAGCATGGTTTCCGCAATGCGCAGGCAACTGTTATCGCACCAACCGGCACGATCGGCCTTGTCATGGATTGCGACACAACCGGCATCGAGCCAGACTTCGCGCTTGTGAAGTTCAAGAAACTCGCTGGCGGCGGCTACTTCAAGATCATCAACCGCGCTGTTCCAGAAGCTCTGCGTACGCTCGGTTATGCCGAGAACCAGATTGCTGAAATTGAAGCCTACGCTGTCGGTCACGGCAACCTTAATCAGGCTCCCGGTGTCAATCCCGGCTCGCTGAAAGCCAAGGGCTTCACGGATGAGAAAATCGAGGCACTAAACGCAGCCCTTAAATCCGCGTTTGATATCAAGTTCGCCTTCAACAAGTGGACGCTGGGCGAAGACTTCTGCAAGGACGTGCTGAACCTTACCGACGAGCAGCTCAACGATTTCTCGTTTGAACTGCTTCCCGCCATTGGCTTTGCCAAGAAGGATATCGAAGCGGCCAATATCCATGTCTGCGGCGCAATGACGCTAGAAGGCGCGCCTTTCCTCAAGGAAGAGCATTATCCGGTTTTCGATTGCGCCAACCCATGCGGCAAGATCGGAAAGCGTTATCTGTCGGTCGAAAGCCACATCCACATGATGGCGGCGGCTCAGCCCTTCATTTCCGGCGCAATTTCCAAGACCATCAACATGCCGAACGAGGCGACGGTCGAGGATTGCAAGAGCGCCTACATGCTGTCGTGGAAGCTGGCGCTGAAGGCCAATGCGCTTTACCGCGATGGCTCGAAGCTGTCCCAACCGCTGAACTCCTCGCTTATCGCCGATGATGAGGACGAGGACGACGATGCAATCGAGGCGCTGATCGAGGCCCCGGCTGCTGCACGCGCCGTCACCGTGACCGAAAAAATCGTTGAGCGCATCATCGAGAAAGTGGTGCGCGACCGTGAGAAACTGCCAAACCGCCGCAAGGGTTACACCCAGAAGGCAGTTGTCGGTGGTCACAAGGTCTATCTGCGCACCGGTGAATTCGATGATGGCCGCCTCGGCGAGATCTTCATCGACATGCACAAGGAAGGCGCCGCCTTCCGTGCGATGATGAACAACTTCGCCATCGCCGTGTCGCTCGGCCTGCAATATGGCGTACCGCTGGAAGAATATGTGGAGGCATTCACCTTCACGAAATTCGAACCCGCCGGCATGGTGCAGGGCAACGACGCGATCAAGAGCGCCACGTCGATCATCGACTACGTGTTCCGCGAACTCGCAGTCTCCTATCTGGAGCGCCATGATCTCGCTCATGTCGATACATCAGACTTCAGCAATACGGCACTCGGCAAGGGCATTCAGGAAGGCAAGACGATCCCCGTTTCCAAAGGCTGGACACGTGGCGCTTCGCTGAAAGTCGTAACGCCAACCCCGGGCGGCAACGAGCCCCGCGGCTTCAGCGGCTCTGCACCATTGGGCAGCGGCGCAAGCAACGTTACGGCAATCGCCTCCCGCGGCGCGACCGCCGCGGCAGTAGCGAAACCGGTTCTGGCTACGGTTCAGGATGGTGCGACGGCTTTCAAGCGCGACTACGAAGAGCGCGTGAAAGAAAATCTCGTCTCGGCGACAGAAACCACGACCGCCCTCTTCTCGGATCAGGCTGCAGCGGAAGCCGCATCAGCAAAGACCGAAAGTGCGAACACGGCCAAGAAGGTCGAGGCTGATCGCCGGATGAAGTCCATCATGCAGGGCTATACGGGCGACAGTTGCTCCGAATGCCAGAATTTCACGATGGTCCGCAACGGTACCTGCCTGAAATGCGACACCTGCGGAGGTACGAGCGGCTGCTCGTGATCGATCCATAATACTTCCGGCAATACTTGAGACAAAAGGCCTGAGCGGCGTCCCGCTCAGGCCCTTTTCGTTGCAAAACTTCAATTTTGAAATGCAGACTTATGTCAAACGGCCGGACGTAATAGTCTGTCGGAAGCGATCCGAACGGAGGGGTATCATGTCCATTGAGAAAATGTTCCGACTGGACGGAGATGTTGCCATCGTAACCGGTGCAGCCGCTGGAATCGGACGGGCAATAGCGCTCACATTCGCTCAGGCGGGCGCTTCGCTGGTTGTGACCGACCTCAGAAAAGACGCCGCAAACCTTTTGGCAAAAGAGATCGGCGATGCTGGCGGCAAGGCCATAGGCCTCGAATGCAATGTGACCGACGAAAATCACCGCGTTGCAGTCGTCGCAGCCGCACTGAAAACCTTCGGAAAGATATCCATTCTTGTAAACAACGCCGGCGGCGGTGGCCCGAAACCATTCGACATGCCCATGGATGATTTCCTCTGGGCCTATGAACTCAACGTATTTTCGTTGTTTCGCCTGATGCAGCTTTCCGTTCCGCACATGCAGGCTGCGGGTGGGGGAGCAATCCTGAATATTTCTTCCATGGCCGGGGAAAACAAGAACACCCGAATGGCTTCCTATGGTTCGTCAAAAGCGGCCGTCAACCATCTGACACGAAATACCGCCTTCGATCTGGGGCCAATGGGTATCCGCGTGAACGCGATCGCCCCTGGCGCCATCAAGACGGATGCCTTGGCGACCGTACTCACCCCGGAAATCGAAAAGCGCATGCTCAAACACACTCCCCTCGGCCGTTTGGGGCAAGCGGAAGACATTGCCAACGCGGCGCTGTTTCTGTGCTCCCCGGCATCATCATGGGTCAGTGGGCAGGTGTTGACCGTATCAGGCGGCGGCGTTCAGGAGCTTGATTGATTTGCTTGTCTGCATTCTTGAAAAGCAGTGGCAAGAATAAGGATCATTGAACAGATGAGCCCCTGAACAACATCAAACCCATCAACTATGAGTCTCGCAGACCGCTCAATTTCATGCATTCCATGAATTCGTCTTCGGTGACCTGATGGAAGTCACCATAGTAAAATCCGATAGCGCCCATGGCCATCGCATTTTCAATGCAAACTATGTCATCGACATCGTGAGCGATTTCTCTCAGGCTTTCGCGCGAAGCAACCGGAACAGCAAGGACAATTTTTTGAGGTCCGCAAGCTCTGACACCCCTCACCGCGCTTAATGCCGTCGCACCAGTCGCAATACCGTCATCGACGATAATGGCGATGCGGCCCGCTATTTCCGCTTGGCCTGCGGCCTGCCCGTACCGTTCCTGCCGATGCGATATCTCCTCCAGTTCCCGTTGCAGGGCTTTCTGAAAATCGTTCTCGGTAATGCCGTACATGCCGATTATATCGTCATTGCGCACGACGATCGGAGGCGTCTGCCCCATGACAGCCCCCATTGCGAGCTCAATGTGCCGCGGAACACCGATTTTTCGCACCCAAAGAAGCGCCATCGCCAGCCCGAGTTCCCGCGCGATCTCGGCGGCGACGAGCACGCCGCCACGAGGCAGAGCCAGCAACAAAACATTGCTGTCCTGACGGTAGTAATCCATGGCCTTGGCCAATTGCCTGCCAGCGTCGGCACGGTCCTCAAACATCGCGCTCGATCTTCCCGAAAGGGAGTGGACGGATGACCCGAGTTTTCCACTGAACAATCTAGCACTATTCGCGATTTTTGCTGACGATTCCGATTTCTGGTCCTCGCTCCGTTCCGAATGAGCCGGAGCCCGTCGATTTCAGGACCGTTTCCTGAACTCCTATATCCGCGAGGCGATCACCCGCGTTACATCAGATCCCGTTTCTCATCGGCTGTGTGTTCAGCCTGATTTCGGTCAATCTTCGCTGTTGGCTGCGCAAAAGCCTGTTTTGAAATGCAAAAATGGGCGCTGCCCGGAAAACAGCACCCCTTTTCCTTTAAGTATTCAACTGGCTATCCGGCTTTTGCCTTGCCCTTTGGAGCCTTGGCAGCAGCAGCCGCTTCGGCGGCAGCCTGATCCGCGCTCATCGGAGAGGTGTCGATCACGGAGCGCACAACGCCCTTATCCGAAATCGTGCAGACTGCATCGCGCGAATCCACTTTCAGCACTACGTTTGTAAACCCTGCACCGGCCGGACGCGTATCGATCGCAACGACGCGATCGGACGACATGAAATATTTCTGGGCGGCGGCTTCGGCGCAAGGGTCCGCCAAAGACGCAGGAACGCTTGGGCGAATTTGAATTGGCGCAATAAACTTGGGTGCGCTGCCGGGCGACGATATCGTGCATGCAGCTGCAAGCGGCAGGACGGTGGAAATAATCAATAGGCGTGTCGCATTGCGAACCCAAGCCTGCATGGCATACCTCTCACGGATTTGTATATGGGCGGAAACTATTGAGTTTTTCGCAATTGTCGAGCGTTTTAGCGCTTATCCAAACGTTTTCCCGCATTCTGTTGCATGCGTTCAACGCGGCGGCGCCTTGAGCATCCAGTTGAGTATGCCCCGCCAGTCGGCCATCCTGATCGGCGTTCCGTGACTGCCGCTTTCGAACCTGTGGAACCGCGCCGGATAACCGCCATTTCCCTTGATCGCACGGTAGAAGGCTTCCTGCTTGTCGACGGGGAATACCGGATCACGGCTGCCATGGGCAAAAAAGACCGGAACCCGCCTTCTGGCCGCCGGTGATTTCAAAAATGCCTCATCCCACAGCGATCCCAACAGCATGAGCCCCGACATTTTTTTTGAAACGGGCGCGTTCTCTGCCAGACGCCAGCAAAGCTGCCCTCCAGCGGACCCGCAAGCGACAATGATGGGCGCATTGGGCGACGCCGCCGAAAAATGCTCGATCAGTGCCGCAATTTGTGCCTCTCCTTTTTCACCGAAATCGGAAAAATCCGGTGAAAGATACAATCCACCATTGCGATGCATCAGGTTCTTCAGCCGGTTGAAATTTCCGCCAAAGGTATAGTCGTTCATGCCCTGCTGCCGGTTACCGCCCTGCCCGTGCAGATAGATCACAATTGCCGACGCTCCTTCCAGCCGACCGACAGCCATCACCTTGATCGTTCCTGACGGCGTTGAAACTTTCAGATCCCTTTGGGAGCGTTTGGGCTGCAATGAAACATAGGCGTCCTTGACACGGCGTTCGGGGATCGCATCGCGGCCATTGATATCCCGCATCTCCTGATAGTCGATGACGAGATAATTGCCGTTGTCGCCAGATTTCAGCACATCGGCATAAGCGAAAAGACTGTCCTTGAAGGGTGCAAGCTCCAGAGCCTGCGCGGATGCGCTTGCGGAGAGAACCGACAGGACGACCAGAATATCGCGTAATTTCATCAAGCCTGCTCCGGCTCTATCAGGCCGCCCGCCGCCCGCATGGTTTCAGGCGTGTCGACATCGATTGCAGCCGCTGCCCCCAGTTCGACATCGACAACCGGTGTATCGCCCGTTTCGATGAGATGTCGAGCGCCGACATCGCCCGTGAGCCTTTCGATTTCGGAGAACAGACCACGCGGGAAGATAACCGGATTTCCGCGCTTTCCGCCGAACGTCGCCCTGACGATCGACCGGCCGCCCGTGCGCTCGAAGGTCTCGATCAACTGTTTCAGGTCATGGCTCCCCAGAGCCGGCATATCCGCCAGATGCACCATCAGACCCCCCGCCGCCAACGGAACGTGTTGAAGCGCCACCTTGATGGAGGAGGAGATGCCCGTGGCATAGGCCGCATTGCGGACCTGCATGACGCTCAGTCCGTCCAGCGCCTTCTCCATCTGATCAGCCATATGGCCAAGCACCGCAATCACCGGATTTCCACCTGCCGCGATCGCACGTTCGGCGGAGCGCCTGATCAAAGGCTGATCCTCAAAACGGGCAAGAAGCTTGTTGCTGCCGCCCATGCGGCTCGATTTCCCTGCCGCCAGCAGGGCTATAGCCACGGAAACCGGTTTTGCCCCTCGCGTCGCATCGCGCGGCTGCGGGCGTGTTGGAATTTCCATGAGCAGTCCCCCAACCCCCATACCGATGATATCGGGCGGCTCCACGGCAATGCCTGCCATCAGTCGGTCCAGCACCCAGTCAAAGCCGTTTTCCTTGGGGCTGCGTGCGCAGCCGGGCGCGCCGATGACGGGCTTGCCGCCAAGTTCGCCAAGAACAAGCAGATTTCCCGGATCGACCGGCATTCCGACATGATGAACCCTGCCACCGGCATCTCGTATTGCCTGCGGAACGATATCGCCAGGGTCCACGACAGCAGATGCACCAAAAATGATGACGATATCGGATGTTGCGGCGGTTTTCTGAATCGCTTTCGCAAGTTCGGGCAGGCGATGCGGAACCCGGATTTCGCCGGAAAGCACGCCATCATTCTGCACGACGCGCGCATCCAGAATACGCCGCGTCTTGTCCAGAACGCTCGGTTTCACAGACGGCAGCTCGGTCTGAACAAGTCCGACGCTATGCCCGCGATAGGCATGGACGCCCAGTGATCGCCGATGCGATAGGCACCCGATCACCTGCTCAAGAACGGATATCCGGACGGCAAACGGGATAACCTTCACGGTGGCGACCATCTGCCCGGCATGCACGCGGTCGTAATTCTTCAGGGTTGCAATCGTTATCGAGGGATCAACGGCGTTGATGCCATTGATAACGGCAGGGTCTACGGTGAAAAGACCGCTCTCCACCGCAAAAAAATTGACCCGACCGGTCGATGCAGGCCCCACACGCACACCGTCCATCCAAAGCGCCTCCGCGATGCGGGATGCGGCGGCATTCTCGTCAATATCTGTCGCGTCAAGCCGGGCAGCGGCGACGTTCGCCACACCGGCGCCGCGTAGATGAAGGATGTCGTCAGCGTTCAGGACATGCCCCTTCTTCAGGCGGACCCCGCCCGCAACGGTCGCATGCGCCAAGATGGCCCCTTCGGCCTCATCAACCGGAATATCGCCAAAAATCATGCTGCATCCTCCGCTTCGAGCGCAGCCGGCAGTGCGCGCTTGCGAAGCGCCGCAATGATCTCGGCAAGGATAGCCACAGCGATTTCTGACGGGCTCGCCGCCCCGATATCCAGACCAATCGGCGCATGGATCCGCGCGATCTGCTCAGCGGTCAGCCCCAGGTTCTTCAGGCGTTCAACCCGCTTGGCATGGGTTTTCCGGCTACCGAGCGCACCAACATAAAAACACCCCGCATGCAGGGCCTGTTGCAGCGGGTAGTCATCTATCTTGGGATCATGCGTAACGACGGCAACGGCCGTATAGGGATCGAGCGGCCGCTGTTTTAGCACGTCTTCCGGCCATTCCGCGCGCAGCGGCACATCGGGAAAACGATCCGGGGTGGCGAAGGCCGTGCGTGGATCGATGATCTCGATATCGAAGCCCGCGACACGCGCAAGCGGCGCAAGCGCCTGACTGATATGAACAGCGCCAATAACGATCAGACGCGGCGGCGGCACATGCACATTCAGGAAGAAAGTGCGTCCGTTAAGCTCCGCCGTGCCGGATTTGCCCGACCGAAAGGCATTCGCAATCGTCTCGCCCAACTCGCCCGCCACAGGATCGCTCTCACGGATGACACGCTCGCGCCCATCGCCCAGATCCGTCAATACCAGTGCCGCCCTGCGGGCTCGCCGTTCGATGTTGATTTTCTTCAGATTATACGGATCCATCAGCCGACCCGCTCCACATAGATTCTGATCCGCCCGCCGCAGGAAAGCCCCGCACGCCAGGCTGTTTCATCCGCCACGCCAAATTCGAGTGACCGTGGCTCCCCATCGGCCAGGACATCCATCGCCTCGCTGATAACAGCTCCTTCGACGCAACCGCCGGACACCGAGCCCTGAAAATTGCCTTCGCCATCGATCACCAGATGACTGCCGACCGGCCGCGGCGCGGAGCCCCATGTCTCGATAACGGTGGCTATAGCCACGTCCTTGCCCTCGCTTATCCAGCTTTCTGCGATCAAAAGCGGGTCAATGGCCTGATCCAGATGTCCGGTTGTTTCCATCGCAAATCTCCTCCGCCCGCAGTATGCCCTATGCCACTCGTTGAGGGGAAGCCATTTTGAGCCATTGTCTCGGATCATCCGATGCGCTGGCGGGACGCCCGAGCGCCAGACAGAGATCGGCCAGGGCCTCCAGATTATGAACTGAACGGAAATCATCCACATGCGGAAGCATGGCTCTGACACCGCGCGCGCGCGGCTCAAAACCCTCGAACCGCAACAGCGGATTGAGCCAGATCAGCCGACGGCAGGATTTTCTCAACCGCTCCATTTCCGCCTCAAGGCCCGTAGTGTCTTCCCGCTCCAGACCATCGGTGATGAGCAGCACGATTGCGCCCTGCCCCAGCACGCGGCGCGACCACAATCGGTTGAACTCCTTCAAGGTCTCGCCAATGCGCGTGCCGCCGGACCAGTCATGGACAGCCCCTGTGCATTGCGCGACGGCCTCATCCGGATCGCGATGACGCAGTTGCCGGCTGATATTGGTCAGTCGCGTCCCGAACACGAAGCAATGAACACGCCGCCGGCGCATCATGATCGCATGCATGAAGTGCAGAAAGACACGCGTATATTGGCTCATGGAGCCCGAAATATCAGCCAGTACCACCAGCGGAGGATGGATTTCCCGACGCGAGCGGAAGCGGGGCAGGATCATATCCCCGCCCGTGCGCAGACCGCCACGCATCATCGCTCTCGGATCGATCCGCGCTCCGGAACTGTCCGGTTTGTAGCGTCGGGTTTCCACGCGATCAAAGGGCAAGATGAGCCTCTCCATCGCCTTTCGCGCCTGCGCGAGTTCATCCGCCGACATTTGCGCGAAATCCTTGGCGCGCAGAACTTCTTTTCCTGACATGGAAAACCGCGCATCCACCTCGATCTCGGGAGGCGCTTCGCGCTGACGAGACGTGCCCCGCCCTTCGAACAATGCCTGCGCAACCCGCGCCTCGGCGGGCTTGGGCCGGCCAGACGGCCGATTGTCGATTGCGACAGGCGAGAACATGGAAAGCATCTTTTCAATGAGTTCCCGCGACCGCCAGAACAACCGGAAGGCCTCGGCAAAGGTCGCGCTGTCTTCGTGGCGTTTCACGAGAACGGCATGGAGCGTCCAGTAAAAATCATCACGTGAGCCGATGCCCCCCGCAAGCACCGCCTCGATGGCGTCCTTGACGGAGGCAGGCCCGACGCGAAGTCCTGCCTTGCGCAGAGTACGCGAGAAAAAGACGATATTGTCGGCGAGCCGGGCTTCGGCTTTTGCAACATCGGGAGATGACGAATAGGTCTCCATATCGTACCGTCAGGCAGCGTTGAGTTCCGTCTTGACCTCTTCCAGCATCCGTCTCCCCTCGCCAGTTCCTACACGGGCTATATCGTCCTGATACTTGAGCAGGACGCCGATAGTGTCGGAAATCGTTTCGGGATCGAGCGCCAGCCGGTCAAGTTCCGTCAAGGCATTGGCCCAGTCGATGGTTTCCGCGACGCCGGGCACCTTGAACAATTCCATTTGCCGCAATTTTTGAACGTAACGCACAACCTCCTCGGACAGGCGTTCATTGGCCGCGGGCACCTTGCGGCGCACGATTTCAAGCTCGCGCTCGGCCGTCGGATAATCCACCCAGTGATAGAGGCAGCGCCGCTTGAGAGCGTCGTGAATTTCGCGGGTGCGATTGGTCGTGATGATGACGATGGGCGGCTCCGCAGCCCGGATCGTGCCAAGCTCGGGAATCGTCACCTGATAGTCGGAGAGAACCTCAAGCAGGAACGCCTCAAACGCCTCGTCGGTGCGGTCCAACTCGTCGATCAGGAAAACCGGTGCCTTGCCCGGCAAGCCGGAAAGCGCCTCAAGGACGGGTCTGCGAATCAGATATTTCTCGGAGAATACGTTTTTCTCGATGGCATCACGATCCGTCGTCCCCGTCGCTTCGTCCATGCGGATCTCGATCATCTGGGCCGCATAGTTCCACTCGTAGACGGCGGAAGCGATGTCCAGCCCCTCGTAACATTGCAAGCGTATCAAGGGCCGGTCGAGCTGGGAGGAAAGCACCTTGGCGATTTCGGTCTTGCCGACACCGGCCTCTCCTTCCAGAAACAACGGCCGCTTCATTCGAAGGCTCAGGAAAAGCACGGTCGCCAGTGCCCTGTCCGCGACATAGCCGCCGCCTTCGAGCAGCAGGACTGTATCGTCTATGGATTGCGGCAACTGGCCGTTCCCGTGCTGAACCATGTTTCCTCTACATCTCCAGATGATGATAGGCGCGATTGAGATAAATCAGGGCTGATTTGTTCGTGCCCGTTCGCAAGCTGGCGACCCGGCCGAACAGGACGCGGTGCGTTGCGATATCCTGGCTGCCGATGATGCGGCAGTCGAATACGTCCAGCGCATCGGTAAGGACCGGAGAACCGGTTTGCAGCGTTTCCCATGTCGCCATATCGAACCGGTCGTCCTGCGAAAGCATCCGCCGCCCGGAAAAGGCGTCCGCCAGCGGCTCATGCTCCGCGGCAAGCGTATTGAGTGCGAAAACGCCGTTTTTCACGAACATCTCGTTTTGCTCGTGATGGCGCTGCAGGCAGACCAGAATAGTGGCCGGATCATCCGAAACCGAGCATGCGGCAGAAACGGTCACGCCACGCCGGCCCGCCGGGCCATCCGTCGTAACCACATGGACTGCACCGGCGACATGGGCCATTGCATTCCTGTACAGGAAGGGGTCTATTTTCTGGTCTTGGGCTATCAACACTGTTTAATTCCACTGTCAGTCAAATGCCGCTTCAAGGGCGGCATCCACAATTTATTACGATCCACACCATAGAATGAAAACGGCTTTTGTATATCCCGGCATTGCGCAACAGCGCGTAAACCGTTACCCGAACACATGTAAGTTCAGTCAATATGGCCATCGGCCTTGCGAACTGGAGCAGTAATCCTTCCATGAAGCTCACTGCGCTTCTGATCTCGGCTTTCGCCGCGCTTCTCATCACGGGTGCAAACGCCCGTGCCGAAATCCGCGTCGGTGTTGCCGCGCCGCTTTCCGGCCCGTTTGCGCTGCTGGGCAAGCAGCTTGTCGAGGGCAGCAAGATTGCCGCCACCGTGCTGCGCTCATCAGAAGAGATAAGCATGATCGTGGCGGATGACAAATGCGACGCGGAAGGCGGGGCCGAAGCCGCCCGGCAATTCGTCGCGGCGAACGTCACCATCGTCACCGGCTTCCTCTGCACCGAATCCCTCGAGGCTGCGTTGCCCATTCTGCAGGAAAGAGGCCTCGTCGTGCTGACTGCGGGCGTGCGTGCGCCAAGCCTCCTCGAGTTGCGCACGGAACCGCCATTCCCGGTTTTCCGTCTGGCTCCGCCGGTGAAGAACGAAGGCGCGGTCACCGGAGCGATTCTCGCTGGAATCTGGCGGGATGTGCCTTTCGCAATTGTTGACGACGGCACGATCTATGGTCGTGAACTCGCAGGCTCCGTTCGTTCAACCATGGAGGAACAGGGCCTCAAACCGGTTTTCACCGATACCTATCGGCCCGGTCTTGAAAACCAGGCCCCTCTGGCCGCCCGCTTGAAACGCGCTGGCGCGACGCATGTTTTTGTGGGGGGCGAGCGCGATGACGTGGCGGCCCTTTCAAAAGGTGCGCGGGTTCTCGGATTTTCCCTGACCGTTGCAGGTGGTGAAGCGCTTTCCGCCGCATCTGGCCCGAACGAGTTGGCGCCGGGCACCCTGATGGTCGCAGCGCCCGAACCGCAAACACTGGAAAGCGCCGCCACCGCGAAAGCCGCCATTGAAGCCACCGGCCTTGCATCGGAGGGTTATGCAATTCCTGGTTTTGCCGCGATGGAGGTCGCGATTCAGGCCGTAGAGGCAAACCGTACGGAAAGCGCCAGCATCACCGAGATTCTTCGCCGTAAATCCTTCGCAACTGCGCTCGGCGAACTGCAATTTGACCAGTCAGGCCATCGAAAGGACAATCCTTACCGGCTGTTTCGCTATAACGGCAGCCAGTTTGTGATGGAAAGGCAGTAACGGCATGAGAACCGGAACACGAAACCTGATTACGGATGTCGGAGGGCTGCGCGTCGGCAATTCATCGGATTCGAGGATCAAGAGCGGTGTGACCGTGGTTCTTTGCGATGAACCAGCGACAGCGGCCGTTCAGGTTCTCGGCGGCGCGCCCGGCACGCGCGAGACAGACCTGCTCGAACCGCACAATACCGTTGAGGCCGTTCATGCCGTGGCACTTGCCGGTGGCTCGGCCTTTGGCCTCGATGTCGCCTCGGGCGTTCAGTCAGCCTTGCGGGAAAAGAATATCGGTTTCGAGGTCGGCGAGCACCGCGTTCCGATTGTTCCCGCCGCCATACTCTTCGATCTCGCCAACGGCGGAGACAAGGATTGGGGGCGCTATCCCCCCTACCGCGCCATGGGCTATGAAGCCGTTCAGATCGCCGACAAGGACTTTACCCTTGGCAGCGAAGGCGCCGGAACCGGCGCACTCGCCGCTGGCATCAAAGGCGGGCTGGGCTCGGCATCGAGCATCATAGAAGCAGGTTTCACCGTCGGTGCGCTCGTCGCGGTCAACGCCATGGGTTCGGTTACGGTCGGCTCAACCCGGCATTTCTGGGCATCTCCCTTTGAGCTGGACGAAGAGTTCGGCGGGCTGGGTCTGCCACACCCGATGCCAACCAACAGCACCGACCTGAACATCAAGTTTCGCGGGGAAACAACCGCAGCCAACACGACAATCGGCACTATCGCGACCGACGCCGTTTTGACCAAGGCGCAAGCCAAGCGCCTGGCGGTTGCAGCGCATGATGGCTACGCGCGGGCGATCTGGCCCGCCCACACGCCCTTTGACGGCGATCTGATCTTCGCTCTCGCCACCGGTACGGCAAAGCGGATACCGACAACGGATCAGTTTATCGACCTGTGCGCCGCAGCGGCCTCGACCATGGCCAGAGCCGTCGCGCGGGGTGTTTTTTCGGCCAATGCAGCCCCTAACGACCCGTTTCCCGTCTGGAAATCGCTCAAATAGCTATTTGGGTTGAGCCCACCGGCATCGCGTGTTAACGGCATCGCAGAATAGATCTTCCCCCTTTGGAGACCCCGATGTCGCAACCCATCATCATCGCCCCGTCCATCCTCGCTTCCGACTTCGCAAAACTCGGCAGCGAAGTGACAAGCGTTCTCTCGGCAGGCGCTGACTGGATTCATATCGACGTCATGGACGGGCATTTCGTGCCGAATATTACCTTCGGCCCCGATGTCGTGAAGGCCATTCGCCCTCTGACCACAGCGGTTTTCGACACCCATCTGATGATCAGCCCCTGCGACCCCTATATCGAGGCCTTCGCCAAGGCTGGTTCCGACATCATCACCGTTCATGCCGAGGCCGGCCCGCATCTGCATCGCTCCCTTCAGGCCATTCGCGCGCTGGGCAAGAAGGCTGGCGTAGCGATCAATCCGGCGACCCCGGTGGGTGCCCTCGAATGCGTGCTGGAAGACGTCGATCTCATTCTCGTTATGACCGTCAATCCCGGCTTTGGCGGACAGAAGCTTATTCCAGCCACGATCGAGAAAGTTAAATCCGTTCGCCATCTTATCGGAAAACGGCCTATCGAACTGGAAGTGGATGGCGGCATCACCAGGGAAACGATCGGTGCAGTCGCAGCGGCCGGAGCAACGGCATTCGTTGCCGGTTCGGCGATCTACAAGGCCGGTTCTGAAGAAGGCTATCGCGCTGAAATCAACGCCTTGCGCAAGGCTGCGGGAGCCTGACATCGGCTCGGGAGAGGATTTCCATGCATAGAGGGTCGCTGAGAAACATCATACTGGCACTTGCGGCCTTTTGCAGCGGCAGCCTCCCCGCCTTGGCGGGAGACGCGGCGCGGCTGGATATTCTTGGCTTCACCGCTGACGGCAAAACCTTTGCGTTTGAGGAATATGGCGTTCAGGACGGTTCGGGGTTTCCCTACGCCAACCGGTTCTATATTTCTACCGAAACGGACAGTTTTCTTGCCAAAACGCCGATTCGGATAATGCTCAAAGACGAGCAGGTCGATACGGGAGCCGCGCGCACGAATGCGCGCATACAAGCCGAGACGGCGACTGGCATACCGGACAGTATCCTGCGCACCCATGCCGGAGAAACCGTAGCCTCCAATCCGGTGACGGAGCTTTCCGCCGATCCGTTTCGGGTGAAGGTCAATCCTCGTTCCGTTTTCCCGCCCATCGACGAGCCGATAGAGTTCATGCTTGAGGACATCCCCGTTCCCCAGCCCGACAACTGCAAAGGGCTTGGAGAGGCAAAGGGCTTCCGCCTCACGATGAAAGATGCGAAATCCGGCGGCGAACCTCGCCTTCTCCACGAGGACAAATCGGCCCCCGCGAGCCGCGGTTGCCCGCTTGGCTATCGCATCGGCGCGGTCCAGATGGCCTTTCCGTCTTCGGGAACACCTGTTTTTGCCGTCATGGTTTCAGTTCGCCGCTTCGGATTTGAAGGCCCGGACCATCGCTGGCTGGCGGTTACGGGCAGGCAATAAGGTGGGCTATCGGCCGCATCCCCGGTTGAGTGGATTTTCGGGCCCCGGGCTGGTTGCCGGAAGCATCTTCTGGGCTGCCCTGATGGCGGCAAGTGCCACGCTCGTCCTGACGCTATGGAACTGGAGAAGCCCCGATCAGGTCAATTTGATCATCGCACTCTATTTTATCGGCGGATTGCTGGCCTGGCCGCTCGCCGTTTTCATGTTGAAATTCACGGCTCCTCACCGTTCGCGCGAAACGGCGTTTACCTCCGCCTTCATCTTTTTCAGCCTGTCGACCATCGCGACCACGACAGCGCTTTTCATCGTCCAGTTTCAGATGTTTCGCATGTCACTGCACGATCACCACACGTTGCTCAACGCAAAAACCGTATGGAGCGTTGCGATGACGGTCTATCAGTTCGCGGTGATCGGCATGCGCCTCTACCTTCCGTTTGGACTGTTCGTGGTGCTGGGAGCCAGCTGGTGGTATGCAAAGTCCACAAAGCGCCGCGCCTTGCTGGAAATGGAACATTGAGTGATGCGCCCCGGTCTGTTAGACCGCCCGCAAGCTAATCATTGCCATTCACCCATGCCACAGGAACGCTTACATGATCCCGCGCTATTCCCGGCCAGAAATGGTCGCCATCTGGTCACCTGAAACCAAATTCCGCATCTGGTTCGAGATTGAAGCCCACGCTTGCGACGCCCTGGCAGAACTCGGCGTCATTCCAAAGGACGCGGCAAAGACGATCTGGGAAAAGGGTGGCGCAGCAAAATTCGATGTCGCCCGGATCGATGAAATCGAGGCCGTTACCAAGCACGACGTCATCGCATTCCTGACGCACCTTGCCGAGTTCGTTGGGCCGGACTCCCGCTTCATTCATCAGGGTATGACCTCCTCTGACGTCCTCGATACGACGCTGAACATCCAGCTTGTCCGCGCTTCGGACCTCTTGATCGCGGATATGGATCGCGTTCTTGCGGCCCTCAGGAAGCGCGCTTTCGAGCACAAGGACACGGTGCGCATCGGCCGCAGCCATGGCATCCATGCAGAACCGACGACGATGGGCCTGACCTTCGCCCGTTTCCATGCCGAAATGGCGCGCAACCGCGCGCGCCTTGTCGCAGCCCGCGCGGAAATCGCCACCGGCGCAATCTCGGGGGCGGTCGGCACTTTTGCCAATATCGATCCGTCAGTAGAGGAACATGTCTGCGCAAAGCTGGACCTTGTGCCCGAGCCGGTCTCGACACAGGTAATCCCGCGCGACCGCCATGCCATGTTCTTTGCAACACTCGGCGTCATCGCTTCGTCGATCGAGAACGTCGCTATTGAAATCCGCCACATGCAGCGCACCGAAGTGCTGGAAGCCGAAGAGTTCTTCTCGCCTGGCCAGAAGGGTTCGTCGGCCATGCCGCACAAGCGCAACCCGGTGCTGACCGAAAACCTGACCGGTCTTGCCCGCCTCGTACGCATGTCGGTCGTCCCCGCGCTGGAAAACGTCGCCCTGTGGCACGAGCGCGATATTTCGCATTCGAGCGTCGAGCGCGCTATCGGGCCGGACACCACCATCACTCTCGATTTTGCCCTGAACCGGTTGGCTGGCGTCATCGAGAAACTGGTGATCTATCCGGACAACATGTTGAAGAACATGAACAAGTTCCGCGGCCTCATCCACTCTCAGCGCGTCCTGCTGGCGCTGACACAGGCCGGAGTTTCCCGTGAGGACGCCTATCGCCTCGTACAGCGCAACGCGATGAAGGTTTGGGAACAGGGCAAGGACTTCCTTGAAGAACTCCTTGCTGACGCGGACGTGCGCGCCGCGCTTCCGGAAGCGACCATTCGCGAAAAATTCGACCTCGCTTATCATACAAAGCATGTGGAGACGATCTTCAAGCGGGTCTTCGGCTCCGCCTGACGCTTGATTCAAATCGACAACAAAAAGCCCCATGATTTCGGAATCATGGGGCTTTTTTATTTCCATACACTCTACATCATACCTTTATCGGCAGGATGCGGATCACATTGCCCCAGGGATCTTCCAGCGTCCGCTCTTCCTTGGCGTCGGAGGATTGGAACTCGACCCAACCAAGACCCGTACGATCCGGATCGCGATGCTTCGCCCCGCGGCTTTGCCATGAATTGGCGCCTACATGGTGGTGGTAACCGCCGGTCGAAAGAAAAACAGCGTTGCTGCCGAGGCTCTGGACCGTATCGAAATTCATATTCTCGTTCCACCAGCTTTCAGCTTCGGGCGCACTGCCCACACGCAAATGCACGTGGCCGACAGCGGTCAACTCAGGTGCGGCTTGCCAGCCCTTGTCATCGGGCTTCAGTTCAGTCAGCAGATTGCCAACATCGAGGCCGACAGTCCCCATGTTCACGTGTTTGCCATTCCAGGTCCATGCTTCCTTTGGGCGATCGGCATAGATTTCGATGCCGTTCCCTTCTGGGTCGGTCAGATAGACCGCCTCGCTGACAAAGTGATCCGATGCGCCGACAATCGGAATGCGCCGGTCAATGGCGTGGCGCGTCCAGCGTGCAAGATCCGCACGCGTCGGCAACAGAAACGCCGTATGATAAAGTCCGGCGCTGCGCGGATCGTCTTCCCGCGCGGCGGAGAACTGTTCTATCTCGAAAAGCGGCTTGTCCGGCGCGCCAAGCACAATCTTGCCTGCATTGCGGGAAAATTCCGTCAAACCGACAACATCCTTGTAGTAGGATGCCAGGGCATCGGCATTTTTCGCCTTGAGACCGACTTTCGATACGAAAGTCGGTGTTGTGACTGCAAAGGGTTGCTCGCTCATTTTGCTCTCCGCACGGGCCGAAACCATCGGTTCGCCCGTCATTGTTCCGATCGCCATGATTCCAGCACCACCGACAACATTTCGCCGTGTCAGTTTCATATGCTTTCCTTTTTCGCGAATGGCTGCGTTTCGTTCCCCCTGTAGATTGCGCCGCATCACCCTGAAAACAAGCGCCATGGGAGCGAACACGCCGTTCACTGTTTGTGACCGATCGCGCTGTAATTGTGCACCAGATCGTTCTCTGGCGAGTGTTGCAGAAACCCACCTTTGTTTCTACATGGGGGCCATGAAAGTCAAAGATACCGATATTATCATCGTTCCCGGATATACGAACTCCGGACCCGAGCATTGGCAGACGCGCTGGCAGTCCCGTCTTTCAACGGCACGCCGCGTCGAGCAGGCTGAATGGTCGAAACCCGTGCGCGATGACTGGGTTGGCGAAGTCGTCAAGGCTGTGAATGCCGCAGAACGGCCTGTCGTCGTCGTCGCGCACTCATTGGGCGTTCCGACCTTTATTCATGCTCTGCCGGAGCTTGACGGCAGGGTAAAAGGCGCGTTCCTGGTCGCGCCTCCCGACGTATCCGATCCAACGATACGCCCGAAGCATCTGAGAACCTTTGGCCCCTACCCGCGAGAGCCATTCACCTTCCCGTCAATCGTGATTGCCAGTCGCAACGATCATTATTGCCGGTATGAGGTCGCCGACGATCTGGCGGCAGCCTGGGGTTCCATGATTGTCGATGCCGGTGACGCAGGCCACATCAACGCGGATTCCGGTCATGGTCCATGGCCTGAAGGCTCGCTTGTTTTCGCCCAGTTCCTGTCGAGGCTATGAGTTGATCTCGTCCAGCAGCATCTGGACGCCAAGGCGGAGATAGGTGGAATCCGACCCCACGGTCAAAAATCTGTAGCCGAGCGATGTGAAGCGCCTGGCCATTTTTGCATCGAGCGCATAGGCGGCCGGGATTTTCCCGGCCCTGCTGACGCGTTCCGCGATATTCCTCAGCGGTTCGATGATCGTTTCCGAAGCCGCGTTGACTTCAGCGCCATCGCTCCACGCTATTGAAAAATCCGAAGGTCCCACGAAAATTCCGTCAATGCCCGGCACCGCGAGAATATCGTCTAGGATTTCATAGGCCGCCCGCGTCTCCACCATTGCAAAAACGAGGCTGGCCTCGTTTGCGACAGTCAGATAGTCGCTCGGCAGGGACTGTCCATATCCTTCCATCCGCCGATATTGGCCCCATGAACGCTCGCCCAGCGGCGGGTATTTGGCAACGGCAGCAAGGCGCTGCGCATCCTCCACGCTGTTGATCATGGGCGCGATCACGGCTTCTGCACCAAAATCCAGCGCCCGGCTCACCATTGCGAAATCATTCAGCGGCACCCGCACCGCCGGGTGCCTGCCATTGGCCACGATCAGGCCGATCCCGCCCAATACGCTCGCGACATCATGGCCGCCATGCTGCATATCCATCGTGACCGCATCAAAACCGGCCTTTGCGACGGCTTCGATCGTCAAAGGATTGGGAAGAGCGGACCATGCGGAAAAAACGGTTTCGCCGGAGCGAAGGCGGGATGAAAGGGACATGATGCTACCTGCCGAATCTTCAATCGAAGCACCAGTTAGTCAGATCATGCCGGGTTGACCAAGAGCTTTCCCCAAAACACAACAAAAAAGCCGCCCGGAGGCGGCCCTTGACTGCAATATCCGTTCTATCAGGCCTGCTTGATCTGCTGAATCGCTTCAGCCAGCAGTTCTTCCATGGTGCGACGGATCTGATGATCGGACTGCTCGACGCTCGCGGCATCGAAATCAGCGCGAATCTTTCGGAACACATCCTCGTGGCCAGCCTCTTCAAAGTCGGCTTTCACGACTTCCTTGGCATAAGCTTCGGCATCTTCGCCGGTCTTGCCCAGCTTTTCAGCAGCCCAGAGGCCGAGAAGCTTGTTCCGGCGGGCTTCCGCCTTGAAACGCAGTTCAGCGTCGTGCGCAAACTTCTTTTCGAAGGCGTCCTGGCGATCGTCCATGCTCATTGTGCAACTCCTGGCTCACTCTGTGATTCTGTTCAGATAAGGTGTTTCTGTCTAAATCAAAAGAGGCGTTCAAAATCAATCGCTCTCATGCGGCGAATCATGGCCAGGAAGCCCGTGGAAAGCCAGCCGTCGGCGAAAAAAACGGGGGTGACAGAAAGGATCATTGATGAATGCTTGCGTTTGGGATAGTTACAGCGCCACAATCGCGGCTTGACAGAGATCGCGACAATGGAAACCCAAATTAGTCTTAGAGAGAAGCCATGAACCGTCGCCGCCGTATATACGAAGGCAAGGCCAAGATCCTTTATGAAGGACCCGAGCCGGGTACCCTTGTGCAACACTTCAAGGATGACGCCACCGCCTTTAATGCCAAAAAGCATGAGGTGGTTGACGGCAAGGGTGTCTTGAACAACCGCATCTCGGAATACATCTTCACCCAGTTGAACCGGATCGGCATCCCCACCCATTTTATCCGCCGCCTCAACATGCGCGAGCAGCTGATCAAGGAAGTGGAAATCATCCCGCTCGAGGTTGTGGTTCGCAACGTCGCCGCCGGTTCGCTGGCGAAGCGCCTTGGCCTCGAAGAAGGCACGGTTCTGCCACGCTCGATCATCGAGTTCTACTACAAGGCCGATGCGCTCGACGACCCGATGGTTTCCGAAGAGCACATCACCGCTTTCGGCTGGGCGAGCCCGCAGGAAATCGATGACATCATGGCGCTCGCCATCCGCGTCAACGACTTCCTCAGCGGCCTGTTCCTCGGCGTCGGCATCCAGCTCGTCGACTTCAAGATCGAGTGTGGACGTCTCTTCGAAGGCGATATGATGCGTATTGTCGTTGCTGACGAAATTTCGCCGGATTCGGCTCGTCTCTGGGACATCAACACCAATGACAAGCTCGACAAGGATCGTTTCCGCCGCGATATGGGCGGCCTGGTCGAAGCCTATCAGGAAGTGGCTCGCCGTCTCGGCATCATGAACGAAAACGACACACCGCGCCCTTCCGGCCCGGTTCTTGTGAAGTAACAATCGGCAGGGAAGACCAGTGATCAAGGCACGCGTCACCGTTACACTGAAAAACGGCGTTCTCGACCCGCAGGGCAAGGCCATTGTCGGCGCTCTCGACAGTCTCGGCTTCGAGGGCGTGGGTTCAGTTCGCCAGGGCAAGATTTTCGATGTCGAACTCGCAACAACCGACCGCAAGACAGCCGAGGAAAGCCTCAGGGCCATGTGCGACAAGTTGCTCGCCAATACGGTCATCGAAGATTATGCGGTGGAGATAGCCTGATCCCATGAAGTCAGCCGTTATCCAGCTTCCCGGCCTGAACCGCGACCGCGACATGATCGCGGCGCTCACCAAGATCACCGGACAGGCTCCGGTGACGGTGTGGCAGACCGACGCGACAATTCCCGATGTCGATCTCATCGTGATCCCCGGCGGCTTTTCCTACGGCGATTACCTGCGTTGCGGCGCCATCGCCGCCCGCATGCCGGTCATGCAGGCCCTTCGTGACAAAGCCGACAAGGGCGTGCCGGTGATGGGGGTCTGCAACGGTTTCCAGATTCTCGTCGAGGCTGGCCTGCTACCCGGCGCCCTGATGCGCAACGCTTCGCTGAAGTTCGTCTGCCGTGAAGTAAGGCTGGAAGTAACGAACGCCAATTCTCCGTTTACGCGTGGTTATGCGCAGGGACAGATCATCCGCTGCCCGGTTGCCCACCATGATGGAAACTACTTCGCAGATGCCGCGACGATTGAGCGGCTTGAAGGCGAAGGCCAGGTTCTTTTCCGTTATGCGGAAAACACCAACCCGAACGGATCGGTCAACGATATTGCAGGTATCGTCAACGACCGCGGCAATGTGCTCGGCATGATGCCCCATCCTGAAAATCTGATTGAAGACGCACACGGCGGCACGGACGGTCGTGCGCTATTCGCCGGTGTTCTGGGAGTAGCCGCTTAAAAACTTGAATTGGGGGGAATACGCATGAAGCTTTATTCACGGCCCTTGTCACCCTACTCATCACTGGTGCGGGCAGTTGCCTATTACAAGGATGTTCCCCTCAAGATCCTGGCTCCGCCTGCCGGATTTCCAATACCTGACGAGTTTCGCGAAGTGTCTCCTTTCGGGCGGGTTCCGGTCCTTATCACGGGTTCGGGTGAAACCATTCTTGAATCGGCGGTCATCGCGGAATATCTGGAAGAGCGTTTTCCAGAACCACGCCTTCTGCCGGAAGATCCGCGTGACCGGGCGATCGTTCGCATGTTCACCCGCATCGCCGAGTTGGAAGTCCTCACGCCCACGATGCAGCTTTTCGAACTCGTATCGAGCCCTCACCGCGACGAAAAACGCATCTCCGACCTTTTCGCCAAGCTGGAACGCGGTCTGGCCGTTCTCGAATCCCGGATGGTGGCAGGTCCGTTCGCACTGGGCGAACATGCGACCTTCGCAGACGCATGGCTCACGCCTATTCGCTTTATCTTTAACAATTTCCGACACCTGACCGGCCGGTCCGATCTTCTTGACCCCTATCCAAAATTTGGATCCTTTGAGTCCATCGCGCTTCAGCATCCTGTTTTCTCGCGGGTATGGTACGAAATGGCCGATGGGCTGGAAGTTTTCCTGGCAAACTGGAAATCTGAAGAATGAAAAAATGCATACTCGCCGCCACCATTTTGTGCGTGGCGGCGCTCGCCGGTTGTCAATCTTCCACGACATCCGGCCCCGGCGCTTTGGCACATTCATCTGAAAGTGCGGCGCTCACGACCATGGAGCGCGTTGCGCTGGCCGCTAATACATGCTGGTTCAAGTCCAGAGATGCATCCTTTCGCGGATACGCCATGGCTCCGGAGCTGAATTCCTTTAGCGGACGTCCGCGTTTCCTCGTTGTTCCAGCGAAAAATCCGGGCGCGCGGCCGTTGCTGGTCGTGCAGGCTGAAGGAGATCCGGCAAAGGTCGAGGCTTTCGGCCCTATGATGCATCAGCCGACAGGCGATCGCATCGCATCCGATATTCGCCGCTGGGCGGATGGCAAATCGGGCTGCAATGCATAAACGTTTACAAAAATCTCATTGCTGAATGGCCACGCACACTTCTATTGGACAGATATCTGTTCTTTTCCTTGTGCTTGGCCTATCTGCAATGCTAGCAGACCATCTCATCAGCCACACCCAAAAGCCCAGGGCTTCAACGGAGAAATCCGGACAATGACTATTCGCAATACAGTCGCCATTACGCCGGAACTGATCGCCGCGCACGGCCTCAAGCCAGACGAGTATCAGCGTATTCTCGATCTGATCGGGCGTGAGCCAAGTTTCACGGAACTCGGCATTTTTTCGGCCATGTGGAACGAGCATTGCTCCTACAAGTCATCCAAGAGATGGCTCCGCACCTTGCCAACGTCCGGTCCGCAGGTCATTCAGGGTCCGGGCGAGAACGCGGGCGTCGTTGACATTGGCGACGGCGATTGCGTGGTCTTCAAAATGGAGAGCCATAACCACCCGTCCTATATCGAGCCCTACCAGGGTGCTGCGACCGGTGTTGGCGGCATTCTGCGCGATGTTTTTACCATGGGTGCACGCCCTGTCGCTGCGATGAACGCTCTTCGTTTCGGCGAGCCAGACCATCCGAAGACGCGCCACATTGTGTCAGGTGTTGTTGCAGGCGTTGGCGGCTACGGCAATGCGTTCGGCGTTCCGACCGTTGGCGGCGAGGTCAATTTCGACGCGCGCTACAACGGCAACTGCCTCGTGAATGCTTTTGCCGCGGGTTTGGCGAAGACGGACGGCATTTTCTATTCAAAGGCCAGCGGCGTCGGCCTGCCGGTTGTTTATCTCGGTGCGAAGACCGGTCGCGACGGTGTGGGCGGCGCAACAATGGCGTCGGCCGAATTTGATGAATCGATTGAGGAAAAGCGCCCGACAGTTCAGGTTGGCGATCCATTCACGGAAAAATGCTTGCTGGAAGCCTGCCTTGAGTTGATGGCTTCGGGCGCGGTGATCGCCATTCAGGACATGGGCGCTGCTGGCCTGACCTGCTCTGCCGTCGAAATGGGTGCAAAGGGCGATCTTGGCATCGAACTCGATCTCGACAAGGTGCCGGTGCGTGAAGAGCGCATGAATGCCTATGAGATGATGCTTTCCGAAAGCCAGGAGCGCATGCTCATGGTGCTCCGTCCGGAAAAGGAAGGGGAAGCTGCCGCCATCTTCAAGAAATGGGGGCTGGACTTTGCAATTGTCGGCAAGACGACCGATGATCTGCGCTTCCGCGTCATCCATCAGGGCGAGGAAGTCGCCAACCTGCCGATCAAGGAACTGGGCGACGAGGCCCCGGAATATGATCGCCCATGGATCGAGCCTGCCAGCTACGCGACGCTGCCCGCTTCCGTGGTTGCGGAGGTCGAGGATTATGGTGATGCCCTGTTGAGGCTGGTCGGCTCTCCGGACGGGTCTTCACGACGCTGGGTTTATGAGCAATATGACACGCTCATTCAGGGCAATTCATTGCAGATACCCGGTGGCGATGCCGGCGTTGTGCGCGTTGACGGACATCCGGCCAAGGCGCTCGCCTTTTCGTCGGACGTTACGCCGCGTTATTGCGAGGCCGATCCCTACGAAGGCGGCAAACAGGCCGTGGCCGAATGCTGGCGCAACCTTACGGCAGTCGGCGCGGAGCCATTGGCTTCAACCGACAACCTCAATTTCGGCAATCCTGAGCGGCCCGAAATCATGGGCCAGTTGGTCAAGGCTATCGGCGGAATCGGCGATGCCTGCCGTGCACTCGGCTTCCCGATCGTGTCCGGCAATGTGTCGCTCTACAACGAAACCAACGGTCAGGCGATCCTGCCCACACCGACAATCGGCGGCGTCGGCCTGATCAGCGACTGGTCGAAAACGGCCAAGGTCGGCGGCATGAAAGACGGTGACGTATTGTTCCTGCTCGGCGGCGACGGCACTCATCTCGGGCAGTCGATCTATCAGCGCGACATTCTGGGCCAGAGCGAGGGCGCTCCGCCGCCTGTTGATCTCGCCATTGAAAAGCGCAATGGCAGTTTTGTTCGCTCCGCGATCGGCAATGGTCAGGTTACGGCCTGTCATGACATTTCGGACGGCGGCGCGGCTGTCGCGCTTGCTGAAATGTGCATGGCCTCGGGCAAAGGCGCTTCTGTCGATCTTGGCGAAGGACCGGCCCATGCGCTGCTCTTTGGTGAAGATCAGGCGCGCTATATCATTGCGGTTGACAATGAAAACGCAAATCTTCTCGCCGTGAATGCGGAAGGCGCCGGTGTTCCCTTCCGCAGGCTGGGGACCGTCAGCGGTGACACGCTCGTAATCGGGCCGACGATTTCTGTTTCCGTCGCATCGCTGAAAACAGCCCACGAAAACTGGTTTCCGGCTTATATGTCGGGCGAACTTCCGGCCAGTTCATAAGATTGTCTAAAAACCGGTGGCTGTTCGGTCGCCGGTTTTGCTCCACGCCGACAGGGTTCGTGCTTCATGAATTCAGGCGTTCTTGAGGTCGAGGGCGCGTGGTATGGCTGTTGCGGATTGACGATGCACGGCGTTGTCTCCATATCAGAGGGACATAGCTGGGTTCCGTGAGTCGGCCACGACCACCCATCTGGAACCCGACAGCCGTACGAATTGGGAGAATTTGAGAATGGCAATGGATGCTCGGGAAATCGAAAAACTGATCAAGGACGGCATTCCCGACGCAGAGGTCACGATCCGCGATCTCGCGGGAGATGGCGATCATTACGCTGCCGAAGTGGTTGCAGAGAGCTTTCGCGGCAAGTCGCGCGTTCAACAGCATCAGATGGTTTATGATGCTCTGAAGGGCAATATGGGTGGGGTCTTGCATGCGCTGGCGCTGCAAACCAGCATTCCCGATTGATCATACCTTTGCGGAAACCCCTTCAAACTGACGACAGTCGGTGTTATTGAGTAACCACTTGTGGTTTTTGGCACACGTCGGACGCCTCCCCCCGACAGCGTGAAAGGATAATCGAAATGAGCGGTATCAACGATTTCATCGAAAATGAAGTGAAGACCAATGATGTTGTGGTCTTCATGAAGGGTACGCCTGATTTTCCCCAGTGCGGCTTTTCTGGCCAGGTCGTCCAGATTCTAGATTATGTCGGCGTCGAATATAAAGGCATCAATGTTCTGGCATCCGATGAACTGCGTCAGGGCATCAAGGAATATTCAAACTGGCCCACTATTCCCCAGCTCTACGTAAAGGGTGAATTCGTTGGCGGTTGCGACATCATCCGCGAAATGTTTCAGGCTGGCGAACTGAAATCCCTTTTTGAAGACAAGGGCGTTGCTACCAAAGCGGCGTAACGCAGTCTTACTGTCATAAGTTTCCGGTAAACACCGCCGGGGCTGTTCAATCAAGGCGCTGGACCTCCAGCGCCTTTGTTTTCGTTGCAGGTATAAGATGATAGAAAAAACAGCCATTTCTCCCTTGGATCGCCTCGGCGGTATGGGAAAAATCGAATTTATCGCCCTTATGGCTGCCCTCATGGCTTTGAACGCCCTGGCGATCGACATCATGCTTCCGGGATTGCAGGAGATCGGGGCCAGCCTCGGCATCGAGAGCGAGAATCACCGGCAGTACATTATATCGGCCTATTTGCTTGGTTTTGCTTTCTCGCAACTGGTTTTCGGCCCGTTGGCCGACCGGTTTGGCCGTCGTGTACCTATGCTCAGCGGACTGGGCATCTATATTGTTTCAGCGGTCGTCGCCGCCTATGCCCCGACATTCGCCACCTTGCTTGCCATGCGCTTCGTTCAGGGCATTGGCTCCGCCGCAACACGGGTGATCACCGTATCCATCGTTCGTGATGTTTACGGCGGTCGGCAGATGGCCGAAGTCATGTCGCTGATCATGATGGTCTTCATGATCATTCCGATCATCGCGCCGGGCACCGGCCAGGTGGTCATGCTGTTTGGAGAATGGCATCTGATCTTCCTGTTCATGGCGGTCATAGGGATCATAGTGACGGCATGGATGTACACCCGCCTGCCGGAAACATTCGACAAAAAGGATATACGCCCATTCACCCTGACATCGGTTCTTCAGGGCTTCGGCATCGTCCTGCGCAATCGTATTGCGCTCTGCTACACCCTCGCCTCGGCCTTCATCTTCGGGTCGCTGTTCGGCTTCATCAACTCGGCGCAGCAGATCTATGTGGGAATTTACGAACTTGGGGTCTGGTTTCCCGTCGCCTTCGCGGCAATTGGCGCGATGATGGCCTTTTCATCCTTCGTGAATTCGCGCCTTGTCGGACGGTTTGGAATGCGCCGCCTTTCTCATGGCGCGTTGACAGGCTTCATACTGGTCAATCTGGTGTGGCTGGTGATTACGGTGGCCGGACCCGCCCCAACGCCTTTCCCGGTGTTTTTCCTGTTCTTTGCAGCCGCTATGTTTCAGTTCGGCTGGATCGGCTCGAATTTCAATTCACTGGCGATGGAGCCGCTCGGTCATGTCGCCGGAACGGCTTCGTCCGTATTGGGCTTCATGGGGACGGCCGGCGGCGGCTTGATCGGCGCGATTATCGGCCAGGCCTTCGACGGTACGACGCTCCCACTTGTCGCGGGCTACGCCATCCTGTCGATCATTGGCATGATTTTTGTGCTGATAGCAGAAAAGGGAAAGCTGTTTCAGGCCTACAATCCGTCAGTCGGGCACTGACGGATCAACGATCTCTGGTTGTTCCCTGAACGATAATCCCGCAAAATCAAACAGGTTGCGGTCAAGCAAATGGCTTGGCCGCACGTTGCCCAACGCACGGATCATGATTTCCTTGCGCCCCGGCATACGCTTTTCGATATCGGCAAGCATGGCCTTCATCATATTGCGTTGCAAGCCTTCCTGACTGCCGCAGAGATCGCACGGAATAATCGGAAACTGCATGGTCGCCGCGAATTTTTCGAGATCTTCCTCCGCTGCATAGGCCAATGGACGAAGCACCATCACATCCCCTTCATCGTTGAGCAGCTTCGGCGGCATTGAAGCCAGCCGACCGCCGTGAAACAGGTTCATGAAGAATGTTTCGAGGATGTCCTCCCGGTGATGGCCGAGCACCAGAGCCGAACACCCTTCCTCCCGCGCCACGCGATAGAGATGCCCCCGCCGCAACCGTGAGCACAGCGAGCAATAGGTCCGGTTTTCCGGAATCTTGTCCGTAACAACGGAATAGGTATCCTGATACTCGATCCGGTGCTCAATGCCGTGGCGGTTCAGAAAATCCGGCAATATATGTTTCGGAAAACTTGGCTGTCCCTGATCCAGATTGCAGGCCAGAAGTTCGATCGGCAAGAGCCCGCGCCATTTGAGATCAAGCAGCAAAGCCAGAAGACCATATGAATCCTTGCCACCCGAAAGGCCGATCAGCCAGCGTTCGCCGGGTTTCACCATGGCAAAATCTTCAATCGCCTGCCGCGTCTGCCGCAAGAGGCGTTTGCGCAACTTGTTGAACTCGACGCTCGATGGCGCAGCCAAAAACAAGGGATGGCAACCGGCGTCGGTTAGATCCTTATCCTCGATTTTCTGTGCAGCGTGGTGAATCGTCATGGAATACCTCTGGTTCTGGGCTTTTCTTGCCCCTTTGACGGTTCAAACGCAAGAATTAAGGTCGAAGACCGACCATCCAACCCGTTGCGCCAGAAGTTCGGGAGCTGCGCGCACCCACGAGAAGCCGTATCTGGCTCACAAGTGTGCCCCATACGAAAAAAGCCGCCCGGAGGCGGCTTTTCCCAATAGAAAATTCGAGCGATTAGCGCGAATAGAATTCGACGACCAGATTTGGTTCCATCTGGACCGCGTAAGGAACGTCCGCGAAAGCGGGGACGCGGGCATAGGTGGCAACCATCTTGTTGTGGTCAACGGTGATGTATTCAGGAACGTCGCGCTCTGCCAGACCAACCGATTCGAGAACGATAACCAGCTGCTTGGACTTCTCGCGAACTTCAATCACGTCACCCGCCTTGCAGCGATAGGACTGAATGTTCACGCGACGGCCGTTCACGTTAACGTGGCCGTGGTTGATGAACTGGCGGGCAGCAAAGATCGTCGGAACGAACTTGGCGCGATAGACGACTGCGTCCAGACGCGACTCGAGCAGACCAATCAGCGTTTCGCCGGTATCGCCCTTGCGGCGAGCGGCTTCGTCATAGGTCTTGCGGAACTGCTTTTCCGAGATATCGCCGTAGAAGCCCTTCAGCTTCTGCTTTGCGCGGAGCTGCACACCGAAGTCGGAGAGCTTGCTCTTACGACGCTGGCCGTGCTGGCCGGGGCCATATTCACGACGGTTAACAGGGGACTTCGGACGGCCCCAGATGTTTTCGCCAAGACGGCGATCAATTTTGTACTTCGAAGATTCGCGCTTGCTCATCTGCATTTCCTCTCAAACAATTACACCCGAAACATTATGTTTCAGGTGAAGGAAACGCGCCCTCCTCTGCCTCCATTTTCGGGAGAACCGACAGGGTCTTTCACGCACGCATTGCGAACTAACCCACGGGACACGTCAAATAAAACGCAGAGCCTTCAAGCCCTGCGCTGGGGGGTTTCTAGTGCCGGATGCCCAAACTGTCAAGCCTCGCCGCGGTTTCCGACCACCGGATCAATTGGCTTCTTCCTCGTCGTCGCCATCGACACTTTCATCCAGCCAGGCGCTGGGTTCGATCTTCCTCTGGGTTCTGCTGTCGGTGAATGTCCACCATCCGGTGTCGCTTTCATCCCAGTCGCCGCCGCCCGCTTTGAGCCGGTCCAGCGAGCGATATTGCGCGATCGACTCGTTCTCCTGCTCATCCTCGTCCATCCAGTAGACTGTAATCTTGCGCCCGTCTCTTGGAGCAGAACTGATCGACTTGCGTGCTGGCATGACGTTTCTCCCTGTTTTAAAGCAACAATGCCCTTTGCGGCCCGGTAATCAAGTTCATTAATGGCTTCCGGTTCCTGCAAATCGCAACATTTCGCTCATCCATAATTGTTGAAACCCGCACCGGATTTCAGGTGCTAGGCTTGCGCCCCAACAGGAGTAGAGCCGAAAATGACCCTATTCACCTTGCCCATGCGCCGTATTGTACCCATTTGCCTCGCCCTGGCGCTCGTGGTTCCCGTGTCCTTTCATGCCATGAATGATAGTTCCGCGGCAGCAGCACAACACAAGAGGCGCACCGTCGGAAAGGCTCCGACCCTTCCCGAAACACCACCCGTACCGCAAGCAAAGCCTGAGCAGAACGAGGCCACCGATAGCGGAAGCACCGATCTGCCCACCGGCGAAAACGCCGCTGTTCCGCAGGAAAAGCCGGTCAAAGAGGCGCCGCAAAAGGACAGCGAACCAACCCTTGAAGAAAAGAAGGAAACGGCCGCCAAGGATGCACGGATTTACCAGAACGCCTGCCCCGCTTTGATGAAGGGAGATGTGAAAGGCGAACTTATCCCGCCATTGTCAGAAGGCGTTTGCGGCGAGCGCTCCCCCTTGCGCATTTCGGAAACAGGCAAGGAAAAACCCGTCACGTTTGCGGCCCCCGTCACCACAAATTGCGCGATGGCGGGAGAACTGGCCGCATGGGGCATTGATGTGCAACGCGCGGCCATGCGCCATTTCGGCTCACCAATCAAGACCGTCAGCACCGGATCGGACTACCAATGCCGCAAGGTCAATGGGGGCAATCAAGGGCGCGTGTCCGAGCATGCATTTGCCAATGCGCTCGACATCATGGCTTTCACGTTCAAGAGCGGGGAAACAACCCGACTTGAGAGTGGTTGGCAGGGCTCATCGCAGGAGCGCGCCTTCTGGCGACTGGTTCACAAAATCAGTTGCGAACGCTTCATGACCGTTATCGGCCCGGACGGCGATGCGGCGCACAAGACCAATCTGCATCTCGATCTGGGCTGCCACGGGAAGGCGTGTCAGGCGCGCATTTGTCAGTAGAAGACAACATCAATCCCTGGATGGAACGTGCTCAGGCAAGCCCTTGTGCTTCGTTTCCGCAAATTTCTCAAGCTCCTCCTCGGTCATCGATTCGTACATTTCCTTCGATGCGCCGAACAATTCGCTCTTTTTGATCTCGCCGCGTTTTGCGGCAAGCGCCGCGCCCGCGGCCTTTTGCTGGGCTCTGGATTTGGCAGGCATGATGAAACTCCTTTCGTGCACCCATCAAAAACGCTGCCCGAATGGCTTAGAGTCTGTCAGGTCTACTCTGCACCATAGCCGGCATGTCTGAGGTAGTTTGAGCATTCCTGCGGACTGAAGGCCTTGAGGCGTTCGCCGATACGTCTCCATGTTGTTTCGACGGTTCGCTCTTC
>JBOHIW010000016.1:0-118749 GCA_050726055.1 Phyllobacterium sp. | reverse complement strand
TGCAGTTTCCGGCGCTCGCGCTGCTGACGCCGTTGTGATTGCTGAGCCAGAGCCCGTTGAATATGTTCGCGTTTGCGATGCTTACGGCGCTGGCTACTTCTATATCCCTGGCACCGAAACCTGCCTTCGCATCGGCGGCATGATCCGTTATGACATCGGCGCTGACAGCCGCGATGATGCTTTTGGCAACAACGGCTGGCGCAAGCTTCTCCGCGCCGAGTTGAAAGTTTGGGCCAAGTCCGAGACCGAGCTCGGCACTCTGAGCAGCTACATCCGTCTGCGTTCGAACACCTATTCGGGCTTCAAGAACGCTTTCTATGACGGCATCGCGATCGACGCTAACGGCAATGTCGTCGGCAACTACTATGGCGGCCTTGACTCAGGCGTATTCGTTCAGGACGCCATCATTGGTCTCGGCGGTTTCGAACTCGGTCTGTCCGACACGCTGTTCGATGACGAACTGCCGAACTTCGAAGGTGAATTCACCGGCGCTGACCGCATTCACTTCATGCGCTACACCTTCTCCGGCGGCAATGGCTTCTCTGCCACGCTCGCTCTCGAAGAAGCTGACTATGACTATGATTTCGTCCCGAACGTCGTCGGCAAGCTCGCCATCAACCAGGGTTGGGGTTATGTCAACCTCTACGGCGCGTATGACGCTTCGTGGGAAGAAGGCGCGTTCAAGGCAGTTGCCGGCATCAACGTTACCGATGCAGTTGAACTCGGCCTGATCGCAACCTACGAAACCGGCCACAGCTTCTACAGCATGCAGAACGACACGGCTTTGTTCGGCTCGGCATTCGCCGGTTACGAATGGTCGGCTGGTGCGTCCGTCAAGTTCAAGGCTACCGACAAGCTGGCCTTCACCGTTGGCGGTCAGTACTACGGCAGCGCGCATGAGTTCTCGGTGGATGTCCTTGATCCAGCCGGCGCGCCTGTTGCTGTGGCAAGCTTCGGCGGCGGTGACGACTGGACCGTTGGTGCGGTTGTTGACTACAAGATCGTCGAAGGCTTCGACACGAAGCTCTCCGTCAACTACTCCGACGGCGACAACTACGACGATGGCGTAACGCACGGCTTCCTGCGCTTCGAACGTAACTTCTAATCCTCCTGGGATTGGTTGAGGGAAACCCGGTGGCGTAAGTCACCGGGTTTCTTTGTTTTTTAGTTGCACTTGATATTTTTGAGTATTTCATGAAAGGTCTAGCAAGCTAATCCTGACCATTTGAGGGGTGAGAGGGAATGAGCATGTGGACGCGTTGGTTTTGGCCCGGCGTCATCACCACGGTTTTTTTGACCGCACTGGCAATCTGGTTCCGTTGGGAACCGATTGAGCAGGATTTGGCTTTCCGTTCGCTGGAAGCGATCGCGCCGGATAATCCCTGGGCAATTGTCGAACTGGACGGGCGCGATCTTATTCTTAAGGGAGTAGCGCCTTCGGAAGACGCGCAGGCAGAGGCGGTTTCGCTTGCAGGCGGGACGCGCGGGGTTCGTATCGTTGACAACATGACGACCCTGCTTCCGATAGCGTCTCCTTTTGTTTTTGGGGCGATCAAGGAGGGAGAGGGGATCACGCTTGTTGGAAATGTGCCGTTCGGCCCGATCCGTACGCAGCTTCTGACCTTGATTGAGAAGGCCAATCCCGGAATCCACATCAGGGACAATCTCACGCTGGCGCGCGGCGAACATGACGGGTTCGTTGCATTGGCCGGTTTCGCCCTCTCCCAGATTTGCGATCTGGCGGCCGGCGAGGTCAACCTTTCCGGCCGTGAATATTCAATCAGGGGTATTTCGGTCGATTCGCAAACCTATGAAAGATTGCATGCCGGCATATCGGGAACGCTTCCCGGCGGGGGAACGCTTTCGGTAGCGGAGATAAAGCAACCCCCAAAGATCGAGAATCCAAACAATGGTGCTGAGGGGCCTGTCGCAACCGAAGGTGTTCAATAGGAGCTTCGTTCATGATGTATCTGGCTGGTGAAATCTGGATTTATCTTATTGCCGCGCTGATTGTCGGCTTTTTCGTGGGCTGGACTTCAGCCTCCCGGCGCGCCTAGCCGCAGAATTGAGGAGAGAAAGCGATGCCCGTTTTGATTCTGCAGACCCTGTTTCTTATTGCCGTTGCATTTATTATTGGTGCCATCCTTGGATGGTTCCTGCGCCGGGGCGTGGGCTCCGATGAGGAGGCGAGGGAAAAGGAAGCCGCGTCGACCGCATCTGCTGCGTCCGCACTGGCTGAGCCCTATATCGCGCCGTCCGAACGCAAGATAACGCCGCCGGAAACTCCCGGGCCGCCGCCAGTGGCCCCATCCGTTGCAGCGGTCGCCGCGATGCCTGTGACGGTGCAACCTGCCAAGGCGAAATCCTCCAAACCGGTCACCGCGAAAGCGAAAAGGCCGCAAACTGCAAGCAAGTCAGCCCCCGTTTCCGGTGCGACAGCAGCGGCGAAGGCGAAGCCCGCAAGCGCCGGATCAAGGCCGAAAGCCACGGCGGCGACAACAGCGACAAGCACGAAGGCCGTTTCAAAGCCGGTAGCGGCAAGGGCTGCGGCAGTTCAGGCCGACGATCTGAAACTTATTCTGGGCCTTGGTCCTCAAAGCGAAACAAAGCTGAAAGCCCTGGGTGTTACCAGTTTCGCGCAGATCGCCGCATGGAAGGCCAAGGATCAGGCGGAATTTGGCGAGAAGCTTTCACTGTCGGGCCGAGTTGAGCGCGAGGAGTGGGTCAAGCAGGCAAAAGCCCTTGCGAAGAAACCGGTTCGTCAGCCGGTGAAATCGGCGAGTTCGAAGGCCGAGGCGATTCCGGCCGAAAGCAAAAAGGCTGCAAGCGTCAAACCGGTGGCCACCAAGGCGTCGTCCGAGGCCGGCGGTAAACCGTCTGCCCTGAAAAAGGCCCGTGGCGGTAAGCCGGACAACCTGACGCTGATCAACGGCATCGGCAACGTCATCGAAAAGAAACTCTTTGCTTTGGGCATCTATCATTTCGATCAGATTGCGCAGTGGACATCCGGTCAGTCGGAATGGGTCAGCCGCGAGATCGGATTTCCGGGACGGGCCGGGCGCGAGAACTGGATGAAAGAGGCGGCTATTCTGGCAAAGGGTGGAGCCACCGAACATTCGCGCCGCGTCGAAAAGGGCGAGGTTGACACCAGCCATGTCAGCCCGAAAGCTGCAAAGCCTGCTTCAACGGCAAAAAAAGCGGCTCCGAAACCGGGAAAAGCGAAATAACGCCGATCCGGGGATACCACGCTATCCCCGGACCTTAGGCCCGGAATTGCGCCCGGGATCGCGTATGATTCAACGGCGACCGCGTGTCAGATCCTTTTCAATTTCCACCTTGCCGTAAAGGCGCGCCTTATAGACCTGGTAGTTTTCCATCACGCGTTGCACGTAATTGCGGGTTTCGGTGAACGGAATGCGTTCGATCCAGTCAACGACCTCGTCGATTTTCCCGCCGCGCGGATCGCCATAGCGCGACACCCAGTCGGACGCGCGGCTTGGTCCTGCATTATATCCTGCAAAGGTCAGGATGTAGGAGCCGTCGAACCGGTCGATCTGCTCGCCGAGGAAATGTGCGCCAAGCGTCGCGTTATACGCGGCATCACTGGTCAGGCGGTTCTGCGAATAGGCAACGCCATTGCGGCGTGCGACTTCCTTCGCTGTGCCCGGCATCAATTGCAGCAGGCCGCGTGCGCCAGCGCTGGAAACCGCGCCGACATTGAATTCGCTTTCCTGCCGCGCAATGGCATATGCAAGAGCCTTGCCCGACCCCTCGATATTCGCCTTTTCCGGTATCGCGCCGATCGGATGGGATAGGGCGCCGACATCCAGTCCGCGGGAAGCCGCCGTTTTGCCGACGCGCAGCGCAATATAATGATTGTCGTTGCGTTCCGCCATTGCCGCCAACAGTGCGAGTTCGCCCACGCTGTCGAGTTCCCGCGACAGGTCACGATAGATCATCGCGGCCAGGGATGTGTTTCCGAGGCCCTCCAGCCGCCGGATCGCCTGCACCGCTTCGCGCCGATCAAATCGGCTCCGTTCGGCCTGGCTTGGTTTGGGGTAGGGGACCGAAAGCGTATTCTTCCCAAGCTTTGCCGCAGCCAGTTGACCGTAGAATGTGGTTCCATGTTCCGCCGCACGACGATAATAGTCGTTGGCATTGCCACCGCCACCGGCCGCCGCCGCGCGACCCAGCCAGTAATAGCCGCGCGATTCGGAAATGGGACGCTTGGAAATCTCGATGATGCGGGCGAAATGACGCGTTGCCGTGTTCGGGTCGTTCAATGCGCGCAACGCATACCATCCGGCATGAAACTCGGCATCCGCGGCGACGGCCGGGCTTTCAGCCGCGTGACCGGCCGCAACGCGATAAGCCAGCTTGGCGTCACCCTGATCGAGTAGTTCGCGGGAAAGCACCCTGCGTTCGGTCCACCAGGCGTCCGGGTCGATCAGGGATGCGGCGTCTCGTGGCGCGCGCGCCATAACGGCGGCGGCATCGCGGTATTTTTCCATGCGACGCAGATTTTGCGCGGTGGCGAATATATAAGCACCGTTGGAGTGCCACGATGGATGAACGGCGGCGAGCTTCTTTGTGGCGTCGCCGGATCTCTGGGCTACGGCCGCAAAGGCGGCGTAGAGCGATTCAGCGCCCGCAAGTTCAGCCACGCGGCCAGCCGATTTGACCCTGTGTGCGTAGAGCATGCGAAGCATCCGGTGCAGGTGGTCCTCGCGCGGAATGACGCTGGCAAACTCCTTCAGGATCATCTGCTCTTCGTCGGCATCGAGCTTTTGTGTGCGCCAGAAAGGCGAAAGAACTTGCCGTGCTCTCGCGGTGTCGCCAACGGAAATCTGCGCGCGGGCGAGCAGGATCGCGCCTTGTACCGTTTGCGGCATGGTGTTGCCAAACGCGTTGATGACGACACGTGGAGCTGGATTTTCCTTGAACATGGCGCGTTCGGAGTTTCGGCGGAACGTTGCCATGCCGGGCCACCCCGGAAGCTCGGCTGCGGCCGCAGCGATTTCCGAACTTGGAACTCCGGGCGCGCCTGAAAGAGCTATCGCCCATGTCAGGATATGCCGGTCAAGAGATTGCGGCATGCCGTTGCGAATGCCGATTGCGCGCGTGACGTTCTTGTCCGACAGCGCGTCGAGGCCGGTTTTCAGGCTCCCGGCGATCGCCGCGGGCTGGGACGGCTTGACGATGCCCGCCGTTGTAATGGAATCGGGCACGCTGGGGCGCACCTGCGGCGCAAAACTGGAAATCGTCGATGGCCTGCTAATCGGCGTGGGAACGTCCGCCGGAGGCACCGGCGCGACCTGCGCCAGAGCAGCGGTTACGGACAGAAGAGAAACTGCCGCCAGACATTGAACCCCAAAAGCCCTTTTCATCATTCAGACGATCACCCGTTATTTGGCAGAAAAGAACCGCCCGCACCACGACATCCACAAACATTTACCGGATGATAGCCCGGATCGGTGAACGGATCATTAACAAAGAGTTAAATCAATTGTTCGCAACTCTTTGAAAACTAATAGCAAATATCAACCATTATTACAATTGATGTAAAATTATGTGATAGGCAGCGCCTGTTTTCCGATGAACGGGCAAAACAAGACCGGCATTGAGCAGTCTTTTCGCGGCGCTGGGGTTGCGATGCCGATGGCGGTCAGGGAAGCTGACATTTGCCATAAGGGGCCAAATCCCGCGCCTGATTGCGCTGCAAAGGGTGACATGCCCACGCCAAATGTATAGGAGAAAATCGAGAGCGCGTACTTCGGAAAATACCGGCCATGCGGATGGATAAATCCCGCGCCGGAAACATACGGTGAATGACAATGGTTGAGCAGGTTCGTGCGGGACTAGCCGGCGATAACGCCTATGATGCGTATGTTGGGCCGCCCGCTGAGTACGATTTTATGGGTGCAACACAGTTCCGGCTCCTCACGGCGCTGGGCTTGCGGGAGCATCACAAGGTTCTTGATTTTGGCTGCGGTTCCCTTCGCACAGGGAGGCTGCTCATACCCTATCTGCGTCCGGGTGGCTATCATGGGGTGGAGCCAAATCAGTGGTTGATCGAAGAGGCTCTCGACAAGGAAATTGGACGGGATATTTGCACGATCAAAAGGCCCGCTTTTGCCCACGGCGACGATTTTCTGGTTCCGTTCGACGTAAAGTTTGATTTTATCGTCGCTCAATCCATCTTTTCGCACACATCGCGCCAGCAGACTGAAACGGCGGTTCGAAGCTTTGCCGGTGCGCTTTCGCCCAGCGGTTGCGCACTAGTCACTTTTATCGAGGGCGAGAAGGATTACACCGGTTCCGAATGGGTATATCCTGGCTGCGTCGAGTATCGCGCCGACACGATCGGTGCAATGGCTACCGCTTGCGGTTTGAAGGCGCAGCGGCTTCCCTGGTTTCATCCCAGACAGACTTGGTATGCCTTGACGTTTCCCAACCGGCAGCCCCTGACCGACGCTGATCTTGGCGAGTTGCATGGAACGGTTCTTGTCGATCCGGGGTTTGCTGTGAGCCGTGAGCGCAGCACGCAAGCCGCTGTGCGAACCCGGGAGCTGGAGCAGGAAGTGACCGCCCTCAAGCGAAATCTCGAGGCGGTTTACAGCAGCACATCGTGGCGTATTACGAGGTCGCTGCGGAAATTGTCCAGCCTGCTTCGCGGAGCGTAGCTGGTTTCGGCGACGATCAGGCTGTTATTCTGTTCTTTTTTGTAATTGAAGGGGGCGGGTGCCTAAATGCGCTTGCTCCTGTTCTGCGTGGAGATTATGGTGCGCCACCTCGCGCAGATCCGTTGGGATGCGCTTCAATATCCAATGTTTCCGGAGTTCACATATGCTGAAAGGGTCACTCACCGCGCTCGTCACGCCATTCGACAAGAACGGCAATTTTGACGAGAAAGCCTTTCGCGGCTTCGTGAACTGGCAGATCGCCGAAGGAACGAACGGGTTCGTACCGGTTGGAACCACAGGCGAAACGCCAACGCTCAGCCATGACGAACATCGCCGGGTGGTGGAAGTTTGCGTGGAAGAATCTGCCGGCCGCGTACCGGTCGTGGCGGGGGCGGGCTCCAACAACACGGTTGAGGCCGTCGAACTTGCGCAACACGCGGAAAAGGCGGGCGCCAATGCCATTCTCGTGGTGACGCCTTATTACAACAAGCCCAATCAGCGCGGTCTCTACGCCCATTTCAAGGCTGTAGCCGAATCTGTCGCCATTCCGGTCGTCATCTACAATATTCCGGGGCGTTCGATCATCGATATGACGCCGGAAACCATGGGCAAGCTTGCGCATGATTTCAGCAATATCATTGGCGTCAAGGATGCGACGGGCAAGATCGAACGCGTTTCCGAGCAGCGCGCGACATGCGGCAAGAATTTCATCCAGCTTTCCGGCGAGGACGCCACGGCTCTGGGTTTCAATGCCCATGGCGGCGTCGGCTGCATCTCCGTGACATCGAATGTCGCACCACGGCTCTGCTCCGAGTTTCAGGCGGCCACGCTGGCGGGCGATTACGCCAAGGCGCTGGAAATTCAGGATCGCCTCATGCCCCTGCATAAGGCGCTGTTCCTTGAGCCCAACCCGTCCGGCCCGAAATACGCTCTTTCGCGCCTCGGCAAGATTGAAAATATTGTTCGCTCACCGATGGTGACGATCGAGGCGGAAACGGCCGCCCGGATCGACAGCGCAATGAAACATGCGGGTTTGATCAACTGACAAACCAAGCAATCGCACCTATATAGCTGTCATGAGCAAGGCCAACACCACACCCGGGCGCAAGATTGTCGCTGACAATCGCAAGGCGCGTTTCAACTTCGAGATTCTCGACACTCTCGAAGCGGGACTCGTATTGCAGGGAACCGAGGTAAAGTCGCTGCGATCCAATCAGGCCAATATCGCCGAAAGTTACGCGAGTTTCGAAAACGGCGAATTCTGGCTGATCAATTCCTATGTACCGGAATATACGCAAGGGAATCGCTTCAACCACGATCCGCGCCGCCACAGGAAGCTGCTTCTCAGCGCGCGAGAGACAGTTCGCCTTGCAAACTCGGTGGATCGGGAAGGGATGACGGTCGTTCCGCTCCGCCTTTATTTCAATGAGCGTGGGCGCGCCAAACTGGAAATCGCGCTCGCTCGCGGTAAAAAATTGCACGACAAGCGCGAGACGGAAAAGAAGCGCGACTGGAACCGCGAAAAATCCCGTCTGCTGCGCGACCGGGGTTGACCTGCCGGCCGAGTATTTCGGGCCGTCGTCTTAAAGCTGATCGAGATAGAGCCGAACGGTGCGGAATACATCCCGAAACATGGTGTCAGTGAGGCGTCCGGTATTCGTATTGTAGCGTGAGCAATGATAGCTCGAGAAAATGCGAACTCCGTCGAGATCTGCTTGGCCGCCATGGCTGAAGGGATATTTCGCGACCGGTTTGCCAAGCGTGCGGATCGTCGTCTGGTGTGAGATGGTGCCGAGCGTCACGATGGCGCGGAGGTTGGTGAACCTCGTGATGGTCGGAGCCAGAAAACGCCGGCAATTATTGATTTCCAAACCGACAGGCTTGTTCTCGGGAGGGACACAGCGCACCGCATTGGTGATGGCTGTGCCGATCAACTCCATGCCGTCATCAGGACGCGCCTGGAACGTGCCGCGGGAAAACCCGAATTCCTTGAGTGTGCTATAGAGAAGGTCGCCCGCATAGTCGCCGGTGAACGGGCGTCCGGTGCGGTTGGCCCCGCGCAATCCGGGGGCAAGGCCGATAATCAGCAGTCTGACTGTCGAATCATCTTCCGGCGGAAGGAAAGTCGGAACCGGGCCATTGTGCCAGCCCGGCTCCCGGTCCCGCCAACCGGCGATGAAATCGTGCAGGCGCGGACATATCGCGCAATCATGTTCTGGCTCTGTCATGATCGCTTGATGGACTGCCACGCCGCTGCGATCAATAGTCTTCTTCGGCTTCCACGTCTTCCTGCTTGCGGATTGGCCGCTCCGACGGGTCGCGGCCGACTTCGGCTTTCAGCGACACAAGGTCGATGAAGTGATCGGCCTGGCGGCGCAGCTCATCGGAAATCATGGAAGGCTGCGTGCTGAGCGAGGAGACAACGCTGACCTTGCGACCCTTGCGCTGGAGGGCTTCAACAAGGGAACGGAAATCCCCGTCGCCCGAAAAAATGACGAAGTGATCCACGACTTCAGCCATTTGCATGGCGTCAACCGTCAACTCGATATCCATGTTGCCCTTGATTTTTCGCCGTCCGGCCGAGTCGGTGAACTCTTTGGCAGGCTTGGTCACGACCTTGTAGCCGTTATAGTCGAGCCAATCAATCAATGGGCGTATGGATGAATACTCCTGATCTTCCACCAAGGCAGTATAATAGTAGGCGCGAAGGAGGTAGCCACGCTTCTGAAACGCTTTCAGGAGCTTGCGATAATCGATATCGAAGCCGAGCGTCTTGGAGGCTGCGTAGAGGTTGGCGCCGTCGATAAAGAGCGCGATTTTCTCTCTGGGATCGAACATCTGAAATTATCCGTTGCCAAACTATGTTGAAATTATCGGTATCGCTCGCATCGTCGGGTTGCCAGAAACCGTGCGTGTCATGCACCTGAAGCCGTGGCCTAAAACCGAATACATCCAGCGAAATCAAACAAGGCGGCGATGTAAAAACTGTAATCACGGTGAAATTACGGCATTCGCTCCAGAGCCAGCGGCTCCACAAGCCAGCGTCAACTTCTCGTCGCTTTCGCTTGTAATCTGTGAGCATACGCGTTATTGCACAGGAAATCCATCAGTTGCATTTGGACATGAAAGGGACAGGCTATGGCCCGCGTCACCGTTGAAGACTGCGTCGATAAGGTCGAGAACCGCTTTGAGCTCGTTCTCCTGGCCAGCCATCGCGCCCGCCTCATATCGCAAGGCGCCGCTATCACTGTCGAGCGCGACAATGATAAGAACCCGGTTGTAGCACTTCGCGAGATTGCCGATGAAATGCTCTCGCCGGGCGATCTGAAAGAAGATCTCATCCATTCGTTGCAGAAGCATGTGGAGGTGGACGAGCCGGAGGCTGCCGCTGTTCCGCCACTGGCTATCACCGACGACAACGCGGCTATTGAAACTGCCGCCGATGCCGATGACGACCAGATTTCCTTCGACAGCATGTCGGAAGAAGAGCTTCTGGCCGGTATCGAAGGCCTTGTGGCTCCTGAGAAGAACGACGATTACTGATCAGCGTCTCGATCCGACGCTTGATATTTGTTAGCAAATCGACGTTACAATTCACATGCGCCGCAGGATATCTGTGGCGCATGTTTTGCATGAATAATTGGTTGGGCGCGATGGAAACGCCCAAGCCGTAGCCGGGAGTTGTTGTCGATGATGCGCCAGTATGAGCTTGTGGAGCGCGTGCAGCGTTACAAGCCCGACGTGAATGAGGCGCTTCTCAACAAAGCCTATGTCTATGCAATGCAGAAGCACGGCCATCAGAAGCGTGCTTCCGGCGATCCCTATTTTTCCCATCCTCTCGAAGTCGCGGCGATTCTCACGGATATGCGCCTCGACGAAGCGACAATCGCGATTGCGCTTCTTCATGACACGATCGAGGACACGACCGCTACCCGGCATGAGATAGACGAGCTTTTCGGACCGGAAATCGGTAAGCTGGTCGAAGGTCTCACCAAGCTCAAGAAACTGGATCTTGTATCGAAGAAGGCGGTACAGGCGGAAAATCTGCGCAAGCTGCTTCTGGCTATCGCCGATGACGTGCGGGTGCTGCTGGTCAAGCTTGCCGACCGTCTTCACAACATGCGCACGCTGCATCATGTTCCCGAAAGCAAGCGGCAGCGCATCGCCGAGGAAACGATGGATATCTATGCGCCGCTCGCCGGCCGCATGGGTATGCAGGATATGCGCGAGGAGCTGGAAGAACTGGCATTCCGCTATATCAATCCCGAAGGCTACCTCACGGTCACGAACCGGCTCGCGGAACTGATGGAAAAGAACCGGACGGTTCTTCAGCAGATCGAAGACGATCTTTCAGCGCTGTTCGAGAAGAAAAATATCAAGGCAAGGGTCAAGGGTCGCCAGAAAAAGGCATGGTCCGTCTTCCGCAAGATGGAAACCAAGGGCATCTCCTTCGAGCAGCTTTCGGATATTTTCGGTTTCCGGGTCGTCGTCGACACAATACCGGACTGTTACACAGCGCTTGGGATTATCCATACCACATGGTCATCCGTGCCGGGACGCTTCAAGGATTATATCTCGACGCCGAAGCAGAACGACTATCGCTCGATCCATACGACGATCGTCGGCCCTTCGCGTCAACGCGTGGAACTCCAGATTCGCACGCGGGAAATGAACGAAATCGCCGAATATGGCGTCGCGGCCCATTCCATCTACAAGGATCGCGGCAGCGAGCAGGGGCCGCATACGCTCTCCACCGAGACCAATGCCTATGCCTGGCTCCGCCAGACGATCGAGGCGCTGGCAGAAGGCGACAATCCGGAAGAGTTTCTTGAACATACCAAGCTGGAATTGTTTCAGGACCAGGTTTTCGCCTTCACGCCAAAGGGTCGCCTCATCGCTTTGCCAAGGGGCGCGACCCCTATCGACTTCGCCTATGCCGTGCATACGAATGTCGGTGACAGTTGCGTCGGCGCGAAGGTCAACGGGCGCATCATGCCCTTGATGACGGAACTGAAAAACGGCGACGAGGTGGAAATCATCCGCTCGAAGGCACAGGTTCCGCCTGCGGCATGGGAGTCGATCGTTGTCACCGGCAAGGCGCGCGCGGCGATCCGTCGTGCAACGCGCATTGCCGTGCGCAAGCAATATTCAGGCCTCGGCAACCAGATTCTCGAACGCGCGTTCGAGCGCGCGGGCAAGGCTTTCTCAAAGGATATCCTGAAGCAGGGCCTGCCGCGCCTCGCGCGCAAGGAAGTGGACGATGTGCTCGCGGCGGTCGGGCGCGGCGAGCTGCCATCTTCCGACGTCGTGAAGGCGGTCTATCCCGATTACAAGGATACCCGTGCGACGCCGCCCGCCGCCCGCGAGGAAGGCTGGTTCAATCTTCGCAACGCAGCCGGCATGATCTTCAAGGTTCCGGGCAAGCAGGAAGAAAAGAAGCCCGGCAAGCGACGCGCGCTGCCGATTCGCGGCGCCAATCCCAATCTGCCGGTTCATTTCTCGCCGGAAGGGGCTGTCCCCGGCGACCGCATCGTCGGTATCCTTCAGCCCGGCTCCGGCATCACCATCTACCCGATCCAGTCGCCCGCGCTGACCGCCTATGACGATCAGCCGGAGCGGTGGATCGACGTGCGCTGGGACATTGACGAGCAGATGAAGGAGCGCTTTCCGGCGCGGATCAATATCTCCGCCATCAATGCTCCGGGCTCGCTGGCGGAAATCGCGCAGATCATCTCGGCCAATGAGGCGAATGTTCAAAATCTTTCGATGGTGCGTACCGCGCCGGATTTCACGCAGATGATGGTCGATCTCGAAGTCTGGGATCTCAAGCACCTGACCCGCATTCTATCGCAACTGAAGGAAAGCGCCTGCGTCAGCGACGCGCAACGCGTTTACGGATAATAATCGAGGTTTCATGAATACCGAAGACGTTCTGACTGTATTTCGCGAGGCTGGCGCCGTTCTGGAAGGCCATTTCATCCTGACTTCCGGCCTGCGCAGCCCTGTTTTTCTTCAGAAGGCACGCGTTTTCATGCATGCCGACAAAACGGAAATCCTGTGCAGGGCGCTGGCCGCAAAAATTCGCGATGCTGGCCTTGGCCAGATCGATTATGTGGTCGGTCCGGCCATCGGCGGTCTGATTCCGGCTTACGAGACGTCGCGCCATCTTGATGTGCCCGCCATCTGGGTCGAGCGCGAGAATGGCGTCTTCCGCCTTCGCCGCTTTGAAATTCCGGAAGGCGCGCGCGTCGTCATCGTTGAAGATATCGTGACGACCGGCCTTTCGATTCGCGAGACCATCACCTGCCTGAAGGAACTCAAGGCGGATGTTCTCGCTGCCGCGTGCATCATCGATCGCTCGGCTGGCAAAGCAGATGTCGGTGTGCCTTTGATTGCCTTGGCGGAATATGAAGTGCCCGCCTATCCGGCGGATGCCTTGCCGCCGGAACTGGCGGCGATACCGCCGGTCAAGCCGGGTAGCAGGAATATCTGAACCGGACGGGCTGGTTCAGGGAGTAGAGCGCAGTGCTGTTTCGCCGTCGAACCGAACCGGGTTTCAGGCAGAAGATGCATGATCTGGTGTGGCCGCGTACATCGCTTTCGCGGTCCCTGCGCTATGTTACGAAACGCGTTCTGCGGCTCACAGCCTCGCCCCACGCCATAGCGGCGGGGGTGGCGGCAGGTGTTTTCGCCTCGACAACCCCGCTGCTGGGGTTTCATACGATCCTCGCCATGGCACTCACCTGGCTGATTTCCGGCAACATGATCGCAGCGGTGGTGGGCACCGCTTTCGGCAACCCGATTGTTTTGCCCATCATCTGGGGCGTGACGCTGGAAACCGGGCGGTTTATCCTGACCGGAAGCTGGTCCGGCGAGGGCGCACCTGAAAATCTGGGACATATGCTGGCCCATCTCGACTTTGAGGTTCTCTGGCAACCCTATATAAAGCCGATGCTGGTGGGCTCCGTTCCGGTTGGGCTGGCTCTTGCGCTTGGCTTTTATTTGGTAACGCGCTGGGCAGTCCATATATTTCGGCAGAAGCGGCAGGCCAGGCTGGCGGCGAACGTTGAGAACCGGCAGAAGCCGGACGGCCAAGCGGGAGCAAACTTATGATCATCGGCATCGGCAGCGATCTGATCGATATCAGGCGTATCGAAAAGACGCTGGAGCGGCATGGTGCGCGCTTCATCGATCGGGTCTATACGGATATCGAGAAAGCGAAATCCGAGGGCAGGAACCAGCGTGCGGCGTCCTATGCGAAGCGTTTCGCGGCCAAGGAAGCCTGCGCAAAGGCGCTTGGAACGGGGCTCGCGCGCGGGGTTTTCTGGCGCGACATGGGCGTGATCAATCTTCCAGGCGGCAAGCCGACCATGAAATTGACAAATGGAGCTGCCAAGCGGCTGGAGGAAATTATGCCGGCTGGCCACAAGCCTGTCATTCACATAACGATCACGGACGATTTTCCGTTGGCTCAAGCCTTTGTAATTATTGAGGCGCAACCGACCGGCGCGTGATTGACTGGCCCTGCATTGCTCAGGGCGCATTGCCCCTGTTCGCCTTAGGCGTTAATAGGGAGCAAATCTATCTGGAGATACTATGAGCGTGACAGACAAGAGCGAAGCAAAGAAGTCCGGTGGTCTTGGCGAAACCATCAGCGTCATCGTACAGGCCCTCCTGCTGGCGCTTGTCATCCGCACTCTGCTGTTCCAGCCGTTCAGCATTCCGTCGGGCTCGATGCGCCCGACCCTGCTTGAGGGCGATTATCTCTTCGTTTCGAAATTTTCCTACGGCTATTCGAAATACTCGCTGCCGTTCTCTCCGAATCTGTTCTCGGGCCGCATCTGGTCTTCGGAGCCGCAACGGGGCGATGTGGCTGTGTTCAAGCTGCCTTCCGACCCGTCGATTGACTATATCAAGCGCGTCATCGGCTTGCCTGGCGACCGGATCCAGATGCGCGGGGGCGTGCTTTATATCAACGGCGAGGCTGTTCCGCGCGTAAAGGTGGGCCAGATCGACAATCCGGATATCACGGAAGAAAATCGCCCCGTCGATGTCTATCGCGAGACGCTGCCGAATGGCGTGACCTACGATACGCTGGATATCAGCCCCAATTCCATCACGGACGACACGCGCGAATTCGTCGTGCCGCCGGATCATTTCTTCATGATGGGCGATAACCGCGACAATTCAAACGACAGCCGCGCAATGGTCGGCTTCGTTCCTCTGGAGAATTTTGTCGGCCGCGCCAACATCATCTTCTTTTCCATCGCCGGAAAGGCAAGCCCGCTGGAAATCTGGCGCTGGCCGTCCGAACTGCGCCCCGGGCGTTTGCTCAGTTCCGTGAATGCCGCTCCGGATGAGTGAAGTGATCTACGATAGCGCGAGCAGGTGCTGCTGATATGGCTTCGTCTTCCAATATTTCGGAAAACGCCAGACAGGTGATCGAAGAGGCGACCGGCCATGTTTTCAAGGACATGGCCCGCCTCGAGCGTGCGCTGACCCACGCCAGCGCCACCCAGAATACGGGAACGGACTATGATCGTCTTGAGTTTCTGGGGGACCGGGTTCTCGGGCTGGTCATCGCCGAAATGCTGTTCAAGGCATATCCGACGGCGCAGGAGGGCGAATTGTCCGTCCGCCTCAATGCCCTGGTGAATGCCGAGACCTGCGCGTCGGTCGCCGATGAGATCGGGTTGCATAAATTTATTCGGACGGGTTCCGATATCAAGACATTGACCGACAAGCGGCTGCTCAATGTTCGGGCGGATGTGATTGAATCGCTGATCGCCACCATCTATCTGGATGGCGGATTGGAAGCTGCACGGCCGTTCATCGAGCGTTATTGGGAGCCCCGCTCGCGGGAAACCAAGGCAGCGATGCGGGACCCGAAAACCGAATTGCAGGAATGGGCCCACCAGCAAGGCGATGGCAGCCATCCCGTTTATACTATTGAGAACCGAACCGGACCGGATCATGATCCACAGTTCACGGTTCAGGTTTCGATCAAGGGCTTCGAGCCTGTAACCGGAACCGGAAGATCAAAGCGTATCGCCGAGCAGAATGCGGCGGAACAGATACTCTATCGCGAAGGCGTCCGCGAAAGGCCCGCCGGAAAGCAATAAATGACAGATAATCAGCAAGAAGAAACAGCCGCCCCGACCCGATCCGGGTTTGTGGCGCTGATCGGCGCGCCGAATGCGGGGAAGTCCACGCTCGTCAACCAGCTTGTCGGGACCAAGGTTTCGATCGTCACGCACAAGGTCCAGACGACGCGCGCTCTGGTTCGCGGCATCGTCATTCACGACCGGTCGCAGATCGTTCTTGTCGACACGCCGGGTATTTTCAAGCCGAAACGCCGGCTTGACCGCGCCATGGTCACGACCGCCTGGGGCGGGGCGAAGGATGCGGACTTCATTCTGGTGCTGATCGACAGCCAGACCGGGCTGAACGAGGAGGCCGAGGCTATTCTCGACAGCTTGCGTGAGTCGCGCCGCACCGCTGTTCTCGTGTTGAACAAGGTTGACCGCATAGAGCCGCCGCGTTTGCTTGAGCTTGCTGCGGCTGCCAACGAAAAGGCCAAGTTCGATCGCACCTTCATGATCTCGGCGCTCAAGGGCCACGGTTGCAAGGATCTTGTCGATTATCTCGCCAACGCGCTGCCGCTCGGCCCCTGGTATTATCCGGAAGACCAGATTTCCGACATGCCAATGCGCCAGCTTGCGGCCGAAGTGACCCGCGAAAAGCTTTATCTGCGTCTTCATGAGGAACTTCCCTATTCCTCGACCGTCGAGACGGAGCGCTGGGAAGAAAAGAAGGATGGTTCTGTTCGCATCGAGCAGGTCATCTATGTAGAGCGCGACAGCCAGAAGAAGATTGTGCTCGGCCACAAGGGCGAGACGATCAAGTCTATCGGCCAGTCGGCACGCAAGGAAATCGCGGAAATTCTCGAACAACCCGTCCACCTCTTTCTCTTTGTGAAAGTGCGCGACAATTGGGGTAACGATCCGGAGCGTTATCGCGAAATGGGGCTGGATTTCCACAGCTGAGGCGCGATGCTCCGATGCTCGACAAGCCGACGCAGTTGGCGCAAACTGCCTTGGGCAGATGGTGATTTGGCTGACATTCGATGGAATGGCGCGACGAAGGAATCATTATTGGAACGAGAAAGCACGGCGAGACGAGCTGTATCGTCGAGTTGATGACGTGCGCGCATGGCCGCCATCTCGGTCTCGTTCGGGGTGGCCGTTCGCGCAAGATGCAGCCTTTGCTCCAGCCGGGAAACCGTGCCGACGTCACATGGCGGGCGCGGCTGGACGAGCATCTCGGCATGATGCAGATCGAACCGCTTTCCTTTGCCGCGGCGCGTCTGATCGAGGTGCCCATAGCGCTTTACGGATTTCAGCTTGCTGCGGCGCATCTGCGTCTTCTGCCGGAGCGCGACACGCATCAGGGCCTGTTCGAGGCCCTGGGCGTCCTGCTGGATCATCTGGAAGACCCGCTTCTTGCGGGTGAATTGCTGTTGCGTTTCGAGATCATGCTGCTCGATGAGCTGGGTTTCGGCCTTGATCTGAAACGATGTGCGGCAACCGGCGTCACAGAACAGCTTGTGTATGTGTCGCCGAAATCGGGCAGGGCGGTTTCCCGCGAAGCCGGTGCTCCATGGGCTGACAAGTTGCTTTCCATGCCGGGTTTCATGATCAGTCCGCGCGTGCGTGCAGCGTCTGCTGAGGAAGTGATGCAAGCATTTCGATTGACCGGCTATTTCCTTGCCCGTCATGTGTGGGAGCCGCGCGGGCAACACGCGCCGGAATCCCGCGATGGGTTTCTGGCACTCCTTCAACGGCTCAAACTTCCAGAACCGGACACCTCCATCGCCTGAATTCGTTTCATGCGCTCTATCCCTGAAAAGCGCAGGAACGTGCTAGGGCCCAGTCCTGACATTGACAGGTGTGCAGTCTCATGGAATGAGTAACAACGGTACATGAAATAAGACAAAAGTTCTTTTCACGCGTACTGGTGAAGCACCCTTGGGACGGGTGTTGGGAGGGAAACAATGGATAGTTTTTTGAGCGGCCTGAAAACCGCTGTTGATACGCTTGGGCCGACGGTCCTGCTTCCTATCGTCATTTTCATCATTGGGCTGGTTCTCGGCACCAGGCCAGGTCGCGCGTTCCGTGCGGCGGTCACGATTGGCGTTGCCTTTATCGGCATCAATCTGGTGCTTGGGTTGATGCTGGAGAGCATTGGCGACGTCGCGCAGGCGATTGTCACGAACACCGGCATCAAGCGCGATATCGTCGATGTCGGCTGGCCGTCTGCGGCGGCGATTGCCTTCGGTTCATCCGTCGGCCTCTGGGTCATTCCCATCGGCATCGCCGTCAACATTCTGCTGCTGGTGACGCGCCTGACGCGAACGCTGAACGTGGATGTGTGGAATTTCTGGCACTTTGCCTTTATCGGTTCCCTTGCTGTCGCTGCAACGAACAGCCTGTTCTACGGACTGGTGGTCGCTGCATTGATGGCGGCGCTTTCGCTGCTGTTTGCCGACTGGTCGGCCAAGGCCGTGCAGAAATTTTACGGCATTCCGGGCGTATCGGTTCCGCATCTGGCTTCTGCGCAAATTCTGCCGATCGCGATCATCCTGAACTGGGTTATCGAGCGCATTCCGGGAATCAACCGCATCGATATCAGTACGGACACAATCCAGAAACGTTTCGGTGTTTTTGGCGAGCCGGTCGTGCTCGGCCTCATTATCGGCCTCGTACTGGGCGCTATCGCCTACTATAACGCGGGCGATTTCGGCGTTGCTCTGAGCAAGATCCTGCAAACGGGCATGACTTTGGCCGCTGTGATGCTTTTGCTGCCGCGCATGGTCAAAATCCTGATGGAAGGCTTGCTGCCGATTTCCGAGGCCGCGCAGGAATTTGTCCGCAAACGCACGGGAGACAGAGAACTTCTCGTCGGGCTGGATTCGGCCATCCTCATCGGTCATCCCGCGGCCATTTCCTCGGCGCTGATCCTGGTTCCTATTGCAATCGTGCTATCGATCATATTGCCGGGAAACCGTGTTATCCTGTTTGCCGACCTCGCTGTTATCCCGTTCATCGTGGCGATGACCGCGCCGCTGCTGCGCGGCAACGTGTTTCGCATGGTGATTGTCGGCACAGTGACGCTCATCCTGGGCTTCTATGTCGCCAATGCGCTGGCTCCGCTGTTTACGAGCGCTGCTGTCGCTTCGGGTTTCAAGATGCCTGAAAATGCGGTGCAGATCACCAGCGTCGTGGATGGCTTCTTGTGGATTCCCTATGTCGTGATCGCTGCGATCCAGTGGCTCGGCGCCGTCGGACTTGCCGTGCTTACGCTCATCATCGCCGCGGCGTTCTGGGCCTATCGTCGCAACACCGATAGCTGGGAACGCGCCGCCGGCGGCGACTATTCGGAGCAATAGAGAGGAGAGCGGATTTGGCTCATGCCCTGATGAACTATCTCAGTCCCGAGGCGATTATCCTCGGGGCTGAAGCTGGAAGCGACGAGGCGGTCATCCGCCTGCTCGCAGGCAGGCTGGAAAGCCTCGGGCTTGTCCATCCAAGCTTTGTCGAGGCCGTTCTGGCGCGGGAAGCAAAGCTGCCGACCGGCCTGCCGCTCGGCGGTGACAACAATGTAGCGATCCCGCACACGGACCCGGAGCATGTCATCAGGCCGGCGCTTGCGTTCGCGACACTGGCTTCTCCTGTAACTTTCTCCAATATGGAAGATCCTGAAGAGAAGCTTCCGGTGCGTGTCGTCTTTTTGATGGCGCTGAACGACAAGGACAAGCAGATTGAAATGTTGCAGGAGATTGCCGGAACCATCCAGTCGCCGCAGTCTATCGCGGCGCTGATTGCCGCTCAAACCATTGACGACGTTCGCGCCGTCCTGGGTTAGAGCGTATCTGGAAAAGTGTGAAGCGGTTTTCGGATAAGATGCGCGTTAAATCAAAAGGTTCGAGCATCCCGAAAAGTGAAAGAGGAAACCAAATGTCCAGGGAAAAAATTGTCCTGATCGCCTGCGGTACGGGCATTGCGACGTCGACAGTCGTCGCCAATGCGGTGGAGGAGGCGATGAAGGAGCGTGGCATCCGCATATCCATTCGCCAGTGCAAGGCGACGGAAGTTCCAGGCATGATCGACGACGTGGATCTGGTGGTTTCCACGACGCAGGTTCCGAAGGATTTGCCGAAGCCGGTCATCACCACACTGGCGTTTCTGACCGGCATCGGAAAGGCGGATGTTCTCGATCAGATCGAGAAGATCCTGCGCTCATAATGCGCGCTGCTATTCGGCGGGTTGAAGGGAAGGGCGGTCCACCGCCCTTTCCTGTATCGGCCAGTGGACAATGGCCGCAAAGAGGCCCAGCGCCACGCCGAGCCACCACACGGGATCGTAGGTTCCGAAACGGTCGTACAAATAGCCGCCCAGCCAGACACCGAGGAACGAGCCGATCTGGTGGGAGAAAAACACCAGTCCGCCGAGCATCCCGAGATAGCGCGTGCCGAACATGATGGCGACAAGCGCGTTTGTTGGCGGCACGGTCGAAAGCCATAGCAGTCCCATGACAATCGAGAAGACGATCACCGAAAAGCCGCTTTGCGGAAAAAGCAGGAATGCCGTCACCGCTACCGAACGCAGAATATAGAGCCATGCGAGGAACATTGGTTTCGATGTCCGCTGGCTTATCACGCCTGCTCCCAGCGATCCGATAATGTTGAAGAAGCCGATCAGGGCGAGGCCGAGGACCGCATAGGTCGGCGCGATGCCGATATCGCCGAGATAGGCGGGGAAGTGCGCCGTGATAAAAGCAACCTGAAAGCCACAGACGAAGAAGCCGGCGGTCAGGAGAAGATAGCTTTTGTGGCCGAGCGCCTCGCGCAGCGCTTCACCGATGGATTGCTGCACATCCGACTGCGCGATCTTCCCGCTTGCCGCGTTGCCCCGCAGGGGGATTGCCAGAACCGGGATGATGAGCATCGCAAGGCCCAGATAAACAAGCGCGTCGGACCATCCGAATTTTTCGATCAAACCCTGGCTGATGGGGGCAAAGACAAACATGCCCGCAGAGCCCGCGGCTGTGCCAAGCCCGAACACGAATGTGCGTCGATCGGGTGAAACATTGCGCGCAAAGGCAGAAAGGATGATGCCGAACGACCCCGCCGCAATGCCAAGCCCGACAAGAACGCCGCCGCTGATGTGCAGCATTGTTGCCGAATCGGCGCTGGCCATCAGAAACAAGCCGGATGAATAGAGAATGGCCGAGAGGAGCAGCACGCGCCATGTGCCGAACTTGTCGGCGATCAGGCCAAAAAATGGCTGACCGGCTCCCCAGAAGAGATTCTGTAGCGCCATGGCCATGCCAAATGTGGTGCGGTCCCACCCTTTTTCAGCAAGCATAGGCAGCTGGAAGAAGCCCATCGCCGAACGAGGACCGAAAGTCAGAAGTGCAATCAGGCAGCCTGATATGATGATGAGCCAGGGCAAACCGACGGGTTTGCTCTTTAAAACGGATGTCTGCGGCATGTTGGTTCTCCAGCGGAGCGCCAACATAGACGCACAATTTTCATCAATCAAATGAATTGGTTTGACGGGTCGGTCAATCTGATTGATCGAATTGCATTGCTCGACGGGCGACGTTGGAGACTGAGGAATATAACGAAAACGTTCATCGGGTGCTTGAACGAAGACGGGGATGGGCATATATGGCTTCGAAAGCGGCAGAGCCGTTTTTATTTCGATCATATTTATGCTCATAATGAGTATAAATAAAGTCCGGTAAGGAGGATTCCATGGAGGCAGGTGGAGCATGCATTGCGCAACCGGCAAAGACGGGTGAAACGGCTGCGGAGCGTTTCGGCGTTCTCGACATGCCAAAGCTGGACTACACGCCGGAAATAGCGCGTGAAACCGAGCATCTTTACGAGCGGGTGGCGCATCACATTCCCCGTATCGAATGGCCCGTCTACGCGCCTTATGTCGCTGCAATCAACCGCCTGAAGAAAGAGCGCAACGCCGTCATTCTGGCCCATAATTACCAGACGCCGGAAATCTTTCACTGTGTGGCCGATATTGTCGGTGACTCACTTCAGCTCGCCAAGGAGGCCACGCGAGTCGATGCCGAAATCATCGTTCAATGCGGCGTCCACTTCATGGCCGAAACGTCAAAGCTTCTCAACCCGCACAAGACGGTTCTCATCCCCGATATGAAGGCAGGCTGCTCGCTGGCCGAATCCATCACCGGCGCGGACGTGCGTCTGCTCCGCGAAACCTATCCCGGCGTGCCGATTGTCACCTATGTAAACACGTCGGCCGACGTGAAGGCTGAAAGCGATATCTGTTGCACCTCCGCAAATGCGGTTTCTGTTGTCGAGAGCTTCAGGGTTGATCGGGTTCTGTGCATCCCGGACGAGTTTCTGGCGCAGAATGTTGCGGCCCAGACTGACGTGAAAATCCTGACCTGGAAAGGCCATTGCGAGGTTCACGAGCGCTTCACGGCGGAAGAACTGCTTGCCTACAAGGCTTCCGACCCCGAAATCCAGATCATCGCCCATCCGGAGTGTCCACCGGAAGTCGTCGCAGTTGCGGATTATACCGGCTCGACCAGCGGCATGATCGGTTATGTGAAGGACAGGCGGCCCGCCAAGGTTCTTCTGGTGACGGAATGTTCGATGGCGTCGAATATCGAATCCGAGGTGCCGGATGTGACGTTTATCAAGCCGTGCAATCTTTGCCCGCATATGAAGCGCATCACCCTGCCGAAGATCCTCGACACCCTCGTTTACATGCGCGACGAAATCCACGTCGATCCGCTGGTTGCGGAGCGGGCGCGTCAGGCCGTGGAACGGATGGTCAATCTCAAGAACTAGCCATTCGCACATGGAAGGGGATGCTAACATGGTCGATCAACACGTGTCCGAACAGGATGTCGTCATCATCGGCGGCGGTCTGGCCGGGCTTTTCTGTGCGCTGAAGCTGGCGCCGCGGCCGGTCACGGTGCTCGCGGCTGCGCCGATCGGGCGGGGCGCGTCCTCTGCCTGGGCGCAGGCGGGTATTGCCGCGGCGGTCTCCGATGGCGATACGGTTGAAAAGCATGTCACCGACACGTTGGCCGCAGGCGACGGTATCGTGGATGAGCGTATCGCCAGGCTTATGGCGGCGGAAGCGGCGGATCGCGTGCACGACCTGCTTGGCTATGGTGTTCCGTTCGATCGCGATCTGGAAGGCAGGTTGCAGGTGTCGCGCGAGGCGGCGCATTCGGAAAGCCGCGTGGTTCGTGTTCGCGGCGATATGGCCGGTCGGGCGATCATGCAGGCGCTCGTGCAGACGGTGCGCGACACACCGTCCATCCGTGTGCTGGAGGGCTATGATGCGGAGGAACTGCTGACGCAGGACGGCAAGGTGACGGGCGTTGTGGCGCGCACTGATGCTGGCAAGGGATCGCTTGTCACGCTTGTCTCGCGCCATGTGGTGCTCGCGACGGGCGGTGTCGGGCATCTCTATGAGGTGACAACCAACCCGACGGAAGCACGCGGCGAGGGCATCGGCATGGCGGCGCGGGCAGGGGCCAGAATGGCCGATATGGAGTTTGTGCAGTTCCATCCGACCGCCCTGAACGTCGGCAAGGATCCGGCTCCGCTGGCGACGGAAGCGCTGCGCGGCCACGGTGCGACACTCGTCAACAATGCCGGCGAGCGTTTCATGCTCAAGATCGATCCGGCAGCCGAAATGGCGCCGCGCGATGTCGTGGCAAGAGGCATTTTCTCGGAAGTGATGGCGGGACGGGGCGCATTTCTGGATTGCACGAAAGCCGTTGGTGCGGCCTTCCCGGAAGAATTTCCCACGGTTTATGCCTACTGCAAGGACGCGGGGATCGATCCGGTGGTACAGCCAATACCGGTCATTCCCGCGGCCCATTATTTCATGGGTGGGGTTTGGACCGATGAGGATGGCCGCACGTCGCTGCCCGGCCTGTGGGCTTGTGGCGAATGCACATCCACCGGCGCGCATGGCGCAAACCGGCTGGCCTCCAACTCGTTGCTGGAAGCGGTCGTGTTTTCGGCGCGGATCGCCACCGACGTTGCAAGGCTCGTGCCATCCGAGAATGCCGCCGACTGGTCGAAAGGCTCTGTCGACAATGAAGATGTCGAAATGGAGCCGGATAGCGCCGCCATGCGCACCCTGCGTCAAACGATGAGCGCTTGTTTCGGCGTTGTCCGCAACGGCGAAGATATGGAGCGTGGCCTGAAGACCATTCTCGACCTTGAAAATACCAACAGCACCCCCGCCTTCGCGAACGTGCTTGCGACTGCCAAGCTGATCGCTGTCAGCGCCCTTGCGCGTGAGGAAAGCCGCGGCGGGCATTTCCGCACTGATTTCCCGGAAAGCCGCAAGGAATGGCATCGTCGTACATTCATCATGCTTGAAGACGCCGAGCGCCTGATCGCAGATCGTAAAATGGAGGCCGCATAATGGCCGATACTGCCTTGACTGCTCTCCCACCCGCCTTGCCGCGCGTGATGGTTGAAGACGCGGTTCGTGCGGCGCTGCTCGAGGATCTGGGCCGCGCCGGTGACATCACGACCAATGCGACGATTGCCGAGGAGGCGACGGCGAAGGCCGTGCTTGCCAGCCGCGAGGACGGCGTGATTTCCGGGCTGATCTTCGCGCGTACGGCATTCGCGCTGACCGATCCGGCGATTGTGTTCACGCCGCTGGTCAAGGATGGCGACCGCGTGAAACCCGGTCATGAAATCGCCCGCATCGAGGGAAATGCGCGTGCAATTCTGTCTGCCGAGCGGGTTGCGCTCAATTTTCTCATGCATCTGAGCGGCATCGCCAGCTATACGGCACGCTTTGCCGACCTGATCGCCCATACGAAGGCGAAGGTCTGCGACACGCGAAAGACCATTCCGGGCCTTCGCGCCGCCGAGAAATACGCCGTGCGCTGCGGCGGCGGGTCGAACCATCGCTTTGGTCTGGATGACGCGATCCTTATCAAGGACAATCACATCGCGGTTTCTGGGGGCGTCGCAAAAGCCATTCTCGCGGCGCGTGCCTATGTCGGCCATCTCGTGTCGGTGGAGGTGGAAGTCGACAGTCTGGAACAGATGAAGGAAGCACTGACGGCTTCACCTGATGTGATTCTTCTTGATAATATGGGGCCGGAACTGCTTGAAAAAGCTGTCGAAATCAATGCGGGCAGTGCAAGGCTCGAAGCCTCGGGCGGCATTGCGTTCGATACGATCAAGGCGGTAGCCGAGACGGGTGTAGACTATATTTCGACATCGAAGATCACCATGGCCGCTCCAACACTGGATCTCGGCCTCGATATCGGGATCGGATGAAGATGAAGGTCATATCGACGATCAGCGAACTGCGTGAGGCGTTGCGCGCGGAACGGCGGGCAGGCAAGACGATTGGCCTCGTTCCGACCATGGGCTATCTGCATATCGGCCATATGTCGCTCGTTCGTCATTCGCGGCAGGCATCGGATGTGACGGTGGTGTCGATCTTCGTCAATCCCGCCCAGTTCGGGCCGAACGAGGATCTCTCGACCTATCCCCGCGATCTGAAGCGCGATCTTGCCCAACTTGAAGCGGAAGGCGCGGATTATGTTTTCACGCCGGACGTGGCTGAAATCTATCGTCCCGGCGCGGCGACGATCGTGGAAAACACTGCCCTGTCCCGTATATTGATCGGGCGCATTCGCCCCGGCCACTTCCGCGGTGTCACCACGGTGGTCAGCAAGCTTTTCAATATCGTGCAGCCGGATCGCGCTTTTTTCGGCGAAAAGGACTATCAGCAACTGACGATCATCCGGCGCATGGTGGCCGATCTGGATATGCCGATCGTGATAACGGGCGTGCCGACGGTGCGTGAGGCGGATGGAATTGCCTGCTCTTCGCGCAATGCCCTGTTGTTGCCGGAAGACCGAAAGGCCGCCATTATCCTGTCGCAAGCACTCGATCATGCGGAAAAGCGCGTCGCGGATGGCGAGCGTTCGGTAGCGACTATCCGGCGCGAGGTGATGGCGCTTTTGAAGGCGGAACCGCGCGGCGAAGTCGAAGCCGTGGATATTCGCGACGCTGCCGATCTGTCGGCCATTTCAGGCAAACTGGACAGGCCAGCGGTTATCCTGCTGACCGTCCGCTTCGGCAAGGTGAGACTGATCGATCAGCGCATCGTCGCTTGAGCAGGCAATGGGAGGAAAACATGAGCCAGCCAGTCGTTACCCGGCGGCGCACAGCGCCCGAAATTCGTGCCCGCAAGGGCGGCGTCCCCATTGTGTCGCTGACGTCGTACCATGCGCATACGGCAACCATCGTCGATCGCTATGCCGATTTCATACTGGTCGGCGACAGCCTCGGCATGGTGATGCATGGGATGGATTCGACGCTGGGGGTTTCGCTGGACATGATGATCACCCATGCCCGCGCGGTCGTGCGCGGGTCGCAAACAGCTATGGTGATCGTCGATCTGCCCTTCGGAACCTACGAGGAAAGCCCGCAAATCGCCTTTCGCAATGCCGTTCACGTGATGAAGGAAACAGGTTGCGGCGGCGTGAAGCTGGAGGGTGGCGCGCGTATGGCGGAAACGATCCGCTTTCTGACCGAGCGCGGCATTCCGGTCATGGCGCATATCGGCCTCACGCCGCAATCGGTGAACACGATGGGCGGTTTCAAGACGCAAGGCCGCGATGTCGCGCATTGGCCGGTCATCAAGGCCGATGCGCAGGCGGTGAGCGACGCGGGGGCTTTCGCGGTAGTACTGGAAGGTATCGTCGAGCCGCTGGCGGCGGAAATAACCCGCGAGATACCGATCCCGACCATCGGCATTGGCGCGTCAAGGGAATGCGACGGCCAGATCCTTGTGCTTGAGGATATGCTGGGCCTGAACCCGCATCCGGCAAAATTCGTCAAGGAATATGGCGCAGTCGGCGAGGCGATAGACAACGCCGTCAAGGCCTATGCGGAGGACGTAAAATCACGCGCCTTCCCCGCACCGGAGCATGTCTACCTGCCGAAGTCGTAATGTCAAATTCAGAAGCCAACTGGAGTGAGCAGAAGAGAAAAGGAGCGAACTCCGGTAACACCGCGAATGCGACGGCGTAGATGAGGTGGGTAGCGGTCAATCGGCTTGCGGGCAGAGATCGGGTAGAAGCGGCCTGTAGTGTCGCAAAAATCTGTCGTGTAAGTCGGACTTTCACGCCCGACTATTGCGACAGAAATTTCCGTGAGAATTCAAAGTCAGCACGTCCCGATGCAAAGTTCAGGATTTCCAAGACAAATTAGCCGCATACCGAACGGAGTTCGGCGATCATGCCAGTGAGAAATCCATCAAATGCCGGGATCAAACACCTAATTTTGCGGCGAACGGAGTAGGCAGAATTCTTCGCCCCGGAAGCGAAGTGCAACATAGCTACATTGGTTCATATGATCGATCAAACAGGCTTGCTCCGGTGTTGCCATTTCTTCCATCGTACAGCGCTCTTTCGCACATGTCTGACTATAAATTTGACCGGTGGGAACATGCGCGACGAAAAGGGAGGTCTTCGGTCCCTTCGGGTTGAGGGTTTCATATGCGGCTGTCAACCTCTCGAAAGCCGCACGATCCTGCCCCACAGGGTTAAGGTCGATCCCCATCTCGCCAACCTCGCCTACCATTGTCATGTAACGCAGATGTTCTGCTTCGGAACATACAAGTCGATCGGCCTTCGCAGGGGTCGAAGGCGTCAAGACAATGGCACTGACGATAACCGCTATCTTCCGCATCATTTCCCTTTCCATCTGGGCTTGAGGGCCGTGTAAAATTTTGGTTCTGCTGTCAATTTCCTGTCTCTCTTGCCGCGTCAACCCCAAAAATCTGCGACAACTCCAGCCGTCTTAGCGTCCGCTTCAAGGAAAGTCATTCATGACGATAAGTGGCCGTTCTGAGGTCGAAAGCGGAAGCCCCCCGGATTCATTCAATTCCAGTCCTGATCTGTGAAAATGCTTCCGCTTTTCTTCTGCGCGCTTCAGTTGTCTTCTGAACGTCAAGGGCAGGAGAATCTCCGCCCTCACTGCGCACCTTCCATTTCTCTTCTGAATTCGACAGGTAATCACCTTATGCCGAGACGCAGGCCGGGCGAGGGCCGCTCCTGTAATACAGCCTGTCGGAAGCGGTAGAGCGCGGCGGGCCGTCCGCGTGGTTGATCGAGGGTCGCTCCTGTCGGTTCGACCAGTTCGGTGTTCTCGACCAGACGGCGAAAATTCTGCTTGTGCAGGTGGCGGCCTGAAATGGCTTCAACGGATTCCTGAAGGGCGGTCAGCGTGAAGCTGGACGACATCAGCTCGAATATGACAGGCCGGTACTTCAGCTTTCCGCGCAGCCGCGCAATGGCCGTGGCCAGAATGCGCCGCTGATCGAACGCCATGGCCTCGCCAAGCGGCCTTTCCAGATTGGTGGCGGCAATGCGCCCGTCCGTGACGGCTTCGTCGATCAGCCCTGCTTCATAGAGCAGTTCGTAGCGTTCGAGCGCGCGCTCTTCATCCCATGGCAAATCATCGGAACCGAAGGCCAGATGAAGGCGGCCTTGCCGCGCGAAGGTGGCGGTTTCGTCCGCCCATTTCGATAGCCTCGGTATGATGATGCCGTCGATCAGTCCGGGCTTGCCGCCGCGCCAGTCCTCCCACGGAAGAAAGTCATACCAGCGTCGCCAATCCGCGTCCGCCTGTTGCAATCGGCCTTCATCCTCCGGATTGGGGCGGGTGAGCGCCAGATAGCCAACGGAAACGACGTGAACGCCTTCATCCCCGGTGATTTTCTGGCGTCCGCGATCTCCGAAAGTATAAAGCTGCTCGGCATAGCCAATGCGCAGCCGCGTCTGTTCCTCCACCCACTCGCGCAAGCCCTTGTCGAGCGTGCGGTGCCGGATAGGGTCGAATGCGCCGGACGGAAGCCCCGCGCGTTCCGACGTGCTGTCCGGATGGGTTGCAAGAATCTGTGGCTCGCCTTGGGCGATGGTAACGATGGCCGCGCTCAACCCGATTTCAACGGCTGTGGTCGCTTTCGCCAAGGTTAGCTCCTGATCGGAAGAGTGAATGGCGTGCCCTCGAACGCGTCGGCCCCGCGCCCGATTCCGCTGATCGCATCGACCATGCGCCCCTTGCGGCCAAGAATATCGTCGGCAATGGCGATAAGGCGCGCGTTGGGTGTCGCGGAGGGAGCGCGTTCGCGCAGCAACGTGGCCAGCGTATTTTCATCATGTTCGGGATTGAGGGCGATCGCGGTTATATAGGCGGCGGCTGTGGAGCGGGAAATGCCCGCGAAGCAATGGATCAGCAAGGGGCTGCCCTGATCCCATGCCTGCGCGAAATCGATAAACTGTTCGATGTGCTCCGCGCCGGGCGGGGTCATGCCGTCCTGTGGCTCGTTGATGTCGTTGAAACCCAGAAACAGATGGCGCTCGGGGGTGATATGGGCAGGGCGCTCAACAGGCGTTCCCGTGTTGATGAGCGTCACCATTTGCAGCGCCTTGTGCAAGGTCGCCGTTTCGCCAATGCGCGAGAGTGGGGAAACCACGATATAAGACATCAGGATATGCTCCGTTTTGTGTCGCTCGCAGACTGCCGCCCGGCATCGAGGGTGGCAAACCGCTCAAGGAAATCGGTCTGGACTGTTTGGGTCGCGCGGGCGATGAGGTCAAGTCCTTGCGGGTCGATACCCTGGGGTCGCCCGAAATAGCGCAAGGCTTCCTTTTCCTCAAAGCCTGCAAGGCAGGTCGCCTCGTAATAGGCCGCGATCTGATCCGCCCGTTTGACGAGGGTGCGCAAGTGCGCGGGCATGGCGGGCGGAAGCGCGAAGCGAAGGTGGATCGCATGCTGCAATCGCGCCTCGACATCCTTGTAACCGCCGCCAACCACCGCCTTGAACGGCGAGATCATATCGCCGATCACATATTCCGGAGCGTCGTGAAGCAGCGCCATGAGACGCCATTCCGGCGAGGCATCATCCGCTATGCGAACGAAAATCTGCTCGACCAGCAAGGAATGCTGCGCGACGGAATAGGCATGTTCGCCGACCGTCTGGCCGTTCCAGCGCGCGACCCGGGAGAGGCCGTGCGCGATATCGCCGATCTCCACGTCGAGCGGCGAGGGATCGAGCAGGTCAAGTCTCCTGCCGGACAGCATCCGTTGCCAGGCGCGATGCGATGCCTTGCCACCAGTCATCCGGCGTCGCTGCCTTCCGTTTCGGGAAAGGTAAACCGCACTTCGGGCGGAATGGAAAGCGTCACGGGAATATCGCCTGCAAGAATGGGGGTTTTGCTGTCCATGGCGTCCTTGACGCGGTCGATGCGCGCCAGCGCGAGGCCATTCGTGCCGACCACCGTGCCAAGCGTGCCGATTTCGCGCCCATTCGCCGTGATGGGTGTGCCTGTGTCCGGCAAGGCGGTTTCGCTCGATGCGATCAGGATCCTGCGACGCGCCGTGCCGCGATGCTGCATGCGGGAGACGACTTCCTGACCGATAAAGCAGCCCTTGGTGAAGGCGACACCGCCGGTCTGGTCCAGATTGATGTCGTGCGGGAAGGCGTCGGAAAGGGCGAAGTCGCGTGGAGACTCGGCAGCGCCATGCGCTATCCGGAGGGAATCCCAATCCTGAAGTGAAGCGGAGGCTTTGGAAGCGGCATAGATGCGCCTGACGTTGAGCCGTGCCGGAAAACGGGTGTCACCCACGATCAGACTTGAATCAATCTCAGAGGAAGCGGAATCTCTTTCCCAGCAAACAGATACAGGTGATTCATTTTCAACGGAGATATCCGCTTTGGAACGGAGCCTGTAGAGCACCAGTCGCTTTACCAGATCGGCCGCGGACGGTTCGGCAATCTCGATGCGGATGCCGTTTTCGATACGGGAAACCAGAAAATCGAACAGGATCTTGCCCTGCGGAGTGAGCAGCGCGCCCGGCTTCAGTTCGCGGGGTTTCAGCGCGTCGAGATCCGTCGTGATGACGTTCTGAAGCAGTTTTTCCGCGTCCTCGCCCGTCACGTTGACGAGCGCTCGCTGTTCAAGATTTACCGAGGGCATGTGAACATCCTTGCGTTTCCTGCCTGCGTTACGTAATCCCGAAGGTGGATAGCTGCAAGGGCTGAGATGGAAGAGTGAAATGACCACCACATTCGATACGATTTTCAAAGGCGGTACAGTCGTCAACCATGATGGCACTGGCAAACGCGACGTGGGCGTGCGCGACGGGCGTATCGCGGCGATTGGCGATCTCGATCCGTTGTCCGCCGGAAAAGTCATCGATTGCACCGGGCTGCACATCCTGCCCGGTGTCGTCGATAGCCAGGTGCATTTCCGCGAGCCGGGTCTTGAACACAAGGAAGATCTGGAAACCGGTTCGCGCGCGGCTGTGCTTGGCGGCGTAACCTCCGTTTTTGAAATGCCGAACACCAAGCCGCTGACGACCTCTGCGGCGGCGCTTGAAGACAAGATCAGGCGTGGTCGCCAGCGCATGCACTGCGATTTCGCGTTCTGGGTCGGCGGCACGCGTGAAAATGCCGGAGATGTCGCGGAACTGGAGCGGCTTCCGGGAGCAGCGGGCATCAAGGTGTTCATGGGGTCATCGACCGGCGATCTGCTGGTGGAAGACGATGAGGGTGTGAAGTCGATCCTGCGCAACACGCGCCGCCGCGCCGCATTCCACTCCGAGGACGAATTTCGCCTGCGCGAGCGTGAGGGGCTGCGCGTGGCGGGCGATCCGTCGTCGCATCCGGTCTGGCGTGATGAGATAGCGGCGCTGCAATGCACCGAGCGTCTGGTGCGGATTGCCCATGAGGTCGGGGCGCGCATTCACGTGCTGCATATATCGACTGCCGAAGAGATCGATTTTCTGCAACATCACAAGGATGTTGCGACCTGCGAGGCAACGCCGCATCATCTGACGCTCGATGCCAGCGCCTATAAAACGCTGGGAACGCTGATCCAGATGAATCCGCCGGTACGCGAAGCGCGTCACCGCGATGGCGTCTGGAAAGGTATCGGGCAGGGCATTGTTGACGTTCTGGGCTCCGACCATGCCCCGCATACGCTGGAGGAAAAGGCCAAGCCTTATCCTGCCTCGCCATCCGGAATGACCGGCGTTCAGACACTCGTGCCAATCATGCTGGACCATGTGAATGCCGGGCGCCTGTCGCTCGAACGGTTCGTCGATCTTTCATCGCATGGCCCCAACCGCATTTTCGGCATGGCGCGCAAGGGGCGCATTGCTGTCGGCTATGAGGCGGATCTGACCATTGTCGATATGAAGCGTCGCGAGACGATCACGCACGCCCAAGCAGGCTCGAAAGCTGGCTGGACGCCCTATGACGGCAAGACCGTGACGGGCTGGCCGGTTGGCACCATCGTGCGCGGCATTCAGGTCATGTGGGAGGGGGAGATCGTCACGCCGTCGCAGGGCGAGCCGGTGCTCTTCAACGAGGCGCTTCCGCGATAACCGGGTATATAGCCAGGCATATGGAATGAAAAAGGGCCGGTTGAACCGGCCCTTTTCGTATCTCGTGAAGCTGATTACCAGCCGGCGATAACGGCGCCCTTGAATTCGTCAGTGATGTACTGCTTGATCGTATCATTGTGATACGCCTTCAGGAGTTTCGCGACCCAGGGCTTGTCCTTGTCGGCAGTGCGCACGACGATGATGTTGACGTAGGGCGCTTTTTCGCCTTCGCGGGCGATGGAGTCGGTAGCCGGGTTCATGCCGGCTTCGAGCGCGTAATTGGTGTTGATGACCGAGAGATCCACATCATCGAGCGAACGCGGAAGCTGTGCAGCGTCGAGTTCCGCAAATTTCAGGTTCTTCGAATTTTCCACAATATCGGCAACGGTGGCCTTGAGGCCTACGCCGTCCTTGATCTTGATGAGGCCCTGATCGGCGAGCAGCAGCAGCGCGCGGCCACCATTGGTCGGATCGTTTGGAATGGCGACGGTCGCGCCATCGGCCAGTTCGCCGAGGCTCTTCACTTTCCTGGAATAGGTGCCCATCGGGAAGTTGACGGAATTGCCGACATTTACCAGATCGAACTTGCGGTCAGCGATCTGATTGTCGAGATAAGGTTCGTGCTGGAACGAGTTCGCATCGAGATCACCATCGTTCAGCGCCTGATTGGGGATCACGTAATCGGAAAATTCGAGAATTTCGATGTCGAGATCGTCGGCCTTGGCGACTTCCTTGACCTTTTCCATGATCTGCGCGTGAGGGCCGGGCGTCACGCCGATCTTGATCGTTTCAGCCCATGCACCCGAAACGGTGAGCAATGTAGCGATTGCGGTTCCGAGAATAAGTTTCTTGATCATTATAGCCTCCAGGGGGTCAGTGTTGGGATTGGGGGGGGGAGCGCATCCCGAAAAGTGTGAAACGGTTTTCGGATAAGATGCGCGTTAAATCAAAATGTTGGAGCATTGATCTGATCCAGTCAGATCGATGCTCTAACGGGGGCGGTTGCGTTTGTCGGCACGCCGGGCCAGCGCGTCACCCGCCGATTGGATCAACTGGACCAGAACGATCAGCACCAGGACGACGACAAGCATCACGTCGGGCATGAAGCGCTGGTAGCCGTATCGGATGCCCAGGTCGCCAAGTCCGCCGCCGCCGACAGCGCCGACCATCGCCGAATATCCGATAAGGCTGACGACCGTAAGCGTCAGCGCCAGCGTAATGCCGGGCTTTGCTTCGGACAGGAGAACCTTGAACACGATTTGCAGCGGCGTTGCGCCCATGGCGCGCGCAGCCTCGATCAGGCCGGGATTGACCTCCCGGATCGCGGCTTCAACCAGTCGCGCAACAAATGGAACTGTCGCTACGGTCAGCGGCACGATGGCGGCGGTGGTGCCAATGGATGTACCGGCGATGAGGCGCGTGAACGGGATGATCGCCACGACAAGAATAATGAATGGTGTCGAGCGTGCGGCATTGACGATGATGCCCAGCACCTTGTTGGTGAATGGTGCAGCAAAAAGCTCGCCCTTGCCGCTGGTCGCGAGGAATATGCCAAGCGGAATGCCGATCAGCGAGCCAATGATCCCGGAAACGGCGACCATTTGCAGGGTCTGAAAGGTGGCCTTGACGATGAGCACGAGAATCTCAGGGGACATAGCCGATAATCTCCGAAGTCAGGCCGTGATCGCCCAGATATTGCCGTGCATTGGCAATCTGTTCCGAACTGGCCGAAAGGGACACGACGAGGGTGCCAAACGGGCGGTGGCCGATTTCATCGACGGCACCGGCGAGGATGTTGACCTCGGTGCCGAGTTGCTGGCTGAGGCGTGACAGCATCGGCTCGGTGGCGTTTTCACCAGTGAAAACAATGCGTAACAGCGTCCGGCTATCGTCGAATGGGGCTGGTTGAAGTTGTTGCGCCACGAAATCCGGCAGGGTCATGCCGGGAAGCCCGGCAAGCAGGGCTTTGGTGGTTTCATGTTTGTGCGACGTGAACACGTCAAACGTATCGCCCTGTTCGACAATGCGGCCGCCGTCGATCACCGCGACACGATGGGCGATGGTCTTGACCACCTCCATTTCGTGCGTGATGAGCAGGACTGTGAGGTCAAGATCATCGTTGATCTGCTTGAGCAGGTCCAGAATGGAGCGCGTCGTTTCGGGGTCGAGCGCGGAAGTCGCTTCGTCGGAGAGCAGCAGCTTGGGATTCGTTGCGAGCGCACGCGCAATGCCGACGCGCTGCCGCTGGCCGCCGGAAAGCTCTGACGGATAGCGATTGCGCTTGTCCGCAAGGCCAACAAGTTCGAGCAGCGGCGTCACCTGCGCTTCGATCGTGCGCTTGTCGACGCCAGCGATTTCGAGCGGAAGGGCGATATTCTGATAGGCGGTCCGCGCCGAGAGAAGATTGAAATGCTGGAACACCATGCCGATGGACCGGCGGACGTCGCGCAATTGACGTTCGTCAAAACCGGCGATATCGACCCCGTCCACGACAACGCGCCCGGAACTTGGCTTTTCGAGGCCGTTCACCAGTCGGATCAACGTCGATTTTCCAGCGCCCGACCGGCCGATGATGCCCGTGATCGAACCGCGAGGCACCACCAGATTGATATCGTCCAGGGCAACCACCTCAGCACTTGTGCGACCGGCGGGAAAGCGCTTTGAAACCTGTTCGAATGAAACCATCGGCTTTTCAGCGATGTTCGCGGCGGACAATGATGCGGAAGGGACGGGGACATTCCTGCTCATGGCCGGTTTCCACCTGTGTGGGGAACCGGAAAAATCAAAATGGTTTGCAATGCGGGATGCATCTGTCGTTCCGTATTGTGCGCGCCTGGTCCGCCCGGATCTGAACCGGCTGCGAACAATGCGCGGAAGCTATAGGGTCTCTAACCTTTTTCAAACTGCCGAAATTTCAATTTTCGGCCTGAAGTTGAAAAATGATTTCTGATTTCGGTCCGGATGGGTGAAACTCAACTTTAATGGTCCGCCCATTCCGATGATACGGAGTATCATATTCCTTGCCGCAATCGGCTGGCAAGTCTCGGGCGATGCTAGTCGCCCGCGACGAAGAAGCTCCATTTGCCGGCTGGCGTAATGCCTATGCGATAGAAAATATAGGCGCCAAACGATTTCATGTCCTCGTAATCTCCGGCCGTAATGATCTGGAAAAGCTCAACCTTTTGCCGTGCTTCGAGCTTGTCGAGCGGATAGGCGAAGAAATAGGGCCAGACGTAGAGTTCATTCGGCGTCCCGGCGTCCATATGGACAAAGCCGGAATCGAGCAGATCGATCAGGATGGCCAGAATTTCCTGTCCTTCCTCGTCTCCGGCGAGCCCGCGCAGATATTCGATCGGATCGCCGTCATAGTCACCCAGCGAAAGCGTTGTAGTATGTTCGCCTGTGCCGATGAGCGGACGCAGCGCTTCAAGCGATCCGGATTTCGCCGCCTCGACAATGAGCTTTCTCATGTTCTGGACAGGGACCGGCAGCGTCGTCAGATCGTACTGAACCTGCGGCGGCGGCGTGTCGTCCTCCGTCACATGGGGACGAGTGGGATCGGTGGAAGGCGTCGGCGCCTTGTTCTCGCTGGCCGGGGGCTGATCGGCAGGCGCTTCCGGCGCAACGCCCTCTTCGGCAGGTTGCTGTGTTTCAGGAGCAGTCTCGGTCTCGCCTTCTGCAGGGGGCGAGGGCACAAGTGCTGGCAGTTCTTCCTTCTGGATCTCGCTCAGGGCAAGCAAAGGGCCAGCTTGCATGTGTGAATAGGGAGAAGGTGCGTTGGCGGCTGCGCTGGCCGGGCTTGCTGAAAACGCACATCCCGAGGTGCCGATGAAAAGGCCCAGTGCGAAAATCATTCCGGCGGACTGGCGTGAACTGCCCTTGATCGGATTTCCTTGCGTGGTCATTCTTCCGCGTCTTTAAAAATCTATTGCAGGTTCCGGTGGATGAGAAAATCACCGGCGATAATGTGTTCGCGCATCGTTTCGAGCAGCGACAGCGCCGGCCCTTCACCGGCCTCACGGATCAATTCCGTCAAAGCGGTGGAGAAGGCTGCTTCGGCAAGGATCTCCGGCTCAATTCCTTCGGAAATGCCATCCGCCCAAGCCTCGGCCTGATATTCGTTGGCTGCGAGCTTCTTTTCCTGCGTTATCAGGTCATCAAGTTTCATCGATCCTTGATCCATGGTATTTATCACCTTTGGCCGGAGGCCGTTCCTTAATGTCCCGTTCAAAATGTAGCACAGGTTTTAATCAATAAACCGGCCAATGAAATCAAGAGTTAAAGTTTTCCTAATTTCCATAGCCCGTTACGATCTCGGATGACAGTCTCTCCCCCTCTTTCATGTACAGATTTATCGCCGCAATCGCGGAATCCGTGCATGTCGAATAAGACTCACTGAACGAACGGTAACCCCGATTGAAGCTGGCAATCAACCGAGCCTTTCGTTCCGGGTCGGGGTTTTCAGCAAGAATGAGTGCATCCATCTGGTTACGCCAATCGTCGCTGCGTTCTCCGCACAGATTACGCAGCGAATGAATGGCGCCGAGCACCTCCGCCAAACGGATGAGTTTCTTCTCATAAAGCGGTTCAGCTGCATACGCGCCGCGCGTTACCGCGAGGCTCGCCAGAATTGCAGCAACAATGATTGCACCGCGCACGAAACCGCCCACCGATTTAGTCCCAAGCCCCATTTATTGCTCTTGTGGCGTGAAACAAGGGCCGCTTCAAGGCAGCTCACGGGAAATTGTATTCGCCGTTCGCGAGTTTCCGCGCAACAGCCAGCGTGCTGTCCGTTACTGGGTGAGCCGCCATTTCCTCCGGCGTCAGCCAGAAGAGCGCTGCGGCATCATCGCCCGCAACGGCCTCGCCGGTGGCGTCATGCGCCAGATAAACCGCGAGCCAGAAATCCTTGGCAAGCATTCCTGCATTCGTGGGGCCTGCAAGATTCATCGTGACGAGGTGGGTGAAGCGGAGGGCGGCAAGCGCCGTTTCCTCGAAGAGCTCCCGCTTTGCTGCCTGTTGCGTTGTTTCGCCCTCTTCCAGCCGCCCGCCGGGAAAGGCCAGCCAGCCCTTGGCTGGTTCATGGCCGCGCTCGACAAGAAGGAAACGTCCGTCCCGCTGGCAAACAATCGATACGCCCTGCGGGCGTGTTCCTGATGGGTCAATATTCATGGCAAAGGGGTAAATCCATCAACAGACAATAGCAACCATGCGTCAGAGCTGTCTTGACCTCTCCGGCAAAAAGCCTGAAACCGGATCAATGTGTGGACGTTTCGCATTGACGGTCAGCCCCGAGGAACTGGAAGCCAATTTCGGGCTTGCCGGTCTCGATGCATTCCCGCCCCGCTATAATATCGCGCCGACCCAGCCCATATTGCTGGTCATGACGGGTGAAACTCCGCCGCCCGGCAGCAATCGCCCGGACCGCAAGGCCTTGCTGGCGCGCTGGGGTTTTATGCCCGCCTGGGTCAAGGATCCCGCCAGCTATCCGCTTATGATCAATGCCCGCGCGGAAACGGCGGCGGAAAAATCGTCCTTCAGAACGGCGATGCGCCACCATCGCGCGCTGATACCGGCATCCGGCTTCTATGAGTGGCGGCGAGACGGCAATCGCAAACTACAGGCCTACTGGATCAGGCCGAGACACGGTGGAATCGTTGCCTTTGGCGCGCTCATGGAAACATGGAGCGACCGGTTCGGCTCGGAAATGGATACCGGCTGCATTCTTACGACTGCCGCCAATGACACGCTGCGCGCCATTCACGATCGCATGCCGGTCGTCATCCAACCGGAGGAATACGCGCGCTGGCTCGACTGCAAGACGCAGGAACCGCGACACGTCGCCGATCTATTGCGCCCCGTTCAGGCCGATTTTTTCGAAGCGATCCCCGTTTCGGACAAGGTCAACAAGGTTTCAAATCTTGGGCCGGAATTGCAGGACAGGCAGGACGCGGACGAGCCGCCGGTTTCAAGGAAGCCGCGCAAGACCGATCCGCCCGATACTCCAGATGACCAGATGTCGCTCTTTTAAAACGCCACCGAATTTCAGTCCGGATTATATCGAATGAATTCAGCAGCATTGTCTGGCTTTCTTCTCGGCGCATCGCTCATTATCGCGATCGGCGCGCAAAATGCCTTCATTCTGCGACAGGGGCTGTTGCGTCAGCATGTCTTCATCCTTTGCCTGATCTGCGCGCTTTCCGACGCTCTGCTGATCGCGGCGGGCATCGCAGGGCTGGGGACGCTCATTGCGCAGTCGCCGGGCCTGATTTCGCTGGTGACGCTGGGCGGTGCGGTGTTCCTGTTGGGCTATGCCTTTATCGCCTTTCGCCGTGCGGTCCACCCGCATGCCTTGCGGGCGGCGAAATCAGGCGAAACCGGCTTGAAGCCGGCGGTCGCGACCGTCCTGGCGCTCACCTTCCTCAACCCGCACGTCTATCTCGATACGGTGGTGCTTCTCGGTGGTTTGTCAGCGCGTTACGAAGGTATGGAGCGCATCGCCTATGGCATCGGGGCGGTGGTTGCGTCTTTCATCTGGTTTTTCGCGCTTGGCTATGGTGCGCGATTGTTGCAGCCGGTTTTCGCGAAGCCGGCGGCATGGCGCGTTCTTGACGTCCTGATCGGCCTTGTCATGGCCGGGATAGGCGTCAGCCTGTTAGTCCGTTACTTCAACAACGGTTAGCTTCTTCTTTTTCCAGACCTTGATCTGGGGGCGCGGAGCGGAAAGCACGGCAGCGCGGACGGCGGCCGGGCCGATATCGCGATATTGCACTGCAAGCAGGTCTGTTCGCGGAAGTTCGTCTGTCAGTTTCGGTTCGGGAGTCATGGTCTGGCTGTCTCCTGATCATCATTCATGGTTTAATCGAACGTCTAAATGGCTGTCCGATTGAGCCGGAAAAAAGGCACTTTGGGGTTGGTTTTGAGGTAATCCGGTTAACCGGCCTTAACCATGTCGGGTTGCGGGCGATGCTTGCAAAAATGCAACATATCTTTCGCGGCCTTACGAGAAAGCTTGACGGAAGCGTTTCTTGAAAGGATAAGAAACGCATGAAACTGCCTTTCGCATCGACCATTTGTATCTGCTCGATCATTTGCAGCTAGCAATTATTGCTGGCCCGGCCCGTTTCGTCTCCAAATCCATCAAAAGAGCACAAACGCCCCGGTCAGCCGGATAGGGGATTTGGACTGTTATGACCGAAGCATCGAAGGGTCTGCGCCTTTACAATACAGCGTCGCGGCAGAAGGAAGATCTGGTTCCAATAAACGCCGATCATGTGCGCATGTATGTCTGCGGGCCAACGGTCTATGACTATGCCCATATCGGCAATGCGCGGCCTGTCATTGTGTTTGACGTGCTGTTCAGGCTGTTGCGCCATCTCTATGGCGAGGATCACGTCACCTATGTCCGCAACATTACCGACGTCGACGACAAGATCAACGACCGTGCGGCGCGCGACTATCCTGATCGGCCGCTGAACGAAGCGATCCGCAAGGTGACTGAACAGACCAACGAACAGTTTCAGGCCGATATTGCGGCCCTTGGCTGCCTGCCGCCAACGGCTCAGCCCCGCGCTACCGAACATATCGATGAAATGAAGGCGATGATCGACCGGCTCGTCGCCGAAGGCGTAGCTTACGTGGCCGAAGGTCACGTCCTGTTTTCGCCTTCGGAAATGAACCGGCGCAAGGGGCCGCGCTATGGCTCGCTGTCGCGCAGGCCGCTCGATGAAATGCTGGCGGGCGCACGTGTCGATGTCGCATCCTACAAGCGCGACGAGATGGATTTCGTGTTGTGGAAACCGTCGAAGGACGGCGAACCGGGCTGGCCGTCACCGGCAGGAGCCGGAGGGTTAGGCCGACCGGGCTGGCATATCGAATGCTCCGCCATGTCGATGGCCAAGCTGCTGGAGCCGTTTGGCGGCGGCCTGAAATGCGACGATCCGGAAAAGAATGTGTTCGACATTCATGCCGGCGGCATCGATCTGGTGTTTCCGCACCATGAAAACGAGATAGCGCAAAGCTGCTGCGCCCTTGGCACGGACAGGATGGCCAATATCTGGATGCATAATGGCTTCCTTCAGGTCGAAGGGCAGAAAATGTCCAAGAGCCTCGGAAATTTCATTACCATTCATGAGTTGCTGGAGACGGACAAGTTCGGCGGCCGCAAATGGCCGGGAGAGGTGCTGCGCCTTGCAATGCTCATGACGCATTACCGCCAACCGATCGATTTCACTGTTCATTCGCTGATCGAAGCGGAAAAGACGCTGGACTCCTGGTACCGCGCTGTTGGCGATGTTGAGGTATCTGACGTTTCATGTGCAGATGTTATGGAAGCGCTGTTTGACGACCTTAATACGTCGATGGCCATCGCGGCGCTGCACGAACTGCGCGCCGAGGCCTCGAAAGGATCTGTTGGCGCCAGGCGTTGCCTGAAGCAAAGTGCGGTTCTCCTAGGATTGCTGGAGCGTACCGAGAATGAATGGTTTGCCGGAAAGGCGGAAGATCTGGCTGTCGATGGCACACAGGTGGATGATCGCATCAAGCATCGTCTCGCCTTCATTGCGGCCAAGAACTGGACCGAGGCGGATCGTATCCGCGACGAGTTGCTGACGCAGGGCGTTCAGTTGAAAGATGGCAAAGACCCGCAGACGGGCGAGCGCATCACGACATGGGAGGTGAAGCGATGATCGATCACGTTGGTTTCAGTGTTGAGAATTTCGAAAAGTCGAAGGCTTTTTACGACAAGGCCCTCGCGCCGCTGGGTGCATCCTTGCTGATGGTTGTGCCGCCGGAATTTACGGGCGGTAAGCCCGTGGGTGGATATGGTCGGGACCATCCTGCTTTTTGGCTGCACGAGGGTGAAAAACAGAAGCCGCGAGCGCATATCGCATTCACCGCGCAAAGCCGTGCCGAGGTGGACGCTTTTCATGCGGCAGCTCTTGCTGCCGGTGGCGCGGACAATGGAGCGCCGGGTTTGCGCCCGCATTATCACGAAAACTACTATGGCGCGTTCGTTCTTGATCCTGACGGGAACAATATCGAAGCCGTTTGCCATTTCCCCGAACATGCTTGAGCGAGGGAGTGTCCGATGAGCCTCGACAACAAGCCTGTCTACACCGGCGGTTGCCAGTGCGGGGCCGTGCGCTTTCACATGGAGGGTGCGCTGGGTGACGCTTCCATCTGCCATTGCCGGATGTGCCAGAAGGCTTTTGGCAATTTCTTCGCACCGCTGGTTTCCGTACGAAACGCGCATGTTGAGTGGACGAAGGAGGAACCGGCGCGTTTTCAGTCGTCCAATCATGCAAAGCGCGGCTTTTGCCCCAAATGCGGCACGCCGCTGACCTATGAAGCGCCCGATGGCATGGCAATTGCGATCGGGGCATTCGATCAACCGGAAGAGATCGCGCCGCAGGTGCAATGGGGCATCGAGGGCAAGCTGCCTTATGTCGAGGCGCTTTTCGGGCTGCCTGCATATGACACCATGTCCGACCCCGAGGCCGTCGATTTCCTGAACAGTCTTGTTTCCTATCAGCATCCTGATCGCGATACCGACCAATGGCCACCGGGCGAGGCAAAGGAGGGGGCATGACAGAGGAACGGAAAATTACCGGCGGCTGCCAGTGCGGGGCGGTGCGCTATGCGGCGTCGTCGCTCGGGCGCGCCTCCATCTGCCATTGCCGCATGTGCCAGAAGGCGTTTGGATCGTTTTTTGGCCCATTGGTAACAGCGCATGCGTTGATCTGGACACGCGGCGAACCCAAACGCTTTGAAAGCTCCAATCTGGTGAGACGCGGTTTTTGCGGGGAATGCGGTACACCGCTCACCTATGAATGCGCGGGCGAAGTGGAAATCTCCATCGGGTCATTGGACGATGTCTCTGTCGGGGCGCCGGTTATCGAAGTGAACCCTGAGAACAAGGTTTCATTCTTCGCGCATCTGGCCAGCCTGCCGGATCGCGAACCGGCCGAAATCTTGGCGTCGGTCGAATTTCAGAAACGCATTATCAATCATCAGCACCCCGATCGCGATACCGATCAATGGCCGCCGAAGGAGCGGCAGTCATGAAAAAAGAACGCATCTACCTGTATGACACAACGCTAAGAGACGGCCAGCAGACGCCCGGCATCGATTTTTCGGTGGAGGACAAAAAGGTCATAACCGGAATGCTGGATGATTTTGGCATCGACTATATCGAGGGCGGCTATCCCGGTGCAAACCCGACCGATACGGCGTTTTTTGCCGAGAATCGCACGAAAAACGCCAAATTTACCGCATTCGGCATGACAAAGCGCGTTGGCGTGTCGGTATCGAACGATCCCGGCCTGAATGCGCTGACTCAATCGCCCGTGGATGCCGTCTGTTTTGTCGCCAAAAGCTGGGACTATCATGTTCGGGTGGCTTTGGGCTGCACCAACGAGGAAAATCTGGAGGCGATAGACCTTTCGGTTCGCGCGGCGGCAGATGCGGGCAAGGAACCAATCGTCGATTGCGAGCATTTTTTCGACGGCTACAAGGCCAATCCGGCCTATGCGCTGGCTTGTGTCAAAACCGCTTTCGAGGCGTGCGCGCGCTGGATCGTGCTGTGCGACACGAACGGCGGCACACAGCCGCATGAAATCTCGGCAATCATCGGCGACGTGACCAGGCACGTACCGGGCGATCATCTGGGCATTCACGCCCACAACGACACCGAGCAGGCCGTGGCCAACTCTCTCGCCGCAATCGATGCGGGTGTGCGGCACGTGCAGGGTACCTTGAACGGCATTGGCGAACGGTGCGGCAATGCCAATCTCATCACGCTCATCCCGACGCTGATGCTCAAGCCCGTATGGGCAAATCGTTTCGAGACGGGGATCGGCAAAGAGGCGCTTGAAGGCTTGCAGCGGCTCTCCCGTTCATTCGATGAGCTGCTCAACCGCGCGCCGGACGCCCAGAGCGCCTATGTCGGCGCTTCGGCCTTCGCCACCAAAGCAGGCATCCACGCATCCGCCTTGGCGAAGGATCCGCAGACTTACGAGCATATACCGCCGGAAACGGTTGGCAACAGGCGCAAGGTGATGGTTTCGGATCAGGGCGGAAAATCCAACTTCATCGCCGAACTGCAACGACGAGGCATCGAGGTATCGAAGAACGATCCCCGTCTCGATACGCTCATCGCGACCGTCAAGGAGCGGGAAGCGGAGGGCTATGCCTATGAGGGTGCCGATGCGAGTTTCGAACTGCTCGCCCGGCGCACGCTTGGCACCGTCCCCGATTTCTTCAAGGTCGATTCCTTTCGCTGCCTTGTCGAGCGCCGCTTCGATGCCAATGGTGTTTTGAAAACGGTTTCAGAGGCAGTGATCCGGGTCATGATCGACGGCGAGTCCCGCATGTCGGTTGCGGAAGGCCACGGCCCGGTCAATGCGCTGGATCTGGCGCTTCGCAAGGATCTCGGGCGATATCAGCAGGAGATAGAGGATCTCGAACTGGTCGACTACAAGGTCCGTATCCTCAATGGCGGCACGGAAGCGATAACCCGCGTCCTGATCGAGTCGACCGATGCGTCCGGCGATCGCTGGTGGACCGTTGGCGTCTCCGACAATATTATCGACGCCTCGTTCCAGTCGCTGATGGATTCGGTCGTATACAAGCTGATGAAGAACAGGCGCGGCAATGAAAACGCGTCCGTAAAGCATATTGCGCATCAGGATGCTTGATGCTGTCATAAGTTTAATTGGATGGACGGTTGCCCGAAGAGGGGGATAAGGGTGGCCTGGGTTTGCAGGGTGCGCACCCATAATTGATTTGGAGTAAGCCCATGAGCGAGTTGGCAACCGGCCAGAACCGTCTTTCAGATGGTCAACGAGGCTTCATATTCGCTTTTTCAGCCTATTTTCTATGGGGTGCGCTCCCGCTTTACCTCAAGGCGGTGGCGCATATTCCTGCCGGTGAAGTGCTGGCGCACCGCATCATCTGGTCAATTCCTATCGCAGCGCTTATCCTGTTGTGGTTGGGACGGATAAGCGATCTCAAGGCGGCGTTTGGCAATCCGCGAACACTGCTCATGGCAACGGTAACGGCTGCCCTGATCTCCGCGAACTGGGGCGTCTATATCTGGGCGATCGCCGCCGGACATGCGATTCAGGCCGCACTGGGCTATTACATCAATCCGCTCGTCAATGTGGTGCTCGGCGCCTTGTTCCTCGGCGAGCGTCTCACGCGTGCGCAAATGGTGGCTGTGGGAATAGCGACGGCCGCCGTCGTGCTTCTCACAATCGCGACCGGCGGGTTGCCATGGATATCGCTTGCCCTGGCTCTCAGCTTCGGGTTCTACGGCTTTCTGCGTAAAACGCTTCCCATCGGCCCCTCGCAGGGCTTTATGCTCGAAGTGCTGATTTTGGCGCCGCCTTCGCTCGCCTATATCGTGTGGACGGCTGTTCAGGGAAACAGCCATTTCTGGGGCGGCAGCGCATCGGATGTCGGACTGCTGCTGTTTGCAGGCCCCGCGACTGCGATTCCGCTCATCCTGTTCGCCAACGGAGCCAAGCTGCTGCGGTTCACGACAATCGGGCTGATGCAATATATGGCCCCGACCATCGTGTTTCTGATAGCGATTTTCCTCTTTGGAGAGCCGTTCTCGCACGTGCAGCTTGTCGCATTCATCATGATCTGGACGGCCCTGGCAATCTACACGCTGTCGATGTTTCGCGGCAGCGATAAAAAATAAGCGGGAGAAACGACTCTCCCGCTTTCGACTTGTTCCGGATGCGTCAGCCGCGAGCAGCGCTCAAAGCTTCTCTATAACCTTGTCGATCCCTTCGGCATCCAGTTTGCCGGATGGCGCGTTGGCGAGCACGGTCGGGACAATGTCTTCGGCCTGATCGACCACAAGCGGCTTTACCAGATGCGAGGTATGCACAAAGCCTTCGCTTTTCATGTGCTCGATCAGGGCGAGCATGGGTGACCAGAAATTGTTGATATTGGCGAAAACCATCGGCTTGTGGTGCCGCCCAAGCTGGGCCCAGGTCATGATCTCGACGATTTCCTCGAGTGTGCCGATACCGCCGGGTAATGTGACGAACGCGTCCGAATGCTGAAACATCTTGTGTTTCCGCTCATGCATGTCTTCGGTTATGATAAGCTCGCTGAGTTGCCCGAGGGCATGGGCGGTTGCTTCCTTGCTCATCAGGAATTTCGGGATGATGCCGGTCACCTTGCCGCCCGCCGACAATACACCATCAGCAACAGCGCCCATGATGCCCTTGGTGCCACCGCCATAGACGAGTTCAAGGCCATGTTCGGCAATGCTTTTGCCCAGCGCTTTGCCGGCCTGTTTGTAAACGGGATGGTTGCCCGGGGAAGACCCGCAATAAACGCAAATGGATTGAATTTTGCTCATGGAACTGTCGTGCCTCGTGCTTTGCCGAACGTCAAGAAGCAAGTGGGGAAACGTGAACGAGTTTTACCGCTGCCGCTTGAAAACAAACAAACCCGGCGTATTGTTGATATGAAACAAGAAATATAATAATTCAGCGCGTTATGGGGCGACGTGAAGGAAAATTCGAGCATGATCAGGAATGCCTATGCTTATTTCGGCTTTGGCGCGGTTGTCGCGGCTGGGGTGGTCGCTGCCTATATCGGCCTGACGCCGGAAATACCGGTCGAGCGGCCGGTAACGCCGCCAAAGGCTACCGAGCAGCCCTCAGTGCAGCCACCTGCGGCGGAAGCGCCGAAGCCAGCGGAAACGCCAGCGGCCGTGGCACCGTCTCAAATCAAGGCATTGGCGCCGTCCTTCGATATTCTCCGGGTCGAGCCGAAAGGTTCCATCGTGATCGCGGGCAGGGCCGCGCCCAATGCGAATGTTGATGTGATATCCGGTTCAACCGTTCTGGGTTCGGCCAAGGCGGGCGCCGAGGGCGACTTCGCAATCGTTCTGGATGAACCGCTCAAGCCCGGCGATTATCAACTGGTGCTGCGTTCAACGGCTGAAAACGGCACCGTCATGACATCGGTCGAAACCGCCGTTGTTTCCATACCGGACAGTGAAAAAGGGCAGGTGCTTGCGCTTGTCGAAAAGGCGGGTACGCCAAGCCGGATGATTACAACACCGAAACCCGCGGAAACGCCTGTCGTCAGTGAAAATCCGTCGGATGCCCCGGCGGTTGCCGCAAAACCGCCAGAGCTTGCACCAGAGCCCGCACCGGCTGTGAAGGCCCCCGCCGCGCTGGTTCCTGCCAGAGTTTCTGTTGAGGCGGTTGAGATCGAGGGAAACACCATTTTCGTTGCGGGCGCTGCACAGGCTGGCAAGCGCGTTAATGTCTACGCGAATGACACGTTGCTCGGCTCGGCTATTGCAACGCCGGACGGACGGTTTCTTGTGCAGACGGAACATGCATTGACGGTTGGCGATTATATCATCCGCGCCGACATGACCGAACCCAACAGCAATGAAGTCATTGGCCGGGCCGCTGTTCCGTTCCACCGGGAGCAGGGGGAAAATATCGCTGCGGTTGCGCCATCGACGCCTCAATCCGCGCAATCACAGGCAGAAACGCCAGATCCCGAAGCGGCGACCGCTCATGACGCGAACCAACCGAGGGACGACACGACAGCTCGTCCTCTTGAGAAAGCCGATGGATCGGTGATTATCCGCCGCGGCGATACGCTGTGGACAATTTCCCGGCGCGTCTACGGCAAGGGCATCCGTTACACCACGATCTATTTGGCAAATTCCGACCAGATCAAGGATCCGGACATGATCTGGCCGGGTCAGGTGTTCTCCCTGCCTGAAAAACCGAACAAGACGATGGAGCAGGGTGGCTGAACGCCTGGTCTTGTAAAACCAATTCCATACCGTATATCGGCTGAGTATCTGTTTCTCAATTTCTCCTGACGAACAGAATGATGGTCTGCGCGCGGCGTCGTGCCGCTGATCGGCGCCTATTATTCGAGTCAGGCCAAAGGATTTACTATGGCCGGAAAAACCGTATCCGCCGAAACCGGCTCCATGTTCACCACACTCGGCAATCTTTGGCCCTATATCTGGCCTTCTGATCGTCCCGATCTGAAGATGCGTGTCGTCTGGGCATCGGCCTATCTCGTCCTCGCCAAGTTGCTGCTCATCCTGGTTCCTTACTTCTTCAAGTGGGCTACCGATGCATTGAACGGCAAACTCGAAGTATCCGAGCTTTTGCCGATACTCCTGCTTGGCCCGGTGATGCTGATCGTTGCCTATAATGTGATCCGCATCGTGCAGACCGGCCTGAACCAGCTGCGCGACGCGCTGTTTGCGCGCGTGGGCCAGCACGCTGTCCGCAAGCTGGCTTACAAGACCTTTGTGCACATGCATCAGCTCTCTCTGCGCTTTCATGTCGAGCGGCGGACGGGTGGGCTCTCGCGCATCATCGAGCGCGGAACCAAGGGAATCGAAACGATTGTCCGTTTCATTATCCTCAACACGGCGCCAACGGTCATAGAATTCGGCCTTACCGCGGTCATTCTGGCGGTCAGCTATGGCTGGGCCTATCTGGCGGTCGTGGTGGTCACGGTGTGGCTTTATACATGGTTCACCGTGCGGGCGAGCGACTGGCGCATCAGTATACGGCGCGACATGAACGCCTCCGATACGGACGCCAACACCAAGGCCATAGACTCGCTGCTCAATTTCGAGACCGTCAAATATTTCGGCAATGAGGCTATGGAAGCGCGTCGCTTTGATGCGGCGATGGAGCGCTACGAGGACGCCGCGACGAAAATCTGGACCTCGCTCGGATGGCTCAATTTTGGTCAGGCGGTCATTTTTGGCGTTGGCATGGGCATTCTGATGGTGATGTCCGGCCGTGAGGTCATGGCCGGAACGCAAACGATCGGCGATTTCGTGTTCATCAACGCCTTGCTGATGCAGTTGTCGATCCCGCTGAATTTCATTGGTTTTATCTATCGTGAGATCCGACAGGGCCTGACCGATATCGAGCAGATGTTCGATCTTCTCGACGTGAAGGAAGAGGTTCAGGACAAGCTGGACGCCCGGGCGCTCACCGTTGAGCGCGGCGATATCCGCTTCGATGATGTGCATTTCGCCTATGACCCGGCTCGTCCGATCCTGAAGGGGGTCAGCTTTGAAGTGCCAGCAGGCAAGACCGTTGCTATTGTCGGCCCGTCGGGTGCCGGAAAATCGACACTTTCGCGCCTTCTGTTTCGTTTTTACGATATCCAGAAGGGCTCCATCACCATCGATGGGGAGGATATTCGCGACGTGACGCAGGAAAGTGTGCGCAAGGCGATAGGCATGGTTCCGCAGGATACGGTGCTGTTCAACGATACCATCGCCTACAATATCGGCTACGGCCGGATCAGCGCCACGGACGAGGAAGTGAAGGAAGCGGCGCGGCTGGCGCAGATCGACGGTTTCATCGGGCATCTGCCTGAAGGATATGATGCTATGGTGGGCGAGCGTGGGCTGAAACTTTCCGGCGGCGAGAAGCAGCGCGTCGCCATCGCCCGCACCATCCTGAAAGCGCCGCCCATTCTGATCCTGGACGAGGCGACGTCCGCGCTGGACTCGACAACCGAACGCGACATTCAGGCGGCGCTCGATCTGGTATCGCGGGACCGCACCACGCTTGTCATCGCCCACCGGCTTTCCACGATCATCGGCGCTGACGAGATCATCGTCCTCAAGGACGGCGTGATCGCCGAGCGCGGAACCCATGCCGATCTGCTGGCGAGAGACGGGCTCTATGCGTCCATGTGGAACTTGCAGCGTGAAGCGAGCGAGGCCGAAGAGCGCCTGCGCAGCGCGAGGGAGCGGGACGAAATGGGGGTTGTTCTGCGCGGCCCGCGCGCCGGATAGGTCAGGGAAACGCTGGATAACCGGTGCGGGCAAGCTGAATTGTTTGCCCGCGGGCAGCATCTATTCTATTGAACAGACACTGTTGAGGAATGGATATGAGCCTAATCAAATCAATTCAGGATACCTTGGTGCCCATTCACAAAGAGGGCTACATCTTTATTGCGGCTTTTGCCGTCGCCACATTTGCGCTTGGGTATTTCTCCACGACGCTGTTCTGGATCGGATTGATCCTGACTGCGTGGTGCATTTTCTTCTTCCGCGATCCGGAGCGTGTAACGCCTCTCGCCGATCGGCTTGTCGTCAGTCCGGCCGATGGCAAGGTTTCCGCTGTCGGACCTGCTGTGCCCCCGCGTGAACTCGGTCTGGGCGATGCGCAGGTGACGCGAATTTCCGTGTTCATGAATGTTTTCTCCTGCCATGTTAACCGCTCGCCGATTGACGGCAACATCGAGACGATCGTTCATACGCCCGGAAAATTCCTGAATGCCGATCTGGACAAGGCGAGCTCGGAGAATGAGCGCAACGGCCTCGTTATTGACAGTCGTCACGGGCGGATCGGCGTTGTGCAGATCGCTGGCCTGATCGCACGTCGCATTGTTTGCTGGGTTGATGAAGACAGGTCCATAGCCGTTGGCGAACGTTTCGGGCTGATCCGCTTTGGTTCGCGCGTCGACGTTTATCTCCCGGCCAACGCAACGCCGCGGGTCGCTGTCGGTCAAACGGCGGTAGCGGGGGAAACAATTCTTGCCGAGTTTGATGCTTCGTCGCCGGTGCATCAAGTACGGATCGGGTGAGGAAAAGGGATGGACGAAGCTTTCCCTCCCTTTGAACCGCATGAGAACGACATGCCAAAGAGCCAGAAGCTCAAACGCATCCCGATGCGGTTCATCATCCCGAACCTTATCACGGTTCTGGCAATCTGTGCAGGGTTGACCGGCATTCGTCTCGCGTTTGAAAGCCGTTTTGAGCTTGCTGTGTCGGCTGTGCTGTTCGCGGCTTTCCTCGACGGTGTCGACGGCCGTATCGCCCGCATGATGAAGGGCTCATCGAAGTTCGGCGAACAGATGGACTCCCTTGCCGATATCGTGAATTTTGGCGTTGCCCCGGCACTGGTCCTCTATGCGTTCGTTCTGGATCAGGCGCGGTCAATCGGGTGGATTGCCGCGCTTCTTTATTGCATTGCCTGTTGCCTGCGTCTGGCGCGCTTCAATGTCATGCTGGAAACGCCCAATAGACCTGTCTGGCAGAATAATTACTTCGTTGGTGTTCCCGCTCCTGCGGGCGCGATGGCGGTGCTTCTGCCGGTCTATCTCGGGTTTTTGGGAATGGCCCCAGGCCGCACCACCGCCTTTGTCTTCGCCGCCTACACGGTGGTGATCGCTATCCTCATGGTCAGCCGCTTGCCCGTCTATAGCGGGAAATATGGTGGACGATGGGTACAGCGCGACATGGTGATCCCGCTCATCCTCTGTGTGGTTCTCTATGCGGCGTTTCTGATGAGCTTTACTTGGGAAACCCTGACATTGACGACGATCGCGTTCCTCGCGTCTCTGCCCCTTAGTGCGCGATCATGGAACCGCCTTGCCGCCGCCAACGAGACGACGGCGCCTGGTGCCAAGGACAGTGAAAGCCAGTAGCGCAAAAAAACGGCGCCTCCACGGCGCCTTTTTTGGTTCAGCTATCCCGTAACCAATCTCAATCGGGCAGGTGATAGCTCAGGAAACGGTTCTGCCGGACGTCGAAAAGCTGCCCGGTTTCGTTAAGCGCGGGGTTTGCCAATGCGACGATTTTCGCCGCCACGTCAGCCGGATGGGGCAAGATAGCCGGATCTTCGCCGGGTACAGCCTGCGCGCGCATGGCGGTGCGTGTTGCGCCCGGATTGACGGAGTTGATTTTGAGCTTCGTCTGTTTCGTTTCATCGGCCCATGAGCGCGCCATGGCTTCGACCGCAGCCTTGGATGCAGCGTAAGGCCCCCAATAGGCGCGCCCGGAATGTGCTGCACCGGATGAAAGAACGATGGCGCGACCGGCATCGGAAAGCCGTAACAGCGGGTCGGTGGAGCGGATCAGCCGCCAGACGCTATTGACGTTCAGCATCATCAGCTTGTCGAAAACCTTGGCCTCAATGTGCCCGATGGGTGAAATCGTGCCCAGAATACCGGCATTGGCGACCATTATGTCGAGCTTGCCCCAGCGTTCGTAGATCGAACCGCCCAGGCGATCGATCGCGGGCATATCGGCGAGGTCAAGCGGAACGAGCGTGGCGGAACCACCGGCTTTCCGGATTTCGTCGTCCAGTTCTTCGAGTCCGCCAACCGTGCGCGCGATGGCGATGACATGCGCGCCGCGAGCCGCCAGTTCCTTTGCCAGAAAATAGCCAATACCGCGTGATGCACCCGTGATGAGCGCGAGACGGCCATCCAGCCGGAAGCCGGTTTCAACAGTCATGAAATTCCTCAGCTGTTATTCGCAATTAGGGAAAGTCGGCGCACACTGGCCGCGCCTTCCTGGTCGACAAGCCGTGTGGGATAGTCGCCGGTGAAATAGTGATCGGTGAATTCAGGGGCGTTGGCGTCCCGGGGCTTGCCGCCAACGGCGCGATAAAGCCCGTCGATGGAAAGAAATTCGAGCGAATCCGCGCCGATATAGCGGCACATGGATTGAAGATCGGAGTGCTGGTTGGCCAGCAGCTTGTCAGCGTCCGGCGTGTCGATGCCATAGAAATCGGGATGGTAGATCATCGGGCTGGCAACACGGATATGAACCTCGCTTGCGCCCGCGTCACGGATCATCTGCACGATTTTCAGCGATGTCGTGCCCCGCACGATGGAATCGTCGACCAGTACGACCCGCTTGCCTTCAAGCATCGCGCGGTTGGCCGAGTGTTTCAGCTTGACGCCGAAGGCCCGGATCGACTGCGTCGGCTCGATGAATGTGCGCCCGACATAGTGATTGCGGATAATGCCAAGTTCGAAGGGAATGCGGCTCTGCTGGGCATAGCCTATCGCGGCGGGTGTGCCGCCATCGGGAACCGGCACGACAACATCGGCATCGACCGGCGATTCCTTGGCGAGATTGATGCCCATGTTCTTGCGTGCAACATAGACGTTGCGACCGCCGACAACGGAGTCCGGCCGGGCGAAATAGACATATTCGAACAGGCAGAGCCGTTCCGGCTTTGGCTTGACCGGCTTTCGTGCATCGATCGAGATAGAACCATCCGGCTCGATCTCGCAGATGATGACTTCGCCATTTTCCACGTCGCGGATATATTTCGCGCCGATAATGTCGAGAGCGCAGGTTTCGGATGCAAATATTGGCTTGCCATCAAGTTCGCCCATGACCAGCGGACGAATGCCGATGGGATCGCGTGCAGCGATGAGCTTCGTGCGTGTCATGGCGAGCATGGAATACCCGCCTTCCATCTGACGTATAGCGTCGATGAACCGGTCAGCCGTGGAGGTATGGCGCGAACGGGCGATCAGATGCAGAACGACTTCCGTGTCGGAGGTGGACTGGCAGATCGCTCCGGTGGCGATGATCTGGCGGCGCAGCGTCAATCCATTGGTAAAATTGCCGTTATGCGCGATGGCGATGCCGCCGACTTCGAGTTCGGCGAACAGCGGCTGAACATTTCGCAAAGCCACTTCGCCGGTGGTTGAATAGCGGGTGTGGCCGATAGCGATGCTGCCGGGCAGCTTTGCAAGGATAGCGGGGTCGGTATAATGATCACCGACCAGCCCCATACGCTTCTCAGTGTAGAACTGCTTGCCGTCGAAGGTAACAATGCCAGCGGCTTCCTGCCCGCGATGCTGAAGCGCGTGAAGACCCAACGCCGTCAGTGTCGCGGCATCGGGATGGCCCAAAATGCCAAATACTCCACACTCCTCGTGCAGAGTATCTCCATCGATATCGTCGACAAAAGAGGAATCGTCGCGAAAAAAACTACTCATCGCCGCAAAGTCCTTCCGATGCGCGCCACCTTGCCATTTATCTGGCACGGAACCAATCAGCCGTTTGTCGCACCGTCCTGTGGAGGTGCCTCTTCCTTCGGTTCCTCCGCAGCACCACCACCCGGTTTGAGGCGGTCGATGATCGAGGATTCAGGATCTTCCGGCAGAAACGCAACGAGCTTCTGACCAAGCGAGTCGATCAGAGGCTTTGATTTCGCTTCCGCAATCCACGCTGGCTGGTTGTCCGCAACCAGCCAATTGAAGAACAGCATGGCAACGACCACAAGCAAAACGCCGCGCGCCGCGCCAAAAATGAAGCCCAGTGTCCGATCCAGCGCACCGATGCGGCTATCGATGATGAAATCCGCAATCTTCATCGTGATCAGTGAAACGATGATCAGTGTCACAATGAAAACGATGCCTGCCGCAGCAATCTGGGCAATTGTTTCGTTGCTGATATAGGGAGAGACAAAGGGAACTACCAGCTTGTAGAAGAAATAAGCGGATACGGCGGCGGCTGCCCAGCTGGCAACCGAAAGCACCTCGCGCGAAAACCCGCGTACCATGGCGAGAATTGCGGAAACGAGCGTTATTCCTAGCAAAATTCCGTCAAGCAGGGTGATCGGCATCTACGGCTTCCCCAAATCTGGTTCTGTCTGGCAGCATGATATAACGGGAAATCATACTGAACTACTCTTCGCGTGGCTTCTTTCCCGGCCCGGAAGCGGCAATCCGCGCCACCAGGTCCGGCAATGACGCCATCTCGGCCAGATGAGTGTTTCGGTCTTTCGGCAACTCGGCGCTTCCGGCAGGAAGGACAGCTTGCCTGAAACCGAGCTTCTCAGCTTCCTTCAATCTTTGCGATGCGTGCGCCACAGGGCGGATCGCGCCGGAAAGACTGATTTCGCCGAAATAAACACAATCGGCGGGAAGGGCAATACCGGCAATGGATGAAACCAGTGCAGAAGCGACTGCAAGGTCAGCTGCGGGCTCGGAAATACGGTATCCGCCCGCCACATTGAGATAAACATCGTGCTGCCCGAACCGCACGCCGCAATGGGCCTCAAGGACGGCGAGAATCATCGCGAGACGACTGCTGTCCCATCCCACGACTGCGCGGCGCGGCGTACCAAGCGAAGAAGGGGCGACGAGCGCCTGCACCTCGACCAGCACGGGGCGCGTGCCTTCGATACCGGCGAAGACGGCCGCTCCCGGAGATTTTTCATTCCGTTCGCCCAAAAACAGTTCGGAAGGGTTGGCGACCTCCCGTAACCCCATATCGGACATTTCGAAAACGCCGATCTCGTCCGTCGGGCCGAAACGGTTCTTGACGGTGCGAAGAATCCTGTAGTGATGTCCGCCTTCGCCTTCAAAGTAGAGAACGGCGTCAACCATGTGCTCGACCACGCGCGGACCTGCGATCTGCCCGTCCTTGGTAACGTGCCCCACAAGAACGATCGCAGCGCCGGTCTGCTTGGCAAAACGAATCATGGCCTGGGCGCTGGAGCGCACCTGCGTCACTGTCCCCGGCGCGGAGTCGGCCTGATCGGTCCAGAGCGTCTGGATCGAATCGATGATGACCAGATCGGGCCGCTTGCCATCCGTAATGGTGGCCAGAATGTCCTCAACGTTGGTTTCTGCTGCGAGTTCCACCGCGCTGTCGGCGGCTGCAAGGCGCTGGGCGCGAAGCCGGATCTGCGCGACGGCCTCTTCGCCCGACACATAGACGATGCGATGCCCGTTTCGTGCAAGCGCGGCTGCGGCCTGGGTCAACAGTGTGGATTTGCCGATGCCGGGGTCGCCGCCAACCAGAAGCGCGGACCCCCGAACAAAACCACCGCCGGTCACGCGATCAAGCTCCGCAATACCGGAATGGATGCGCGGCGCATCCTCGATTTCGCCGGAAAGCGTGGTCAGCGCGACAGCGCGTCCCTTGCGCGGTGCTTTGCCGGGACCGCCGCCAATGCCGCCGGATGTGCCTTCCTCGACCAGCGTGTTCCATTCTCCGCAACCATCGCATTTGCCCGCCCAGCGCGAGTGAAGGGTGCCGCAATTCTGGCAGACGAACTGTACGCGGGATTTCGCCATCAATATTGCTTTCCTGAATAGATATAGCGGCGATGGTAGCGGTGGCCGAGGCTGGTCAGCAGTTCATAGCCGATCGTGCCTGCCGCACGCACAGCATCGTCGAGCGAAATATCGGGACCGATCAGTTCGATGAAGTCTCCCGCCCGCACGGTTCCTTCCGGCAGATCGGTGATATCAAACGATGTGAGGTCCATGGTGACGCGTCCGAGGATCGGGACGCGCTTTCCCGCGATGAAGCCTTGTCCGCCGGTGGCAACAGTCTCCCGCAGGGGGACGCCAGCGCCGGATGAGGAACGGTGATAACCATCCGCGTAGCCGACCGAGCAGATCGCGATGCGCGTATCTCGAAACAGCCTCGCAGCACCGCCATAACCGGCAACATCGCCCTTGGTCGCGTTGCGGACTTGCACGATACGCGCTTCGAGCGTGACAACCGGCTTCATCGGGTTGGGCACGTCATTGACCGCTTCGCCGCCATATATGGCGATGCCGGGGCGGGACAGATCGAATGTGAAATCATGCCCCAGAAAAATGCCGGGTGAATTGGCAAGGCTTGAATCAATTTTACCGAGAATGGCTCTAGCCTTTTGAAATGATTCAAGATGTCGCAGGTTTTTCGGGCTGTCGGGGGTGTCGGCGCAGGACAGGTGGCTGAGCAGAAGTACAGGCTTGATGGCAGCATCAGCCTCGCAGCTTCGAGCCAGCGCTTCAATCTCGCCAAGGTTCAGGCCGAGCCGGTTCATGCCTGTATCGACATGAACCGCAAAGGAAAGCGTTTTGCCCAGCGAGCGGGCATGTTCGCGCCAAAGAGCGACCTCCTCGACCGATCCGAGAACCGGCGTCAGGCCATATTCGTCGAATGCGGCGCAAGCCTCGGCGAAGAGGCCATTCAAGACATAGATATCGCAATCGAGCCCCAATGCCCGGATGCGCAGCCCTTCTTCCGGCAGCGCGACGAAAAACTGTCGGCAACCCGCCGCATGAAGAGGCGGAACGACCTGTTCGATCCCGAGTCCGTAAGCATTGGCCTTGACGACGGCGGCAGCGCGCGCGGGCCGTGATTTTTCGTGCAGGAGGAGCCAGTTCGAAACCAGTGCGTCAAGATCGACGGTCAGCCGGCCCCCCGCCAGTCGCGGATCGGCGTTGGGGGTATAAGGAAGCGGTGTCATGCTCACGGTCAGGCTAGCCAAACTGTTCTGGCAGGTGGCCTTCCTCGGCCAGATCGGTAAAGCGGGTATATTCCGCCTGGAAGGCCAGTTTGACCGTTCCTGTCGGCCCGTGACGCTGCTTGCCGATAATGACCTCGGCTTTGCCGCGGGCTTCGTTCATGTCCATTTCCCACTTGATGTATTCTTCGGTGCCGGGCTTTGGCTCGCGATTCTTGGTGTAATATTCCTCACGAAACACGAAAACAACGACGTCCGCGTCCTGCTCGATGGAGCCCGATTCACGCAGATCGGAGAGCTGCGGACGTTTATCCTCGCGGCTTTCCACCTGACGGGAAAGCTGGGAGAGGGCGATGATCGGAACGCTCAACTCCTTGCCAAGAGCCTTGAGCCCGGTCGTGATCTCGGTGATTTCCTGCACGCGGTTTTGCGCGGACGCCCTTGATGAGCCGGTCATGAGCTGAATATAGTCGATTACCAGAAGATCGAGGCCGCGCTGCCGCTTGAGGCGCCGCGCCCGCGCAGCAAGCTGAGCGATGGAGATACCACCGGTCTGGTCGATATAGAGCGGGATCTTCTGCATCATCTGTGAGCAGGCTACGAGCTTTTCGAAATCCGTTTCCGAGATCTCGCCGCGGCGGATCTTCGACGAGGAAATTTCGGTTTGTTCGGAGATAATACGTGTCGCGAGCTGTTCGGAAGACATTTCGAGCGAGAAGAAGCCGACGACGCCGCCATTGGCCGCTTTGAAAGAGCCATCGGCCTGCTGGACCGGCTCGTAAGCTGCTGCGATATTGTAGGCGATGTTCGTTGCGAGCGACGTCTTGCCCATGCCCGGACGTCCTGCGAGGACAATAAGGTCGGAAGGCTGCAAGCCGCCCATGCGATTGTCCAGCGAATGAATGCCCGTGGAAATGCCCGAAAGATGCCCGTCGCGCATGAACGCGGCATTGGCCATCTCAACGGCAGTGCTGACAGCGTCATTGAAAGGCTGGAAGCCGCCATCGTAACGGCCGGTCTCCGCCAGTTCGAACAGGCGCCGTTCGGCATCCTCGATCTGGCCGCGCGGCGCCACGTCAACCGGCGCGTCGTAGGCGACATTGACCATGTCCTCGCCGATGCCGATCAGCGCGCGGCGGGTAGCGAGGTCGTAGATCGCACGCCCGTAGTCCTCGGCGTTGATGACGGTCACGGCTTCCGAGGCGATGCGCGAGACATATTGACCGACAGTCATCTCGCCGACTTTTTCCGTCCACGGAAGGAAGTTCTTCATCGTGACCGGATTGGCGGTCTTGCCCATCCGGATCATGTCGCCCGCGATCTCGAAAATCTTCCGGTGCAGCGGTTCGTAGAGATGTTCGGGTTTCAGGAAGTCCGATACGCGGTAGAACGCGTCATTGTTGACAAGAACCGCGCCCAACAGAGCCTGTTCGGCTTCAATATTGTTTGGTGCCTCGCGATAGAGAATATCGCGGGCTTCGCCCGAGCGAACGTCATCGAGTCTGCGTACTGCGTCAGCCATGAGAATGCTTGTGTCTCTTTTGATGTTTCGGATATGCGCTTACGCAATACAAAGAAAATTCATATCACATCCCGCAGCAGTCGATCCCTGATCTTCTGCTTAATCACCGCTTTTCACAGGTCTCTTGAGGAAACCCGCGCTGACCGGAAGCCTATCATGATTCGCCATGAGGTCAGCGCGGCCGGATGTCAGGCTTTGGCGCTTATTGATTCTCGCCCCTCGTTACTGCGATTTGCACAGTCACGCTGCTTTTCGAGGCGGATCAGCCGTTTTTCCGTGGCTTCGATATAGTTCCGGGTGAGGGGCACCGCATCCTGCCGGTGTGCCATCTGAATCTGGAACACGATCATGTTTTGCCAGCGGAACGCGCTTTCCGATGCGGCAAGATAAAATTCCCACATGCGGCAGAAGCGTTCATCGTAAATCTCCTTGGCCTTGTCGCGATTCGCCTCGAAGCGCTCGCGCCATGCCTTGAGCGTTTCGGCATAATGCAGGCGCAGGATTTCGATATCGGTCACGACAAGGCCGGATTTCTCGATTACCGGCAGCACTTCGGACAGTGCCGGAATATACCCGCCGGGGAAAATGTACTTCTGAATGAATGCGTTTGTATGTGCCGGGCCGTCGCTACGGCCAATGGCATGAAGGACGAACACACCGTCCGGCTTCAACAGGCGGGCTGTGTGAGTGAAATACTCGGTATAGTGCCCGACGCCTACATGCTCGAACATGCCAACCGAAACGATGCGGTCGAACTGTTCCCGCAAGTCCCGATAGTCCCGCAGCTCGAAGCGGGCGCGGGAGGTTAGCCCTTCATCAACGCTACGCGCGGTGGCGACCGCGTGCTGCTCCTCGGAGAGGGTTACGCCGGTCACGTCCGCGTCGAGATGGCGGGCGAGATAAAGGCCGAGGCCACCCCAGCCACAGCCGATGTCGAGGATCTTTTGGCCGTGCCTGACGCCAAGCTTGGCGGCAAGATGCCGTTTCTTGGCAAGCTGCGCTTCTTCGAGCGTCGCGTCCGGCGTTTCGAAATAGGCGCAGGAATATTGCATGTCGGGATCGAGAAACAGCTTGTAGAGTTCGCCGGAAAGATCGTAGTGGCGCTTCACGTTCTCCGATGCGCGCCGGATATTATTCATCTGGTAGAACCGGCGAGCGGCCCTGCGTATGCCCTCGATGGCCAGCATCCAGGGTTCCTTGGTGGCTGTAGCCCCTGCATTCTCGAAGACGAGCTTCAGCACCCCGTAGATATCACCTTCGAGAATATCGATGTCGCTTTCCATATAGGCTTCGGCGAACCGCAGCGAAGGGTCGAGCGCGATCGCCCTTTCGGCGGCGGATGAATTGATGCGGATATGCAGCGGATCGCCGGTTCCGTCGCCGAAACTGACCTTGCTCCCTGAGGAATCGGTAACGATAAACGTTCCTGTACGAAAAAGATGATTAAGCGCAGTACGTAACATGAGTTTCATGCACAATCTCCATCAAGTCAAAAATGACAGAGCTCGGCCAATCTGGTCGGGCGTGAAGCGACTACGATAGGAGGAATTTTGCGATTGGCAAATAGAAAACGCCCGGTTCGGAAACCGGGCGTTTCGAGGCAGGCCGGTGGAAGCCGCAGCTTCCAACACGAATTTGCGCCTTAGGCGTTGTCTTCTTCGCCTTCGAACTCCGCATTCGGATCGAAGAAGTTTTCGGGACGTGCGTTCTCGTTGATGTCGTCGCCGTAGATCGCTTCCGCGGTCGTCAGGTCTTCACCCTTCACCTGGCGCTCGGCTTCTTCAGCCGAACGGGCGATGTTCACGGAGACCGTGACTTCGACTTCCGGATGCAGGGTGAGCGTGATCTCATGCAGGCCGATCGTCTTGATCGGGTGGTTCAGTTCAACCTGGTTGCGGTTCAGCGAGAAACCTTCCGCCGTGATCAGGTCGGCGATGTCGCGCGTGGAGACCGAACCGTAAAGCTGACCGGTTTCACCGGCGGAGCGGATTGCCACGAAAGACTTGCCGTCGAGCTTGTCTGCAACAGCCTGTGCTTCCGTCTTGCGTTCGAGGTTGCGAACTTCGAGCTGGGCGCGCTGGCCTTCGAACTTCTTCTTGTTGGCTTCGTTGGCGCGCAATGCCTTGCCCTGCGGCAGCAGGAAGTTACGGGCATAACCGTCCTTGACGGTGACGATGTCGCCCATCTGGCCGAGGCGGGCAATGCGTTCTAGCAGAATGACGTCCATTGGAGTTTCCTTTCAGTTTGATGTGTTGTTGGGTGGATTTGCGTTGCCGTTTTCCGACACCGGAGCCGTTCTCGTGGTATCGATGAGCCCGATGAACAGGAACGGAATGATGAGGAACGGAAAGAGCATCAGGGCGAGATAAAGCGCCCAGAGAAGCAGGCCGCGCCGCGCGACAACGCGGGAGCGCTGGTGCGTGATGGCCAGGCCCGCCAGTGTAAACGCCGTGCCGAGAGCGCCGGCAACGGCAGCGGCCATATGCCCGATACCGCCGGACAGAAAAGTCAGCGCAATGGCGATCGCAAAAGCAAAAACCGCTGCCTTTGGCATGCGCAGGGCCGTCGGCCAGTCGTCGCGCGGGCGCTTCAACCGTCCTGAGATCGCTGTCAATCGCTGGGCGAGATAGAAGTTGCCGACAAGCACAAGCATCCAAGTCGCAGTCTGGATGATGGGGAGGGCGGTCACCAGAAAGCTGGCGAGCCAGTCGATGAATTCGGCGTCGGCGGCAAATTCAGGATCGACTTCCGTCATGCTCCTGGCAAAGGCCTCAGCCAGACCGCGGCTCAGCTCGTCGCCAAAACCAATGATCGTGCCGATGATGATGAAAGCAATGGAGGTGATGACGGCGAGACGGAAGAGGGTGTCCGAGAGCGGAAACCAGACAAGCGAATCCTTGGGGCCGCCCAATTCTTCGGCAGGGCGCGCCAGACCGGAAAAATAGCTGGCGGCGGCGGCGGGCAGAACCATTGTGAGCAAGACGAGAAGCGCGCTCATCGGCGACGCGAAGAACGAGATCGCGAGTGCGGTGGAAACGGCGGCGGCAATAGCGGAAGCCGTTCCCCAGCCAAGCGCCGCGACAAAGATTGGAAGTGGCGAAAGGAAGTAGAGCAGCATCGCAAGACCGGCCTGACCGGTAGCGCCAGCCGTCAACAGCGCGGCCGCGAGCCCCGCCAGAATGCCTACGCCAATATCTGTACCGCTGATTCTCATTTCACTCGCTGTCCTGCTTGTTCAAGCAGTTAGAGGCGGCTTCTTGCTGCGCGCGGCCCCAACTCGGGTTTTAATCTTATCCGGACTGCGCCCACCGCAACCGGATAGAAAAGGTGAAAGGGAGGCGCATGGCGCCTCCCGATCGAATCACTTGACGACGTAAGGCAGCAGGCTCAGGAAACGGGCGCGCTTGATCGCCTTGGCAAGTTCACGCTGCTTCTTCTGGCTGACAGCCGTAATACGGGAAGGAACGATCTTGCCACGCTCGGAAATGTAGCGGGAAAGAAGCTTTACGTCCTTGTAGTCGATCTTCGGAGCATTTGCACCGGAGAACGGGCAAGTCTTGCGACGACGATGAAAAGGACGACGGGTCGGGATCTGGTTGATGTCGGCCATTATTCTTCTCCTTCAGCGCCTTCATTGTCACGCGGACGGCGTGGACGACGCGGACGGTCATCATCACGACCAAAACGGTCACCGCGATCACCACGGTCGTCACGATCGCGGCGAGCCAGCATGGCTGACGGGCCTTCCTCGTGCTCTTCGACGCGGATGGTCATGAAGCGAAGAACGTCTTCGTTGATGCGCTGCTGGCGCTCAAGTTCTGCAATCGCTGCAGCCGGAGCTGTAACGTTCAGGAGCGAATAATAAGCCTTGCGGTTCTTCTTGACGCGGTAGGTGAGGGCGCGAAGGCCCCAGTTTTCCACACGTCCGACCGATCCGCCATTGGCTTCGATCACGCCCTTGTACTGTTCGACGAGAGCATCGACCTGCTGCGGCGTGAGATCCTGCCGCGACATGAAAATGTGTTCGTAAAGACCCACTGTCTTTTGCCTTTCTTTCGTTTAATCTGCACGGCACCAACGGCTAAGCCTCTGCGACGCTCTCAATACGGTAAACCGTGAAAGAAAGGACGCTGATGGAGACGATCGAGAGCGGAGACACGGGAGGCTGAAGCATATCGCTTCGACGGATTTTCATCCGGCCCTCCGTTCAGCCCCCAGCTGACGCCGAGCATTGAACGGGCGGCTTATAGTTGATCCCGGACCAGGAAGCAACCACCCATTTCTTCCCGAATACCCGGATGATGGTGAAAACAGTGGTTTAAACGGTCTTCCGGGCTCTTTCGGCTATAACTCACGCTTGACACATTAAAATGGACTAGGCAAACCCGCCGCTCAATAACGCCATACAGAATGAATTGTCGAAACAGGAGAAGAATATGGCCGTTGCATTCACATTCCCCGGTCAGGGCAGCCAGGTTGTCGGCATGGGCAAGGCGTTGGCGGATGCTTTTCCTGAGGCGCGCGCCGTTTTCGCCGAGGTGGATGAAGCGCTGGGCGAAAAGCTTTCTTCTGTCATGTGGGAAGGCCCGGAAGATACGCTGACGCTGACTGCCAATGCGCAACCGGCGCTCATGGCTGTGTCCATCGCAGTTATCCGGGTTCTGGAAGCCCGTGGGTTTTCGCTGAAGGACCGGGTGGCTTACGTGGCCGGCCACTCGCTTGGCGAATATTCCGCGCTTTGCGCTGCCGGTACATTTTCTCTGGCTGATACGGCGCGGCTGTTGCGCATTCGCGGCAACGCCATGCAGAAGGCAGTTCCAGCAGGCGAGGGCGCGATGGCGGCAATCATCGGTCTTGAGCATCATGAGGTCGAGACGATTTGCCGGGATGCGGCTACCAATGGCGTCGTGGAGATCGCGAATGACAATGGCGGCGGACAGCTTGTCATTTCAGGCGCAAAAATTGCCGTCGAAACGGCAGCATCCATTGCGACCGAGAAAGGAGCGAAGCGCGCGATCATGCTTCCTGTTTCCGCTCCCTTCCATTCCGCGCTGATGGCTCCGGCCGCCGATGCCATGCGCGAGGCGCTTGCGCAGGTTGAAAAGCGCGATCCGGTGGTCCCGCTTGTTGCGAATGTGCGCGCCGCGCCGGTAACGGATGCCAATGAAATTGCCGCCCTGCTCGTCGAGCAGGTGACCGGGCAGGTTCGCTGGCGCGAAAGCGTTGAATGGTTTGCTGCCAACGGCGTAACGACGCTCTATGAGGTCGGCACCGGCAAGGTTCTGACCGGGCTTGCGCGCCGCATTGCCAAGGATATTAATGGAGCACCTGTTGGGGCTCCCGATGATATCGAAGCGGTTCTCGCTTCGTTGAATGCTTGATTGAAGGCGCAATTCGCCTGTGAGAGAGGGGTAGACCCATGTTTGATTTGACCGGCCGCAAGGCCCTTGTTACCGGCGCGACCGGCGGCATTGGTGAATCCATCGCCCGTGCGTTTCACGCCCAGGGCGCAATCGTCGGCCTTCATGGCACACGTGTCGAGAAACTCGAGGCGCTGGCTTCCGAACTCGGCGATCGTGTCCAGGTTTTCCCGGCAAACCTTTCCGATCGCGATGCCGTCAAGGCGCTCGGTGAAAAGGCGGAAAAGGATCTCGAAGGCGTCGATATCCTCGTAAATAATGCAGGCATCACCCGTGATGGCCTGTTCGTGCGGATGAGCGATGCCGACTGGGATGATGTGCTGGAGGTCAACCTGACTTCTGTATTTCGCCTGACGCGTGAACTGACGCATCCGATGATGCGCCGTCGCTTTGGTCGCATCATCAACATCACGTCGATTGTCGGTGTCACCGGCAATCCCGGTCAGTCCAATTACTGCGCATCCAAAGCAGGCATGATCGGCTTCTCCAAGTCGCTGGCTCAGGAAATCGCAAGCCGTAACGTGACGGTCAATTGCGTCGCGCCGGGCTTTATCGAATCGGCCATGACGGATAAGCTGAACGAGAAGCAGAAAGATGCGATCATGGGCTCGATTCCGATGAGGAGGATGGGAACAGGGGGCGAGATTGCCGCCTCCGCCGTTTTTCTCGCCAGCAACGAAGCCGGTTATGTCACGGGGCAGACGATTCATGTCAATGGTGGCATGGCAATGATCTGAAGAACCGCAAAGACGGGCGTTTAAACGATAAAATGCACTTTGCGTGGCGCGACGAACCGTGTTAAGTCGCGCACGAAGTCCGGGAGCCATCGATTGTGCGGCGGACGGGCTTTGGAGATTAATCCACAGGATGCTGCGGAAAGGGCACTTTTGCCGGGACCGGGTATCTTAAAACTTGATTAGAACATCCCGTCCCGTTAACGAGGACTAGGGAAACAAACAGGTTGAGGTCGACCATGAGCGATACTGCAGAACGCGTCAAGAAAATCGTAATCGAACATCTGGGCGTAGACGCCGATAAGGTCACTGATGGCGCCAGCTTCATCGACGATCTGGGCGCAGACAGCCTTGATACGGTTGAGCTTGTCATGGCGTTCGAAGAAGAATTCGGCGTTGAGATTCCTGACGATGCAGCAGAAACGATCCTCACTGTTGGTGATGCGGTCAAGTTTATCGATAAGGCTTCTGCCTGATATTATGAGGTCGGCGTCTAGCCGACCTTCTTTCGTCATGGTGCATTCGAATTTACAGGTACAGTCATGAGGCGTGTCGTCATTACCGGCCTTGGGCTGGTTTCTCCACTTGCTGCGAACGTAGAGACGAGCTGGTCTCGTCTTCTGGCCGGGCAAAGCGGTGCTCGTCGTGTGACGGAATTCGAAGTTGACGACCTGCCGTGCCAGATTGCCTGCCGTGTTCCGGTCGGCGATGGTACGGATGGCACTTTCAATGCCGACGAATGGATGGAACCCAAGGAACAGCGCAAGGTTGATCCGTTCATCATTTACGCGGTCGCTGCCGCCGATCAGGCGCTGGCCGATGCTGACTGGCATCCGCAAGCCGACGAAGATCAGGTCCGCACCGGTGTTCTGATCGGTTCGGGCATTGGCGGGCTGGAAGGCATTGTCGAAGCGGGCTATACGCTTCGTGACAAGGGGCCGCGCCGTGTTTCTCCATTCTTTATTCCGGGCCGCCTCATCAATCTGGCCTCGGGCCATGTTTCGATCAAGCACAAGCTGCGCGGTCCGAATCACTCAGTTGTTACAGCGTGTTCGACAGGCGCTCATGCCATTGGCGACGCTGCGCGGCTGATCGCGTTCGGCGATGCGGATGTCATGGTCGCAGGTGGCACGGAATCTCCGGTCTGTCGCATTGCACTTGCCGGTTTTGCAGCCTGCAAGGCGCTTTCCACGGCTCGCAACGACGATCCGACCGCCGCTTCTAGACCTTATGATGCCGATCGCGATGGTTTCGTGATGGGCGAAGGCGCAGGCGTCGTTATCCTCGAAGAGCTTGATCATGCCCTGGCGCGTGGTGCAAAGATTTACGCCGAAGTGATCGGGTACGGGCTTTCCGGCGACGCTTATCACATCACCGCTCCTTCCGAGACGGGCGAGGGCGCCGAGCGCTGCATGGCCGCCGCTCTGAAGCGTGCGGGCATCACACCGGACCAGATCGACTACATCAACGCCCATGGCACATCCACCATGGCCGATACGATCGAGCTTGGCGCGGTTGAGCGACTTGTTGGCGATGCCTCCTCGAAGATTTCCATGTCCTCGACAAAGTCGTCGATCGGTCATCTTCTTGGCGCAGCTGGCGCCGCGGAAGCCATTTTCTGCACGCTTGCCATTCGTGACAATGTTGCGCCAGCGACGCTCAATCTCGACAATCCGCAAGTTGAAACCAGAATTGATCTTGTGCCGCACAAGCCGCGCGAGCGCAAGATTGACGTCGCCTTGTCGAATTCCTTCGGCTTCGGGGGGACGAACGCGTCGCTGGTTCTCCGTCGTTATCAGGGGTAAACCCGGTTTCGACACGGGCCGCTTCGTGCTTTTGCCACAATCGAGCGTACCCTTAGCTTGGGTCGAATCGAGACAACAAACTGAGGTGTTGCGTGAGTTCGGACGACAAGCCAGAGACTGTTCAAGAGACTGCTTCGGCATCATCCCCGATCGTACCGAAGTCAGCCTCTGATGCTCTGCGGCCTGAGCCTGGCACACCGCCGCCGCCACGGCGCTCTCGCCGTGCGCGCAGCCAGATTGTCATTTTCGCGAATTTCCTCCTGTCGATGCTGGTGCTTGTCGTTTTAGCCGCATCCGCTGCGGTCTATTTCGGCAAGGCTGAATTCGACAATCCAGGCCCCGTTGCGGAGACGACCAGCTTTGTCGTCAAACGCGGCGCCGGCATCAATGAAATCGCCGATGGTCTGGAGCGTCGCGGTCTTGTTTCCGACGCGCGCATCTTCAAGTATGGCGTTCAGGCCTATGGATATCAGAGCGATATGAAGGCGGGTGAATTCGAGATCAAGGCGCACGCCTCGATGCGGGACATCATGGAACTGCTGCGCAGCGGTAAGTCTGTGCTCCATTCGCTCACCATCCCTGAAGGCCTGACGGTGCAGCAGATTTTTGATCGCATTGCCAGTGACGAAGTTCTCGTCGGCGACCTTCCGCAGGAATTTCCGGAGGAAGGCGGCCTTTTCGCCAATACGATGCGGTTTTCCCGCGGCACGACCCGCGAGGAGATCATCCGCAAGATGATTGCCGACCAGAAGAAACTGATCGAAGAGATCTGGGCGCGTCGCGACAGTGACCTGCCGATCAAGGATATCAACGAATTCGTTACGCTGGCTTCGATCGTCGAGAAGGAGACGGGGCGCGCGGATGAGAGGCCACGGGTTGCCGCGGTTTTCATCAACCGGCTTTCGAAGGGGATGCGCATCCAGTCGGACCCGACGATCATTTACGGTTTGTTCGGGGGGAAGGGAAAACCCTCCGACCGTCCGATTTTCAAGTCCGATATCGAGAAGCCGACGCCATACAACACCTATATCATCAAGGGCCTGCCTCCTGGCCCAATTGCAAATCCGGGAAGAGATGCGCTTGAAGCTGTGGCACATCCATCCAAGACGAAGGATTTGTACTTCGTTGCCGATGGAACCGGCGGGCATGTTTTCGCGGAGACACTGGACGAGCACAACAGCAATGTTCGCCGTTGGCGCGAGGTCGAGAAGAAGATGAAGGAAGAGGCCGACAAGGCCGCCGCTGCCGCTTCAGGCAGTGAAACAAAGCAGCAGTAATACGAAGTCGCAATGATATGAGCGGCTGGCTCGAGACAGCGAGAAGGGGCGCCTTGATTGTGCGCTTGGGGGTAATATGCCGTTGCAAGGTATGACGGGTTTTGCCCGCTATTCGACACAGCACGCGAATTCGAACATCGTTTGGGAAATCAAGTCGGTGAACGGGAAGGGGCTGGATTGCCGCTTCCGGCTTCCGTCAGGATTTGAATCCATCGAACTACCCGCCCGGAAGCTTTTGGCCGAGCGCTTCAAACGGGGCAATTTTCAGGCCTCGTTGACTGTCGAGCAAGCGGTTCGCCAATCCTCGCTTGTTGTCAATGAAGCCCTGCTCAATGACCTTGTCAGGATAGCCGCCCGCTTGAGGGAAGAACATGGCTTGGCGCCCTCAACCGCCGAAGGCTTTCTCTCGCTTCGCGGCGTTCTGGAAGCGCCGCAGGAGGCACAGGACGCCGAGGAACAGACGGTTCTGGAGGCTGATGTCCTGATGGCTTTTGAAGAGGCCTTGCGTGCGGTTCAGGAACATAGATCAGATGAGGGGCGATCCCTCGGTCATCTTCTTTCCGGCTATATCGATACGATGGAAGCGCTTGTGCTTCAGGCGCGCAACGATCCGCAGCGGTCTCCGGAGGCCGTTCGCAGCCGGTTGGCTGCGCAAATATCCTTGCTGATGGATGCAAGCGGTAATCTCGACGAGACGCGGTTGCACGCAGAGGCAGCTCTTCTGGCAACGAGGGCGGATATACAGGAAGAACTGGACAGGCTCGATTTTCACGTTGCGTCCGCGCGCGCACTGTTGAAAGACGGAGGAGCGGTCGGCCGCAAGCTTGATTTCCTGTCGCAAGAGTTTAATCGCGAGGCAAATACGCTCTGTTCCAAGTCAAATGCGCCGTCCGTGACGACCGTGGGACTTGAACTGAAGGCTGCGGTCGATCAGTTTCGCGAACAGGTGCAAAATCTGGAGTAGGGCATGGTTGCACAATCGATTACGAGCAAAATTCATCGGCGTGGCATCATGTTGGTGATATCGTCACCCTCCGGCGCAGGCAAATCGACCATTGCGCGACATCTTCTGGAAGACAAGGATCTGGATCTCTCCCTTTCGGTCAGCGTGACGACCCGTGAGCGCAGGGCGAGCGAAATTGACGGTAAGCACTATCATTTCATTACCAGGAAGGAATTCGAACGGCGTCGTGACAGCGATGGGCTGATCGAATGGGCCGAGGTGCATGGAAATTTCTATGGCACTCCACGCGAAGAGGTGGAAATTGCCCTGGCTGATGGCCGTGACATGCTTTTCGATATCGACTGGCAGGGCGCTGACCAGTTGCAGGAGAAAATGCGAACCGATGTGGTGTCGATTTTCATCCTGCCGCCAACCATGAAGGAGCTTCAGCAACGACTGAACCGGCGTGCGGAAGACAGCTCCGGGGTGATCGAGACGCGATTGAAGAACGCTCGCCTCGAAATCCAGAAATGGGACAAGTATCACTACGTGGTCATCAATGAGGATCTCAACCAGTCCTACGCATCGGTGAAGGCCATCATCATGGCCGAACGGCTGCGTCGCGATCGCTTGCCGGGCATGTTCGATTTCGTGGGCGGATTGCTCGAAGAGGAATTCGACTGAAGCACATCCAGAAAAGTGTGAAACGGTTTTCGGATAAGATGCGCGTTAAATCGAAAGGTTAGAGCGCATTTGCCAGCGTTACAAATTCTTCTATTGAAAGCGTCTCGGCGCGGCGCGTTCCGTCGATACCGGCGCGTGCGAGCAATGGCTCGCCGCCGAGGGACTTGAGGCTTTGGCGAAGCATCTTCCGCCGTTGCCCGAATGCAGCCAGCGTGACCTTGCCGAGATCCTTGGCCTTGCAGGGCAAAGGGTTGATCCGCGGTATCAGGTGAACCACCGAAGATGTCACCTTGGGCGGCGGTGTGAAAGCCTGCGGCGGAACGTCAAATGCAATGCGCGATTCACTTCTCCAGCCTGCCAGAACACCAAGGCGCCCATAGGCCTCGCTTCCCGGTGCGGCAACGATGCGTTCGCCCACCTCCCGCTGGAACATCAGCGTCATTGATGCGTAGAACGGAGGCCAGGGCTCCGATAAAAGCCAGTTGACCAGAAGCTGCGTGCCGACATTATAGGGCAGGTTCGCAACGATCCTGACCTGCTGTCCTTCAGCAAGCCTGGCAAAATCTGTTTCCAGCGCATCGCCCGAAATGACACGAAGCCGGTTCGGATAGTGCGCGGAGACTTCATCGAGGGCAGCGAGGCAACGCTCATCGCGCTCGATAGCGATTACATTGGCGCCTTGCGCAAGCAGAGCGCGGGTCAAGCCCCCGGGGCCGGGGCCGACCTCGATGACCGTCTCTCCGTGCAGATCTCCCGCCTGTCGCGCTATCTTCGACGTCAGGTTCAGGTCGAGAAGAAAATTCTGCCCGAGGGACTTTTTGGCCATCAGGTCATGACGCTCAATCACGTCGCGAAGCGGCGGCAGCGAATCGATGCTCATGGTGCCTGATGTCTCGATTGTTTAACGGGTGACGATCTTTGCGGCCTTGCGCAAATCCTCAAGATAGTTCTTGCTCAGCGCTTCGCTATCCTTGTCGCCCTGACCGCCTGCTGCTTCCTGCGAAAACACGAGCTGCGCCACGCGATCATCCGACACCTGTCTGGTTTTACAGACACCGAGGAATTCGACGCCTTTTTCCGTGTCGCGTATAGTCGTTGCATGCCCCGTTGAAGTAGCCTTCACCTCTTTCGACCAATCGGGTGGCAGCTGGAGATCGAGCACGTAACCGAGGTCTCTGATGGTAACGTCGAGTATGCCCTTGGCTGCCTGTTTGGTGGCGTCGCAGCCATTGAAGCGGGCGCGGAAAGCCTTGGCTTCCTGACGGCGGCGTGCAAGCGAGGAATCGCGCTTGTTCGCCGGTACGACGAAAATAACCTGCTGGAGCAGGTATTCCGTGGCCGTCGGCTTGTTTCCGCCATCCTTCAGCATGCGCTGGACGGCATCCTGCTCGCTCATCAGCCCATTATTCCGGAACTTCGCGCTCATGACGCGGCCCCAGCCCATCTGGGTGCGGATATATTCCTTGAAGTGCTGCGGGGTCACATTCGTCTGGTTGAGGATACTGGTGAGTTGCGCCGTGTTCATTTTGTTGGACGTAGCGAAACGCTCATAGGCCGCATTCACTTCGCTGTCGGGAATGGAAATCTTGAGGCGCGCCATCTCGAGGCGCTTAAGGGCATCGTCGGTCATGTCCTGACGCGCCATCTCGTTCAGATTTCCCTTTCTTCGCTGAAGCTTCAGGAATGCCGCACGATGCGAAATATCAAATGTTGTGATTGGTTGTCCGTTAACGATGATCTTGACTTCGCTTGCAAATGCCGAGCCGACATCAGGTCCGAAACCGGCGGTCGCGAAACCCAGAACTGTTGCGGCGGCCATTGCAAGAATGCGTTTCTTAAGCACCATTATTGTCCCATTCGATAATTTTGTAATCAATATCTGGGCAGTTTGCCAAATACTGAGCCAAAAATCTACGTTGGTGGCATAAACTGCGTTAGTACGGCGAAAGGATGACCTTGTTTAGTTAACCATGTCGGACAAGGTTGTCTGGCGTCCGAAATCACCGAGTGTCCTCAGCGAAACGAACACGCCGAAGGATTGTTTCGTTTCACCGTTGACAGGATCATCGCGGGTATAGGTCATCTGATAGGTGAAGCACTCGTCGTCATAGGCAAGGCCAGCGGACCGTTGAACGAGTGTCTCGGACACAAAGTCATAGGTGCTCGATCCAAACACCCGCCAATTGGTGTTCACGTTAGCGGATCCGCCTACCGTAACCTCATGGCGATCCTTAGTGAAGCCATAGGTTGGCTGCTCCTCGATGAACGCATATTTGAGCGTCAGGCTGCCGTAGGCATTGCTGTTCTGGGCCGCCACTTCACCACGGCGCAACTCCAGATCCTCTTCGTCAAAGCGCCCGCGCAAGGCAAGAGAGAAGCCTCTGCTGTTCGATGTCCCGATCATGGCAACATAGTCTGAGCGATCGGTTTCAAGCCCCGACTCCGCACCTGCGTTCACAAAATCCGACGTTGCGAAAGAATTGAGCCCGCCGAGATGGAAAGATTGACCGGCGAGGGCATCCAGTGTCCAGCCACCGCCGAGCGTGCCCGAATAGCGCAGGCCCAGATTGGCGCGATGGCCGCCTTCGATGCGATCATAGCCAGAGAATTTGTCGCGCTGGAACAGGGTCGTCGCGTCAAACACAAAACTCTGCGCGTCCTCATTCGGTAGCCGTCCGGCGTAGGATTCGTTGTTGCGCATGTAAAACTGCGCAATCGGCTCCAGAACATGCGTGGCGCTCGTGGTGGAGAACAGGATTGGCCAACGAACTTCCATGCCGGCGGTTGCCATGCCGCGGAACGCTTCTGAACGGACGACCGCGCCGGGAACACTGGTATCCGAATCGACGCCGATACCGTCGCCGCGCAGCGCCAGAAGCGGTGTAAGAACCAGACCGCCATCGGTGATGAATGTACGCTTCCACTCCGCTTCGGCGGTGAGGCGTCCGCTGGTGCCCTCAATACCGTTGATAAGGCCGTTGTCGAGATCGGCATGATTGCGGCTGATGCCCTGAACATTCATGTCGAAGTTCAGTTCCCCGCCAAAAACGGGATCGGACGGTGTGTAGGAATAGTCGAGGCTCGGCAGAACCCATGGCATTGTGGGATTCACCGCGCCTGGATCGGAGTCGCGCAGCGATTCCTGGGTCTGGAACTTGTAGAGCCGGAGATCAAAATAGTTCCGTCCGCTCAGGCCGGTCAGATAGATTTCCGACTTCTCACGATAATCCGAATATCCTTCAAGCCCGTATGTGTAGGCGAAATTCTTGTCGGTTTGCAGGAATACGTCCCAACCGAATTTCCAGCGTGAATTGAGATCGAAATCGCCTTGCGAGGCGATGAAACCGCGATCCGTCTCGTTCTGGTCGACGTAGCCCGGAAATTCTTCCTGCTTGAGCTGATGAATGCCTGCAATTCTCAGGTTGTATATGCCGTTTTCAAGACGATGACGCCATTCGGCCTGGCTCAGGAACCCCTGCTTGCTATAAGCCGTGCCGGAAAATGTCACGTCATAGTTTGGAGCCAGCGCCCAGAAATAAGAGCCTGTGGCGTGGAAACCGAGATCCGTATCGAAGCCGGCGGTCGGCATGAGGAAACCGCTCTTGCGCTTGACTGTCGGATCGGGAATTTCAAAGGCGGGAAGGGTGATAAGCGGCATTCCGAACAGTTCGAAGCGCCCGCGCTCGAACCGGATGGTTTTCTTCTCACCGTTCCAGATGATTTTCTGCGCCTTGATCTGCCAGAGCGGCGGCTTTTCAGGATTCTCCCGGCAGGGCTCGCAGGCGGTGTAGATACCATTGTTGAACGTCGTCACCTGGCCACCGGTTCTTTCGGCGCTTTCGGCGGCAAACCGGGTATTATCCGCCGATTCCACGCGCAGGGCATTGACGAACCCGTCGCGAAAGTCATCGGTGATATCGAGATTGTCCGCGTAGATCCGGTTTCCGTCGCGCTCGACAATCTCAACGTTCCCGATCGCCTTCATGCGCCGGGTTTTCTGGTCGTAGACGACGCTATCAGCGACAAGCCGGTTGCCGTCATATTCGATCTGCACACGGCCGACTGCGGAAATCGTCTGCGCATCGTTGTTATAGACCAGTTGGTCCGACTGGAGAAGCATTTGCGCGTCAGGGTTCGACTCGAAACGCTGCTCGATCAGCGATGCGTCCTGCGCATAGGCATTGGTGATCGAGGTCGCGCCCAAAGCGGTCGCGAGGCATAGCAAGGCCGTGCCGCACGCGAAACGAGCGGTCCACGCAGGCAATACCTTGCGCGTCATATGCGTCCCCAACTAACCATCCTCCTTATGCAACAAAAAGGAGACCCCGAAAAATGAGGCAATCAAAACTGGAACCCACGCTGCCACGAAGGGAGGCACGAATCCAGCCACTCCAAATGCCTGAACCAGAACAGAGACGACATAAAGCATGAAGCCTGCAAGGATGCCACCCAAAATCATCGCTCCGGACTGCCCAAATCGCACAAATTTTAGCGACACGGTTGCAGCGATCAACGTCATTGCCATCAGAAGTGCAGGCAAAGCCAGAAGTGAATGAAAATGCATGGCAAATGCGTTTGCCGAATAGCCAAATGAGCGGGCCACTTCGATCTTCTTGGGAAGTTCGAAGAAGGGAATCGAATCGGGAGAGGCGAGCCGCTCCTCGACATATTCGGGCTTGAGATGCGTGGTGATCCTGAAACCGGGCAGTTGCACCGGTTCTTGGCCGCTTGCGAACCGCGTCGCATCGGTCAGTTCCCAGTAGCCGTCATGAAGCTCCGCGCTCCGGGCATCGATCCTCTGCATGATGTTGGAATCGCGATCGAGTTGGATGAACGTCGCGTCGACCAGTTTGGTCCCGCGCTGGACAACGCTCTTTGCGCCGATGATGGTCTCGCCCTCGTCTGTCTTCTGGCGCATCCATGGCACGCGTTCCGCGGCAATTTCATTGCTGCGTCCATTGCGCCAGTTCGCCTCGATTTCCTGACTCCTGGCGAATGTATAGGCCGAGACAGGATTGATGACGACCACCGTGGCGACGCCGAGAAGGAAAGCGCCGAGAGAGGCCGGAAGCAGAAATTGCCATGCCGAGACGCCCACTGAGCGGGCGATGACCAACTCATATTTGCGATTGAGCGATATCAGCGTCGCCATGGCCGAGAAAAGGGCGACGAAGGGAATATATTGCTGCATCAGGAACGGAACGCGCAGGGCGGAAATTCCAAGTGCCGCCCAGGCCGTGTAATCGGGGAGCGCCGAAAGCTTGCGCGACAGTTCCGTAAAATCCATCAGCAAGCCAAGCGCGAAGCTGCCGAGCAGGAAGTAGCCGAGGATTTTGATGTAGCGCACGAAAAAATAGCGCCCGAGTGTCCAGCCGATCATGTTCTGGACCTCGCTCGTTTGCCGAACGGCCAGATGGAGCCATCGCCGCCTTTGCCGCTGGCGCGATTTACAATGTCGGTCACGTGATCCATCAGCCGGTTTGGAAGACTAAGGCGCCGGTTTCCGGTCATCATGAAGATCGCAAATCCGCAGGAGACAAGCGGAACGATATACATGATCGGAATAAACGTATCGCTGTTGTCTGCCTGCTGGCCACTGAGAAAACCGAGCCAGAATACAATGATGCAGAGCGAATTCGCGGTGAATCCGGCAGAAATGCGCGCCTCGCGATGGGAGCGGGGATCTGCAACGACCGCCAGGGATATGAGAGCGAAAACAAATGGATAGACCCATTCCGTCAAACGTCGGTGCAGTTCGGCGCGATATTTTCTCGGCGATCGCTGATAGACCGGATCGTCTTCATCGGGACTGAGGAGTGTTGAGAGCGGCTGGTCCTTCGCAAACAGCACTATGTCGTCGGATGCCGACATGAACTCGCTCAGGTCGAATGCGTAGGAATTGAACTTGATGATGGAAACGGAACCGGATTTGACTTCGCGGCGCTGAACCTCGCCTTCACCCATCATCAGCAGGCTCGTGTTTCCCGACTGGGCGATCACGCCGTCTTTTGCGTAGTAGATGAGGTCGATTGTCGGATCTCGGGAATCCGAGACGAAAAGGCCGCCGATGTGGCCATTGGGCTTTCGTTCCGCAATCTGGATATAGAGGTTCTTGTCGATTTCCTGGAATGTACCCTCCTGAACGACGACATTCAGCAGGTCGGCGCGTGCCTCGGCGATCATCGTGCGCATGTTGAGGCGCGCGTAGGGGTCGACGAAATTGGCGATCAGGAAGGACGCGACCGACACGACAATGGCAAAGAGCAGGATCGGCCGCAATACGATGGAACGCGAGCCTCCGGCCGCATTGATCACGACCAGTTCAGAGTCCTGATTCATCGTGGAAAGCGTCTGGGTGATGGCGATAACCAGCGCAAAGGGCATGACGAGCGGGAATGCGGAAGGCAACAGCATGGCGCTGAATTTCAGAATCGATCCGAAACTCTGCCCGCTGGTCGTGAGAAAATCGATGCGCCCGAGCACCTGGACGGTCCAGGCGATGCCAACCGTCGCCACAAGCACGCCGAAAAACATTACAGCAACGCGCTTGAGAATGTATAATTCCAGCAATCTCATGCAGAATTGAACCTTGTGATCCTTACCATCAGTCTACTCCGTCCTTGTACGCCCGATGGCTGGATACCGTCCGTCAAAACCGGCAAAAAAATTCTAGCTGCCTACCCTTAATACAGCTTGGCTAAAAATGGGCGAATAAAAAGGGTTAACATATTCGTAATCCGCTTCATAACTGCCGTATGGACTTGTTCCAATATGGGTTTGTCGCACATATAAGTGAAATCAATTTTTCTTCATGACGGAGTCATCATGTCCAAGCCAATCTCCATCAGTTTCGCGAAGTTCGCAGCGCCCAAATCGGATGTTGCCGTCGTTTTTGCAACATTGAACGGTAAGGCGGCGCCAGAGACTGAAGCGGTCATCGATTCCGGCTTGCTGGATCGGGTGAGGAAAATTTCCGGCTTTTCGGGGAAAGTGGGCTCTGCAACGGAAACCATCGCCCCGCAGGGAAGCGAACTGGACCGGATCGTCATTGCGGGTGCAGGCAATCCCGAGAAGTTCCAAGGAGATGACTGGCTGAAGCTGGGCGGCTTGACGCTTGCCAGGTTGAACAAGGCCAAGGCGGCGGATGTCATCCTCGCACTGCCGGATACGACAATTAGCCCGGAGAGCGCGGGCGATTTCGCGATGGGCCTGCTGCTGCGGGCATATGGCTTTGACAAATACAAGACCAAGGCGAATGGCGACGACGAAAACGGCGCGGAAAAAACCGCGATCAAGATCACGATTCATGTGGCCGACCCGACCGCCGCACGCAAGGCTCTGGCCGTCGCGGAGGCCATCGCTGGCGGCGTGATTCTCGCTCGTGATCTGGTGAACGAGCCTGCGAATGCTCTCGGTACCATCGAATTCGTCGAGAGGGTCAAGGATCTCGAAAAGCTTGGCGTGAAAACCGAGATCCTGACAGAAAAGGAAATGAAGAAGCTCGGCATGGGCTCGCTCCTCGGGGTTGCACAAGGGTCCGTGCGCCCGCCGCGCCTGGCGATCATGAAATGGAACGGCGGCAAGGCCAAGGATCAGCCGGTTGCTTTTGTCGGCAAGGGCGTCGTTTTCGATTCGGGCGGTGTGTCCATCAAGTCGGCTGCCGGAATGGAAGACATGAAGGGTGACATGGGTGGCGCGGCAGCGGTGACTGGACTCATGCATGCGCTGGCTGCTCGCAAGGCGAAGGCCAACGTCATCGGCATTATCGGGCTCGTCGAGAACATGGTTGACGGCAATGCGCAGCGCCCGGGCGATATCGTCACGTCAATGTCCGGCCAGACGATCGAAGTGATCAATACGGATGCAGAAGGCCGGCTCGTTCTGGCCGATGCCTTGTGGTACTGCAAGGAAACCTACAAGCCGCGCTTCATGGTCAATCTTGCAACGCTGACAGGCGCGGTCATGGTGGCTCTTGGCCACTTTCATGCAGGGCTGTTCTCAAATGACGACGAACTGGCGGGGCAGTTGACCGGTGCGGGCGTGGCAACGGGCGAGCGCCTGTGGCGGATGCCACTCGGCGACGAATACGACAAGTTGATCGATTCCAGGTTCGCCGATATGAAAAATTCAAGCGGACGCCTTGGCGGTTCGATCACCGCAGCGCAATTCCTGAAGCGTTTCGTGGGCGATACGCCGTGGGCCCACCTGGATATCGCAGGCACGGCGATGGGTTCTCCCGTGCATGAGTACAATCAATCCTGGGCCTCGGGCTTCGGCGTTCGCCTGCTCGACCGGCTGGTGAAAGATCATTTCGAGGCGTAAGTGGCGGAAATCCTGTTCTACCATCTGACCGAGTCAACGCTTGAGGAAGCGTTGCCCGGTCTGGTGGATCGCTCCATCGCCCGTCGCTGGCGGGTTGTTGTTCAGGCGGGTTCCGAGGAACGCCGCGATGCGCTGGACAATCATCTTTGGACATGGTCGGACGAGTCGTTTCTTGCGCATGGCACTGATCAGGAACCGCACGCGGCGGAGCAGCCGGTCATCCTGACGACAGGCCCCGGAAATCCGAACGGTGCGACGGTCAGGTTTCTCGTGGATGGGGCCGATATCGACGACGCATCATCTTACGAGCGGCTGGTCGTCATGTTTGACGGGCATGACGCCGAACAACTGGATCATGCGCGGGCGCAATGGAAGACATTCAAAACGCAGGATCATGCATTAACCTACTGGCAGCAGACGGCGGACCGCCGCTGGGAAAGAAAGGCATGATCCATGCGACTGCGGTGTTCAGGCCATCCTGTTGATTGACATGGAATAATTCGATGCGATTCCTCTCGTTCCTGCTGCTGACAAGCGGACTTCTTCTGGGCTTCGGCTATCCCTGGTACATAAGGAATTTCAGCGGTACGGAAATCGGAACGATCGGTGTTTACGACCGGCCGGGACCGTTCCGGCCGGTCACGATTGCGTTGAACCGCTCTGATGCCCCCGTGCGCATTCTTGTCGATATGCAACCCATCCGGGGTTTTATACCGGCGGAAAAGCGCACTGCCCTGACTGGCGTCGTTGAGCAAGGCGGAAACACGCTGATCGCAAAGCAGATGACTTTTGTCGATGGCTTCAACTACGACAGGAATTCTCCGCAGGGGCCGCGCGTGTTTCGCCAAAGCCTGGGCGATATAAACCCGGTCGTCGATGGCGATTATGTCATCCGGATTGCCGAGGGGGATTATGACGGGTTGCAGGTGGAGCGGGTCGATCTGGTCATTCAGGGAAATGTGCTGACCGCTGATCCGCGCGCCATGCCCGCCGGCATTGCCATGGTGATTGTCGGCGCCTTTGGCTTCGTGCGGTTTCGCCGACGCAAATCGCCGCAAAACCCGAACAGCCAGGAACCGCCAGAGCAACGCTGGGGCAGGCAGTAAACCGAGTTTACTACCCTGTCATGGCCTCTTCATACTCGGCTGAAAGCATGAGCCAGTCCTCTTCGGCTCGTTCCAGCGACAGGCGCAGATCGCTTATTTCCTTGCCGAGGTTTGTCGCCTTTGCCGGATCGCCGGTATAGAGCGCCGGGTTCTCCAGTTCCGCCTTTACGGCTTGAATCTGTTTCTGCAGTTTTTGCATCAAGCTCTCGGCATGATTAATCTTTTTTTGAAGCGGTTTCAACGCTTCCCGCCTTTGCGCATTCTCGCGCCGCTGGTCCGCCTTGGAGAGTTTGGGCGCGTCTTCGGCCTGAGACTTGCCATTGCCTCTCTCGGCCTTGGCGTCGGCAAGCACCAATGTGCGGTAGCTCTCAAGATCCCCGTCATAGGGTTTGACGGTGCCGTCCCGCACAATCCACAGGCGGTCCATCGTCGCTTCGATCAGGTGCCGGTCATGGGCGATCAGTATGACTGCTCCGTTAAAATCATTGAGCGCATGGATAAGCTGTTCGCGACTGTCGATATCGAGATGGTTGGTCGGTTCGTCGAGTATCAGCAAATTGGGTCCGTCGAAGGTGGCGAGCCCCATCAGCAATCGTGCCTTCTCGCCGCCGGAAAGATCCTTCGCGGGGGTGGCCATTTTTTCCGTTGCCAGGCCCATCTGCGCCACGCGCGCGCGAACCTTGGCTTCAGGTTGATCCGGCATCAGCTTGCGCACATGTTCAATGGCGTTGTCTTCCGGCACCAGATCATCCAGTTGATGCTGCGCGAAAAACGACACTTTGAGCGCCGGAGAAACCGTTATCCGGCCCTCCTCAAGTTGTAAACGCTCGCCCAGCAGTTTCGCCAGCGTCGACTTGCCGTTGCCGTTCGAGCCGAGCAGCGCGATGCGGTCGTCATGGTCGATCCGAAGCGAGAGATTGCGAAGTACCGGCTTGCCGGGCGTGTAGCCGAGCTGGCCGTTCTCCAGTGCGATGATCGGGGACGCGGCTTTCTTCTCGGCATTTGGAAAGCGGAACGGCTGAACATGCTCTTCGATATGGGCAGAGATAGGCTTGAGCTTTTCGAGGGCCTTGAGGCGCGACTGGGCCTGCCGCGCCTTCGAGGCTTTCGCCCTGAAACGCTCGACGAAGGATTCCATGTGCTTGCGATGAGCTTCCTGCTTGACGCGCTGCTTCTGCTGCAACTCCAGCGATTCAGCCCGCTGCCGCTCGAACTGGTCGTAGCCGCCGCGCCACAGGGTCAGCTTCTTGCTTTCCAGATGCAGAATTGAATTGACCGTGGAATTCAGCAGGTCGCGGTCGTGGCTGATGAGGAGCACCGTATGCGGATAGCGCCGCACATAATCCTCCAGCCAGAGCGTGCCTTCCAGATCGAGATAGTTCGTCGGTTCGTCGAGCAACAGAAGGTCCGGTTGTGAGAACAGCACTGCCGCTAGCGCGACCCGCATGCGCCAGCCGCCGGAAAACGACGATGCAGGCCGTTGCTGCGCTTCCGCATTGAAACCGAGACCGGAGAGAATGGCGCCAGCGCGTGCTTCGGCGGAATGGGCATCAATGTCGGCCAGCCGCATCTGGATTTCGGCAATGCGATGCGGATCTGTGGCTGTTTCGGACTCTGCAATGAGGGCGGTTCGTTCCTTGTCTGCTTGCAGGACGATTTCGAGGAGGGTGTCCTCGGTTCCCGGCGCTTCCTGCGCGACCTGTCCGATGCGCGTTCGCTTCGGCATGGAAAATTCGCCCGTCTCGGGGGAAAGCTCGCCGGTGATAACCTTGAACAGCGTGGATTTACCGGCGCCGTTGCGCCCCACCAGCCCAACTTTCGATCCGTCGGGAAGCGAAACCGAAGCGTGGTCGATCAGCAGGCGTCCGGCAATGCGAACGGAAATATCGTTTAGAACTAGCATGGGAGCGCTTTTGCACCGGATAACGGGGCTTCGCAAGCCTCACCTTCGCGGAACGCGGGGAAGAGGCAGGAATTCGAAGCGGTTTTGTCTCGAGTGTTGCAGTCCGGCTTATGCGAACTGCCTGCCCTGTTCGGTTCTTTGAAAGCGGATCAGGTCGAGCGATGGAGCAGAATGGCCGAGCGCCGTGAGGATACAATGCGCCTGGCCGCGATGATGGGCCTGATGATTGAACAGATGCGCCAGCGCCGGCGAAAGCCTCTGGCTTATCGTTCGCATGTCTGTGACAGTGGTATAGACGAAGCGCCCCGCGATGTCCTCCGGGCTCATGCCATCGATCCAGTCAATGATCCTCTGGTCTTCCGCGCGTCTTGCCTGCTGCAAATTCTCGAAATCGTCGAACAGGATAGCATCCAGCGACTTGGGAGATTGTCCCTGCCGGGTAAATCGATACATCCATATTCGATCGCTCACCAGCAAATGGTTCAGCGTGCCATGCAGGGATTTGAAGAAAGCGCCCATATCGCGGCGGTACTCGTCGTCGCTGATTGCAGACACCGCATCGTAGAGTTGCTCGTTGGCCCACGCATTGTATGCGGCAAACATCTCGAAATGCTTTTTCATGGGAGCCTCTGAATCAATCCTGCGCCAGAGGCCTGTTTGAACCCTGAAATGGAAAATAGCAATTCCGGTTGTCCGCCGGTCGTGCAAGCGTGCGGTCCGCAGCATGCCAAATATTCCCGCGGCCAATAGCGTCACCTTTATTTCACTTGGCAACGCAACCATGCGCCGTTATAGAGCGCCATCTCCTCTCAATCCTACAAACAAGGGTTTTCCAATGGCGATTGAACGCACTTTTTCCATGATCAAACCAGACGCAACTCGTCGCAACCTGACCGGCGCAATCATCCAGAAGCTGGAAGATGCAGGTCTGAGCGTTGTCGCGTCCAAGCGCGTCTGGATGAGCCGACGCGAAGCCGAGGGCTTCTACGCCGTGCACAAGGAACGCCCGTTCTTTGGCGAACTGGTTGAAACCATGTGCTCCGGCCCGACGGTGGTTCAGGTTCTGGAAGGCGAAAACGCCATCGCCAAGAACCGTGAAATCATGGGCGCCACCAACCCTGCCAATGCAGACGAGGGCACCATCCGCAAGACCTTCGCGCTGTCGATCGGCGAGAACTCCGTTCACGGTTCCGATGCTCCTGAAACGGCTGCTGAAGAAATCGTTTACTGGTTTTCGGGCACCGAAATCGTCGGCTGATTCGTCGATTTCTTCTCCTGATGCGGGATTGCGATCCGGCATTCTTGTAAAATCAGCATCAAGGAAAAAGCCGGGAGAAATCCCGGCTTTTCTATTGGTATGGTTCCGACTGCGATGCGCATGAAAATAACAGCTTAAAGGCGTGTCATTCGATGTTTCTTAAACGCAATGCGCTTCAGCTCGACAGGGCAAGGCGGGATATTTCATTGCCTGCCGTATCGATGAGATAGAGCTTGCTGCCTTCGATACGATACGACTTGGCATGGGAAAGCATTTCGTAGAACTTCCGCTCCTGATCCATTAGGGCAGGAGGGCACTGAACATAGGTCGTGCTCACGGGCGTAAACGAGATCTCGTTCTGCTTGATGGTTGCCGTCGAGAAATAGGGATTGCAGCCGCCCGACCCCTGAACCTCACCATCCGAGGCAATGCTCAGGGTGGTTTGCGCGTAGTCGATCACACCCCCGCCATTGATATCTTCCGCCAGCCATTTTGCATCGGCGATGCCGAGCTGGCGAATCTCCGAGGCACTCTGACGAATACTGGTTACACGGATCGAAAGCGGATCGGTCACGTCCAGCGGGGTGATCTGGTGCTGTTCGTCCGTTACGAACCACAGCGTATCGCCGGTCGCGATGCGCGCCTGAATGGCATAGCTATGCCCCGGAACGATCTTTTCAGGATCGAATGTCAGGCTGAATTCGATGGGCGACTGCCCCGCAGGCTGGATCGATGTCTCGGTGATGACGGTTGCCGCAGCGTCGGCCAGCGAAACATCCGCCAATTGCACGTTAAGCGTAGCTTCCGGCGGGAGCGCGATACGCTCACGATAAACAATATGCCCCTTGATCGTTTTTTCAGCAGCGACACTCTTCGTGTCGACAAATGACATGAAAAGCGTAACACCTAAAATAACAACAAGAACGCAACCCAAAATGCGTTTCATAAAATCCCCCAAACGCGGCGACCGGCTAATTTATGATTCTACCGGAACAATAAGCTGACTTCATGTGCAAATCTTGGCAATACCGGTCGGGTATCGCGATGTGCTGTCCTCAGCTTTCCATATGCTAAAAATCCTTATTGCCAGCGCTCCGCAAATGCGTCATCGCTTTCCTTGGCTTCCACCCAGCCGCCCGATGTGCCATCGGTATAATGCTCCTTTTTCCAGAATGGCGCGCGGGTCTTGAGGTAATCCATCACGTAGGAAGCCGCCTCGAAGGCTGCGTGCCGATGCGCCGAGGCGCTGGCCACCAGAACGATATTTTCACCGGGCGCGATCCGGCCAAAGCGATGCACGACGATCAAGCCGGTGACCGGCCACCGTTGTGCGGCCTGAGAGGCGATGCGGCCAATTTCGGCTTCGGCCATGCCGGGATAATGCTCAAGTTCAAGGGCTGCGAGCCGTCTGCCGTCGTCACGGCACAATCCGCTAAAGGTCACGACCGCACCGGTATCGGTGCGCCCGCGCGTCAATCGCCCGATTTCCACGGCAACGTCGAAATCCTCGCGCTGGATCCGGATATCCGGCGTCACACTGACCGTCATGGCTAGCCGCCCGTCATGGGAGGAAACAGGGCAATCTCGTTTGCGCCCGCAACGGGCTGGCGGTGATCGACATGTTCCTGATCGATGGCGACGCGAATGACATCCGGATATTGAAACGCGTTCTCATATTCTTCGCCCAACGACTTGAGATATGCGAGCAGGTCGGCGACGGTCAAGACCGATGAGGGTAGTACGATATGTTCTTCGGATTTGCCGATACGCTCGCGCACCCATGCGAAATAGACGAGCTTGGTTGTCATCCTCTTAGCCTATTACATGTTTCAGCCCGGCACGGAAATAGTCCCAGCCGGTATAGAGGGTAATAAGGGCCGCGGCCCAAAGCAAAGTAATTCCGATCTCTGTCGTGTAGGGCATGATCTTGTCGCCCGCCGGCCCCGCCAGAAGAAACGCGATAGCGATCATCTGGAGGGTTGTCTTCCATTTGGCCATGCGGCTCACCGGAACGCTGACTTTCAGTTCCGCCAGATATTCTCGGAGGCCGGAAACCAGAATTTCGCGGCAAAGAATGATGATTGCGGCCCAAAGCGTCCAGCCGGCGATCGTGCCGTCGGCGGCCAGCAGAAGCAAACAGGCGGAAACCAGAAGCTTGTCGGCAATCGGATCGAGCATCCGGCCGATGGTGGAGGTTTGCTTCCATATTCTTGCGAGATAGCCGTCAAGAAAGTCCGTAACGCTGGCAAGAACAAAAATGCCGAGTGCTGTCCAGCGGGCAGGGTCGCTTGATTGCAGGCGTCCCTCCAGGAAAAAGCACAAAACGACCAGCGGCACCGCTACGATACGTCCGTAGGTAAGGATGTTGGGCAGGGAGTAGGCGTGTTTGCTCATTTTTTAAAACCATTTAAGTCTGTCCAGATGTGCAGGCTTGCCATCGGAACGTCAACCTTGTGTAGACCAATCCGGACGTATTTGTGAAAAACCAAACTATCTTTCCTCGTGAAAATAGTCACGGATTGTGTTTGCCATTGCTTCTGAAATGCCTTCAACCTTCACCAGGTCTTCAACAGCCGCTCTCGAAACGGCCTTGGCTGTGCCAAACTGGTGCAAAAGCGCCCGTTTTCGGGAGGGGCCGATGCCGGGGATCTCGTCCAGCGGATTCCGGATCATTTCCTTTTTGCGTTTTGCGCGGTGGGTGCCGATGGCGAATCGGTGGGCTTCGTCACGCATGCGCTGAAGGAAGTAGAGCACCGGATCGCGGGGCGGCAGGGAGAAGGCCTGCTTACCCTCGACGAAGAATCGCTCCCGTCCGGCATCGCGGTCAACGCCCTTTGCAACGCCGATGGCGTTGACCACCTCCGACAGCCCCAACTCCTTGAGCATTTCCCGAACCACGCCAACCTGTCCCTGTCCGCCATCGATCAGGATGAGGTCTGGCCAGGCGGGAAAACCGGTGTCCTTCAGTTCGAAATCCTCGGCTTCAAGATCGGGTTCGCCGCTCTTCAGCTTGTCGAGCGCTTCGCCATGCTCCTTCAGGAGGCGTGAAAAGCGACGGCTGATAACCTCTCGCATCATGCCGAAATCGTCGCCGGGCGTGATGTCCTGCGAGCGGATGTTGAATTTCCGGTACTGGTTTTTGACGAAACCTTCCGGCCCTGCAACGATCATGCCGCCGACCGCGTTCGTACCCATGATATGAGAGTTGTCATACACCTCGATGCGGCGGGGAGGGGTTGGCAGGTCAAAGACCTCCGCGACGCCTTTCAGAAGTCGCGCTTGCGACGACGTATCGGCCAGATAGCGGCCGAGGGCTTCCCGCGCATTGGTGAGCGCGTGATCGACGAGTTCCTTTTTCTCGCCCCGCTGTGGCACCGTAACGGTGACCTTGTGTCCGGAGCGCTCCGTGAGTGCCTCGCCGATCAGAGCCTGGTCCTCCACGGTTTCCGATAGAAGAAGGAGCCTGGGAGAGGGCTTGTCGTCGTAGAACTGGGCCAGAAACGCGCCGAGCACTTCCGCGGGCGACAGGGAAGCGTCCGCTTTGGGGAAGTAGGCGCGGTTGCCCCAGTTCTGCCCGGTGCGGAAGAAGAAGACCTGAATGCACGTCGTGCCGCCTTCCTGATGGATGGCGAAGACGTCCGCTTCCTCGACTGTCTGCGGGTTGATGCCCTGATGGCTCTGCACATGCGAGAGCGCGGCGAGACGATCCCGATAGATGGCCGCGCGCTCGAAGTCGAGCTGTTCCGATGCATCGCGCATGGCATCCGCCAGATGGGTTTTCACGGACTGGCTTTTGCCCGAGAGAAAAGCCTTCGCCTCCGTCACCAGCTCTTCATAGCCCTGGCGGTCGATTTCGCCCGTGCAGGGGGCAGAACAGCGCTTGATCTGGAAAAGCAGGCAGGGCCGCGTCCTGTTTTCATAGAAGGAGTCCGTGCAGGTGCGAAGCAGGAAGGCTCGTTGCAATGCGTTGATCGTGCGTCCGACCGCGCCAGCGGACGCAAAGGGGCCGAAATAGTCACCTTTCGCGGAACGGGCTCCGCGATGCTTGAAGATAGCGGGCGCCAGATAGCGATCTGAAAACGTGGGTGCTGTCAGCAGGATATAGGGAAAAGACTTGTCATCCCGTAGCAGGACGTTAAAGCGCGGCCGCAACCGCTTGATAAGATTCGCTTCAAGGAGAAGCGCTTCTATTTCTGTTCGGGTGACGACGAACTCCATTTTCGCCGTCTCGCGGATCATGCGCGCAATGCGGTTATTGTGTCCTTGCCCGCGCGCATAGTTTGAAACGCGCTTCTTGAGGCTGCTTGCCTTGCCGACATAAAGGACATCGCCCTCGCTGTTGAACATACGATACACGCCGGGCTTGTTGGGAAGCCGCTTGACGCGTTCGGTAATGAGATCTGCCCCGGTCAGGCCTTCGGCAATTGGCGCGGAGTCCCATTCGATAGCGTCGGCAAGAATCGCTCGCTCACCGGCGCTGGCGATTTCCGCGCCATTCTCCTCATCGTCGATGAACGCGTCCTCGATCGTCGGGGGCGTGTCCGCCTCATCTGGTGTGTTTCGTGGCGTACTCATTCATTGATTCCGGCAATGTCTGGTGTTTCCCATGCGAGGTGCTGTCCGCCATCAAGGGCTACCATCTGGCCCGTGACGGACCCGTTTTCCCAGAAGTAGCGAACGGTGCGGCCAAATTCCGCCAGATCTGGACCGTGTTGCAGCAGCACACTTTCGGCCTGTCGCCTGAAATCCTCTTCGCTCTGGCGCTTGTTCCGAAGCGTGGGGCCGGGGCCAATGGCGTTAACCCTGACGCGAGGCGCGAGAGCCTGCGCCAGTGTGCGGGTCGCGGTCCAGAGTGCGGATTTCGACAGGGTGTAGGAAAAATAGCCCGGCGTAAGCTTCCAGACCCGCTGGTCGATAATATTGACGATAAGGCCGGACTTTCCGGCTGGCAGATCGCGCGCCATCGCTTCTGCGAGAAAAACGGGCGCTTTGACGTGAATGTTGAAATGCTGATCCCATTCCGCCTCTGCCAGTGTGCCGACGTGATCGGCGTTGAAGAGCGAAGCGCTGTTGACCAGCAATTCCACCTCACCGAGCGACCCGCGCACCTGCGAAATGAGCCCGCGGATCGCACGGGTATCCGTCAGGTCCGCATGCACCGGCTTTGCGATTCCTCCATTTTGAGTGATCGCCGCGGCGAGATCGGCGGCTTCATCGACCGAATGGTTGTAGTGAATCGCCACCGCGAAACCATGGGCGGCCAGATCTTCCGCGATTGACCTTCCGATACGCTTTGCACCGCCCGTAACAAGGGCGACCGGCTTTGTTGATGCCAATGGAATCTTCCTCATCTCATACTGCCTACAGATATAAGAGATAACGCGCAGAAACATAGGCCTTGCGTGCAATCTACTGTCAGTGCCGGACATATGCAGGCATTGCGGAAAACGGGCTTGTCCTGTTCGGCAAGCCGGAATCCGGGTTCAAAAAAGGGGAAATCAAGGAGTCACTTTTTAGTAACCATATCCGGCTCGGGAAAATGGCCCATTTCGGCCACAAATGTTAATGAGGTGGATTAAAAGATAAGCGAAATCAATGATGTGTTAAAAGGGCAACATCCCATTGCCGCCACTTTGATGCCGTCAAATTTCACGGAAGGGGACAAGTCATGCCGCATTTGGGCGCGATCTTAGGGACTGTCACAGCGGCGACCCAACTTATAAAAAAGCTCCCACAGGGTGCCGCAGAAAAGAATAAACAACGTAAGGAGAATGCGCATGCGCACTCTGAAATCTCTTGTTTTGGCCTCTGCATCCGTGCTTGCGCTTGCGGTTCCGGTTCTTGCAGCCGACGCTATCGTGGAACAGCCCCCTGTTCCGGAAGCGACCCCGATGGAGACGTTCCCGACTGCTCGTTGGGCTGGCGGATATGTTGGTGCCTATGCCGGATACGGCTGGGGTGAGCATAAAACCGACCTCCCAGGCAAGATCGAAACCGACGGTTTCAAGGGCGGTGGATACGGCGGTTGGAACTTCCAGAACAACAACTTCGTCTATGGTCTTGAAGGCGATCTTGGCTATTCCGGTATGGAAGACAACAATTTCGGCTACAAGGCTGAGCAGGGCATTGAAGGTTCCGCACGTGCTCGTGTTGGTTATGCTTTCGATCCAGTCCTGGCCTACGTAACCGGCGGTGTCGCCGCAACCGAAGGCAAGGTATCGGCCGCTGGCGGCAGCGACAGCAACACGCATGTCGGCTGGACGGCTGGCGCCGGTGTTGAAGGCTTCATCACCGACAACATCGTTGGCCGCGTCGAATACCGTTATTCGGATTTCGGCAAGAAGGACTACACGGTCGCTGGCCAGAGCTTCGAAAACGATATCGCAACGCAGGACGTTCGTTTCGGCGTTGGCCTGAAGTTCTGATCGAATTTCTACACCAGAATGAAAAAGCCGGGCTTTATGCCCGGCTTTTTTGTTGCTCACTTCGGCAGGAATGCCGCGACTTCAGGGTGAAGTTCCTGAAAGCGCGTCAGCCAGCGCTTGAGTTTCGGCCGACCGCGTTCCCATTTTCCTTCAAAGCGTAAATTGAGATAGCTCAACATTGCAGCAAGGGCGATCTGTCCGCCATTGAGCTTGGTGGTTACTCTCGGCGTGTTCGCGTTGAGCAGATCAAGCCCGCGCGTTGCCTTTTCCCACTGCCTGTCCAGCCAGGGCTGGTAAACACATTCCTGCGGACGGTCACGACGCTCATAGACATGCGCGAGCAGGCAGTCGCAAATCCCGTCGGCAAGGGCTTCAAGCTGTTCGGCTTCGAGCCGTTTCTGCGGGTTTCGCGGAAACAGCTTGTTGCCGGAAACGCGGTTCAGATATTGCGTGATGACGCGGCTGTCATACACGGACGAACCATCATCGAGCACAAGGGTCGGAATTTTGCCCAACGGATTGGTGCTGACGAGTTCCGCCGGGTCTTGCGACGTCACCACGGTGACCCCTTCGACAGGAAATCCGGCATAATGCGCGGCCATCCGGACTTTGGCGCTGTAGGGTGAGCTGGGAGCGTAGAGGAGCTTGGGCATCTGGCAGTTTCCGCTGGCTGATTCGATCTGTGAACGGTAGACGGGTCGAGGGTGCCCTGCAAATGGCTGCTGCGTGATTCCGCGAGCCGGAACGAACTGGCAGATAGATTACGCGGCTCCAGGCATCAGAACCTTGTTCTGGCGACATTGCTGACGGTCGACATCCGCACATTTCCTGAATTTCAGGTCCTTCGTCATGCAGATCCTGACCTCGCGCAGATAGCGCTTGTCGCACGTGACGGCGACGCCTTGCGCAGGAAGGCCGGGATTGGAAACGATCAAGGCGTCCTCCAGCGCCTTTGGGCTGATGAAATCCTGTTTGCCACCCGGCTGAAACCGATTCGGAATTTTGACTTTGTCATAGGCTGCCTGAAGCAGGTCGAAATAGGCCTTCTGGTCAAGTCCGGAGCAGCTTCCATGCTTTCGCCATTGATAGGCGGCGAGTCCGCGCGACGGCATCATATCACTCAATGAGTTGGAAATCGATCGGGGAACATCTCTTGAGGTTGCATCGCAATATTCGGGATATCCCCGTTCAAACTGCGGCCACAGGCCATGAACGACGAATCCACGAGGCTTGCCGCGGCCGCATTGCTGGGGATCGGCATTTCTGCCCTCGCTGGCGCAATAGCTGGGCGACCATGACAGCGCGAGAACGTAGAAATCGAAAGCCCCTTCGTCGGCAACAGCGCGCTCGTTGCTCTGAGGCGCGGCGGCATTTTCGATGGCAGGCGTCGTTTCCTGCGCTTGTTCAAAAGCGAGGTAAGCAATGATGAGGCACGCGGTGGCGACCCATGCAATGCGCCCGAGCGGAACAGGTCGCATGTTTGATCAGCGAAGAACGCGGCAATAGCTGTTATAGACGTTCCAGCGGTCAAAACCGTCGACGCAAAATTCGACATTATTGCCGATCGAAGCGAGGCCCTGGCCCTCCTCGATCATGTACCAGACCCGCTTGTGCTGTCCGTCGGACATCAGCGCCGTCGCGCCGCAATAACGTCGGCCAATGGTACCCGCCGCATATTTGGGCAGATAACGGTTCTCGTGAACATTCGAGAAATCATGAATTTCCAGTTGCGGCAGATTGGGTACGTGCCTGACCTGATAGCGGAAGCCGGAAACGATGCGGTTGAGATAGCGTGCATTGCCGCAAGGACCATAATTCGGCTGGGTACTGTAAGCCGGTCGTGTGGACTGAAGGTCAGCAGCTTGTGCCGGCAATCCGGTCGCGAGGGCGAGACCCGTTGCGAGCAATGCGCCAGTCAGGCTCTTGAACCAGTTCATTGTCATATCTCCAACCGCATGAATGAGCGAAAAGCTATCCGCAATGTGTTTCAGTTCATGCGCGTGGTCAAGACGCAAGCTATTCCCCGTTGATCCAGTCGATGGAAAAACTGCCGCCTTTTCCGTCCGCGAGCATTTTTGTCAGCAAGGGAAGCAGAGTTTCCAGTTCACTTTCCAGCGTATAGGGCGGGTTCACGATGATCATGCCTGTGCCGTCCAGACGGGGTTCTGACGATGTTGCGCGAATCATCATTTCTGTATTCATGATCTTCGGTATGCCGGTGGCACGCAGCGCCTCAATGAAATGCTCAACCTCATCCAATGCCTTGATCGGATACCAAAGCGCATATGTGCCGCCTGAAAACCGGCGATGCGCCTTTTCCAGTCCTGCAACGAGCCTGCCAAATTCATCCGGCTGCTCGAATGGCGGGTCGATAAGGACAAGCCCGCGCTTTTCCTTGGGCGGTACATGCGCGCCAAGAGCCAGCCAACCATCCAGATGAATGACCCTGGTTTGGTAATCTCCCGCAAACACCGCACCGAGGGTGCGCGCATCCTCTTCGTGCAGTTCGATGGCCGAGAGCCGGTCCTGCTTGCGAAGCAGCTTGCGCACGAGGAGAGGCGAGCCGGGATAGTGCTGCAACGCAGCGCCGGTGTTTTCGCTGCGCACGGCTTCCAGATAGGGAGCCAGCAGTTCCATCGCGGCTTCGGGTATCGAGGCATTCATCAATCGCCCGATGCCGCCCTGCCATTCCGCCGTCTTTCCAGCTTCCGTGCCGAGGAGGTCGTAGCGCCCGATGCCTGCATGGGTATCGATGACGCGGAAGGCGGCTTCCTTGCGCTTCAGATATTCGACGATGCGGGTGACGATGACATGCTTGGCGACATCGGCGAAATTTCCGGCATGGTAGGCGTGACGATAGTTCATGCCCGCTTTTTCCATGCGGCATCAAAAGGTGCAAGCGCTTCTTTCCCTGCTGTTCAGCCTGTCGCAAATATGTCATATAGCGACCGCAGCCCGATCTCCGTTCAACACCGCTGCCGCTCCCAGAGAAACCATGTCCGGCACTGTCGTCCTGATCGTCCTGTTCGCAGCGTTCCTTAATGCCAGCTGGAACGCCGTCGTCAAATCCGACGGCGACAAATTCCTGAATTCCGTTCTCGTGGTTGGTTGTGCTGGTTTGATCGCTGGAATTGCGCTCGTTTTCCTGTCGCCGCCAGCAAGGGAAAGCTGGCCATATCTGGCTGTGTCGGGCGTGGCGCAGGTGATCTATTTCTCGCTTATCATTGCAGCCTATCGGGCTGGCGACATGAGTCAGGCCTATCCGGTCATGCGTGGCACCGCACCACTGCTCGTGGCGCTTGCCAGCGGGCCCTTGATTGGTGAGGTGCTGAGCACTCAAAAATGGTTCGGTATTGCCCTGATCTGCGGCGGGGTGCTTGCCTTGACGCTCGAGGGTCGACGTCGCAATACCGGAGGCAACGCGGCCATATGGTTCGCTTTGCTCAATGCGTTTTTCATCGCCACCTACACAGTGATCGATGGTATCGGCGTGCGAAAATCGGGAAACGCCGCATCCTACACCATGTGGGTGTTTGTCCTGAACGCCATCCCCATGGTGCTCTGGGCCGTGGTCATGCGACCCGGCCAGCTTTTGCCGCACCTGAAGGGACGGGTGAAGCTCGCCGTGATCGGCGGCGTTGGCACGCTCGGTTCTTATGGTCTGGCGCTTTGGGCGATGACCCTTGCTCCGGTGTCCACGGTCGCGGCCCTGCGCGAAACCTCGATTATCTTTGCCGTCGCCATTTCCGCCTTCGTGCTGAAAGAGCGCATCGGCTGGCCGCGCCTCGTGGCCGTAGCGCTCATCATGGCCGGGGCCGTCATCATGCGCGCCGTGTGAAACCAGGACTTTATTTATCCCGGTTTCTGTCCAGACTGTCTTGCGCTATAGATAGGCGATGAACCTGCATTCTCCCATTCGGATCGGGCATTCGGCTTGCCCGCATGATTGCCCGTCAACCTGTGCGCTCGATGTCGAACTTCTCGACGAGCGGACAATCGGGCGCGTCCGTGGCGCAAAGGATAATTCCTATACGGCGGGCGTGATCTGCGCGAAAGTCGCGCGCTATGCCGAGCGAATTCACCATCCGGATCGCTTGCTCAAGCCTCTGGTTCGTGCCGGAGGCAAGGGCGAGGGAAGCTGGAAAGAGGCGAGCTGGGATGCAGCGCTCGATCTGGTTGCCGAGCGTTTTCTCAAGGCGGAAGCCGAATTTGGCTCCGAGAGTGTCTGGCCTTATTTCTATGCCGGCACGATGGGGCTGGTGCAGCGCGACTCGATCCACCGGCTGAGACACGCGAAGAAATACTCCAACCAGTTCGACAGCATCTGCACCAATACGGCCTGGACCGGCTATTTTGCTGGAACCGGTCGTCTGGCAGGCCCCGACCCCCGCGAAATGGCCAAATCCGACTGCGTGGTCATCTGGGGAACGAATGCTGCCGCCACACAGGTCAATGTGATGACCCATGCCGTGCGCGCCCGCAAGGAGCGCGGCGCAAAGATCGTGGCCATTGATATCTATCCGAATGCAACAGTACGTCAGGCCGATATGGGCCTCGTTCTGAAGCCCGGAACGGACGGCGCTTTGGCCTGTGCGGTCATGCATACGCTGTTCCGCGACGGCTTGGCCGACCGGGACTATCTCGAACGCTATACGGATGATCCAAAGGGCCTTGAAGCTCATCTACGGGATCGCACGCCTGAATGGGCTGCGGCGATTACTGGCCTGTCTGTCAAGGAAATCGAGGATTTCGCGCGGCTGGTCGGGACGACGAAGCGAACGTTTTTCCGGCTGGGTTACGGGTTTGCACGGCAGCGGAACGGCGCCGTCAACATGCACGCTGCCCTCTCGATTGCCGCCGTCACCGGCGCCTGGCGATATGAAGGCGGCGGCGCATTCCATTCGAATTCGGGCATATTCAGGATGGATAAGCGAGAGATCGAGGGGCGAGCGTTTCGCGATCCGGGCATTCGCCATATCGATCAGTCGCGGATTGGTCCCGCCCTGGTTGGCGACCCAGGCGCACTCTATGGAGGGCCGCAGGTCAAGGCGTTGCTTGTCCAGAATACGAACCCCGCCAATGTCGCGCCGGAGCAAAGGCTCGTCATTCAGGGGCTGATGCGCGATGATCTGTTCGTCGTCGTCCATGAGCAGTTTATGACCGATACGGCAAAGCTTGCTGATGTCGTTCTTCCCGCGACCATGTTCATGGAACATGACGATATCTATCGCGGCGGCGGGCAGCAGCATATTGTTCTGGGTCCCAAGCTTCTCGACGGGCCGGGTGAGACGAGGCCCAACCTCTTCGTTATCAATGAGCTGGCCAGGCGGCTGGGTGTCGGCCATCTTCCGGGGTTCGATCTGGATGAAAAGACCCTCATCGATAATCTGTTGCGGTCAAGCGATCTGCCCGGATACGACGCGTTGAGGGAGCAGCGCTGGCTCGATGTGCAGCCGGAATTTGATACGGCTCATTACGTCAAGGGCTTTGCCTGGCCGGATGGAAAATTTCGCTTCCGCCCGGACTGGACCGGCAGCCGTTCGCCGAACAAGCCACCGGAATCGATGGGCATGCAGGGGCCGTACCGGACGCTGCCGCAACTGCCTGACCATTGGGAGTCGATCGAGGTTGCCGACGGTGAACATCCGTTCCGCCTCGGAACGTCGCCAGCGCACAATTTCCTCAATTCGACTTTCTCGGAAACGCCGGGATCGCTGGCCAAGGAATCGAGGCCGCAACTGATCATTCATCCCGACGACGCGGCAGTATTGGGCATAGGGGATGGCGATCGTGTCGAGATCGGCAACCGGCGCGGGGAAGTCGTCGTCCATGCGAAGATTCAAAACGGCATAAAGCGCGGTGTCGTCATCTCGGAAGGATTGTTTCCCAATACGGCTTTCGAGCGTGGCGAGGGTATCAACGTCCTCACCGGGTCGGACGCTGCGGCGCCCTATGGCGGCGCTGCTTTCCACGACAACAAGGTCTGGGTGCGACCGGCGCCGCCACGGAAACAGGTTTAACTCTCGCTTTACTCGTTCATTTGGACTAAAGCCGCCACTGGAGCGAGTGGACGGGATGGATCCCCGTCTGGAATTTCAGGGTGGGAAAATTGGAAAATATCGTTTTATTGCTGGTTACCGCGTTCTTTGCGGGTGCTTTGAACGCGGCTGCCGGTGGCGGCAGTTTCCTTACCTTTCCGGCGCTTGTATATGCAGGCGTTCCGCCCATCATCGCCAATGCAACGTCTACCGCGTCACTGCTACCCGGCTATGTGAGTTCAGTCATTCCGTTTTGGGGCGATATAAGGCACTACCAGCCGCGCCAGTTGCTTGGATTTACCACCCTTAGTGCAATTGGCGGCGTGATTGGCGCGCTTCTTCTGCTGGTTACCTCCAATGAGACGTTTTCAGCGATTGTTCCGTGGCTGCTACTGGTTGCGACGCTCGTCTTCGCATTTGGCGAGAAGGCGAAGAGATTTCTGGCGGCTGACGGGCAGGAGAGGCCGGTCGTCATGTGCGTCGGCATATTTCTGGTGTCGGTTTACGGTGGCTACTTCAATGGCGGCCTTGGCATCATGCTTCTCGCGCTTTTCGCGGCCGCCGGTCTTCACAACATTCACATCATGAACGGCCTGAAAAACTTCCTTTCGGTCGTTCTCACCGCGATTTCGGTGGCGGCCTTCGCTTTTGCGGGGATTATCGAATGGAAAGCGGCCCTCATCATGGCCGTTGCTGCAACAATTGGCGGCTATGTCGGCGGTCATGGCGCAAGGCGCATTCCGAAACCGGTTTTGAAGGCCGGAATCGTTCTCGTCGGCCTCGTCATGACGATGATTTTCTTCAGCAGGGTTTGATCGCGCAGCGTCCGCGTTTCAGTCGCTGAAAACCGTGCGGCCATTCACCATTCTGGCCTTGCCTTCCGCGACGAGGCGCAAGGCTTCCGGATAGGTCTGGTGTTCGGCCGTGAGAACACGAGCGGACAGGGCGTCGGCATCATCGCCAGTCAGGACGGGCACAGTGGCCTGAGCGATGATCGGACCTTCATCCATTCCGACTGTTACGAAATGGACCGTACAGCCATGGACGCGCACGCCAGCTTCCAGCGCGCGATCATGCGTATGCAGGCCCTTGAACAGGGGCAGGAGGGCGGGGTGGATGTTGATCATCCGGCCTTCCCACTGCTTGACGAAGCCTTCCGACATCAGGCGCATATAGCCCGCGAGGCAAACGATATCGGGGTTGATTGTCAGGAGAGCTTCGTGAATTGCCGCTTCCTGTTCGTCACGGCTTCCAAAAGCCTTGTTGGGAAAGGCAAACGCCGGAATATCGCTGGTCCTGGCCGTTTCAAGCCCACCGGCATCGGCCTTGTTCGCGATAACCGCGACGATCTCCGCCGGATAGTCCGGCTGTTGCGCTGCTTCTATCAGGGCAGTCATGTTCGAGCCGCGACCGGAAATCAGAATGGCGACACGTTTCTTCTGCGCTGGCCGCGTCACAGTTTCAGTTCACCTTCGTAGATGACACCGCTATCTTTGCGCGCAACCATTGCGCCAAGCCTGGCCACATTCTCGCCATTCGCGCTGAGGGCTTCGGCGACGGTGTCCGCATTCTCGGGCGCAACGACAACGATCATGCCGATGCCGCAGTTGAATGTGCGCAGCATCTCGTCACGCGCAACGCCGCCCGTCGAGGCCAGCCACGAAAAAACGGGCGGGGCGGAAATAGCGGAAAGGTCGATTTTGGCGGCAAGCTGTTCGGGCAGGACACGCGGGATATTGTCAGGGAAGCCGCCGCCCGTGATATGAGCCAGAGCCTTGATCGCGCCGGTCGAGCGGATAGTGGCAAGAAGCGATTTCACATAGATGCGGGTCGGTGTCAGAAGTGCTGCGCCCAAGGCCGTATCCGGCTGGAACGGGGCAGGATCATGCCAGCCAAGACCGGACAGTTCGACAATGCGCCGAACCAACGAAAAGCCGTTCGAATGCACACCGGAAGAGGCGAGGCCGAGGATAATGTCGCCTTCCGCGATATCGCCGGAGGGAAGAAGCTGGCCGCGCTCCGCGGCGCCAACGGCAAACCCGGCAAGATCGTAATCGCCACTGCTATACATGCCCGGCATTTCCGCGGTTTCGCCGCCGATCAGCGCGCATCCGGCCTGTTTGCAGCCTTCGGCAATGCCGCCGACGATCGCAGCGCCCTGATCCGGATCGAGTTTGCCCGTGGCGAAATAGTCGAGGAAGAAAAGCGGTTCGGCACCCTGTACGACAAGATCGTTGACGCACATGGCAACGAGGTCGATGCCGACGGTTTCATGATAATCCGCGTCGATGGCGATCTTCAGCTTCGTGCCCACGCCATCATTGGCAGCCACCAGGACAGGGTCGTTGAATCCGGCGGCCTTGAGGTCGAAAAGGCCGCCGAAGCCGCCGATTTCGCCGTCAGCGCCCGGCCTGCGCGTCGATTTTACGATGGGCTTGATCTTCTCGACGAGAAGATTGCCTGCGTCAATGTCTACACCGGCCTGTGCGTAGGTGAGGCCGTTCTTGCCATTCCCGTCAGTATTGGTCATCGCTCTTTCCCGATTGCTTGCCGCGAAATGGCATGAGTTAGCCAAACTCGCAAGCCGCATATGGCCCTTACGCAAAGAAAACTCATGATCTTGCTGCTATTTGTGCACGGCACAAGGCTATGCTTGAGGTTGCCGACAGGAAACCACATGATTGAAACAAAAGAGACCAGACAGGAAGCGAAGGCGGGGCCATCGGGTGACCATTCCAAACTACATCACGATTTTCCGCTTCCTGGTTGTCCCGGGCATCGTGACGGCGCTGCTGTCGGGCAAGTATGAGGCGGCTTTGGCCGGATTTCTCGTCGCCGGGTTTTCGGATGCAGCCGACGGCTATATCGCCCGCCAGTATAATCAGGGGTCGGTGCTGGGGAGCTATCTCGACCCGATTGCCGACAAGCTTCTTCTCGTGTCGGTTTTCGTTGTGCTCGGTTATCTGGGCGAGTTGCCGGTCTGGCTTGTTGTTCTCGTTGTGTCGCGTGATATCCTGATCGTCGGCGCGGTTGTGCTGGCCACCATTATCGGACACGCCATCGCCATGCGGCCGCATCTCGTCTCGAAAGCGAATGCCGTGTTTCAACTGGCGCTGGCGGCGCTTGTTCTGGCCGAAATGGCGCTGGATCTGCAACTCAGCGCAATGCGTACGGTTCTGGTTGGCGCGGTTGCCCTCTTGACCGTAGCTTCTGCAACAGCCTATCTCCTAACGTGGATCAAACATATGGCAGGTTATGCGCAAAACGGTCGATAAACCAGTAGGCAAGTCAGCAGCAACCGAACGGAATGATGGGCAAATCGTGATCGCATCCAACGTAATCGGTTCGGTGACGGTGAGGCGGCAAGCCCTGTTCTGGTTTGGCGCGATGGCATTGTTCGTCGCCTTTTTGTTCATTTTCAGCTCCATCCTGCTTCCTTTCGTTGCGGGGATGGCGCTTGCATATTTTCTTGATCCCGTTGCGGATCGCCTGCAACGGCTCGGGCTTTCCAGGCTGGCGTCAACGGTGGTCATCCTGGTCCTGTTTCTGATCGTCCTTGTTTTGAGCCTGATGATCGTGGTGCCGGTGCTTGCATCCCAGCTTGCCGATTTTATCAACAAGTTTCCGTCCTATATCTCGCAGTTTCAGGCACTGATCGCCAGCAGCAACGCGCAGTGGCTGAAGCAGTTCGTGGGATTCGATGCCGAGGCCATACAGCGCAACCTTTCGACCTTGCTTCAGCAGGGAGCGGGGTTTTTGACAACCCTGATGCAGTCGCTCTGGAGTTCGGGAAAGACGCTGGTCGATATTGCCGCCCTCTTCGTCGTCACGCCTGTCGTTGCTTTCTACATGTTGCTCGACTGGGACCGGATGCTCGCCAAGATCGACGACCTTGTGCCGCGCGATCACGTTCAGACGATACGCAAGCTCGGCACGGACGTGAACGCGGCCATAGCCGGGTTCGTGCGCGGGCAGGGCACGGTCTGTCTTCTGCTGGGCATCATGTACGCGGTGGGGCTTACGCTGGTCGGGCTCAATTTTGGCCTGCTGATAGGTCTGTTCGCAGGACTGATCAGCTTCATTCCTTATGTCGGATCGATGGTCGGACTGGTCCTTGCCGTCAGCGTCGCCCTGGTCCAGTTCTGGCCAGACTGGGTGATGATCGTTGCCGTGCTGGCCGTTTTCGGCGTGGGACAATTCATCGAAGGCAATATATTGCAGCCCAAGCTGGTGGGATCGTCAGTCGGCCTGCACCCGGTCTGGCTGATGTTCGCGCTTTTCGCCTTTGGTTCGTTGATGGGCTTCCTCGGGATGTTCATCGCGGTGCCGACGGCTGCGGCAGTCGGGGTCATTGTCCGTTTCGGCATCCGGTCCTATCAGCAATCTCCCATGTATAAAGGTCATGAACGGGGATGATTAGCGAAACAACAGCGGCTACAAGTGTATCTCAAGTGAACTGAGACATATAACAAGCCGCAGAATGAACATGACAACGCCACGCCAGCTTCCGCTCGATCTCGGTCACGAACCGGGATACGCTCGCGATGACCTGATCGTCGCGGGCTCCAATCGCGCGGCCGTGGAATTGATCGACACCTGGCCGCAATGGCCGTCGCCTTTCGTTGTTCTTGCTGGGCCGACGGGAGCCGGAAAGACCCATCTGGCGGCGATCTGGAAAGCCAATTCGGATGCAATCGTCGTCGATCCCGGTGCGATCGACAAGAATACCCTTGAACAGGCGACCCGCCGCCCGATCCTTATCGACAATATAGGCGGGGAAGCAATCGACGAAACGGGCCTGTTCCATCTGATGAATATCGTGCGCCAATCCGGTTCGACGATGTTGATGACGTCAAGGCGCTGGCCGATCAACTGGCCGATAAAGCTGCCGGATCTTGCGTCGCGATTGAAGGCGGCCAGCACGGTGGAAATTTCCGAGCCGGACGATTTTTTGCTCACCGCCGTCATTCACAAGCTGTTCGCCGACCGGCAGGTTTCGGTGGAGCCGCAGCTTGTCAGCTATCTCGTCAGCCGGATCGAACGCTCGCTTTCGACCGCCAGCCGCGTTGTCGACAAGCTCGACAGTGCGGCGCTGGAGCAGAAAACACGGATTACGCGCACCCTCGCAGCATCGGTCATCAATGCGATCGACGAGGGACAGTCGGATCTGGGCATATAGGTTTCGTAGCGGGCCGCCGACTTCGTGAGATTCCGCTCCCGCGGATATTATCTGTCGGGGTGCGCCAGCGCCGGGAATGCCTCCACCAGCGATACCGGGTCCAACCGGTGACCCTTCGCGAATGTGCGGTTCCGTCCGGCTGTTTTCGCGGCGTAGAGCGCCTCGTCGGCTTCATTGATCGTGTCCCAGAGATCTCCATCCCTGTCCATCGCGGCAACACCGAAACTGCATGTGATTTTTTGCTCGATCTTACTGGTTCGTATGGGACTGGCCTCGATCTTGAGGCGTAATTGCTCCGCCAGATGAAACGCTTCCTCAACCTTCGTGTTGCGCAGGACAATAATGAATTCCTCGCCGCCGAAACGTGCGATCAGGTCGCCGGGCCGCGCGAATTCGCGAATGATGTGGGCGATGTGCGCCAGAAAAATATCGCCGGCGACATGACCGAACGTATCGTTGATGCGCTTGAAGTGATCGACGTCGCACATCACGAAGCAAATGTCTTCGTCCGGCTTTCCGGGGGCAAGCCTGCGAAACTGGTTTTCCAGCCCGCGCCGGTTCAGGACATCGGTCAGGGGGTCCGTATCCCGTTCCTTGCGCAACTTCAAAATGACATCGGCACTGGTGATTACAAGAAGCCCGATCCCCATGGCGACACCGACAACGGAGACAGAAAACTGCACAAGGATCCAGAATGATGAATCCGTGAAAGCTTGAAACTCAGAGGGCGTGCGGAGCTGCCTCATGCCGGCGATTGAATTTGCGGTCATAATGGTTCTGGGAAAAAAATGAAGTGAGAAGACAAGGAGAAGCCAGAACAATGATCGGTCGATCGCGCTGCCTTTGGCGAGGAACCGCACTTGCCATGTCAGCAACAGGAAGATGCACCCGATCCCCAGATTGAGGACGTACACACGAACGACGAGGTTCCGATCGATGTAAAAATAATAAGAGATCAGGCCAATGATGAGCGCAAGTGACCCGATGCAGATCCACAGCGGCTGCGATTTTCCCGAGCGTCGCAGGATTCCTTCGGAGAAGGCCATTGCGCCGCATGTGTAAAGCGCAGCCGACAGCATGGTGTTGTAGCCGAAAATATCCGGCGGTAGCATCGACAGTTGCGAAAGGACGGCGACACCAAACAGGCAGAAGGAACCGCTCAGAAACAGAAGATGACCCTTTGTCCGCTCTATCAACCAGACGGCAAGAAAGGCCAACGAGAAGACAAGCAACAGGGCCGGGGAGACAAACTTCATGGTTTGAGAACTATCACTGCGTGAGGCAACGAATGGATATGCCCTTTTAACGCGACCTGGTCGGAAAGCGACTCTCATTTCTATCATTGCCATGAAAATGCGTTCATTTGTTAATGAAAATCGTTGTTTCCTGATTGGCGCCGATTGAAGAGGGGCGTTGGAACAGGACGTAAGGCCCTCGTGTCGTAAGTATTTTTGTTTTGTTGGCGTTTGGGGCTTGCGAATCTCGACCGAAAATTCTAGTGAACTCACGCCTTGTTAAGGACGGAGCGTAGCGCAGCCTGGTAGCGCACCTGATTTGGGATCAGGGGGTCGGAGGTTCGAATCCTCTCGCTCCGACCATTCTTTCCAGTATGTCGATTTGAGGGAAGGGGAGTTTGGATGTCCGCCCGTATTTACCGGCCAACAAAAACAGCGATGCAGTCTGGCAAAGCCAACACGGAAAACTGGGTTCTGGAGTTTGAACCTGAAGCTCCTCGCAAAGTTGAGCCATTGATGGGCTATACCTCATCCGGTGACATGAAAAGCCAGGTTCGCCTGAGTTTCGAGACGAAAGAAGAAGCCGTGGCCTATGCACAGCGCAATGGACTGGCTTATTTCGTGCAGGAACCGAAAGAAACAAAACGCCGGGTAATCTCCTATACGGACAATTTCCGTTTCAGCCGTCGTCAGCCCTGGACGCATTGACGTCTGGCCCGGTGGTCCTGTATTTTCGCATCGATTGGCGCAATCACGGTCTCGTAGCTCAGCTGGATAGAGCATCGGCCTTCTAAGCCGAGGGTCGCTGGTTCGAATCCAGCCGAGATCGCCATCCTGCCTCAATTTGTCGATTGACGCGATATTTGGCCCTTTTGGCCACTAAGCGACCATCAAGGCCGACAAGGTGACACCTGATCGCCCGTTAAGCCGGCAAGACTACGCGGATGAGCGGCGAAGCCGTCCGTTCGCATCAATCCCAGCACTTCCCGGCGGCGGTTGCACCATCCCCGACATCACCAGAGACCCTTGACCATAGTCGTCATCGCGAAACATGGTGTAAGGAAGCTAATTTCTACAGGAGGTCGCCTCGCCAAACGTTGTTGATAGCCGGCTCGCCAACGCATTCTTCGACAAAGCGAACGTGTCGGAAGACGTGCCTTTGCCGAAGATAATCTCTCGTCAAATTGGCGTCGGCCGCCGTAGGCAGGGAGGGATGTGGGTCGGTGGCAAGTCCGTATTGACGACCACAACGCTTAGTTTTAGCCCGAACGACATGAACCGGGCAATGCATGTTGATCCTGAAGAGATGGATATCACTATCTTGCTATCGAGCATAAGCGAGATTTCAGTTCAACGAGGACTTATTACTGACATCATAGATATTCGCTCTGCCGCTGGAGATTTAAAGATCCGGTGTTTTAAGGCCAAGTCCTTTGCCGCAGCCATTGAGGCAACGCGCCTCGCCGTGCGTTGACCGCTTTGCTAACGAACGGCGGGTGCAGTAACCAAATTTGCGCGACAGAGTTCGGCGACACCTTCGAGGTGAAATATCTTGGCAAAAAAAGATCGTATTACTGCAAGTGGAAAAAACGTAACATATTGATTTTCAATGAATTACACTACCCAGCAGAGATCAAATAGCGTGGCAATCGACATCAGTTCGTATTTTCTGGACGGATGGCAGAGCTTTTCCAGCACACGTGGCTATTGAACCGCATCGAAATATTCCCGCCACGAGCCAAACTTGCGTTCGCCTGCTGAATTGATTTCCGGGCCTGCTCTGGCTGTGCTAGTAAGTCGACACGAGTGGTTTCTCGCGAAGGGGGAATTATGAGGAAAGCAATTATCGCTTTGGCTGCCATTGTTGTGATGACTGGCTGTACGACGACGGAGCGTGACGTTGGAACCGGGGCGGCGCTGGGCGGCGTGATCGGTCTTGCGGCGGGCAGGGATGCCGGTGGAGCTCTTATCGGCGCGGCCGCGGGCGCTGCTGGTGGCCTGCTGGTACGCAATTTGCGCAATGGCTATTGCCAGTATCGGGATCGCAACGGTCGGATCTATACGGCTCGCTGCCGCTGACAATCGTTACCGTAGCAAAAATTTTATAAGCAAAAAGCCCGACGTCATATCTTGGTGCCGGGCTAAGGGATTTTCGCGCTGCATCGAGGGCCGATGCCTCACTGCGTGCGCAAACCGCTTGCCGGTGCCTGTGCCCAACCTTTATGCTTACCCTCTGGGCACCCCAGATAGCGCAACACAAAGTGAGGAGACAGGAATGCCTGGTTTGCTGCACCCGCTTCATGAGGGCCATGCGCCTATCGTCCTGCACCATGCGTTCCAGGACGCTATCGATGCCTTTGAGGATTGGCAGGCTGGTTCGCCGGAGCCTGTCATCAATGTCTATGGCAAGGATGTGCTGATCAGCGCGGTTTTCCGTCGCATGTGGAAGTGCACGGATATCCTGCCCGCCCGGATAGCAAGCGCTGTTCATGATTTGACCCTGCCGGGCCAAACAGAAGCTTCGACGGCGAATAGTTCCGTTTATGCCGATGCGGCGCAAATTTTGTGGGAATTGTGTGCCCGCAAGCGCTCCGCGTCTCTTATTGAGAGAAAGCGTGCCGCTCTGGCCTGAGCAAGCAATTCAGAGCGAAAATGCCCGCCGGATATTGTGTCGGCGGGCATTTTCGTTTTGAAGGGCTGAATATTGTTTGAGGGGACCGGACCCGCATATGAAATCAATCATCTGGTACGCTATAGCGGCCCTCGCCGAGATCGCGGGGTGCTTTGCCTTCTGGGCGTGGTTTCGTCTGGACAAGTCGCCGTTTTGGATTGTCCCCGGCATGATGAGCCTCGCCTTGTTTGCCTATGTGCTGACGCTGGTAGACAGCAGCTATGCGGGGCGAGCCTATGCGGCCTACGGGGGCGTCTATATCGTTGCTTCGGTGCTCTGGCTTTGGACAATTGAAGGCCAGATGCCGGACCGCTGGGATATCAGCGGTTCGGTCATTGCTCTGGCTGGCGCAGCCATTATCCTCTGGGGACCGAGAACAGCCTGAAAGCCGGCATCAGACGCTGGCTGCTGCTGCCAGCGCACCTTCGAGATCGGCTATAAGGTCCACCGGATCTTCCAGTCCTATTTGAAGTCTTACGACCGGACCGGCATAGTTGCCTTTGGCGATGGTTCTGTCGTCGAGATACACATGCACGGCAAGGCTTTCATATCCGCCCCATGAATAGCCAAGTCCGAAGATCTGGAGCGCATCGAGGAAGGCGTGTGCTTGTTTCTTGTCGCGGCCATCAAGAACGATCGAGAAAATGCCGGAGGAGCCGGTAAAGTCGCGCTTCCACAGCGCGTGGCCGGGATGGCTTTCAAGCGCGGGATGCAGAACCTGCGCAACGCCCGGCTGCTTTTCGAGCCAATGGGCGATCTGCAAGGTGCTTTGCTGGTGACGCTCAAGCCGCACACCCATGGTGCGCAAGCCGCGGAGAATCTGGTAGGCATCGTCGGGGCCAACGCAGATGCCAAGCGTACCGTTGCCTTCGAGCAACCGCGGCCAGCAACGCTCGTTCGCAGAAACAGTTCCAAGCAGCACGTCGGAATGGCCGGACGGATATTTGGTCGCGGCATGGATGGAAATATCGACACCAAAATCCAGCGGCTTCAGATAAAGCGGCGTTGCCCAGGTATTATCCATCATGACGATCGCGCCAGCGTCATGGGCCTTTTCGACGATGGCGGGGATGTCCTGAATTTCAAAGGTGTTGGAACCCGGAGATTCCGTGAGAACGACCTTTGTGTTTGCCCGGATGAGGTTTGAGATGCCCGCTCCGATCAATGGATCGTAATATTCCACCTGAACGCCAAGCCGCGAGAGCATCGTGTCGGCGAAGTGGCGTGTCGGATTGTAAACTGAATCGACAATCAATACGTGATCACCGGAGGAAAGGAACGACAGGAGCGGAACGCTGATCGCGGCCAGGCCCGATGGAACGAGGATGGTGCCCGCCGAGCCTTCGAGTGCGTTGATGGCGTCGCACAGGGCGTCGGTCGTTGGCGTTCCGCGTGTTCCATAGGTATATTTCTGGCTTCGGTTTGCCATTGTCGCTGCATCGGGGAACAGGACGGTTGAGGCGTGGACAACCGGAGGATTGACAAATCCGTGATAGTCGCGCGGATCATATCCGTCATGTGCGAGACGGGTGTTGATCCCAAACAATGGCTTTTCGCCGCTTCGTTGATCCATGGATTAAGAGTCTCCTGGCTGCCTTGTCGGTGACAATACTACTCATTAGTCTCGAATTAAGCCCCCGCGGCGAAGGTTGCAACAAGCACCGCCCGTTCAGGGGCAGAATTTCCGGTCATGCCGCAATGCTCATGACTGGCGGAGTGGAAAGAAATCGTGACGCAAAAGAACACGCAATCTCAGGCAGAAGCTGCAAGCCACTGGTTCTCCTGGAGCGCGAAGCGTTGCTGGAGATCTTTTTCATTTCTCGCTCAACATGTGTCGCGGGCACCCAAAAAAACTTCGCCGCCATTCTGGAGCGCGTCCACCATCGCCATTCTCATTGCTGTCGGTCTTGGTATCGCTGCGCTTCTGCCATTTGACGAAGTGCTTGCGACCCGGCTGAGCGATCTCGAACATCCTCTGGTGGATATCTGGCGTGCGCTGACGGATCTCGGGCTGGACTATCCATATGTCGTCGTCTCCGCCGTGGTTGCACTCCTCTTTGGCGGGCTGGACCGGGATGCGGCGTCTGATCGCAATCGGGTCAGGCTGAAGCTGATTTACATGCAGGCCATGTTTGTTTTCGCATCGTTCGGCCTGTCGAGCACGGCCACCTATCTCGGGAAGTTTTTCGTGGGCAGGGCTCGACCGAAATTCATGCAGGAATTGGGGGCGGACCACCTCGTCCCGTTCAGCTTCGGGCATGATTTCGCGAGTTTTCCCTCGGGTCATGCGACCGCGTTTGGCACACTTGCTGCCATTCTTTCCATCTGGTTTCCGCGTTGGCGCGGCGCGATCCTGCCTCTTTTCATCCTGCTCGCCTTCAGCCGGGTTGCGGTTGGCGCGCACTATCCGACCGATGTCGTAGCCGGATTCTCCATCGGAATGCTGATGGTGATATGGTTTGCGCGTTTCCTTGCCCGAAAAGGAATCGGCTTCCGTTTTATCGATGGCCGGATAATGCCGGCGGTTGTCGTCAGCCGATGGGATAAGACGTTAGTTTAACATGCTATCCTTATGTTCAGCATGGCGTGCCGAAAATGCGTGAGCCTAAAAAATAGCTTTGCATTTTATGAAGGCAGTGAAGTGCTTTCGCTCTTGACCTGTAGAGATTTATAGCCTTCGATACCTCTTGTAGAGTGGGAGGCGCAGCATGAGACCTCTTCCGGGGCTGATTGGGGTTTGTGACCCGCATGCGGCGCAGAGTTCCCGTAAGGGGTGCCTTTGGGCAACAGCAAAGAGGGTTAGAAACCAATGAAAAAGAATGTTCTTACCGGCATCATTGGAGCTACCGTAGTGGCGCTCAGCGCGTCGGTGGCATCCGCGGATACGCTGGACGATGTAAAGGCAAAGGGTTTTCTGCAGTGCGGTGTTTCCACCGGTCTCGCAGGCTTCTCGGCGCCTGATGACAAGGGCGACTGGAAGGGTCTCGACGTCGATTTCTGCCGGGCTGTTGCATCGGCGATCTTTGGCGACCCGACCAAGGTCAAGTTCACGCCGCTCTCCGCAAAGGATCGTTTCCTTGCGCTGCAATCCGGCGAAATCGATGTTCTTTCCCGTAACACCACATGGACCATCAACCGCGATACCGCGCTGGGTCTGAATTTCGCTGGCGTCACTTATTATGATGGCCAGGGTTTCATGATCAATGCCAAGAAGCTTTCGGGCATCAATTCGGCGTTGCAGCTTTCGGGCGCATCGGTCTGCGTGCAGACCGGCACGACGACCGAGTTGAATCTCGCTGACTATTTCCGTGCGAACAAGATGGAATACAACCCGGTTGTTTTCGAGAAGCTGGAAGAAGTCAACGCGGCCTATGACGCCGGGCGTTGCGATGTTTACACGACCGATCAGTCCGGTCTTTACGGTATCCGCCTGACGCTCAGTTCGCCGGATGACCATGTGGTTCTTCCGGAAATCATCTCCAAGGAGCCGCTCGGACCGGCTGTTCGTCACGGTGACGACAAGTGGTTCGATATCGTCAAATGGACCTATTTTGCCCTTCTGGCAGCAGAGGAAATGGGCGTGACGCAGGCCAATGTCGACGAGATGAAAAACTCCGACAATCCGGACATGAAGCGTCTTCTCGGCACGGAAGCCGACACGAAGATCGGAACCGATCTTGGCCTCGACAACGACTGGGTCGTCAAGATCGTCAAGGGAACCGGCAACTACGGTGAGATTTTCGAACGGAACGTCGGTAACGGCAGCCCGTTGAAGATCGCACGCGGCATCAATGCGCTCTGGACCAAGGGTGGCCTGCAGTACGCACCGCCGATCCGCTGATCGAAATTTCTGAGAAATCGGGAAGGTGGCGCTGTCACCTTCCCCAATAAAATATAAAGAAACAAAAAAACGAGGGGTCTATGGCGACGCAGGACATTGCACCTGCCGGTCGTAGCGGGGGTGTCGTATCTTATTTTTACGACCCCAGAATACGGGGCATTGTTTATCAGGCCGTCGTATTCGTAGCGATCGTCAGTTTGGTCTACTGGATCATCGGGAACACGATAGAGAACCTGAATCGGCTGAATATCGCGTCCGGTTTCTCTTTTCTGAGCGGACGCGCCGGGTTTGATCTCGGCCAGACACTTGTGCCGTTCACAAGCGATTCGACCTATGGCCGCGCTCTTTATGTCGGCTTTCTGAATACGCTTCTGATCGCGGTGGTCGGTGTTATAACGGCTTCGATCCTGGGCTTCATGATCGGTATTGGCCGCCTTTCCCACAACTGGATCATTCGCAAGCTTTGCACGGCCTATGTGGAGGTTTTCCGCAATATTCCGCCGCTGCTGGTGATTTTCTTCTGGTATTTTGGCGTCTTGTCCGTTCTTCCGAGCGTTCGGGAGAGTATAGCGCTTCCGTTCGGTTCGTTCCTGAACCAGCGCGGCCTGTATTTCCCGACGCCCGTCTGGGGCGAGGGGGCCTGGCTTGTCGGTGCGACTTTCATAGCCGGGCTTGCCGGCGCTTTTCTCGTTCGTTTGTGGGCGACGCGGCGGCAGATGGCCACCGGCCAGCAGTTTCCCGTCGCCTTGACGGCGATTGCCCTGATTGCCGGTTTGCCGTTGCTGGCTTTCATCGGAACCGGGTTTCCGCTGACGTTCACATACCCCGTTCTCGGCACCTTCAATCTGACCGGCGGTAAGCAGGTGAAGCCGGAATTCATCGCACTCTATCTGGCCTTGTCGTTCTATACGGCGTCGTTTATCGCCGAGATCGTGCGTGCTGGAATTCTGGGCGTGAACAAGGGCCAGACGGAAGCGTCGGCCGCCCTCGGCCTGAAACCGGGAATGATCACGCGGCTTGTGGTCGTGCCGCAGGCGATGCGGATCATCATTCCGCCCTTGACCAGCCAATATCTGAACCTGACGAAGAATTCGTCGCTGGCAATCGCCATCGGCTATCCTGATCTGGTTGCGGTTGGCGGAACGGTTTTGAACCAGACGGGACAATCCATTGAGATCGTCGCGATCTGGATGGTCATATATCTCGGCCTGAGCCTTGTGACATCATTTCTGATGAACTGGTTCAACGCCAGAATGGCATTGGTGGAGCGCTGAACATGACTGACCAATCGCTAAGATATGTACGCTCCGAAATGACGCCGCTCATGCTGCCGCCGCGCGGCGAGCGTGGCGTGGGCAACTGGATGCGCAAAAACCTGTTTTCTACGCCGCTGGACTCGGTCCTGACTGTTTTTGCGCTGCTGGTGCTGGCTTATTTCGTACCGTCGATGATCAACTGGCTGTTCGTGCAGGCGGCCTGGAGTGGCACGGACCGGACATTCTGCTCGACGGTTGTGCAGGGCGGGATTCAGCCGGAGGGATGGTCGGGCGCATGCTGGGCTTTCGTTCGGGCGAAATTCGGACAGTTCATGTACGGGCTTTATCCGCTTTCCCAACGCTGGCGGGTTGATGTTGTCGGCATCCTTTTCGTGCTTCTGCTGGTCCCTATGCTGGTGCCGAAAGTACCGTACAAGGGCTGGAATGCCATTCTGCTGTTCGTCGTCCTGCCCGTGGTCGCGTTTTTCCTCCTTGTGGGCGGACGTTTCGGGCTCACCTATGTGGAGACATCGTTGTGGGGCGGCCTGATGATCACGCTTGTCCTGTCCTTTGTCGGTATCGTCGTTTCGTTGCCGCTGGGTATCTTGTTGGCGCTGGGTCGGCGGTCCAATCTGCCTGTCATCAAGATGCTGAGTGTGGTTTTCATCGAGACGGTGCGTGGCGTGCCACTGGTGACGGTGCTCTTCATGGCCAGCATCATGCTGCCGCTGTTTCTTCCTGCGGGTGTGACCTTCGACAAGTTCCTGCGCGCGCTGATCGGCGTGTCGCTGTTTGCCTCGGCCTATATGGCTGAGGTGGTTCGGGGTGGCTTGCAGGCCATCCCCAAAGGCCAGTACGAGGGTGCGGATTCGCTTGGCCTCAGCTACTGGCAAAAGACAGGCCTCGTCATTCTGCCGCAAGCACTGAAGCTGGTTATTCCCGGCATCGTCAACACGTTCATCGGTATGTTCAAGGACACCAGCCTTGTCTACATCATCAGCATGTTCGACCTTCTGGGAACCGTTCGCCAGAACTTTTCCGATGCCAACTGGGCTTCCCCGCAAACTCCGATGACCGGCCTGATTTTTGCTGGTTTTGTTTTCTGGATCTTCTGTTTCGGCATGTCGCGCTACTCTATTTTCATGGAGCGCCGGCTGGACACGGGATATAGACGTTAAAGGATCAATCATGGCGACCGCGAAGACAACAAATGAAGCCACAAAGATCGCTGAAGAAGCCGCTGCTGCCTCGTCCGCCGTCGCGGCAAGGGCAAAGCATGGTGCTGAATCGATTGTCGATGCCGACGAGATTCAGGTCGATACGGGCAAGATGCAGGTTTCGACAACGGACGTTGCGGTGGAAATCATCAACATGCACAAGTGGTATGGCGATTTTCATGTGCTGCGCGACATCAACCTGAAGGTCATGCGGGGAGAGCGTATCGTGATCGCGGGGCCCTCCGGCTCCGGAAAATCGACGATGATCCGCTGCATCAACCGTTTGGAAGAGCATCAGAAGGGCCAGGTCATCGTTGATGGAACGGAACTTACCAATGATCTGAAAAAGATCGACGAGGTGCGGCGCGAAGTCGGCATGGTGTTCCAGCACTTCAATCTGTTCCCGCATCTGACGATCCTGGAGAACTGCACGCTCGCGCCGATCTGGGTTCGCAAGATGCCGAAGAAGCAGGCGGAAGAGATCGCCATGCATTATCTTGAGCGCGTCAAGATACCGGAACAGGCGAGCAAATATCCGGGCCAGCTTTCGGGTGGCCAACAGCAGCGCGTGGCCATCGCCCGCTCACTCTGCATGAGCCCACGCATCATGCTGTTTGACGAACCGACTTCGGCACTCGATCCGGAAATGATCAAGGAAGTCCTCGATACGATGGTTTCACTGGCGGAAGAGGGGATGACGATGCTCTGCGTCACTCACGAGATGGGCTTTGCCCGCAAAGTAGCGAACCGCGTCATCTTCATGGATCAGGGGCAGATTGTGGAGCAGAATTCGCCCGCAGAATTCTTCGACAATCCGCAGCATGAGCGCACAAAGCTGTTCCTGAGCCAGATATTGCATTAACGGCGCTAAAAGTCTTGCCGTGACGCAGCAAGAGAATGGCGGTCAGGGTCGCCATTTCTATTTTTTTACCTGTTCAGGCTTCTGCGTCGTAGGAATAGAGCCAGTCCAGATCGGCCACGAAGCCTTCGTTCGGGCGCAGGCGCATCATCTGGTTGCGCGCAAAGGCGACGGGGCCGGTGGCGTGATAGACGAACCTGTTGAAAGCGCCGCGCCGGGCCACTTTGCCGACGCGCGCCTGTCGCGTCTTCTCAAAAGCCTTAAGAGCGTGTTGCCATTGGGGCTGGGGTGAGGAGAGCGCCCGCGCGAGAGCAAAGGCGTCCTCGATTGCCATCGCCGCACCTTGGGCCGCGAAGGGCGGCAGCGCATGAGCGGCGTCGCCGATGAAGATCATCCGTTTCCCGTCCAGAAACCGGTAATCCGGCATTTCGAAAAGTGGCCAGCACGTCCACTCAAGGCCAGCATCGATCAGCTTGCGGATAGCCGGGTTCCACCCCTGAAACTGGTGCTGAACGTCGTGCAGAATACCGGAATTTGCCCATTGTTTCGGGGGAGGATCGCCTGTGGTTATGATGACAAGATTGACGAGTTTGCCCGAACGGATGGGGTAGGCGACGAGATGGGCCTTTGGCCCGACCCAGGCAATAACACCCGTTTCATTTGGGAAAAGCCCTTCAGGCACCTGATCCGCCGCTATCGTTGCGCGCCAGGCGATAAAGCCCGTAAACCGCGTCGGTTCCCCTTGCCTCGTTGTGCCGCGCAAGGTGGACCAGACGCCGTCACAGCCGATCAGAAGGCTGCCGCGATGCTCCTCGGTTCGCTCGCCCGTTTCGACGGCGGCAATCACCCCTGTATCGTCCTCGATGACGTGATTGACGGAGGCTGCGAGATGAATCTGGATATTGGGAGCCTGCCGAGCCTCACCGAGCAATGCAGTTTGAAGATCCGAGCGATGGCATGTGATATAGTGTGCGCCCCAGCGCTTTTCGGCTTCCGATCCAAACGGAATGCGCAGTAGCGTTCCGCCGTGCTTGCCATCCTGCAAAAACACTCCGTCCGGCGATACGGCTGACGGCATGAGGCGGCGGAGAACGCCCACCCTGTCAAGCAGCCGCGTCGCATTGGGCGAGAGCTGCAACCCGGCGCCAACCTCGGAAAGAATGGCGCTTTTTTCGAAAACGCGGACGGAAAAGCCCTTTGCGGAGAGCGCGAGGGCTACGCTCAGCCCTGCAATTCCTGCGCCGGCAACGAGAATAGGGGGCTGGGCTTGAGCGTTCATCGGTTCAGTCGTGCCGGAAAATCCAGGTCACGCCTGTCGACCGTGATTTATGCCGCCCACGAAGGATCGACATAGGCGCAGTCGGCGGGCGATGTTTCGTGTGCGCCCAGCTTGGGATTATAGCGATAGAGCGTTGAGCAATAGGGGCAAACCTTTTCGCTTTCGTCGCCCATGTCGAGAAAGATATGGGGATGGTCGAAAGGCGGGGTCGCGCCAACGCACATGAATTCTTTGACGCCGATCTCGATAACCGGATGTCCCGCGTTGTTCTGGAAATGTGGAATGCTGTGACCGGCCACGTTAAGGCTCCTGCGCGAAATGTGTTCGTTCTTTTACTCGAATTGACTTATCGTCAGAAGCGGATTGTATCAACTGCGGCAAGTTATCAAAATGTCAAAAGACACCCTTATTGTCCGCGTGATTCCGGATACGCCGGATAGAACCGGAGAAAAGCCATGAACGAACTAGCGCCAGCCAATCTCGATACTGCTTCAGGCAATACTATTGCTCCCGCCGGAGCGGATGATATTCGCAACAGCTTCCATCGTTTTGTGAACCGCGAATTTTCATGGCTCCAGTTCAACCGTCGCGTTCTGGAGGAAGCCGGGAATGAGCGCCAGCCCTTGCTGGAGCGGCTTCGTTTTCTTTCGATTTCGGCAGCTAATCTCGATGAGTTCTTTATGGTTCGCATCGCGGGGCTTGCCGGGCAGGTTCGCGAGAATGTTTCGACACGGAGCGCCGATGGCCGCACGCCGCAAGAGCAGCTCGAATTCGTTCTGGATGAGGTCGGAAAGCTTCAGGAGGCGCAGCAGGATTGCCTTGTGCAACTGCGCGGCGAGCTTTCCAGCGAAAATATCGAGATTATTCGTCCCGATACGCTGGCCAAGCCGGAAATGGCCTGGCTTGAGGATCATTTTCTTGAAGCGATCTTCCCTGTCCTGACACCGCTTTCCATCGATCCGGCGCATCCTTTCCCGTTCATACCGAACCTCGGCTTCTCGGTTGCGCTTCAGCTCGCCCGCAGGGTTGACCAGCGTCCGATGACAGCACTGCTTCGTCTGCCGGTTGCGTTGAAGCGTTTCATCCAGATTCCCGATGAGCAGGGGCGCTATCGCTTTGTCACGCTGGAGGATGTCATCAGCCTGTTCACGGGACGGCTGTTTCCCGGCTATGAGGTGAAGGGTGCCGGAACCTTCCGCATCATCCGCGATAGCGATATCGAAGTGGAGGAAGAGGCGGAAGATCTCGTGCGGCTTTTCGAAAGCGCGCTGAAGCGCCGCCGCCGCGGCTCCGTGATTCGCATCGAGTTCGATGACGAAATGCCCGAGACACTGCGTTCGTTCGTCGCAACGGAATTGGGTGTTCCGGACAGTCGCATCAGCGTACTGAATGGGTTGCTGGCGCTGAACATGATCTCCGAGATCGTTTCGATCCCGCGCAATGACCTGAAATTCGAGGCCTATAACCCGCGTTTTCCCGAGCGCATCCGCGAGCATGGCGGCGATTGCTTCGCCGCAATTCGGGAAAAGGATATCGTCGTTCATCATCCTTACGAATCGTTCGACGTTGTGGTGCAGTTTCTACGGCAGGCGGCAGCGGATCCGGATGTCGTGGCAATCAAGCAGACCCTCTACCGCACGTCGAACGACAGTCCGATCGTGCGTGCGCTGGTGGACGCGGCGGAAGCCGGAAAATCGGTAACGGCGCTTGTCGAATTGAAGGCGCGCTTCGACGAGGAAGCCAATATTCGCTGGGCGCGCGATCTGGAACGGGCGGGCGTGCAGGTCGTTTTCGGTTTTATCGAGCTGAAAACCCACGCAAAAATGTCGCTGATCGTGCGACGAGAGGATTCGAGGCTGCGCAGCTACGTTCACCTTGGAACAGGAAATTACCATCCCGTAACGGCGCGCATCTACACCGACCTGTCGTTCTTTACCGGAAGCGCCCATACCGCGCGGGACGTGGCCCAGATTTTCAATTTCATCACGGGCTATGCGCAGCCAACCGAGGAAATGCAGATCGCCGTGTCTCCGTTCACGCTGCGCAAGCGGATTCTCAAGCATATCGACGACGAGATCGAGCATGCGCGGGCCGGACGTGCGGCATCGATCTGGATGAAGATGAACTCGCTTGTCGATCCGCAGATTATCGATGCGCTTTATCGTGCAAGCGGTGAAGGGGTGGAGATCGATCTGGTCGTGCGCGGAATTTGCTGCCTCCGGCCGCAGGTTCCGGGCCTGTCGGAGAACATCCGGGCCAAATCCATCGTCGGGCGCTTTCTTGAGCACAGCCGCATATTCTGCTTCGGCAATGGCCATGGCCTGCCTTCGGATGAGGCGATTGTCTATATCGGCTCCGCCGACATGATGCCGCGAAATCTGGATCGGCGGGTCGAAACCCTGGTGCCGATCACCAATCCGACGGTGCATCAGCAGATTCTTTCACAAATTATGCTCGCCAATCTTCTCGACAACCAGCAGAGTTACGAGGTACTAGCAGATGGCACATCGCGCCGCATCACTCCGGCGGAAGGCGAGGAACTGTTTAACGCGCAGGAATATTTCATGACCAATCCGAGCCTTTCAGGCCGTGGTAAGTCGCAGAAGTTTTCAGCACCGCGCGTTATAGCGCGTCGCAAGCGCATGAGAGCCGAAAGAAACAGGATTGCATGATTTCTGCCGCACAGGGACGCGTTCAGGGGCGAGAGCCAGCCGCTGTCATCGATATTGGCTCGAACTCCGTTCGTCTCGTCATTTATGAGGGGGTGTCGCGTGCGCCGACGGTCCTTTTCAACGAAAAGATCCTGTGCGGTCTTGGCAAGGGCATAGTCAAGACCGGCCGCCTCGACGACAAGGCGGTCGCGAGCGCGCTTCGTGCCTTGCAGCGGTTTCGCGCGCTGGTCGTGCAGGCCCGCGCCGGTTCTGTCCATGTCCTGGCGACGGCTGCCGCACGCGAGGCGGAAAACGGACCTGCCTTCATCGATGAGGCCGAGCGGATCCTGAATGTGCCGATCCGCGTGCTTTCAGGGCGCGAGGAGGCCTATTACTCGGCGCTTGGCGTCATTTCCGGCTTCAATCATCCCGATGGCATCATGGGGGATCTCGGTGGCGGGAGTCTGGAACTTGTCGATATTCGCGACAGGGCCATTGGCGACGGCATTACGCTTCCGCTCGGCGGTCTGCGGTTGCAGGAAATGGCGAATGGCAAGCTGACGGAAGCCGGAAAGATTGCCCGAAAGCATCTGGCGACGGCAAAATTGCTGACCGAAGGCAAGGGGCGGGCCTTTTATGCCGTGGGCGGTACGTGGCGTAATATCGCCAAGCTGCACATGAGCGCGACGCATTATCCCCTCCACGTCATGCACGACTACCAGATGCCGGCGTCTCAGGCGGTTAATTTCCTGAAGCGTGTGGCTTCCGGCAATGTCGACAAGATGCGGGGGATTGAGGAGGTTTCCAAGAACCGCCGTTCGCTGCTGTCTTATGGCGCGCGCGTTCTGCTGGAAATCATCAAGAAGATGCAGCCGGAGAAGATCGTCTTTTCGGCCATCGGTGTTCGGGAAGGGTATCTTTATTCGCTGCTGAGCGAGCCGGAACAGATGACCGACCCGCTGATTTCCGCTGCCGACGAACTGGCGGTCTTGCGTTCACGCTCCCCGACACATGCCCGCGAACTGGCGGAATGGACGGGAACGGCTTTTGCCGCGCTTGGTTTCGATGAAACCGAGGACGAGGCGAGGGACCGGCGTGCGGCCTGTCTGCTGGCGGACATCAGCTGGCGAGCCCACCCGGATTACCGCGGCCCGCAGTCGCTCAATATCATCGCGCATGCGGCCTTCATCGGCATCGACCATCCGGGACGGACCTTTATCGCGCTGGCAAGTTTCTTCCGGCATGAGGGAATGACCAGCAACGCCATCGCCCCGGAAGTCATCGAACTCGCGACGCCGCGTTTGTTTGAGCGTGCGCGGATCCTCGCCGGCATATTCCGTGTTCTCTATCCGCTTTCCGCATCGATGCCCAATCTTATCCCGACGCTGAAATGGCGGAACGAAGGCGATGCGCTGGTTTTGGTGGTTCCAACCAAATTTGCAGATCTGGTCAACAACAATGTCGTGGACGGGCGTTTGCAGCAGCTGGCGAAGCTGACCGGCAGGACGCTCTCTCTCGAAATCGCGGATATCGGCCAGACGGCTGCCTGACCGACCCTGGTTGCGAGACATTGAACCGAAGCAGTTCAACTCGCCATAACAACAAGAAGCCCCTCTGTTGTTCCGGGCGGTTCCGGTTACGAAACCGGAACCGCCCTGATCTTGCGATCGACGAATTTCAGGCAGATTTCGCCCTGAATCAGCTTAACCGCTTTTTCGCCAAACAGATCGCGACGCCAGCCATGCATGGCAGGAACATCGGCTTTTTCACCTTCGGCTGCGATGCGGTCGATATCGTCTGAATTCGCAACGACCTTTGCCGCAACACCGTGTTCTTCCGTTACCAGCTTCAGAAGAACCTTGAGCAGCTCTGCGGCGGCGCCTGCACCCTCCGGCACGCTGGGCGCTTTGGTGAGTTTCGGCATCTGCTCCTTGGGGATCGCCAGCGCTTCATTGACCGCCACCAGAAGCTCCGCAGCCGTGGATGAGCGCTCCCAGCCGCGCGGAATCGTGCGCAACCGGCCAAGCGCCTCGGCGTCGCGCGGCTGCTGCTGGGCTATTTCATAAAGGGCGTCATCCTTGACGACACGGCCGCGCGGGACATTCCGTTCGCGCGCCTCCCGTTCCCGCCATGCAGCGGCCGAGCGAAGAATGGCCAGTTCCTGAGGTTTGCGGAGCCGCATTTTCAGGCGCTTCCAGGCGTCGTCCGGATGAAGGTCGTAGGTTTCCTTTGCCGTGAGGATTTCCATCTCCTCATTGACCCATTCCGAACGCCCTGCGGTTTCAAGCTTTTCCTTCAGGTGCAGGTAGATGTCGCGCAGATGGGTGACATCTGCGAGCGCATATTCCAGCTGCTTGTCGGAAAGGGGACGGCGGCGCCAGTCGGTAAACCGCGACGACTTGTCGAGATGCACGCCGGTCACGCGCTGGACGAGTTGATCATAGGAGATAGCATCGCCAAAGCCGCAGACCATCGCGGCGACCTGAGTGTCGAAAACCGGATGGGGAATCAATCCCCCGAGGTGGAAGACGATCTCGATGTCCTGTCGGGCGGCGTGGAAGACCTTGACGATCTTTTCATTCGCCATCAACCGGAAGAAGGACGATAGATCCAACCCCGGCGCCAGTGCATCGACAAGCGCCGAATGGCCCGGCGAGGCCATCTGGATAACGCAGAGTTCGGGCCAGAATGTGGTTTCCCGAATGAACTCCGTATCAACGGTGACAAAATCCGATTGAGAAAGCGCGGCAATGGCCTGCTCGAGGCCTTCTGTAGTGGTAATCAGTTCCATAAATGCTCTATAGCGAAAGCTGAGGCTTTTGTCTCGCAGCACTTGTTGCTTGTGCAGCCTTGACAAATCCGGGTCAAAATGCGCTTGTCCGCCAAAAATTCCGGCGCACTCGCTGCGCGTCCAAATCTATTTGCAGAGGCATATATCATGCATCGTTACCGCAGTCACACCTGCGCCGCCCTTCGCAAGTCCGACGTGGGCTCCACCGTTCGCCTGTCGGGCTGGGTTCACCGCGTTCGCGATCATGGCGGGCTTCTTTTCATCGATGTGCGCGACCACTACGGGCTGACGCAGATCGTTGCCGATCCCGACTCACCCGCTTTCAGGATCGCCGAAACCGTTCGCGGCGAATGGGTCATCCGCATCGACGGCGAGGTGAAAGCCCGTTCTGCCGAGACGGTGAACGCAAACCTTCCGACGGGCGAGATCGAGATTTTCGCGCAGGATATCGAGGTGCTGGCCGCTGCGAAGGAGCTTCCTCTGCCGGTATTCGGCGAGCCGGACTATCCGGAAGATATCCGGCTGAAATACCGCTTCCTCGACTTGCGCCGCGACACGCTGCACAAGAACATCATGAAGCGCACCCAGATCATCGCTGCCATGCGTCGCCGCATGACCGAGATCGGCTTTAACGAGTTCAGCACACCCATCCTGACGGCTTCGTCACCGGAGGGCGCGCGCGACTTTCTCGTTCCGAGCCGTATTCATGAAGGCAAGTTCTACGCGCTGCCGCAGGCGCCGCAGCAGTACAAGCAGCTTTTGATGGTCGCCGGTTTCGACCGCTATTTCCAGATCGCGCCATGCTTCCGCGACGAGGATCCGCGCGCCGACCGTCTGCCGGGCGAATTCTATCAGCTCGACCTTGAAATGAGCTTCGTGACCCAGGAAGAAGTATGGGAAACGATGGAGCCTGTCATGCGCGGCGTCTTCGAGGAATTTGCTGACGGCAAGCCTGTGACGCAGAATTTCCGCCGCATTGCCTATGACGATGCGATCCGCACCTATGGTTCCGACAAGCCGGACCTGCGCAACCCGATCGAGATGGAATCCGTGACGGAACATTTTGCCGGTTCGGGCTTCAAGGTTTTTGCCAATATGATCGCCAACGACCCGAAGGTCGAAGTCTGGGCCATTCCGGCCAAGACCGGCGGCAGCCGTGCCTTCTGCGATCGCATGAACTCATGGGCGCAGGGCGAGGGGCAGCCGGGTCTGGGCTATATCTTCTGGCGCAAGGAAGGCGAGACGCTGGAAGGCGCGGGGCCAGTCGCCAAGAATATCGGCGCTGAGCGCACCGAGGCAATCCGCACCCAGCTTGGTCTGGAAGACGGCGATGCCTGTTTCTTCGTCGCGGGCGATCCGAAGAAGTTTTACAAGTTCGCTGGCGATGCCCGCACGCGCGCTGGCGAGGAACTGAACCTCGTTGACCGTGACCGGTTCGAACTGGCCTGGATCATCGACTTCCCGTTCTATGAATGGGATGAAGACAACAAGAAGCTGGATTTCGCGCATAACCCGTTCTCCATGCCGCAGGGCGGACTGGAAGCGCTGGAAACGCAAGACCCGTTGAGCCTCAAGGCTTACCAGTATGATCTGGTCTGCAACGGGTTTGAAATCGCATCCGGCTCGATCCGTAACCAGTTGCCGGAAGTGATGGTCAAAGCCTTTGAGCTGGTTGGTTTGAGCCAGCAGGACGTGGAAGAGCGTTTCGGCGGTCTCTATCGTGCATTCCAGTACGGCGCGCCTCCGCATGGTGGCATGGCGGCCGGTATCGATCGCGTTATCATGCTACTGGTCGGCGCGAAGAACCTGCGCGATATCTCGCTGTTCCCGATGAACCAGCAGGCGATGGATCTTCTGATGGGTGCGCCCTCGCAGGTAGCGCCGGCTCAATTGCGCGATCTTCACATCCGGCTGAACCCGGTGAAGAAAGAAAGTTAGGATGTGGCGGTAACGCCTTCATATGAATCAAAAAAGCCCGGCTTTAGAGTCTGTCAGGTCTACTCTGCACCATAGCCGGCATGTCTGAGGTAGTTTGAGCATTCCTGCGGACTGAAGGCCTTGAGGCGTTCGCCGATACGTCTCCATGTTGTTTCGACGGTTCGCTCTTC
>JBOHIW010000015.1:0-119217 GCA_050726055.1 Phyllobacterium sp. | reverse complement strand
CCTCAAATCCAGGGAAAGGGGTCTCGCCATCATTGCTGGCCTCCCCACCAGCAATGATCTTGAATCACAAAACAGCCCTGCAGGGAATCCCGAAACGATTCCATGTAACGCTGACAGACTCTAGGCGCAACGCCCGAAGATATCGCAATCCTTCGTTGCTTCATGACCGATCTGAACCCCGAAACGCTGGAACAGGTGTTCCCGGTCATTCTTGAGCTTTTTGATGGTGCCAAGCCCAGCATCACCGGCGTCGGTGTTGCATCCCTGGCCGCGCCGGACTTGAAAGTAGAACTGGAACTGACTGTACGGCTTCCGGACTGAACGCATACGTCCTCACGGCACTGCAACTCACCATTTTCACGATCCGCGATTGTTGTTAATCCATGTTTCACCGCCCCGCCTGACGGCATCATAGACCGCGCGCCCGATCGCCATGCCGACATCGGTGTGCAGCCCCGCGAAATGAAGCGGGGCCGCCCCTTCCGGCGCTGCCATTACGATGCAATCGGTTCCGGTCCCTGTCACGACTTTTCCCTTGCGGCGCAGGCCAAGATCGATGATCGCCGCCGTGCGCGCTTCCGTGGCGATTGAAAGCGCCTCGACAAGCGCTGCCTGCGAAAGCGGCTGATCAACATGGGCAAGCAGGTTGATCGTCCCCGCCACGCACTCATGGTCGGCCATTTCGCCGATCCGGCTGGCGTTGGAAAGGCCCACGGTCGCAAGGCATGCCGCCGCTATGGTCCCGGAAAAAGCCACATCCATGTGATGCCATCGCAGATCCCGCGATGTCATGAGTTGCACGGCATCGGCATGCCCCGCGTCTGCCATGCGTGAAGCCAGAAGTCTCGCCGGGTCGATACCTAACGGAAGATCCGCGTCGCGCACCTGCAACCAGGCAACGCGTTTTGCCCGAACAAAGCCCGGCTTCGTCAACGACCAGCTGAGCATGGATTGCGGCAGCGGAAAATCAGCAACGAGAAACGGGCTGGCGAATGCAACGGAAAACGGGCTCATGCCATAAGCTTCTCACAGGGCGGCAGCGCCTTGGCAAGCTCTATCCTTTCGGCAGAAACCAGATCGGGTCCAGATCGTGTGTTAATTGATCGATTGCCCATATTGTCAGGCCTGCCCGATGTTGTTATCCATGATGTCGGAAATGGTTCCGCAATGAAATGCGGATGAAAAGGGAACATGGTGAGGACGACCCGAACAGGGGCCGAATCCATGGCTGCCCCCGCAACTGTAACCGGTGAGCGGTCTTCCAATGAGGCGAAACTTTCAGCCTCAAGCCACTGAGTGCGCTTTGGCGCAATCGGGAAGGCGGAAGCACAGCGACGACCCGGGAGTCAGGAGACCTGCCTTTTCCGGTCATCCAACTTGGATACGGGGCGTATCCAGGTGCGGTCGTCCGTGGCGGTGACATTTGAAAAGATGTTGCCGCGTGTCGGGAAGACCGAAGGATGACCTGCCAAACAGCTCACCTTCATTGCTTCAGGGCCTGCGGTTTCAATGGAAACCTCGGGACGGCGCAACCGTCCCGCTTGAGCCTTTGAGGGCAGAAATGAAAATTCGGGCAATCTGTGCTGGCACCCTGGCGCTGGCTTTATCAAGCAATGCGCTGGCGCAAGAGACGGCAAATGGAGAAGAGGGAACGGTTCTTGACACGATACTGGTGACAGCCGGTCGAACGCCGGTGGAACAGGAAAAATCCGGCAGGGCATTTACTGTCATAACAGGCGAAACACTGGCGCGAAATCAGGTTCGCTATGTGGCGGATGCGTTGCGGCAGGTTCCGGGCTTCAGCGTTTCGCGGACCGGCTCCTATGGCGGGTTGACCCAATTGCGGGTGCGCGGGGCGGAAGCAAACCATGTACTCGTCATGATAGACGGCGTGGAAGCAAGCGAAACCTCGAATGGCGAGTTCGACTTCGGCAGCCTTCAGGTGGCGGATATCGATCGCATCGAGATCCTGCGCGGACCGCAGAGCGCCTTCTTCGGCTCCAACGCGATAGCAGGCGTCGTCAACATCATCACCAAGGGCGGCATACGCGACGGTTTCAAGCTTACGGGACGCACGGAAGCGGGAACTGACGGTACCCTTCTCGGCGGCGTATTGATGCAGGGCGGCGGCGAGAATTTCGATTTTGCGCTTGGCGGCTCCTATCGGCAGACGGACGGTTTCAACATTTCCAGTTTCGGCTCGGAAAACGACGGCGACCGGAACGCGACGCTGAACGGGAAATTCACGGTGGACGTGACGCCGGACTTCAGGATCGACGGCACGCTGCATTATGTGGACCGCAAGAGCGATACCGATGCGCAGGATTACGTCTGGGGCAGCCCCACCTATGGCCGGGTAATCGACACGGACGACCAGACGGCGACGCAGGAGTTCATCGGTTCGCTCGGCGCGACATGGACCGCGCTCGACGGAGCGTTGACGCAGAAGACCCGCATCACCGGGAGCCACGCCGACCGTGAATATTTCGAGCACGGCGACAAGGCATCCGGCAACAAGGGCGGCAGGGTCAAGGCCAGCTATCAGGCAACCTATGCTTTCGATGCGCCGGCCCTTGCTGATTCCCGCCATCAGGTGACCGGCGGTCTGGAGTGGCAGCGCGAGACTTTCCGGGCAACGCCGCCCGTGGATGATCCATCGCAACTCGACCGGGAAGAGCGCACCATGAATTCCTTTGTCGGCGAATATCGCGGTGAATTTTTCGACCAGCTCTATCTGAACGCCGGCGTGCGGCATGACGTGAACGAGGATTTCAAGAACGCGACCACCTACAGCCTGAGCGGATCGTGGAAGATTCCCGGAATGGATACACGGCTGCACAGTTCGGTTGGAACGGGCGTTACCAATCCGTCCTTCTATGAGCAGTTCGGTTTCATCCCGTCGCAATTCACCGGCAATCCGGATTTGCGGCCCGAAGAAGGCTTCGGCTGGGATATCGGCATCGAGCAAGGCTTCTTCGATAACGCGCTTGTCATCGATGTCACCTATTTCAGGCAGGATCTCGAAAATGAAATCACGACGGTCTATGCGCCCGTAACGACGCCTATCAATCAGGATGGCACGAGCAAGAGGCAGGGTGTCGAGGTTTCCGCCACCTCGAGCCTCTTGAACGGGTTCACGACAACCGCGACCTATACTTACACGGATGCAACCAACCCGGATGGCCGCGAGGAGGTCAGGCGGCCCCGCCATGCGGGCGCGCTCAACATGGCCTACACGTTCGACGAGAATCGGGCGCGGGTCTTTGCCGAAGCGGTTTTCAACGGCAAGATGGACGACAACGCCTTCGTGCCGTCATTGCCCCCGCGTGTGACGCTGGACAGCTATACGGTCGTCAATATTGGTGGCAACTACCGGTTCAACGAACATTTCGAAGCCTTCGCGCGCATCGAAAATCTCTTTGACGAGGATTATCAGGAAGTGTTCGACTATAACACGGCAGGACGCTCGGCATTTATCGGAATGAAAGGCAGCTTCTGACGATGGTTGGATTTACCGGAAGATGTGGTCTTTTCGCGCTTGCGCTAGGCATCGCGACGCTGGCGCCGCTTCTTCCGGCGTCTTCCGGGGAGCCGCCGCGTCGCGTGGTTTCGATGAACCTGTGCACCGACCAGCTTGCGATGATGATTGCCGGGGAGGACCAGCTTTATTCCGTTTCCCATCTGGCGGGTGACCCCGCCTCATCCGTGCTCGCGGATCAGGCGAAGAACCATATCGTCAATCACGGGCTGGCGGAGGAAATCTTCCTCATGCATCCCGATCTGGTCCTCGCCGGAACCTATACGACGCGGGCAACGGTCGATATGTTGCGCCGGTTGGGGTTTCGGGTCGAGGAGTTCGCCCCTGAAACATCGTTTGCCGACATACGGACAAATGTCAGGCGCATGGGCGAACTTCTTGGCCGTGAGGAACGTGCCGAAGAACTGATCGCTGCGATGGACGACGCCATCGCCACCCTTTCAGAGCCCGAAACGCGCAAGACTGTCGCGCTGTATTTCGCCAACGGCTACTCATCGGGCAAAGGCACGCTGGCCGATGAGGTCGTGACACTGGCCGGTTTCCGCAACCTCGCGGCAGATCTTCAGGGCATCGGCAGATTGCCGCTGGAAACGCTCGTGATGGCCAGACCCGATCTGCTTGTCGGTGAAAACCGACAGTCCGCGCCGGCGCTCGCCTATCAGAATTACGATCATCCGGCATTGCGCGCCGTGGCGAACGATACGCACCGGACGGCGGTATCGGACAAATACTGGGTTTGCGGCGCGCCCTTTACCGTCGATGCGGTACGGCAATTGTCCGCGCTGGCCAACGAGCGGAATCCGGGGCCTGAGCATGACTGAAAACACGCGTTTTGTTCTGGTCGTCGGGGTTCTCGGCGCCGTCACGGCGGCCCTTTTCGTGCTGTCCTTGCTGATCGGTCCCGCGGCCATCGGCTTTCGGGACAGCATCCATGCGCTCATGACAGGACAAGGTGACGCCGTGGCGCTTGTGATGCGCGAAATTCGCCTTCCCCGCGCATTGCTCGGCCTGATGATCGGGACAACGCTCGGGCTGTCGGGAGCGGCGTTGCAAGGCTATCTGAGGAACCCCCTCGCCGAACCGGGCCTGCTTGGCGTCAGCACATCGGCTTCCTTCGGCGCGGTGCTGGCGCTCTATACCGGATTGTCAGCCGCCTTTCCCCTCGCGCTCCCCCTGTCCGCGCTGGCAGGAGCGTTCATTGCCATCGTCATCATACAAGCGCTGGCGGGTATGAAGAGCGGAACCCTGACCATCATTCTGGCGGGCGTCGCGGTGTCGAGCCTTGCCGGTGCACTGACCTCACTGGTGCTCAACCTTTCGCCCAATCCTTTCGCAGCGACGGAAATCATGTTCTGGATGCTCGGCTCCCTTACCGACCGTTCCATGGTGCATGTCGCGCTTGCCGCGCCCTTCATGCTGGCGGGCTGGATCATGCTGGCCAGTCTCGGCCGCTCGCTCGACGCGCTCACCCTCGGCAATGACGCCGCCGCGAGCATGGGCGTGAACCTGCGGCGCGTGCGGTTCATGGCTGTCGCGGGGACAGCCGCCTCGGTTGGCGCGGCCACGGCGGTAGCGGGAGCTATCGGCTTTGTCGGGCTGGTCGTTCCGCATCTGCTGCGACCGCTCGTCGGCGCCCGCCCCGCACGACTGCTCCCGGCGAGTGCTCTGGGCGGGGCCTGCGTGTTGCTCACCGCCGATATTCTCGTGCGCCTGATCGCCCCCGGGCGCGATCTCAAGCTCGGCGTGTTGACCGCGCTTGTCGGCGCGCCCTTCTTCCTTTGGCTCGTGTTCCAGAACAGGAGGAAGCTGCTTTGACCATGCTTTCCCTCAAATCCGTTCACGCCTCGGTCGAAGGCAGGGCGATATTGCACGGTATCTCCCTTGACGTGGCACCGGGTGAATTCGTTGGCCTCATCGGACCGAACGGCGCGGGCAAGACGACGCTGCTGCGCTCCATCCTTGGATTGATGCCCGCAAGCGGGGAGATTGCCATCGGCGGAGCCGACGCCCGCCATATGAACGCGCAGGCGCAAGCCCGGCACATAGCCTATCTGCCTCAGGACCGCGACATAGCATGGCCGGTTTCTGTTGAAATGGTGGTGTCGCTGGGCCGCGCCCCTCACCGTCCGTCATTCGCCGCCCTGAACGAACAGGACAAGGCGTCGATCGAACGCGCCATACAGCGTATGGAACTTCAGAATCTGCGGTGCCGGGCAGCGACAGACCTGTCGGGTGGCGAGAAAGCGCGGGTGCTGATCGCCCGCGCGCTGGCGCAGGATGCTCCATGCCTCCTGGCCGACGAACCCGTCGCGGGGCTCGATCCGGCCCATCAACTGACGCTCATGCAGTGCTTCGCCGATCTGGCTGCGGAAGGCCGCAGCGTCGTCGCCTCGCTGCACGACCTCGGGCTTGCAGCGCGCTGGTGCACCCGCCTCGTGGTGCTGGATCAAGGCAGGGTCATTGCCGACGGCGCGCCGTCAGGCGTGCTGACAGGCGAGCTTCTGGCCTCGGTCTATGGCATCGAAGCGCATATCTCGACCGTGAACGGGCAGATGATGGTGCAGCCGACACGGGTGGTATCAGGGAGATGAACATTGATGGCAGTATTCCATCCGGTCCCTTATTCAACAAGATAGCTGGCGACCGCCTGATAGGCGGGCAGCGAGGTCGGGTCGTTGGCGGCGTTGCCTGCTTGCGGGTGGGATGAGAACCGGGCGATCACCATGCGCGCCGTGGGATCGATATAGATGGCCTGCCCATGAACGCCACGCGCCATGAAGGCGCCATTCTTGTTGTGGGAGACCCACCACATTCCGCGATAGCTCCACCCCTTGAGCAGGGTGTATCCGGCCTTTTCGAATGCCGCCTTGTCGCCGCCAGCCCGAATGCTGTCGATTGCAGCCTCCGGTATGAGGCGCTTGCCATCGAACATCCCATCGTCAAGCAGAAGTTGACCAATCCGGGCCAAATCGCGCAGACCCGCATTCAAGCCGCCGCCCGCGAAAGGCGTCCCGATGGAATCCACCGTGTAATAGGCATCCAGTTCCGCGCCCATCCGGCTCCAGATCCGCTCCGACAACAGTTGCGGAACCGGTTTCCCCGTGACACGCGCAATGATCCAGCCCAGCGCATCGGAATTGATCGTCTTGTATCCAAAGGCCTGGCCGTGTTCACCTTCCTTGCGCACGGTCTGAAGATATTCGAAATAGGTGCGCGGACCCTTGTACCCGGCAGGTTTCGGCAACGGGCTGCCCGCCGCTGAATAGGTCCAGACGTCGGCATCAGGGTCGGAATAGTCCTCGCTGTAGTGAAGCCCTGTCGTCATATCCAGCACCTGCCTGACGGTTGCGTCGCCAAACGCACTGCTGGCCAGTTCAGGCACGAGAGTGCCAACCTTCGCGGCTTCATCAATCGCACCTTCGGCCACAAGCATTTCACCCAGCAGTCCGGTGACCGATTTCGTCACCGACATGGCGGCATGCTGCCCCGTATCATCGAGGCAACCGTCATAGGCTTCGTAGACGATCCTGCCCTCATGCAGCACGACAATGCCATCGGTGTAATTCGCGGCAAGCGACTGCTTCCATGTCATCGGCTTGTCGCTGCCAAATGGAATGAATGTCAGCGTGTCGATTGCATCGTCGATTTTTCGTTCCGCCGGAAACGGGGCTCCAAGCCCACGGCTGACGCCAACGGTCGGCATAAGCTGCCGAAAATGACACACCGTCCAGCGCAATCTGGGAAAATCAAAATAATCCGGATCGGAGAAACGGATAATCTTGCCATCTGGCGGAGGCGAGCCGACCATCCAGCCCAGTTTTCGGGGGTCTGACTCGTCGGCTGACATGATGCGCGCCTCCTGAGAATAGCTGACCGATGGCAGGGCCGCGCCAAGGCAAACAGTCACAAGAGCCGACAGCCGAAAAATCCCTGAAACTGAAAGCGGCATGGCGGAGTGCATCATCATCATCTCAAGGCATCAATAACATCGCTCGTCGTGGTCACGGCTGCAACATTCTGCATCGCGAAACCGATCGATGCATTGTGCCACTCGGTGTTCATGCTCGAACAGCCATCCTCCGGTATGATCATGATATAGCCCTTATCGGCACCTGTCCGCGCGGTGTGTTCAATCGACATATTGGTCCACGCGCCGGTTTCGATGATGATATCACGGCCAAGCGCTTTGAGAACCGTCTCAAGGTTCGACCCCTCCCAGGCGCTCATGCGCATCTTGGCAACGACCAGATCGCCCGGCTGCTGCTCAAGGCCGGAAACCGGCTGCGCGCCCCATGTGCCGCGCACCAGCGCATTGGAATCCACCACCCCTTCAAACAGCGGCGCATTCAGCGTGAAGCCCGGCGCGCCCGGCTCCACCAGAAACCAGACATGCACCACCGGCACGCCGACCCGTCTGCAATGCCCGGCAAGGCGACGCACATTCTCGACGGCGTTCTGCTCGCGGCAGTGCTGCGGCGAACCGGACGAGGCAAAGGCGCCGCCCTCCATCACCACATCATTCTGCATGTCCTGAATGATCAGCACGCAGCGCGACGGATCGAGACTGAAGCCGCTCTCGGCTGAAGCGGGCGACCTCTGCGGCTCGGAGGGGCGGGCGTTACCGGATGCGGATCGTGTCAGCATGAAGGGCTCCTTGCGTGGGCCGATTTTGGTTTCAACGGTGTAGACCGAGGTTGTGGCGCAGAGATAGAGCGTCTGCCAATTGTCACCGCCCCAGTGCAGGTTGGCGACTTCCTCGGGCACCGCGATCTTGCCAATCAGCCGGCCAGCGGGATTGTAGACCCAGACCCCGCCGGGCGCCGTCACCCATACGTTTCCCGAAGCATCGCACTTCATGCCATCCGGCAGACCGGCCTTGAGGCTGTCCTTGATGCCCGATGCGAACGTTCGCCCTTCCGACAGCGAACCATCGGGCCGAACATCGAAGACACGGATATTCGCCTGCTCGGTATCGTTGACATAGAGCAGCCGTTCGTCGGGCGAAAAGCACAGGCCGTTCGGCTGCGAAAACACATAGCGGCTGACCACAAGTTCCGGCTCGCCACCCGCCTGTCCGGGCGGGATACGAAAGACCCCCTGCCAGCCGAGATCGCGCGGACGCTTCACGCCAAAGCCCGGCATCCGCCCATACCACGGGTCGCTGAAATAGATCGAGCCATCCGACCGCATGCAGACATCATTGGGGCTGTTAAGCTCGCGTCCCTCGAAATGCGAGACCAGAACCTGCCGCGCGCCATCGGGACGGATGCGCACCACCGACGAGGTTGAATGTTCGCAGACGATCAGGTTGAGATCGGCATCATAGGTCATGCCGTTGCCCTTGTTCGAGGGCCGTGCAACCTCGCGCACGCCGCCACGATCCAGACGACGGCGGACATCGCCGGGCATGTCGGAAAACAGCAGATAATGATCGGCGGGATGCCAGATCGGACCTTCGGTGAAGGTGAAGCCGGTCGCCGCCTGCCGAACCGGCGCAAATTCGTCGATCAGGGTGCGGAATTCAGGATCCAGAACGTCGTGCGCCATCAGTGCCCCTCCCTCACAAGCGATAAATGCGCACGGCATTGTCGTGGAAGATCGCCTGTCGCGTCGCCTCGTCCAGATCGCTGGCGGCGATCTGGAAGGAATCGACCAGCGGGCCGTAATCGGTCCAGATTTTCTCGATGGGAAAATTCGAGCCGAACAGGCAGCGCTGCGCGCCGAAGACCGCCAGCGCATCATGAAGAATGCGGCTGATATGACCAGTTTCATTGCGATGGATGAAGGTGCCGAAGGCCGACAGCTTGCACATCACACTCGGCTGGCGGGCGAGCGCACGCAACTGCTCCTGCCAATAGGCATAGCCGTCGCGCGACAAATCTTCCGGCATGCCCGCATGCTGAAGGATGAATGTCACATCCGGGCAGGCGGCGGCGAGTTCCGCAGCACCCTCCATCTGCCCCGCAAAAACCTGAAGATCGAATGACCAGCCGTAATCGGCAAGATAACCGACATTGCGCACCACGTTTGCATCGCGCGCCAGATCCGGCCCGGCGGCAAAGCGGTAGAGCGGGTTTTCATGCCAGTGCAGCTGCTGGCGGATACCGCGCATCAGCGGATAGGCCTTCAGCCGGTCGAGCGCGGGACGGGCATCGGCGACGGACAAATCGCAATAGCCGACAATGCCATGCGGCCAGCCGCTACGGTCAGCCACCGACTGCACCCATGCGACCTCATCCTCAAAACGATCCCTGGCCCAGTTGGCCTGCACATAGACCGAGCGAACCACGTTGCGGGTGGAAATATCCTCCAGATATTCCTCGATCGGATAGTCGCGGCGAATTTCCTCGTAAGCGCCGAAAATGCGCGGCTGCATCGGGCCACCCAGCCAGGGCAGGTCTTTCTTGCGCCAGATATGATGATGCGCGTCGACAATTTTCATCATGCAGCGATCCTCGCAATGCCGATCAGTTCATGGCAAAGGCGCTCCGTCGTCGCGCCATTGCCGAGCCTGTCGATGTAGGGAAGTATGGATTGCAGCGCCTCGGTCTGCGGTGTGTATCCGGCATTGCCGGCAAGCGGTGTCAGCCAGACAATGCGCCATGATCGCCGCGACAGGCGGTCAACGGCGCTTGTCATCTCGGTATGATCGCCGCGCTCCAGCCCGTCCGACAGGACCACAACCAGCGCGCCCCGCGCAAACCCGGCAAAGCGCGGCACCGAAAGGAATGCCGCAAGGGCATCGCCCAGCCGCGTGCCGCCGTCCCAGTCCACCACCAGCGTCGATGCCACGGCCAGCGCCTGATCGCCATTGCGGTGGCGAAGGGCGCGGGTGACGCGGGTCAGCCTTGTGCCCAGCGTAAAAATCTCGATGTGATCGGAAATGGATGCCAGCGTATGCGCGAAGCGCATATAGGTTTCGGTGTGGAGTTTCATCGAGCCCGACACATCGACCAGCAGCAGGATGCGGCGCTGCCGCGTTTTGCGGGCCAGCTTCGGCAAGCGCATCACTTCGCCATCGCGTTTGACCGCATCGCGCAGCAGCTTGCGCATGTTCCAGCAATCTCCGGCCTTCTTTGCGGCCCGGCGATAGGTCTTGCGGCGCGGCATATGCGATGGCGCGAGACGCCGGAACCGCCGCAAAACCTCGCTTTCGTCCACGTCAGCGAACTGCCGCAGCGACAGGGTTTCAGCCCCTGTTGCCTCCTCGCCGGATTCGTTGATTTCCTCGGCTTCCGGCGGGTCCATCTCGCCGTCACGCTCGTCATAGGCGCGAAGCTCTTCCTCCTCGTCGACATTCGCCCCGGCGGCAATCGACTGACCGAGAAACAGCAGCCGAAACGAGGCGTCAAATTCCTCGCGGCGCTCAGGCGGCGGCGCCAGTGTCGCCAGTCCAGCCTTGTGAATGTCGGCAACCGTATTGGGGCCAAGCAATCCGACCGCCTGAATGAAAGTCTGCGTCTGCTCCGGCGAAACCAGAAATCCGTTTGCGCGGAGTAGCGTCGAGAATTCGACGAAGGGACGGGCTGCCCTTGGCAGCAATTCGGGGGCGCTCATGCCGCATCTCCCGATATGATCGTTTCCAGCCGCGCACCGATAAACTCCAGATCATCCTGATCCTTGAGCGCCACGCCAATGGCGCGTTTGAAAGCCACCGGCCATGGCGACCCTTGCGAATGCAGCAGGGTCGCTGCCTCCGCCCACTCCACCGTCTCGGCAACGCCGGGAGGCTTGGCCAGAGGCTGCTGCCGCAACCGGCCAACCGCCGCGACCACCGCATCGGCGGTTTCGCGGGCGACGGAACTTGCCCGCATCATCACGATCTGCGCTTCACGCTCGGCATCGGGATAGCCGATCCAGTGATAGATGCAGCGGCGGCGAAGCGCTTCGTGCAGTTCACGGGTGCGGTTGGAGGTCAAGATCACCACCGGCGCTTCCTCGGCGCGGATGGTGCCGCGCTCGGGGATCGAAATCTGGAAATCCGACAGGAATTCCAGCAGGAACGCCTCGAACTCATGGTCGGAACGGTCGATTTCATCGATCAGCAGCACCGTATCGCGGGGCGTCCGCAGCGCCTCAAGCATCGGCCGCGCGATCAGGAAATCATCGCCGTAGATGTTGACGTAGTTTTCGCCTGCCTGACGGATGGCCAGCATCTGGCGTGGATAGTTCCATTCATACAGCGCTGCGGCGGAATCGATGCCTTCATAGCATTGCAGGCGGATGAGATTGCGGCCAAGGATCGACGCGATAGCCTTGGCGGCCTCCGTCTTGCCGACACCCGGCGCACCTTCCAGCAGCAGCGGCTTGCCCAGCGCCAGCGCCAGATAGGCCGCCGTGGACAGGCCGTCATCAGCCAGATATTGTGCGGCATCCAGCGCCGTCGCCAGTCGCGGCGGGCTGTCTATGCCACCGATGGAACGCCTGACTGCCACGCCTCAAGATCCCCCGTTCACCATTTCGGTTGCGGCTGCGCGCCGCCGATGGCGGCTAGGCCGCGCAGGATTTTCTCCGGCGTGATCGGCAGCGCATCAATACGCACACCGACAGCATTGAACACCGCATTGGCAACAGCCGGGAGCACCGGATTGGCGCACATTTCGCCCGGCCCCTTGCCGCCAAACGGCCCGTCTGGCGCCGGGCGCTCAAGCACGGCAATGTTGTGCGGCGCGATATCGCCCGGCCCCGGCATCAGATATTCATTGAAATCGACGGGGCCGTGAATGCGGTCGGGATAATAGGGTTCCGTCGTTTCCCACAGCGCGTGGCTCATGCCCATCCACGCACCGCCGATCAACTGCTGCTCGACCAGCCGCGGATTGAGCGCACGGCCCACTTCATAGGCGCTGTTCATCTCGACGACATTCACTTCGCCGGTTTCATCATCGACATCGATATCGACAATAAGAGCCGCATGGGCAAAACAGGTCACCGGCGTCATTTCACCGGTATCGGGATCGACGTCGGAAAGCGGAACCAGAAAGATGCCGCGTCCCGAAACCGTCCGGCCCTGCTTGAACTGCGCGGCGCCACAGGTGGCCGCCGTTGTGATCGATTTCGACGGCGCACCCTTCACGTGGATGTTGCCCTTGCCATCGGTAACCAGATCGTCGGGATTGACCTCCAGCTCCTGCGCCGCCGCTTCCATCATCACCGAGCGCGCTTCCTTTGCCGCAGCGATCACGGCATTGCCGACGCGATGCGTGCCGCGCGAGGCGAACGATCCCATGCAATGCGGCCCAGTGTCGGAATCGGCGGTGTCGACATAGACATCCTCAACCGGGATACCCAGTGTTTCAGCCGCGATCTGCCGCGTCACCGATTTCATGCCCTGCCCCAGATCGATCGATGACAGGGCCACCATGAATTTGCCGTCCGGATTGGAATGGACAAGCGCCTGACTGGGATCGCCGCCAAGGTTCATGCCGATGGGATAGTTGATGGATGCAAATCCGCGTCCGCGATGAATGGTCATGTCAACGCCTCCTGAGGCCTGAAATGGATGAGAACCGGTTGACTGCCGGGCGCGGCGCTGCAGGGGCCACAGGCGGGACAGCAACCGGGGCGGGCGGCTGCGCCGCTGCAGGTACGCCATAGGCGGGGCTGACAGGCACATAGGCGGGCGACGGCGTGTAGGTCGGGGTGGACGGAAAGGACGAAGCCGACGGCGGATTATAGGGCTGCGCCTGCGGCTGATGGGTGCCGCCTGCCAGACCCGGCCGCACCAGCCCCTTCTGATCTGTGACGGTATGGGGAATGATCGCCCGCTCGCCTCCGCCACCTTTCAGCGACGACATGGCGCGATAGTCGGCTCCGATCTTCCATTTGGCTTTCTCGGCGACAACCTGACAGCATTCGATGAGGGCGGTGTTCTTCGCTTCGCGCCGATGGGCCTTCATGTCGCCATCGCGATAGGCATTGAGCATGCGCAGTTCGATTGGGTTCATGCGCAGCTTGCTCGCCACCTTGTCCATATGCGCTTCAATGGAGAAATCGACGCCGGTAATGCCAAAGCCCCGCATGGCGGTTGCCGGGGTGCGGTTGGTGAACACGCAATAGACGTCCGCCGAGACGTTAGGGATCGTGTAGGGGCCGGGAATATGACCGACGCTCTTGATGATGGCGTAGCTCGAAAGTCGCGTATAGGCACCGCTGTCGAAATAGCCGGTGAACTTGCGCGCCACGATCCGCCCGTCATTCATGACGCCATCGGTAATGTACCAGCGTTCCGCGCCGCGCGGTGCGCCGACCTGCATTTCCTCCTCGCGGTCCCAGACATAGCGCACCGGCTTGCCGGTCAACATGCAGCCGAGGATCGCCAGCGGTTCGTGCAGGCTGTCGACCTTGCCACCAAAGCCGCCGCCGACCGTACCGCCAATGAAATGCAGCCGGTTGGACGACACTTTCAGCAGCTTGGCCGCTGTACCCAACGAAAAGAACAGCGCCTGCGTCGAGGTATAGACGACAAAGCGGTTGTTGGTTTCGGGTGCCGCAATCGCCCCGCAGGTTTCCGTCGGCGCCTGCTCGATAGGTGACATCTGGTAGCGGCCTTCAACAATGTGATCGGCCTGCCGTAATGCCTGTTCGACATCACCGAAACGCAGCTTCTGGTGATCGTATTTTTCATGATAGAGGAATATATTGGCCGGATAGACCGGATTGACCGACGGCGCACCGGGCTTCAGCGCTTCCTCGACATCCAGCACATACGCAAGCACTTCGTATTCGACGCGGATTTTGGCGATGGCATCCCACGCCTGCCGCTCGGTTTCCGCCACCACCGCAACCACCGGCTCGCCGACATAGCAGACCTTCTTGTCGGCAAGGGCCGGTTCGTCATCGATGCCGAAATCCATCAGGCTCAGCAGCGTGTTGAGATTGTGCGGAACGTCCTTTGCCCGGATGACCTTGCGCACGCCGGGCATGCGTTCGGCATCGGCTACATCGATGGAACGGATGCGCGCATGATGATGCGGCGACCGCAGGCATTTCAGATGCAGCAGCCCGTCAAACAGGTGATCGTCGAAATAGGGCGAGCGTCCGGTGACATGGCCCAGCATATCCTGGCGCTGGGTCGGCTTGCCGATTTCGTTGAGATTGTCATCCCGTTCATCGGCGAAGATTTCCTTGCGAAACTCAATCACGGTTGAAACCCTTTCCCTCAGCTCAGGCGTAGCGGCGGCCAATGTTCTGTGCGGCTTCCAGCACGGCGTTGATGATCGGCTCGTAACCGGTGCAACGGCAGATATTTCCGGCAATCGCTTCGACGACCTCCTCGCGCGAGGGCGACGGATTGTGATCGAGCAGCGCCTTTGCGGTCATCAGCATGCCGGGCGTGCAATAGCCGCACTGCGCCGCGAAATTGTCCATGAATGCCTGCTGCAACGCATGCAAATGCGGCCCGTTGGCCAGACCGGCGGTCGTTTCCACCGACCGTCCCTCGATGGCTTCAGCAAGTGTCAGACAGGACACATGCGGCTCGCCGTCAATCAGCACGGTGCAGGTGCCGCAGGTGCCCTGCCCGCAGCCATATTTGGGCGAGAGGTCGCCAACGCCGCGCCGCAGCATATCGAGCAGGTTGCCGCCCTCTTCCACAAACACCGCCTGAGATGTGCCGTTGAGCTGAAACTGGATCGGTTTCCTTGCCATGTCGAACCTACCTTCTGTAGCCAAGCAGCAGGCGCTTGAGATGAACGGGAGCCACCTGCCTGCGATACCATTCCGTAGCGATCGGGTCGGTCGGCGGGTTGAGGCCTTCGGTGGCAACGCCAAGCGCCTGCGCGATGCCGGCTTCGTCCAGAGTACGCCCTTCCAGTGCCCGCTCCACGGCCAGTGCCCGCACCGGACGGTTTCCCATCGCACCATAGGCGATACGCGCATTGGAAATGCGCCCGCCCTGCGTCGGCAGGTGAGCGGCGATGGAAAGGATCGATATCCCCTTCGGCTTGACCCGACTGACCTTGACGAAGCGGAAGGCGGTGGAATCCCGCGGGCGGGACAGCTGCACCGCAGCAACGATGGTGCGCGGTTCGCGGTCGCGCGCATTGAGAAAATCATCGATGGCAACCGGCGAGCCGCCCGTCGGGATCACCTTTGCGTCCAGCGCCAGCAGCGCAGCGGCGAAGTCGCCATAGGGTGACGCGGCAAAGAGATTGCCGCCCACCGTCGCCATGTTGCGGATCGCTGGCCCCCCGACTGCTCTTGCCACAGGTGCCAGAAAGGCAAGGTCGCGGCTGGCGATGATCTGCGCCATGGTGACACCCGCACCAATGGTCAGCACATCGACCTGCTGCTGGATCTGCCGCAGGCCCGGATCGGTGACGCGGATAATGGTGTCGAATGACTGGTCACCGGAATTGACGGCCCGCATGATCAGCGTGCCACCACCGAGATAGCGCGCTGTCCGGCTGCCCGACAACGCTCGCGCTGCCTCGTCGACCTGCGCATAGGTTTTTACGCTTACCGGCATGGATGGTTCTCCCGTACAGTCATGCGGTGATCTCCCGTGTCAGGCCAAGCTGATCGCGCACCGCCTCGAAACCCGCCTCGTAAATGTCTTCGCCCACCATCTTCGCCAGCCGCGCCTCCTCGCCAGTTGGTGTGTCGAAGCGCGACTCCCATTCCCAGAAGGTGTGGTCGCCATCGGTGACAGGTGTCAACCGAACATGAGCAACGTAGTTGAGCAGCGGCACCGGCGTATCGAGCAGGCAATAGCTGAAGGCCATATCGGCATCCGACAGCATCAGCAGTTGTTCGCGCAGTTCGGAACCGTCCTGAAGATGAAAGCGCCGGACACAGCCCACCTTGCCGACGGACTGGCCACGCTCGATCTGGCTGTCGGCCACCGCCGGATGCCACCGGTCATGGCCGTTGAAATCGCGCAGGATCTCCCACACCTGTTCGACAGGCGCCTCGATGATGGTGCTCTTGACGATCCTGACCACGTTGAGCCCCTCTAGCGGCCACTGAAATGGCGCTTCAGCGCATCGAAGCCGCCCTGAAACACATTCGTGCCAATGCCGCTGACAAGATCGTCGGCAACCTCCGGCTCGCAGTCAAATTCCGCAGTCCACTCGATGAAGGTCCGCTCGCCATCGGTGATCGGCGTCAGGCGCAGCGTCGCGACATAATTCGTCAGCGGCATCGGGCTTTCGAGAATGCCGTAGGTGCAGAACATGTCATAGTCGGACAGGCCAAACAGCTTCTCGCGCAGCCGGTCGCCGTTCTGAAGATGGAAGTCACGCACACAACCGACCTTGTCCGATGGTTCACCGTTCTCGATCCGGCTGTCTCGAATGCGTGGATGCCATTTCGGCATGCCATTGAAATCGCGCACCCGCTCCCATACCCGCGCCGGTGATGCATCGATAACGCTTGAAACAAAAACCCGCGCCATGTTTTCTCCCCCTTATTTCTTGCTGCCCGAATTGGGCGCAGCCTTTCCGCCATCGTTACCGGCAGGTTTGGAACCGGCGGCGTCCTTGGCGATGCGCTGCATGTCGCTGGCTTCGCGGATCAGGCCCCCCATCTTCGACAGGCTGCCGCCCTCGATGCCGATATCGGCCAGCAGGCTGTCGACCAGCGGAGCCTGAACACGGTAGCGCAGGGCGGAATCGATCACCTCGTCGGTGGCATTGCGATGCGTGCCGTCGCCATTCATGCCGCCCATCCCGCCAAGCTGCATGATGCGGATGTCGTTGATCTTCTCCATGGGCTTGACCGATGCGGCGACGATGCCTTCGACATGTTCAAGCAGCTTGCGCCGGAACAGCGAGTAGCGGGCCTCGTCGGTGAGGACATTTTCGGCCTCGTTGAGCAGCTTCTGGGCTTCCGCCTCGACCGCGCGGCGAACCTTTTCGGCCTGCGCGGCGATGGTTTTTTCCTGCGCCGCCTTTTCCGCCATCACCACATCGACGCTGCGGCGACGCTTGGCTTCCTCGGTCTCGCGGGTGGTCTTGATCTGCTCCTCGGCTTCTGCGGCGCGCGCCCGGGCAATGTCGGCCTCGGCGCGGGCTGCGGATTCCTCCAGCGACTTCTTGTACAGCGTGATGGCTTTCTCCATCTGCGCCGTTTCCACTTCGCGCTCGCGCTCAACCTCAAGCCGGCGACGGTCGCGCTCATGGCCGATGCGGGCTTCGTCCAGTCCGCGTTCGGAGGCAATGCGGGCGCGCTCGACTTCCTCGCGTGAGGCGATTTCCGCTTCGCGCAGCACCTGAACGCGTGCGATCTCCAGTTGTTCTATAGAGCGTCGCCGTTCCAGACGGGCGGCATCGAGCGTCTTTTCACGCGCCACGTCCTTGGCTTCGATATCGCGCTGGGCGGCAATCTCCGCCTGACGGACCCGCGCATCGGCCTCCACCCGCTCGGCCTTCTTCGCCGACAGTTCGATCACGCGCGCCTCGTCTGCCGCCTCGATTTCGCGCTTGCGCTCGATATCGCTGACTTCGCGTTCCTTCGCCGAGGCGATCCTCTCCTTCTCGACCGCCAGATCGACTGCGATGCGTTCGCGCTCCACCGCATCGCGGCGCTTGATATCGGCGGTTTCAATGGCTTCATCGCGGGCGATCTGCAGATGGCGCGTGGCCTGTTCAGCCGAAATCCGCTCCGCATCGATGCGCGATTGCTGCTCGATACGCGCTTTTTCGACCTCTTCCATGGCCAGGATTTCGGCATTGTCGAGGGCTTTGCTCCGGGCGATCTCCCGCTCGCGAACATCCTGTTCAGACGCGATGCGGTCGGCGGAGGTTTTCTGTTCCTGCGCAATACGAGCCGATTCCGTTGCCTGCCGTGCGGCAATTTCCGCCTCTTCGATGGCACGCTGGCGAGCAATCTCCCGCGCCTGCGTATCCTGCTCCTTGCGGATGCGGGCCTCGGTGATCTTGCTTTCCTGCTCGATGCGGGCGCGTTCCGTGGTTTCACGAGCGGCAATCTCTGCCTGCTGGATAGAGCTTTGCCGCTCGATTTCCAGCGACTGGGTTTCACGCTCATTGCTGATGCGGGCCTCTGCAACAGCACGTTCCTGCAGGATGCGGGCCTTCTCGATTTCCTCGCGGAAGCCGATTTCCGCCGTCTCGATGGCGCGCTGGCGCTCGATCTCGCGCTGGCGGATTTCCCGCTCGGCGGCAATGCGCGCCTCGGCAATGGCATGTTCGTTGGTGATGCGGTTCTTTTCGATGGTTTCCCGCGCCGATATCTGTGCGCTTTCAGCCTCGGTATCCCGCTCCGCCCGCTCGCGCGCCAGTTGCGCCCTCTGCAAGGCGCGTCGGAACTCGACGTCGCGCTCCTGTTCCAGCCGTGCCTCCTCGCTGGCGCGTTCGATCTCCAGCGACTGCTTTTCCGCCTCGAGATTGCGGGTGCGGATCTTGATGATCGAATCCTGCTCGATATCATTGCGCAGCGTGCGCTTGGCCTCGATGTCCTGAATGAGCGATGTCAGACCTTCGGCATCGAACCGGTTGGACGGATTGAAATATTCAAGCCCGGTCTGGTCGATATCCTTGATGGCGACCGATTCCAGCTCGAGACCGTTCTGCGACAGTCCTTCCTGCGCCAGTTCCTTCACCCGCGTGACATAGACGCCGCGCTGCTCGTGCATTTCCTCCATCGTCATTTCGGCGGAGATCGCCCGAAGCGCGGATTCGAACTTGCCTGCGAGCAGCGCATGAAGATTGTTGGCCTCCAGCGTGCGCCGCCCCAGCGTCGAGGCGGCAATCGACACCGCTTCACGGGTCGGGCGGACGCGCACATAGAACTCGGCCTCGACATCGACACGCATGCGGTCCTTGGAAATCAGCGCCGTTTCGCGATTGCGGACGATTTCCAGCGGTAGCGTGTTCATGTTGACCGGGGTGATATCGTGGACGATCGGCCAGACAAAGGCACCACCGTCAATGACGACCTTTTCGCCGAGGAAGCCGGTTCGCACGAAGGCAACTTCCTTGGTGGAGCGCCGGTAAAGCCAGTTCATCACCCAGTAGATGATGGCGATGACGATGACCGCCAGAATGAGCCAGAGAACGAGCTGGCCAATCAATTGTCCAGTCATGAGTTACCTCCCCAAATGCGCGTCGTTGCGGTGTCTGTCATGGCGTTCTCACCGTCTTCCAATTGTCTTGAATCGTGCAGTCTGTTCGGTCAGCGCGGTTTCCGCAGGCAGCCGCTCCATCGACGATGCGCCGTAGAAGCCGTGGCAGTTGCCGGTGTTGCGCAGAACGAATTCGGCATCTTCAGGCATCGCCACCGGACCGCCATGCACGAGGATCATCACATCCTTGTTGACCTTCAGCGCGGCTTCCGACCAGGCATCGACCAGCGCCGGACAGTCCTTTAATTGCAATGCAGTTTCTGCGCCGATGGACCCGCCCGTGGTCAACCCCAGATGGCAGACAATGATATCGGCACCGGCCTTGGCCATCGCCGCCGCCTCGTCTTCGTTGAAGACATAGGGCGTGGTCAGCAGATCGCGCTGATGCGCCTTGGCGATCATGTCGATCTCCAGCCCATAGGACATGCCGGTTTCTTCGAGATTGGCGCGGAACGTGCCGTCGATCAGCCCGACCGTTGGAAAATTCTGCACGCCGGAAAAGCCGATGCGCTTCAGGTCGTCGAGGAACACATCCATGAGGCGAAACGGATCGGTGCCGTTGACACCGGCCAGAACCGGCGTGTGCTTCACCACCGGCAGCACTTCCGCCGCCATGTCGACAACAATCTGGTTGGCATCGCCATAGGCGAGAAGCCCGGCAAGCGAACCGCGACCGGCCATGCGGTACCGGCCGGAATTGTAGATGACGATCAGATCGATGCCGCCTGCTTCCTCGCACTTGGCCGAAAGGCCCGTGCCAGCGCCGCCACCGATGATCGGCTCGCGGCGGGCAATCATGCGCCGGAATTTCTCGATGATCTTTGCGCGTTCTATCGCCATTCCCTATCTCCTCGCCCTGCCCGGCTTTTGCCGCCCGCTGCCGTGAAGCTGGCGGAATGCCCGGACGATCTCGTCCGAAAATGCGGGATCGTTGATGTTGTGCGGCAGGCGGATGATCTGGCGGGTCGGCGTCTGGCGAATCGTCTGCTCCAGCGCGCGAAACAGCGCTTCGTCCGCCTCCGGATCATGAAACGGCTGTCCCGACCGGTCGAGCGCCGAGACGCCGCCTTCCGGCAGGAAAAACCGGACCGGCGCCTCCATCTCGTTGATTTTGGCGCCGATCCAGCGCCCCATCTCGGCATTCTCCACAGCCGTTGTGCGCATGAGGGTGATCTGCGGATTGTGCTTGTAGAAAAGCCTGCCCTTGAACTTCTCGGGCACTGTTTCGGGTGCAGCGAAATTGACCATATCGAGCGCACCGACGGAGCCGATATAGGGCATGCGCTTGCGGATCATCGCGCCAAAGCGGTCTTCGCTTGCCGGGAAAATGCCGCCGACCAGCAGATCGCAGATCTCGGTCGTAGTGATGTCGATGACACCCGAAATCAGTCCGGCCTCGACCAGTTTTTCCATGGACTGGCCACCAATGCCGGTCGCATGAAACACCAGACAGTCGTAATCGCTTTCAAGCGAAGCGGTGATCTGATGGACGCAAGGGGTCGTCACGCCAAACATGGTCAGCCCGATGGCCGGAAGATCGTCGGGTGCTGCCTGAACACCCTGTCCGCGCCGCACCGGCTGGCGTGCGGCCACCATGCCGGCCAGCGCATGCGCGCCATTCGACAGGATTTCGCGGGTGATGGAATTCAGACCCTGCACATCGGCGACGGAATGCAGCATCACAATATCGGACGCACCGACATAGGAGCGCACATCGCCCGATGCGATGGTGGAAATCATCACCTTGGGAATACCGACATTGAGCGCGCGCATCGCGGGCGCAACCATCGCGGTGCCGCCCGAGCCCGCAGCGCTGATGATGCCGATCACATCGCTGCGGCGCTGGATCCAGCGTTCAAATGCAAGAGCCATTCCGGCAACGGACTCGCCCCGGTCACTGGTGAAAACACCGCTGGCCCCGCGCGGGTGAAAGGCTGCGATCTGATGCGCTGGAATGTCTGCGCCCGAGTGCTTTCCGGAGGTTGACAAATCCACCAGCCGCACCGCCACACCCTGCGCCTTGATGATATCGCGGATGAAGCGCAGCTCGTCGCCCTTGGTATCAAGCGTTCCGGCAACCAGAACCACCCGCTCGCCACCCGGCGTCAGGGTGCGCAATTCCGGCTGGGCAGCAAGCGCCGAGCCGTAGCTGGCATCGGCCAGAATACGCGCCGACTGCTCCAGCACGCGGACCGGAACCGGTTGCGACCAGCGTGTCGGTGTTTTCGGGTTCGACAGATAAAGCTTGCGCAGGCTTGGCGTGGCAGGGGCCGGGGAAGCCTCAGCTACAGCCGCTGTCTGCGCCGGTTCGTGCTGCTCTTCGCCATGCCGACCGACGCCGAGCAGGCGTTGCCGCAACTCGCGGTCGCCTGCAAGCTGGGCCGCATCGGTGACGCGGTTGATCCGGCCATTGACCATGATCGCGACCTTGTCGGCCACGCCGGTCGCCACGCCGATATTCTGCTCGATGACCAGAACGTCGATATCGCCTTCCTCACCAAGCCGGACAAGCATCTCCTCGACCTGATTGACGATGACTGGCGCAAGCCCTTCGGTCGGTTCATCCATCACCAGAAGCTTGGGATTGAGCAGCAGCGCGCGTGAAATCGCCAGCATTTGCTGTTCGCCGCCCGAAAGCTGCCCGCCACCATTCGACTTGCGTTCCGCAAGGCGCGGAAAGGTCGAATAGATCCGGTCGACCGACCACGCACCGGTTTTGTTGCCGCTGACCAGCCGTAGATGCTCGTCGACGGTGAGCGAGCGCCACAGACGACGCCCCTGCGGCACATAGCCGATGCCGAGCCTGGCGATTTCAGCCGGCGACTTGCCGCGCAGTTCCTGACCCGCAAAGCGGATCGATCCGCTCGATGACGGCACCAACCCCATGATGGCCTTGCACAGCGTTGTCTTGCCCATGCCATTGCGGCCGACAACCGAAATGACACCGCTTTGCAGAGTCAGGTCGACGCCCTGAAGCGCATGGGACGAGCCGTAATAGACATTGAGGCCCTTGACCTCGAGAACCGGGGTGGAAGCACGCAGGCGCTCAGCCATGGCCACCCCCCAGATAAAGCTCCTGCACTTCCGGATCGCTTTCGATCTCGTCCGGTCTGCCTTCCTTGAAGATACGGCCATTGTGCATCATCGTGACGCTTTCAGAAACGCGCAGCGCCACGTCCATATCGTGCTCGATGATGATATAGCCGATATGGGCGGGCAGATTGCTGAGAATTTCGATCAGTTCCTGGCGCTCCGTTGGTGACAGCCCGGCGGCAGGTTCATCGAACAGGATGAAGCGCGGCGCACCCGCCAGCGCCAGCGCGATTTCAAGCTGGCGCTGCTGCCCGTAGGACAGCTCCGCCACTTTTGTGTCACGCACGTCAATCAGATGAACGGCAGTTGCGAGTTGTTCCGCCGACTGCATCAGCGCTTCATTGCGGCCGGGCCGGATCATCGAAAAGCGCCCGCGTGAAACACCCCGGCAGGCAAGGTAGATATTGTCGATGACGCTCAACCCACCAAACAGCAGCGATATCTGATAGGTGCGGCGCAAGCCCCTGCGGATGCGCTCATAGGCCGGGAACGACGTGACATCCTCGCCAAACAGCCGGATCGTTCCCGAAGTCGGCAGGAAATCGCCGGTGATGCAGTTGAAAAGTGTCGTCTTGCCCGCGCCGTTCGATCCGAGCACTGCGCGTCTTTCGCCGGGTTGTACCGTCAGCGATACATCAGTCAGCGCGGCCAGCGCCCCGAACATGCGGGTGACGCCGCGCAGTTCCAGCGCATTGGCGGTTCCGGCTGCGGACAGCCGCTCGGCAACACTGGCCATCAGCGAAGCCCCCCGTCGTTGCCGGAGCCGGAGGTCAGCGATGCGGCGGAGCGCATACGGTTGCGCCATCTTTGCCACAGGCCGAGCACACCATCCGGCGACCAGAGCACGATGGCCAGAAACGCCAGTCCGATGAGAAGCTGGAAGCGTTCGCCGGGAATGCCGACGAAAACCAGCATATCCAGCGCAAAGGTGCGCAGCATAACGAAGATCAGCGCGCCGATGAACGGGCCGATGGGATGGCGCAGACCGCCAATCACCGCAATCACCAGAATATCGATAGCCGGGCCGACCGCGATCGTGCCGGGCGACACCTGCGCGTTCAGCCAGACCAGCAGGACACCGGCAACGGCGGCAGTGAAACTGGCGAAGGCATAGGCGGCGATGCGATGCGCCGTGACATTGAAACCGAGCGCCGCCATGCGGCGGGGATTGTCGCGCACGCCCTGCAACGCCAGCCCGAATGGCGAGCGCGAGACATACATCACCACGAAATAGGCCAGGACCGCGAAGAACAGGGTGAGATAATAGATCGGCACCGGCTTGCGCCAGTCGACGCCGAACAGCGGCGGCGGCAGCACCTGATTGAAGCCGTTGAAGCCATTGAGAACCGCATAGTTCTGGCGGGCGAAATAGAAGAAGGCGGTGGCGATCGCCAGCGTGATCATGATCGTATAGATGCCTTCGGTGCGCACCGCGAGCGCGCCCGTCAGCGTGCCGAAGGCCGTGGCGATCAGCAGTGCCACCGGCACGGCGAGCCACCAGGGCCAACCGAGGCTGATCTGCGTCACGCCGCTATGGCCAAACACCGCAACCATATAGGCGGCAATCCCGGCGACAGTCATCTGCACCAGACTGACCATGCCGCCGTACCCGCCCAGAAACATCAGGCTGAGGCCGATCATTCCCAGAATGAAAGCCCAGCCGAAAATCTGGAACAGCACGAAATTGCTGGCAATGACCGGCATCAGCAGCAGGATGAAGCCAAGCATCCAATAGACGGAAGGAATCTGTGCTGGACCGTAAAGCGTCGCCTGCCTGTGCGGCTTGCCTGCTGCATCGACGGGGCTGATATTGTGCTCGACAGCTGTCATCAACGCGCCCTGCCGAAAATGCCCTGCGGACGAAACGCCAGCACGACAACCATGATCAGAAAGGTGAGAACAACCGCATAGGTCGGGAAATAGACCGAGCCGAACTGCTCGGCGAGACCGATGATCACAGCGCCGACCGCAGCGCCCGGGATCGAACCCATGCCGCCGACGATCACAACCACCAGCGATGCGAGAAGAAAGCGCGTGTCCTCGCCCGGCGCCATCGACTGGAACGTGCCACCGACCACGCCCGCAACACCGGCAAGCCCCGCACCAAAGGCGAAGACCAGAACGAACACGCGCTGAATGTTGACGCCAGTCGCGGCCAGCATGTCGCGATCATCGACCCCCGCGCGGATCAGCATCCCGACGCGGGTACGGTTGAGGGCGAGCCACATCAGGACGCCGATCACGATTGCACCAGCCAGAATGACCAGCCGGACGATGGGGTAGCTCAGGAACACCGCCTCGCCATTGCTTTTCAGACCCGTCACCAACGGCAGCCTGACCGGACCTGACAGCCATTCGGGCGCAAGAATCTGATAGAAGTCGCCGCCCCAGATCCACAGCATCAGATCGGCAAGCACGATGGAAATGCCGATGGTGACCAGCGTCTGGCGCAGATCCTCGCCCTCCATGCGGCGGAAAACCAGAATCTGGAGCAGAACGCCCAGAGCGCCCACCACGACGAAGGCCACGACGAAGCTCAGAACCCACCATCCGGTGCTTGCCGCAACGCTGTAGCCGATATAGCCGCCGAGCATATAAAGCGACCCGTGCGCCAGATTGACATTCTTCATCAAGCCGAAGATCAGCGTGAAGCCGCTGGCGACGAGGAAATAGAGCGCGCCAAGCGTTATGCCGTTGAACAGCGCATTGAGGAAAACCTTCTTTCTGCCGATGACGTCTTCCAGACCGGGAGGCCAGGCAGCAAATATCGCCCAGACGAAAATGGCAAGAACGATGAAAATGACAAGCGACCAGACGGGCTGGCGATGGATAAACGATATCATACCCGGCCCCTCAGCGGGATATCCGGAGCGGGTCCGGCAGCAGATGTGCGGAAAGCGCCCGTCGCAAAGGTCAAAAAGCATCCTCCCAGTGCAGAATTGACTTTGATCGTAATGGGAACTCTACGGTCACGGCTGAAAAATCGCGTACCTCTCAGTCTGATCCTATCCCGCACAATCGCGAAAACAGCATTTGGGCAACCAACCGCGGACGCGCGTTTGCAAAGGGCGGAATTCCTAAAGTTCGATATGCGCCACGCGCCGGTAATCCGTGGGTGGGATGCCGACATTGGCGGTGAAAAACCGCGTGAAACTCGCCTGCGACGCAAAGCCGAGATCAAGCCCGATCGACGTGATCGCGGTGTGGCTCCTGGTCAATTTCTCGATGGCGGTCTCCATCCGCAACGTATTGAGATAGACATTCGGCGTCAGTCCCGCGTGCTGGCGGAAAAGCTTGTAGAAATGCGGGCGCGACAGGCCGGAATCGCGTGCAATGGTGTCGAGAGCCAGCTCGTCGCCCATCCGCTCGTTCATCAGTCGAATCGAATTGCGCACGCGATAATCACGAACGCCGCTCCACTGTTCGGTGAAGGGCGATGCATCTGGCGACCATTGCCATGTCTGGTCGAAACACTCCCTGGTCAACTCATAGAGATAGCCGTCGAACAGATCGGATTGCTCATCCTCCAGCAGCAATGTCGCGACGAGCTGCACCAGCCGGTGGATTTGCGGCGTCACCGCCACCCGATCCCGGCCGAAACGGAGCGCACTTTGCGCGCTGCGCCCAACATCGAGAAACCAGATGGGCTTGATATAAAGCACAAGGAACAGCGTTCCGTGTTCCGTATCGCCCGGACAGAAGCTGTGCGGTTGCCATGGATTGACCGTTCCGGCGGTTCCCGCATCAATGAGGCACTCAACGCCCGACGCCGTAACGACGGACGGCACGCCTTGCACGAAAAAGGTCAGGTGCCCCTCCCGATGGGCATGCGTTGCCATGGGACGATTGAGCTTGTAAAGCGTCGCACGCCCGAATGGTCCGTGATACACGGCCAAGGCAGTACTCATTCCTCCCTCCCGCTTTTGCGGTTTTTATTGAGAGGTATTAAGCATCGGGTTTAATCTATGTTGCAAGCTGGATTTGTTAAAAAAAGATACTCAAAGGTATGGGCGTATTCTCATAAAATATACTGCGCTGCACAATAAAAGACAAAAATAACCGAAACATTGATCGGGATTTATGTTTTTCAGAATGCCTGATTCAACAGATTGAAATAGTCTTCGGCAGTCGCTCGCCTCGGATTGGTGCCATTTGTGTGGTCCTTTTCTGCCTGCGGGGCAGCTTTTTCAATAGCAGGCCGGTCAATTCCCATGGCTTTCAACCTGGTTGGCAATCCCAGCCTTTCGCCAAGACGATAAACCGCTTCAACAAGACTTTGCTGGTCCGGCAAGTGGATTGCTTCTTTCAGCGCGGGGTAGCGATGGAAAACCGCTGGCGCATTGAACTCCAGCATATGCGGCAGAAGCACCGCATTGAGTGTTCCGTGGTGGAGGTTGTAGCCGCCAAGCCCGCCGAGCGCATGGCTCATGGCATGAACCCCGCCCAGTCCCTTCTGAAAAGCCAATGCTCCATTCATCGCAGCCGCCATCATTTCGCGCCGCGCATTGAGGTCCGATCCTTTTTGCACCGCCCGTTCGATATTGCTCGCGGCACGCCGCAGACCATCCAGCGCGATGCCGTCGGCGGGCGGGTTATAGGCCGTGGCGATATAGGTTTCGATGCAATGCGTGACGGCATCCATGCCTGTTCCCGCCGTCAGATGAGGGGGCAGTGTCAGGGTCAGGGTCGGATCGCAGATCGCCACTTTCGGAATCAGATAGGGGCTGAGAAGACCGAGCTTGCGCCCGTCATCGAGGATGATGAGCGCGCCGCGGCCAACTTCCGAGCCGGTGCCGGCCGTGGTCGGAATCGCTATGATCGGCGGAATGACATCACGGATCCGCGCCAGTCCACCTTCAACGACAGCATAACTCGACAGCGGCCCGTCATGGCTGACGAGAATGCCGGTGGCCTTGGCGAGATCGATAGAGGAGCCCCCGCCGAACCCGATGAGACAATCGCAATCATGGCCGATATAGGCCTCGGCGGCCTGACGACAGGCGACTTCTGTCGGGTTGGACGGCGTATCGAAAAAAATCACCGGCTGGATCTTCCTGTTGAGGGCGTCAAGCAGGCGCTCGAGCAAGCCGGAAGCGACAAGCCCGCGATCGGTGACGATGAGCGGGCGATGCACGCCGAGCGCCCCGGTTTCTGCCCTCAGGGCTTCTTCGAGAACATCATCGGCGAAATGAATCTTGGTGAGATAATTGATCAGCGACATACCGGAACCGTGCCATGAAACACCCGCGGACCTCGCATGTGCCTCCATCCGTTGACTGTCTCGACAGATTGGACGCTGAGGGGCCCGGTAAGCCAGAAACCGGCTGTTCCGCAAACATTCCAACGCCTTGGCTATGTCGACGGACCGGTATCTACGGGAACTGAAAAAGGGGGCGGACCCGAAGACCCGCCCCGGTGGTTCGAAAGATCAGTTGAACTTCTTGCACTCCGGCGTCTCACGCGACGGCAGGCCGAGCGACGCAAACACATCGGGCGCGAGGCCGAGCGTCTGGTTGACATTCGGCACTGTCTTCACCAGCTTGTTCACCAGATTGCCATCTGCGCCTTCCGAGACTTCACTGATGAAGTTCGTGCCGATGGCCTGCCGGTTCTGGTCGAGCTTGATATGGCCGTTCGGCGCGTCCAGTTCCATATTGGCGAGAGCATCGCGGAACGCCTTGTGACCGTCCGACAGATCGCCCTTGACCTGCTCCAGCGCCTTCAGCGTGGCCATGGTGGAATTGTAGTAGCCGGTTGCAAACAGCGATGGCGACGGGAAGCGCTTGTCGGCCGGGAAGGCATCCTGATAGGCCTTCACGAACTTGATCCACGCCGGATCGTCGGATGTGTCGGACTGCGGCCCGCCCGATGGCGTTCCAATCAACGCTTTCTTGGCGTCGCCCTTGGCGTTCAGAACCGTGCCGTCGACCATGATCGTTCCGCCGATCAGGTGGGCATCGCCACCGGCCTGCTGATACTGGTTGAGGAAGTTCACGGCATCGCCGCCGCCAAGGCCGATATAGATGGCGTCCACATCATCCGGCAGGGAAGCGATGATCGAGGCAAAATCCTTGGTGCCGAGCGGAACCCACAGGCGTTCGGTGATTTCGCCACCCGCGTTGCAGAAGCCGAGCGCAAAACCCAAGAAGTTGGTGTAGCCGAAGGAGTAGTCTTCCGCGACGGAAGCGACTTTCTTCCATCCCTTGTCATTGAAAACATATTCGCCAAGGCCAGCGCCCCACTGCGCGCCGTCCATGTTGTATCGATAGAAATTCGGAGCCGGATCGACCATAGTCGCTTCCTGAGCGCCGGACAATCCGTTGATGATCGTGATATTCGGGTTCTGCTTGGCAAAATCGCGCAGCGCGATGCCTTCCGATCCCGACAACGGGCCAACGATAACGGTCACCCCGTCCTGTTCGACCAGTTTGCGCGCAGCGCGCACCGCGCTGTCCGGCGTCGTATCGGTGGACGCGACAACATATTCGACCTTCTTGCCGGCGACCTGTCCGCCAACCTCTTTCAGCGCCACTTCAAAGCCGCGCATCGCATCTTCGCCAAGCACCGTATAGGTGCCTTCCAGCGTCGCCAGAACGCCGATCTTGATATCCTCCGCAAATGCCGGGAATGCAGACAGAACAGCACCTGCGGTAACCGTTGTCATCAACCATCTTCTCATTTTCGTTCCTCCCATGACCCGTCATCTTTGAGGCGGACGGTTCTCCAACAACGGAGAGAGAGTATGGAAGAGCGAAAGGAACCCGATTTCTCGCAGTTCCGTCTTATATCTTTCAGTCTGTTTATTGAGTGCTTGCATCAGGCGCTGTCGCACGGATAGAATCTCTGGCAAACGGATTTCCGGTACGCACATGAGAGCATACGGTTGAGAACGTCACAGAATTAATAATACCGAACACTGCAAAATAGTCATTTCACAATGATGAATGTGTCGTTGTTTTTGATAATAAACAGATATCCAAAAAATGTATTCAATTTATCAGAAGATAAAACACCCTGCGAACAGGAGAAGCTATCGATGATGACGCAAATCGCCAAAATGTTTTGCTTTTTCTATCTGAGCATAGTTCTTGCCTTAACTGCTTGTGCGGGTGCTTTGGCGCAGGAAGACCCGCTCCCCTCGTGGAACGAAGGCAAGGCCAAATCATCTATTGTTGATTTCGTTGCGAAGGTCACGACAGATGGCAGCGCCGACTTCGTCAAGCCCGAGCAGCGCATCGCGGTCTTCGACAATGACGGGACGCTCTGGTCCGAACAGCCGGTCTATTTCCAGCTCGCCTTTGCGCTCGACCGCATCAAGGCCATGGCGCCAGACCACCCGGATTGGGCTGACAAGGAGCCGTTCAGGTCCATTCTGGCCAATGATCCAAAGGGCATCGCGGCGGCAGGCGAAAAAGGATTGGCCGAAATCATAGCCCAGACCCATTCCGGCATAACGACCGATGAATTTTCAGAGATCGTTTCCAAATGGATCGAAGAGGCCCGCCACCCGCGATTTGATCAGCCATATGATCAACTCATCTACCAGCCACAGCTTGAGCTGCTGAACTATCTCCGCGCCAATGGCTTCAAGACCTTCATCGTTTCGGGCGGCGGCGTGGAGTTCATGCGCGCCTTTGCCGAGCGGGCCTATGGCATTCCGCCCGAACAGGTGATCGGCTCTTCCGGCGTTACAAAGTTTGAGCTGCGTGACGGAAAACCGGTTCTGGTCAAGGAACCGAAGATCGAGTTCGTTGACGATGGCCCCGGCAAGCCCGCTGGCATCAACCGGTTTATCGGTCGCAAGCCCATTTTTGCCTTTGGAAACTCGGATGGCGACCAGCAGATGCTGGAATGGACGGCAGCCGGAGAAGGGCCGCGTTTCATGGGGCTTGTCCACCACACCGATGCCGATCGTGAATGGGCCTATGACCGCCAATCCCATATCGGCAAGCTGGACAAGGCGCTTGATGAAGCGACGCAAAAGAACTGGACCATCGTCGATATGAAAGCCGACTGGCTCAAGATCTATCCCGATCAGAAATAGGCGGAATCTGGCTTCATAAGAATATGGCATCCGGCAGCGTCTTGCGGACCTGCCGGATGCCACTGATCAGAAAGGCTCAGGATTTTTTAGCGCCGACCAGCTCGTCCCATTTGCGGAAAGCGATAACCATTTTGTCCGGCGGAAGCGGAAGTTCGATCGGGTTGTTGGCGATCAGGTCCGCATATTCATCCCGTCCGAACTCCTTGATGACATCCTGGCTATGTTGCGGCGCCATCGACAATGGCACATCCTTGATGGCCGGTCCCGGATAGAGATAGCCCTCGTCATAGGAATAGGCCTGCGCCTCCGGCGTGAGAAGATAGGCCATGAGATCGAGCGTGACCGCCAGTTTATCTTCCGAAATGCCCTTGGGAATGCACATGAAGAATGCGTCGGAAACCCAATGGAAGCCTTTGAGGGTGCCGATCTGCGCTTCCTTCGGCACGATGCCCAGCGCGCGCGGATTGATGTCCCAACCCGTTGTTGAAATGATGATGTCGCGGCTGCCTTCACCAAACTCCTTCATCGTGGCGCCGGTGCCAGCGGGGTAATAGTCGATATAGCTGCCGATTTCGGCGAGATAGGCCCATGTCTTTTCCCAACCATCGACCGGATCCTGCGGGTCCTTGTCGCCAAGGATATAGGGCAGGCCCATCATGAATGTGCGTGCCGGTCCGGAGTTGGTCGGGCGGGCATACATGAAGCGGCCGGGATTCTCCTTTGCCCAGGCAAGCAATTCCTCCGCCGTGGTCGGCACGTTCTTGACGCGGTCTGGCATGTACTCGATCAGCGGTCCGGAAGGATAGTAGTTGACCACGACGCCATAGCCCGCCCCCTGCTTCTTGTGCAGGGCAAGCGCTGCCGGCTCGTACCTGTCGTCAAGACCCGGAAACCGGTCGTCATGCTCGGGCAGGATTTTCATCCATGTTTCGTTGGCCAGGCCCGAAGCCAGCCCGTCGCTGCCCGTCAGAACCAGATCGATATCGACGCTGTTTGCCTTTTGCTGCGCCCTCAGCTTTCCGGCCAGTTCGGTGACGGGCGCCTTGCTGAAAACGATCTGCGATGCCCGCTCCGGAAACTTCTTCGCGTATTCCTCAAAGGCCGGTTGCGACAGCGCGAGGGCACCGCCCACATCCATAATTGTCAGCACGACCGGCGATGAGGGTAGCTTGGGAGATGCCGCCCAGGCACCCGTGGTTCCAGCCAGAACCGTGCCGCCCATGCCCGCAAGAACGGCGCGGCGTGATAACATAAACTGCTGATTACTCATTTTTCCATTCCCCTTCTTATGTTGACTTGGTGGTCAGATAGTGCGGCGCTCCTCGGTACCGATTTGAACCCGCCCCACATCCATGGACGGGGTCCATTCTATTTCGCTTACCGCAAGCACTATTCCGCGCGCCGCCAATGATGGCGACAGCAGGCGCGATACGTTCCGCGAAGCCATGTCGATTGCGTTGTTGAATGACGCGATGTTCCATTGCACCAGATTGCGAACGGCCTGATCGAGGCAGAGCGACGAGCCGGCCAGCCCCGCACCACCGGGGTTCAAAACAGTGCCGTTGACCTGCCGTTCAATGCGCATATCGGCAAAATCATAAAGCCCGGGGCCAACCGCTGCGGCCGAAACTGCATCCGTGGCGAGGATCGAGCGCTCGATGCCCTTGGCCCGGATCATGACTTTCAATGCCTGTGGCGGAAGATGAACGCCGTCCGCGATGAACGTCGCGACAAGCCGGTCTTCAGCGAGTTGCGCAAAGATCGTATTGTCCAGTTTTGGCAGGATCTGCGGCAAGCCGTTGCCGAGATGCGTGGAAAGGCTGGCTCCCGCGGATGCGGCCTGCGCCACCATGTCGAAATTGCTCGCGGAATGGCCGATGGCCACCAGCACATGGCGTTCCCGCATGCCACGGATGAATTCGAGGCCACCGTCAATTTCCGGCGCAATCGTCGTGAGCAGGATCGGCTTTACAGCCAGAGAACGCAGATGATCGAAAAAATCGATACTTGCGGCGGTCATGGCCGATGCCGGATGGCACCCGGAATAGCCGCTGGCAGGATTGAGAAACGGGCCTTCCAGATGATAGCCGGGACACATCAACGGGCCAAGGCGGCTTTCACAAACACTGGCGTCGAGGGCAAGAAGTCGCTCCTCCAGCACCTCCGGCGCCGCCGTGATCAAAGTGGGCAAACAGGTTGTGACACCACAGGCCAGCAGCGCCTCAAGGGCATGGTCCATCGCTTGAGCGGTCAGTTTTCCTGAGTTGAAATCGACCCCGGCAAATCCATTGATCTGGATGTCGATCAACCCTTGCGTTTTCATGACAACAGCGATGCCGCATCACGGTCGAGGAACAAGGCGGCATTGGGATGATGCTGCAGGATCGAGGCCGGGAAAGCCGGATCGACCGGACGCTCCAGCGCATCCTTGACCGCCTGCGCCTTGCGCAGATCAGGAATGGAGCCGACGATCAGCGCGCTCTTCATGATCTGCCGTATGCCCATGGAGATTGCCTGTCGCGGCACATCGTCCAGCGTTGCAAACCAGCCCTCGCCCATTTGCTGCCTGCGGCACGCTTCGTCGAGATTGACGACAATATACGGCGCGGTGGTATCAAAATCCGCAGGCGGGTCATTGAAAGCCAGATGGCAGTTTTCGCCAATACCGGCGAAGCAGACATCGATCGTCTCGTTTTCGATCAGCCTGCCGACGCGATCGGCTTCTGCCTGGGGGTCGCCTTCCGCGTTGATCTCATGCAGCAGGGCCTTGCCTTGCAGCGGGTCGGCGAAACGATCCTGCAAATAGCGGCGGAAGCTTGCCGGATGATCCTTGCTGATCCCCACATATTCATCGAGGTGGAAAGCCGTCACAAGCGACCAGTCTATATCGTCTTCGGCCACCAGTTGCCCGAGCATTTCGAACTGGCTGGCGCCGGTTGCAACGATGATTGTCGCATGTCCCTTGTCGCGAATAGCCTTGCGGATCGCATCCGCGCCCAGTTTCGCCGCCGCCTCTCCCAGTTCCGCCTTTGTATCGAATATGCGAAGATCAATCATTCTGTTCCGCTGCGTCCCATTTTAGGCAAGCACCATCCTCCCGCTCGGGGCGGGTGATAGCGCGTGAATTGTTTCAAGAGCGAATTGCGTTCTCTGCGAACCCGGACAGGTTCGGAAGAAAAGACTTCGATCTCCTCCTGCAGGAAAGAGGATACACGGCTCCAAAATGCTTGCAAGCATATTTTTGAATAATATTATTCAAAAATATAAAATGCGAGAAGGCAACCATGTTGATGATCGAGAATCGACAATTCACGGATGCGCACCAGCGTGATTGCGCGCGGGTGATCGCGGCGCTGCATGCTGCGAACAACCAACCGCGCGCGCAATTGGCCGTCAGTCTCGACATGACATCGACAGCGACCTCGCGGATCATCGCCGACCTGATTGAACGCGGCATCGTGACGGAGAGCGCCGGAGAGAAAAGCGGACGCGGCAGGCCCGCCACACGCATCGGGCTCAACCCATATTGCGCCGGTGCCACCATCCTGCACATTTCCAGCCAGCAACTGACCGGCGTTCTCATCGATTTCAAAGGTCATATTCTGGCGCAGGAAACCCTGCATGTGTCCTCCGCGACCGATGGCGACGGCATGGCGCAGACCATGCGCGGACTGGTTTCAAAACTGGTTGCCTGCTGCCCGCAAGGCATGGTTCACGTCGGCACCTCCGTGACTGTGACCGGTATTGTGGACGTCAGGGACGGCATCTGGATTCTCACATCGCGCTGGCCAAACATTCGTGACTTCAATGTCACGGCGGCTCTTTCAGGCGTTACCCCGGTCACAAGGCTGTTCCGGCAACTGGATGTCGAATTGAATGCCCGTTTCGATGCCGATGACAGCCCATGCGACAGCGCCGCCATATTGCATTGGGGCTGGGGCGTCGGCCTTTCCTATCGGTCAAAAAGCAATCCGGCCCTGTTTCAGGAAGGCCCCTTTGGCGAGATCGGCCATTGGCGCTTCAACATACTGGAAGACCGCCCGTGCGGTTGCGGCAATCATGGCTGCCTGGAAACGGCGGTATCGCTTTCGGCTGTCCTGCCCGTCATTCGCCAGCGCTATCCCGACATAGCGGAAGACGAGGAGCAGGCGGCCCGGCAGATCGCACAGATGGAGCTGACGGATTTGCCGGAAATCCGGATGGCGATCCGGCTGGTGGCGCGTGCGCTCGGCAATGTATGCCGCATTCTCTTTCCGCAAAAAGTATTCATCACCGGCCCATTTATCGCCAATGCGCCGCTATGCGCCTTGCTGCAATCCGATTTCGAAGCCGAGGGGCTGGTGGGCCGGCTGCACCTGCCAGCGCTCGTACCGGACCGGTCGAGCGTGGATTACATCATCAAGGGCGCATCCCGGCCATTGTTCGAGCTGGCGCTCGACCGGCTGCTCGACATAGAAAATGATTGAATGCCGCCGCCGGAAACAGCGGCGGCATTCAGATATTCTGTGCGATTATCGCTTGGCGCGGGCGACGATCTGCGTCGGGTTCACGAAGCGCAGCGCCAGCAAGAGCCAGATCAACGTGGTCACCATATAGATCACCGCCATCGCATCGATGGACTGAACCGAGCGCACGCCGGACGCGAAGACCGAATAGTAAAGCGCGACCACGAGTGTCTGGCTGGTCGGCCCTGCGGTCAGGAAGGTCAGCTCGAACATGGCGACGGTTCGCACGAGCACCAGCAGGAGTGCGGCCAGAATACCCGGCAGCAGCATCGGCATCAGCACGTGCCTGAACAGCTGAAACGTATTCGCGCCGAACACACGGGCAGCCGCTTCCACCTTGGGGTCGATCTGTTCGATGAACGGGATCATCACCAGGATGACGAAGGGCACGGTCGGCACCAGATTGGCAAGCACCACGCCCCAGAAAGTTCCGCCAACGCCAGCCTGATAAAGCACGGTCGCGAGCGGAATGCCGAAGGTGATCGGCGGCACCAGCAGCGGCAGCAGGAATAGCAGCATGACCAGTTTCTTGCCCGGAAAGTCGCGGCGCGCCAGCGCATAGGCCGCCGTGACACCCAGCAGGCCGGAAAGCGCCACCACCGTAAAGACGATCTGGAAGGTGACGATCAAGATGGAGCCAAGCTGAAACTCTCTCCATGCGGTAAAATACCATTTGATCGTCAACGCATTGGGCAACCATGTACCGAGCCAGCGCGTGCTGAAGGAAGACAGGATCACCGTTGAAATCATCGCCAGCAGATTGATGATGAAGAAGGCCACAATGACCCAGACCGCGGTGATCCAGAGTTTCGATCCAATAGACGTGTCGCGTATCATGATCAGCCCTTCCCGCCTGCTGTGGAGCCCCGATAGAACAGGCTTCTGATGCCCAGCACCGCCACGACGATGGCAAGTTGCACTGCGGCCATGATCATCGCGATGGCCGCCGCCATGGAATAGTCATATTGCTCGAAAGCGGCCTGATAGGCGGCAATTGAGATCACCCGTGTCGGACCCGCGGGCGCGCCGAGCAGGACGGCCGACGGGAAAACCGCGAATGCCAGAACGAAGGAAAGGCAGAAGGTGATGGCGAGGCCCGGCACCAGCAAGGGCAACAGCACATGACGGAAACGCTGCCAGCTTCGCGCGCCATGCGTGGCGGCGGCCTGTTCCAGCGCGGGATCGATGCCGGTCACATAGGAGAGCGTCAGAAGAAAGGTGAACGGGAAGCCGGTAATGATCAGCGAGGCGAAAACACCCCAGTAATTGTTGGTCAGCTTCACCGGCCTGTCGACCGCGCCGATCAGCATCAATGTACGGCTGAACCAGCCTTGCGGGCCGAGATAGTTCAGAAGCCCTTCCGCCACCAGCACTGTGCCGAGCGTCACAGGCAGCACCAGAATGGTGGTGAGCAGCCGTTGCCGCTTCATCAGGCGGACACGGAAAGCAATCGGCAAAGCCAATGCCAGACTGATGAACGTGACCGGAAGCGCCAGCCAGAGCGTGGTCAGGATCGTGTCATAGAGAAACGGGTCGGAAAAGAACTTCTGATAATTGGCGAGCATGCCTCCTTCCTGCGGGGTGAAGGACAGCATCAACCCATAGAGGAACGGATAGACGAAGACGCCCAGCAGAAAGAGCACTGCGGGCAGCGCCAGCAAGGTCACGCCATCGATGCCGCGCAAGGCAAGCCGCTGGGAGAGCGAGGGGCGATCCTGTTGATATGTGACAGCCATCGTCCGCCCTCACGCCGCAAAGAGCAAAGCGCGGTCGGGATCGATTGCCAGCGAAATCGTGCTGCCAAGCGGGGCGCTTGCGGGAGCGTGGAAAACAAACTCCTGACCTTCCGCTGCGCGCGCGGTGCCGACAAATTCCCGTCCACGATATTCGATGGTCTCGACCACCGCTTCCACCGTTGCATTGGACCGTTCGGCCGCTGCGACATCATCGGGACGCGCGGCGATCACAGCCATCTGTCCCAGTTGCAGCGTCGCACGCGGAATGCCCGTCAGCGTCGCATCGCCAACGGTGATGGTGGCGCGTTCGCCATTCACGGCAGTCACCTTGCCCGTCAGGCGATTGCGATAGCCCATGAATTCCGCCACATCGAGATGATCCGGCCGCTCATAGAGACTGCTCGGCACGCCAACCTGCCGGATTTGCCCGTCGCTCAGGACGACGATGCGATCCGCCAGCGACAAGGCTTCATCCTGATCGTGCGTCACATAAATCGTCGTCGCACCCAGATGATTGTGAATGCGGCGGATTTCGGCGCGCATTTCGAGACGCAGCTTGGCGTCGAGATTGGACAGCGGCTCATCCATCAGAACCAGCGGCGGCTCAATAACGATGGCACGGGCGATTGCCACGCGCTGCTGCTGGCCGCCGGAAAGCTGGCCGGGCAATTTATCGCCCTGCCCCTGCAAGCGGACCATCGTGATGGCTTCTTCGACGCGCTTGTCGATTTCCGCCTTGGCGAGACGGCGCATTTTCAGGCCAAAGCCGATATTCTGTCGCACGGTCATGTGCGGAAACAAGGCGTAGTTCTGAAAGACCATGCCAAAACCGCGGTCTTCGGGTTTCAACGTGTCGATCCTCGTTTCATCCAGATAGATGCCGCCACCCGTGGTTGCCAGCAATCCGGCGATACAATTAAGCGCCGTGGATTTTCCGCAGCCTGACGGCCCGAGCAGGGCAATGAATTCGCCCTTGCGTATCGAAAGGGAAACTTCCTTCAACGCATTGTGCGCGCCAAAGGCGCGGCTCATTCTGTCAAGACGGATTTCACGAAATGGCGATGACGCAAGCTGCATCTGGATACCTCTTTTGCCTGTGTCACCCGAACTGGCCGGGTGACACAGGAGTGTCTCGGTTTACTATTTCTTCAGGCTTGCGACTTCTTCGTCCCAACGACGGAAGGCGACGACCATGTCCGATGGCTCGAGCGGCAGCTCGATCGGATTATTGGCAATCCAGTCGGCATATTCCGCACGGCCAAACTCGGCGATGGCGTCCTGGCTCGATTGCGGAGCCATGCTGATCGGAACATCCTTGACGGCGGGACCGGGATAGAAATAGCCCTCGTCATAGGTGTAGGCCTGCTGTTCCGGCGTCAGGAGAAAGGACATGAGATCGAGAAGCACAGCGAGTTTCTCGTCCGAAACGCCCTTTGGCACGCACATGTAATGCGCGTCGGCCACCCAGTGGAAACCGTCGAGCTTGGCGACAGCCGCTTCCTTCGGCACCACGCCCAGAACACGCGGGTTGATATCCCATCCGGTGGTCGTCACCGTCATGTCGCGCGTGCCTTCACCAAGCTCTTTCATGAGAGCGCCGGTGCCGGTCGGGTAGTATTCGATATATTTGTGCAGTTCCTTCAGATAGGCCCAGGTCTTGTCCCAGCCCTTGACCGGATCCTGCGGATCGCTGTCGCCCAGCAGGTAGGGCAGCCCCATCAGAAAGGTGCGGCCGGGGCCTGAATTGGCCGGACGGGCATAAAGGAACTTGTTCGGGTTTTCCTTCGCCCAGGCCAGAAGCTCTTCGGCATTTTTCGGAACAGTCTTGACCCGCTCGGGCATGTATTCGAGCAGAGGGCCGGACGGATAATAGGTGACAACGACGCCATGATCCTTGCCAAGCGCCAGCATGCGATGGGCCGGTTCCTGATAGATCGAGGCAAGATCCGGCAGTTGCGACGCCTGGTCTGGCAGCAGCTTGGTCCAAAGATCAAGCTCAAGCCCAGCGGACAAGGCGTCGGTGCCGGTCAGCACCATATCGATATCGAGACGGTTGGCCGCCTGTTGCGCCTTGAGCTTGCCCGGCAGTTCCGGTGCGGGGGCTTTCGTGAAGGTGATTTTCGAAACCAGCTCCGGCTTCGCCGCAGCGTAGTTTTCGATGGCCTTCTGGGTCAGCGCGAGGTTGCCCGCCACGTCGACGATGTTGATGGAAACGGGCGAAGTCGGCAGAGCCAGCTTCGTCTGCGCGAAAAGGCGCGTTGCCGGTAGTGTGGCAACCGCCGCCAGGCCGCCAAGGGCCTGTCTGCGTGAGATCTTAGGAATGGTCCTTCTCCCCTGAACGAGGCGCAGGCTCAACGGTCATCCTCCAGACCTCCCAAGCGCCAGTTGACATTTAATATATTAATCTATCAGTTCACATTGGCAAGCTCTTTCGTACAAGTGAGCCGCCACAAACATTCTCATTAACGTCGCATACCGACGCATTCATGGCGGCGGGTATGACGACGGGCACCTTGAAACCTCCAGCAAATCGTCATCATTCCCGTGCACGGTCTTCGACGCATCGCGCCGCGCCATCCTGGCAAAGCCTGCCCAAAGCGGCTTCGACAGTATTGCGGAAAGTCGTGCTCTGTGGAAGGTCGGAGCCAAAAACGCGCTCAATGCCGAGATAGGCCTCAAGCAGCGCATCGGCAGAGGATTTACCTGCGACACGGTCGCGGATTTCGCCCGCCAGCGGATCGCGCACATCGATGGCCTGTCCCCGTTCGTCCAGTCCGGTCGCATAGCGCATCCAGCCGGCAACGCCCAATGCAAGCCGGTCGAAACTTTCGCCACGCTCAAGCCGCTCCCGAATGGTATTCAACAGGCGTTGCGGCAGTTTTTGCGAGCCATCCATGGCAATCTGCCATGTGCGGTGGCGCAGCGCCGGATTGCGGAAACGCTGGATGAGCTGATCCTTGTAGCTTTCGAGATCGAAGCCCGGCAGCAGCGGCAGCGTCGGCGTGACTTCCTCGTCCATCATCGCCCTGATGAGGGCAGCGAAGCCCGGAGCCTGCATCGCGTCGGACACGGTTTCATGGCCCGCGAGATAGCCGAGATAGGCCAGCGTCGAGTGGCTGCCATTGAGCAGGCGCAATTTCATCAGCTCGAAAGCCGAAACATCCGTAACGAAAGTCGCCCCCGCTCTTTCCCATGCCGGCCTGCCGGACGGGAAATGATCCTCGACCACCCATTGCGAAAAAGGCTCGGTCATGACCGGCCAGTTGTCTCGCAAGCCGGTGGCGGCGGCAATCGCCTGCCTGTCATTATCCGTGGTGGCCGGAACAATGCGGTCCACCATGGTCGATGGAAAAGCGACCTCGCGGGAAATGAAACCGGCAAGCTCCGCATCGCATAATTCGGCAAAGCGGATGATGACGCGTTTCAGCGTTTCTCCATTGGCCGGGAGATTGTCGCAGGACAGAAGCGTGAACGGCGCAAGACCCGCCGCCCGCCGCCGCCGCAAGGCCTCGACGATGAAGCCCGGCGCGGTGCGCGGTGCGGCGCGGTTTTCAAGATCATGGACGATATCGACATGATTTTCGTCGAGCGTCGCGCTTGCCGGTGAATAGCAATAGCCCTTTTCCGTCACGGTCAGCGAAACGATGCGCACAGTCGGGTCACTCATCAGATCGAGCACGGCCTGCGGATTTTCCGGCGCGACCAGCACATCGGTGATGCTGCCGATGACGCGCAACCTGTCGCCCTCTCCATCGCGAACCGCAAGCGTATACAGCCCGTTTTGCGGCTTCAGCGCATCGCGCGTGTCCGGACTGCGCAATGAAACGCCGACAATGCCCCAATCGTAGTCTCCCTGCTCAAGAATATCGCCCGTATAGACTGCCTGATGCGCCCGGTGAAAGGCGCCGATGCCAAGATGCACGATGCCGGTCGCAATCCGTGTCCGGTCATAGGTCGGTCGTTTCACCGAGGCTGGCAGAGATTGCACGGTTTCAGCGGAAAGGCTTTTCGGCGCGCTGCTCATCGGTTCACCCCCGCTCACAATTTATAGGCCTGTTTGGCGAGCCGGTAGCTCAGGTCTTGCGCGACCTCATGGGCCTCGTCCTCGTCGATCCGGTGATCGGCGACAAGCCGCGCCAGGAAGGAGCAATCGACCCGCCGCGCCATGTCGTGCCGCGCGGGAATGGAAAGATAGGCGCGCGTATCGTCGTTGAAGCCGACAGTATTATAGAATCCGGCGGTTTCTGTCGTCAGTTCGCGATAGCGGCGCATGCCTTCGGGACTATCGTGAAACCACCAGGCAGGCCCGAGGCGCAAGGCCGGATAGTGGCCGGCGAGCGGCGCAAGCTCGCGGCTATAGCTTGTTTCATCCAGCGTGAAGATGATCAGCGTCAGGCGCGGATCATTGCCGAAAGCGTCGAGCAGCGGCTTCAATTCTTCCACATAGCCGGTGGCACGAGGAATGTCCGCGCCCTTATCCAGGCCGAAGCGTTCGAAAATCTGCCGGTTGTGATTGCGGAAAGAGCCGGGATGGATCTGCATGACCAGCCCGTCTTTCACACTCATGCGCGCCATTTCGGTGAGCATTTGCGCGCGAAAGAGATCCGCATCCGCTTCGGTCGCGCTGGCGCTCATCACCCGCCCGAACAGGGCCTCGGCCTCGCGGGGAGCGAGATTGGCAGTTCGGGCGCTCGGGTGGCCATGATCGCTCGATGTTGCGCCCCGCGCCTTGAAATAGGCGCGGCGAACGCGATGGGCCTCCAGATAGCCCTGATAATCAAGCGCCGTACCGGCCAGAGCCACAAATTTTTCCACCTGATCGCGAAAATCGGCGCGCGATGCGTCGACAACGGCGTCCGGGCGATAGGCGGGCACGACACGGCCATGCCAGCCGGAATGCCGGATTTCATCGTGAGCGGCGAGATCGTCGCTTGCCGCATCCGTGGTCGAGATAACTTCGATATTGAACCGATCGTAAAGGGCGCGCGGTCGCATATCCGCATCGTTCAGCCGCTCGGCGATACGATCATAAATGCTGTCGGCATTGCCCGCATCAAGCCGCTCATGGATGCCGAATACCGTTTCCAGAGAGTGCTCGAACCAAAGGCGCGAAGGCGTGCCGCGAAACAGGTGCCAATGGCTTGCGAAAAGGCGCCAGATCTTGCGCCCGTCCGTTTCGACCGGCGCGCCATCGCCGCGCGGGACGCCAAGGGCTTCCAGACCGATGCCCTGCGAGTATAGCATGCGGAAAATATAATGATCCGGCTTGACGAACAGGCTGGCGGGATCGGGGAAGGCTTCGTCGCGCGCATACCAAACGGGATCGGTGTGACCATGGGGCGAAATGATCGGCAGTTTTTCGACAGCCGCAAACAGACGGCGCGCTATGATGCGGACATCGGGCTCCACGGGAAACAGTCGATCGGGATTGAGAGCCATTATGCGCCCCTTTATCTTTCATTGCTCCTCCAGCCGCCCGCCATCAGGCTTGCGGCGCTCATTCCGACAGTTTTCCCTTGAGCTGGAAGCAAGGGAAGAGTGTTTACGCGGCGTCATTTCAGGATTTTGCACATCGCGCCGAGATAAGCTTGGCGAACACTAAATAATAATATATTAGTATGTCAACCGGAGAAAGCAGCGATGCTTCTCGCCCCAACTCAACGAGGAATGCAGATGCCGAAAATCTGTCAGGCCCCATGTGCAATAACCCCTCGATGGCCTTTGAGCCATGCCGGCGCTTGACGATTGTTACGTGGCCAGCTTCTCTCCCGGGGATTTCGTGGCGGATATCTTACGCCGCGATCGACTGCCGCTTATGGTCGGCACAATGCCCGGTGACAGTTTGAGAATGGAATTTTGCGTATGACGATTCGAAAGGAAAATGAAGCAGTAGCTGGCGAAACGCTTATAGCCGCGCACATGGCCGGCCCCACGCCACCACGCAAGGCTGGCGCCTACAAGCAGTCGGCGGCCCGAACCACCATCGCCATGCTGATCTATCGCGACCTGCACAAAGCCATCGTATCGATGGAGCTTCTGCCCGGAACCGCACTGAACGAGAAAACCTTTATTGAACGTTTCGGCGTTAGCCGGACGCCGGTTCGCGAAGCGCTTATCCGGCTGGTGGAAGACGGGCTGGTGGATATTTTTCCGCAATCGGGGACATTTGTTGCACGTATTCCCGTCGATCTCATTCCCGAGGCCGTGGTCATTCGTCAGGCGCTGGAAGGCGCCACCGTCGAGCGCGCCGCCGCCAAAGCAACAGCAGCCGATGCGGACCAGCTCGATGAAATTCTGGCGCAACAGAAATTCTACGCCCAGCGCCAGAACATGAGCGCTTTTCACGAGGCGGACGATGCCTTTCATGAAGCGATTGCCGAAATTGCGGGCCATCCGGGCATCTGGCAATATTTGAAGCCGGTCAAGGTGCAGATCGACCGCGCACGCCGCATGACTTTGCCGGCGCTGGGCCGGATGAACCAGGTTCAGGACGAGCACAAGATCATCCGCGACGCAATTGCATCGCACGATATTGCCGCTGCCCAAGCCGCCATGAAACATCATCTCAGCGCCGTTCTGCCGGATATCGACGAGTTGAGAAAAACCAATCCGGATTTCTTTATTTGAAAATCCCCATCATCTTGAATTGAACGGAGGAGCGAATGCGTCAGGCATGGAGATGGTTTGGACCGAAGGCTGGCGTATCGCTGGATGCGGTGCGACAGGCCGGGGCAACCGATATCGTATCGGCTTTGCATGAGGTTCCGATTGGCGAGGCATGGACCTCCGCCGCCGTGCATGAGCGCAAATCCCTGATCGAGAACACGCCCGCCGGGCGAACGCCGCTCGTATGGTCTGTTGTCGAAAGCATTCCGATCCCCGACGCCGTCAAGCGCCATGGCGGCGCGGCCAGACAGGAGATCGCCGCCTGGATCGCCAGCATGGAAGCGCTGGCTGAAAACGACATTCGCGTCATCTGCTACAACTTCATGCCCGTGGTGGACTGGTGCCGCACGGAACTGGATTTTGAAACGCCGACCGGCGCGACCGCCATGCGTTTCGATCATAATCGCCTTGCCGCCTTCGATTTGCATATCCTTCAGCGCGAGGGCGCGGAGAAAGACTATACCGAGGAGGATCGCGAGAAGGCACGCGCCGTCCATGAGGCGATGAGCGAAACCGACATTGCCGATCTCACGCGCAATATTGCCAGCGCCCTGCCCGGCTCCACCACCGAACCGCTCACCATTCCCGCATTTCGCGACAAGCTTGAAGCCTACGCGCATGTGGACGCCGCGCGCCTGCGCCAGAACCTGATCGAGTTTCTGCAAGCGGTAACGCCGGTCGCGGAAAGTCTTGACGTCAAGCTGACCTTGCACCCCGATGATCCGCCCCGTCCGCTGTTTGGCCTTCCCCGCATTGCATCCACCGAAGCGGACTATGCCGCCCTGTTCGATGCGGTGCCATCGAATGCGAATGGCATGTGCTTCTGCACCGGCAGTCTTGGCGTTCGCGCCGATAATGACCTGCCTGCCATGGCGTGCCGTTTTGCCTCGCGCATCCATTTCTCGCATCTTCGCGCCACCACGCGCGAGGGCGATGGCCGCAGCTTTCATGAAGCGGCCCATCTGGAGGGCGATGTCGATATGGTCGCGGTATTACGCGAGCTTCTTGCCGAAGACCGCAAGCGCAACCGCCAGTCGAGCATTATTTTCCGCTCCGATCACGGCCACCGCATGCTGGACGATCTCGACAAGGACGTAACACCCGGCTATCCGGTGATCGGCCGCCTGCGTGGCCTCGCCGAGTTGCGGGGAATCATTACGGCGCTGGATGCAGGCGCGCTTGCATCCTGAATTGAACATCCCTCCCTATTGGGCGCACATCGGGTTGTCACAGCCACAACGTATATCGCTGCAAAGAGATTTGCGGTGGTTTCAGGCTGTTCTCGAACGATTGGAATCGTCTAAGGTGCCCACTGGATCGCCGCCGCCGATTAAAACCCATACGCTGCCGCGGCGATCAGGAGGGATATTTTATGTTTGCTTGCACGACACTGACGGACAATGCCAGCCATATAACCTGCCTTTGCCACAAGCCTGAATTTCACGCCATCACGCGGCGGATCAACATGGATCTGTCGCGTCGCGGCTTCATCGCCGGGGCGGGCACATCCGTCGCCGCGCTAGCCACGCTCGGCCTGCCAGCCCGCGCCAGCGCTCAGGCGGCGGCGCCCTCGGCACCGGAAGTGACCGTTCTCACCAATTTTAGGCTCTTCGACGGAACATCGTCTTCCCTGCGCGACGGGCTGAGCCTGCTCATAGAGGGCAACCAGATCAAATCCGTTGCCACGGGCACCCCGTCGGCTCCGGATGGCGCGCGGGTGATCGACTGCGGCGGTCGCACCGTTATGCCGGGCCTCATCGACGCGCACTGGCACGCCATGTTCGCCGCTCTGCCGGTGTCAACTCTTCTCGCCGGCGATGTCGGCTACATCCATCTCGCCGCCAGTGCCGAGGCCGAGCGCACGCTGATGCGCGGTTTCACGACCATCCGCGACCTTGGCGGCCCGGCCTTTGCCTTCAAACAGGCGATTGACGAGGGCTTGATCGCCGGTCCGCGCATATTCCCCTCCGGCACCATGATCACCGCCTCAGGCGGACACGGCGACCTTCGCCCCCTGAGCGATCTCCCGCGGTTCAAAGGCGGTGGGCTCAGCGTCGCAGAACAAATAGGAGGCGCCTCCATCGTCGACAGCCCCGACGAGGTGCGATTGCGCGTACGCGAGCAGCTTATGCAGGGGGCCTCCCAGATCAAGATCGTGGGCGGCGGCGGCGTTTCTTCGCCACGCAGCCCGCTCGACCTGCTGACCCTTTCCGAGGCGGAGCTGCGTGCGGCAGTGGAAGTCGCCACGGATTGGAACACCTTCGTGACGGTGCATGCCTACACGCCCCCAACAATGCAGCGGGCAATATCGGCTGGCGCCAGATGCATCGAACATGGCCACCTGATGGACGATGCCACGGCCGAACTCATGGCCAGCAAGGATATCTGGCTCAGCCTGCAGCCATTCCTCACGGATGACGACGCCGTCCCCCTGACCGGCCCGAGCCGCGTGGCCCAGGTTCAGGTTTTCGCCGGAACGGACAGCGCATATAAACTTGCGATCAAGCATGGGATCAAGACAGCCTTCGGCTCCGATATGCTTTTCTCGGCAGCGTTGGCAGCACGGCAGGGGATCATGCTGACACACCTCGCCCGGTGGTATTCCAACGCCGACATACTGAAGATGGCCACGTCCACCAATGCCGAATTGCTGGCCATGTCAGGCCCTCGCAATCCCTATCCCGGAACACTGGGCGTTGTGGCGGACGGCGCACTGGCCGATCTGCTCGTCGTCGACGGCAATCCGCTGGAGAATATTGATCTCCTTGCAAATACAGAGAAAAGCCTTGTCCTCATCATGAAGGATGGAAAGGTCTACAAGGACACGATCCCGGCGTAGAAACAGGACGTCGGAGAACGAGCCGCCGGAAACTTCATTAAAATTCAATGGGAAACTGCTATTGATCTCAACTTTGGTTGAGGTTCTATAGGGGATGTCGGCAGATTGAAAATGCACCCATATGGAGGCCGGCATTGCACAATAACATTGAAGATACAGTTTCGTCAGGCTCGGGAAGTTCGATCTCGATCAGCCAGGAAAGCGCTCCTGCGGGTTGGGGTGTCCTGCTCGGCGGCAAGAACGGGGTCTATGCGCTCACCCTTGCCGGAGGCGTGACGCTTCACGCCCTGAATATGTATATCGCAACGACAGTAATGCCGTCCGTTGTGGTCGATATCGGCGGCCTGAATTTTTACGCCTGGACCACAACGCTTTTCGTCATGGCGTCGATCTTGGTGCGGTTCTGCAACTCGCCCTGCTGACCGGCGCGGTGCTCGCGGTTTCGGCCGGCAGCCTGTCTTCCAGCACGATATGGAAAATCGCGGGGCTGGCCTCCGCCATCATCCTGATTGCCATCATCGCTGCCGTCGAAACGCGCGCCAGGGCAAGATTGCTGCCCGGGCGGGCTTTCAACATCACGACGCCGCTGGGGGCGCTTTATCTCATGATCGCCCTGTTGATGCTCAGCATGCAGCCCGAAATTTTCGTGCCGTATCTGCTCCAGAACCTGCGTGGACAATCGCCGCTTTGGGCAGGTTATCTTGCCGCGCTCATGGCCATGGGTTGGACAGCCGCGTCGCTCCCCAGTTCACGCTGGCAGGAAAGCAGCGGCCATCGGCTCATTATCGCCGGGCCGGTTCTCGCGCTCGTCGGCCTCGTTTCACTCGCCATTTTCCTGCCGCTCAACGGCGCTGGCGACTGGTCGCTGCTTGCTCCGATTTGCCTCGGGCTGATCCTGATCGCAGTGAAGGTCGCCCGTCTCACCGGCAAAGAGCAATGAGGCATCCTCGTGTATGATCGCGACGATGCCGGATGGCCGGAAGCGAAGGCCATCCGGCCATGAGGATAGCTCTGGAACGGTCGAACCTGCATTGGATCCAGATTTATATTGTTGGTTCCAACGTTTTTTACTTTATCGTTGGTTGACAACACAGTTTTCAAATCAAAAGATCAGGATGCGGTGCTTGGGACATTTGGAGGAGAAACCCGGTATGCTGCCATTCAACAGGTTATTTTATTCAATTTTATTATCTTCTGCTTTCATGATCCCGACTGCCGGTTTTTCCGCCGAGCCGACAAAGAAGGCCGAAATGACGCCCGCACCGGCACGGAAGGCTGGCGAGGGGCTGGGTCCATTCAAGAAAATGGTCATTCGCGGCGCTACGCTGATCGACGGGACCGGCGGCCCGCCACGCGGACCGGTGGATATTGTCATCGAGGGCAACCGGATCGCCGATATCATCAATGCCGGAACGCCCGGCATGCCGATCAAGGCGGATCGCAAGCCGGCCGACGCCGACCATGAAATCGATGCGACGGGCATGTTTGTGATGCCGGGATTCGTTGATGTTCACACGCATGGCGGCACGGTGCAGAAAGCGCCGGAACTCGAATATCCATACAAACTCTGGTTGGCGCATGGCGTCACGACCGTTCGCGGCGTGCCATTGGTTCCGGGAGCTTTGGCGGCAAGCGAGAAGGCGCGCAGCGAGAGCAACGAGATCGCCGCTCCGCGTATTTTCAACTACCAGACGCTTGGAAGCGGATGGGACAAGGGGCGCGTTACATCACCGGAAAAGGCTCGTGAATGGGTGCAATGGGCGTCACAAAACAATGTTGACGGCATCAAGTTCTTCAATCGCGGCGACGAAACACCGGAAATCATTGCCGCGGCGATCGATGAAACCAAGAAACAAAAAATGGGCACCGTGGCCCACCTCTCCCAAAATCTGGTCATGGAGGTCAACGCGCTGACGGCGGCGGAGATGGGTCTTGGAACCGTCACCCATTTCTACGGTCACTTTGAAACCTTGCTCAAGGACAGCAGGATCCAGGATTTCCCGGCAAGCTACAACTACAACAACGAGTATGACCGGTTCAGCGGCGTCGCCGATATCTGGAACGACATATACGAGCCGGGTAGCCCGGAATGGCAAAACTACCTGAAGAAGCAGCAGGAAACCGGCGTAACCTTTGATCCGACGTTTACCATCTATGCCGCTTCACGGGATCTTATGCGCGCGCGCAATGCCGATTGGCATAGCACCTACACGCTGCCGAGCTTGTGGAAGTTCTTCCAGTCCACGCGCGACAATCACGGTTCCTATTTCTACGACTGGACGACGCATGATGAAGTGAAATGGCGCAACTACTATCAGCGCTATATGCAACTGGTGAACGACTACAAGAAGCTGGGCGGGCGGGTGACAACCGGATCGGATTCCGGCTTCATCTACAAGACCTATGGCTTCGGCTATATCGAGGAACTGGAACTGCTTCAGGAAGCCGGCTTTACCCCGCTTGAAGTGATCCAGTCGGCGACCCTCAACGGCGCACGCACCCTCATGGAGCCGAAGGGCGAAGCGCCGCAATTCGGTATCGTTCGGCAGGGCATGCTGGCCGATCTTGTCGTTGCGCCGGAAAATCCGCTGGCGAATTTCAAGACCCTCTACGGCACGGGCCATCAGCGATTGAACGATAAAACCAATGAGCAGGAAACGATTGGCGGGGTGAAATGGACAATCAAGGACGGGATTGTCTATGACGCCAAGAAACTGCTGGCCGACGTAGCGGCCATGGTCGAAGCGAAGAAGCAGGAAGGCTCGACAACCGACAAGCAGGAAATGCCATAAAGAGCCGGTCTTTGCGGATGTCAACCTGTGAAGGACGTTGTAACATCCTCCCATGACTGACGCAGCGATGCGATCGGTCATGATATTCAACGCTCTTCACGGGGCGGCGGTCGCTGAACACAGCGGCCGCCCACTGCCAGAGACGGAACGGAATGGCGTCGCGATGCCGGTTCAGGCGGACCGCAGATAGCTGATAACGGCATCGGCAATCATGCCGCGGTGGCGGCTGATCGTCTCCGGCGCCGACAGGTCGCGGCGGAAAATCGTTCCAAACGTATAGCGGTTCGACACCCTGAAGAAGCAGAACGCGCTGATCAGCATATGCACATCGATCGGGTCTGGCGCACGCAGGAAAACACCTTCGGCAAAACCCCTCTCCAATATCCCCGCAATCGTCTCGATAACGGATACGTTCAGATCGCGGATCGCTTCCGAGCGGAGCATGTGGGCGGCCTGGTGAATGTTCTCGATACTGACCAGCCGCACGAAATCCGGGTTGGCTTCGTCGTGGTCGAAGGTTGTCGCGATCAGCGTCCGCAGCGCCTCTTCCGGTGGCAGGTTCAGAAGCTGAAGATCGGCTTCGAGTGTGCGAATCTTGCGGTATGCCCGTTCGAGTACGGCAAGATAGAGCCCCTCCTTGCTGCCGAAATAATAGTAGATCATGCGCTTTGACGTGCGGGTGCGTTCGGCGATTGCGTCCACCCGCGCACCGGCAAGCCCGACATTGGAAAATTCCTCGGTCGCGACATCCAGTATGTCTTCCTGCGTGCGCCCGGGATCGTTCCTGCGTTTTTTCACTGCCGGTCCCGTCATTTCCCAGAGCCGCTCCCCTGCTCATAAGCCATTGAACAAGATTGATAAAAAAGACAAGACGCTCTTGCCTTTCCTTTCTCAACCGTTTTCTCCGTCCCCATGTCATATTCAGGTTGGGCCCATCTTACAATAGATCCCTATTGACTTCCGAACTAGTTCGTACATTTTAGAACCATACAGATTGGCCTTGTTGGAGGAACAAGCGTCAACGCCTGTCAAGCCGACTGAACAAGCAGCAAAAACTTCGTTCGGAGGTGCAGCATCGTTGCCGCAACCGGTCTGTATCGCATGGGAGGGGCGGATGATCCGCATAATCGAATTCTATTTCTTCGCGCTGAAGGTGGCGATTGCATTCCTGCTGGCGGGAATGGTGGTCCTTGTCTTCGGCAACGTCGTTCTGCGTTACGCGTTCAATCAGGGCATCACCTATTCCGAAGAGCTTTCGCGCATTTTCTTCGTCTGGCTGACATTTCTCGGCGCCGTCGTCGCCATGCGCGAACACGGACATCTTGGCGTGGACTCGTTGCTCCGCCGCCTGCCGCCTTCGACTGCAAAAGCGGCAGTGCTTGCGGGCCACCTGCTGATGTTGATGGCGACCTGGCTGATGATCAGCGGAAGCTGGGACCAGACCCTCATCAACCTTCATGTTTCAGCACCTGCCACCGGCATCTCCATGGGCTTTTTCTACGGCGCGGGGCTGGCCTTCGGCATTCCTGCCTTTCTGATCCTGCTCTGGGACGCCCTCGGCATCGCAACCGGCCGTATCGATCTTTCAACCGTTGCGCTCGTTCGTGACAGCGAGGAAGAGGCCGCAGGCAGCGACCATGTCGAAACGGCGCTCGGCCAACCGGCAGCAAAGCAATGAGGGGCCGCGCATGACCATTACCATTTTTCTTGGCGCCCTTCTCGGGCCCATGGCGCTGGGCGTGCCGATAGCATTCGCGCTCATCATCAGCGGCGTTGCACTGATGCTCTATCTCGGCTTGTTCGACGCGCAGATTGTCGCCCAGAACGTACTGAACGGCGCGGACAGCTTTCCCCTGATGGCGGTTCCCTTCTTCATGCTGGCCGGCGAGGTCATGAACGCCGGTGGCCTGTCGCGGCGGATCATCAATCTGGCGATGGTCATGGTCGGCCATATTCGCGGCGGGCTGGGCTTCGTGGCCATATTCGCCGCCTGCGTGATGGCAAGCCTGTCGGGATCAGCCGTGGCGGATGCCGCCGCGCTGGGCGCGCTCCTGTTGCCAATGATGGTCAGGTCGGGCCACGACCCGGCCCGCGCTGGCGGCCTTCTCGCTTCCGCCTCCATCATCGGGCCGATCATTCCCCCATCCATCGGCTTCATTCTCTTCGGCGTGGTCGGTGGCGTGTCCATTACCAAGCTGTTTCTCGCCGGTATCTTTCCCGGCCTTATGATTGGCGCTGCCCTGTGCGTCACCTGGCTGATCGTATCGCGGAAGGAACAATTCACCCTGCCGCCAAGGCAAAGTGCGGCCGTCCGCGTCAAAGCCTTTCTGGATAGCATATGGGCATTGTTCCTGCCGGTGATCATTGTCGTCGGCCTCAAGTTTGGTGTGTTCACGCCGACGGAAGCCGGTGTCGTCGCTGCGGTCTATTCCCTGTTCGTCGCCGTGTTCATCTATCGCGAGTTGCCACCATCGAAACTGTTTCACGTCTTCGTTTCGGCGGCAAAGATCACGGCTGTTGTCATGTTCCTCGTCGCTGCCGCAGCGGTGTCCGCATGGCTGATCACCGTGGCTGACGTGCCCGGCGACGTTGCGGCGCTGGTCGAACCGCTCATGGACAACCAGACATTGCTGCTGCTCGCCATCATGGCTCTGGTCGTCGTTATCGGAACCGCGATGGACATGACGCCGACCATCCTGATCCTGACGCCGGTCCTCATGCCGATCATCAAGCAGGCAGGCATCGATCCCGTCTATTTCGGGGTCCTGTTCATCATCAACAACTCGATCGGCCTGATCACACCGCCTGTTGGAACCGTGCTCAATGTCATTTGCGGTGTTTCGAAGCTCTCGATGGAGGATCTGATGAAGGGCGTCATGCCCTTCCTCCTCGCCGAAATTTTCATCCTTCTTCTGCTCATTCTCTTTCCGCAACTCGTGATGGTTCCGGCGAGCTGGTTCGGGCATTGAGAAACAACACCTCTCCCTTGGGAGAAAAAATCAACCGGCCGGAAAAACACGGCCAAATCTGGGAGGAAAGCATGTTGAACACACTGACAAAACTGGCGCTGGGGCTTGCCCTGCCGATAGCCTTGCTTGCAACAGGGCCGGCAGCGGCCGAAATTCGCGAGCATGAGCTCAAGTTCGCGGCGGCCAACAACAAGGGCCATCCGCAAGTCACCGGCATGGAGAAATTCGCCGAACTGGTCAACGAGAAGAGCGGCGGCAAGATCGCCGTGAAACTCTTTCCAGGCGGCGTTCTCGGCGGCGATGTGCAGACCGTATCGGCCCTGCAAGGCGGCGTGGTCGAGATGATGGTTCTCAACGCCGGTATTCTGGCGAGCAATGCCAAGCAGTTCGGGGCCGTCGATCTGCCCTTCCTGTTCAACAGCGGGGAGGAAGCCGACAAGGTCATGGACGGACCCTTTGGCAAAAGCCTGAACGACCTTCTGCCGGATACCGGGCTGGTTGGCCTCGCCTATTGGGAACTGGGCTTCCGCAACCTGACGAACAATCGCCATCCGGTCGCCAGCCTTGAAGATATCAAGGGCCTCAAAATCCGCACGATCCAGTCCCCCATCCCGCTCGAACTGTTCAACAGTCTCGGTGCGAATGCCGTGCCGCTGCCCTATACGGAACTTTACACCGCGCTGGAGACAGGCACCGTGGACGGCCAGGAAAATCCGGCCGCCAACATCCTGAACGCCAAGTTCTACGAAGTGCAGAAATACATGACGGTGACCCGGCATCAGTACAATCCGCAGATCGTCATCGTCAGCAAGAAGTTCTGGGATGGGCTCAACGACGAGGAAAAAGCCGTGCTGCAATCGGCAGCCACTGAAGCACGCGACTATCAGCGCAAGGTTTCGCGGGAGGCGGACGCCAAGGCGATTGACGAGATCAAGGCAACCGGCATGGAGGTCATCGAACTCAGCCCCGAGGAAACGCAGAAGCTTCGCGATGCAGTCAAGCCGCTGATCGAAAAGTTCAGTGTCGAAATCGGCCCGGAAACCGTCGAACAGCTTTTCAAGGAACTGGCGGCGGCGCGCGGTCAGTAATGAACCAGACCGGTTCGCTGCCTTGTGGCGAACCGGCCCCTGACCGGCGCAAGCCGGTTGCAGATTTGATAATCGCGGACATATCCAGAATGACGAAAACGCTCGTGAAGCCGTTCAAGGCAGGTCTGATCGGTGCAGGGATCGAGGCTTCGCTCACGCCCAGCATGCACATGACCGAGGGGGCCGCGCAGGGCTTGCCTTACGAGTATGAGCTGATCGACATGAATATTCTCGGCGCGACCACGCAGGATCTTCCGCAACTGCTGTCCGATGCCGAGGCACGCGGCCTTTCGGGGCTTAATATCACGCATCCCTGCAAACAGGCGATCATTTCCAGTATCGACACTCTTTCAGACGAAGCGCGATCGCTGGGCGCGGTCAACACCGTTTTGCTGAAGGGCGGAAAGCGGCACGGCCACAACACCGACTGGTGGGGCTTTGCGGAAAGTTTCCGGCGCGGCTTTCCCGATGCCGACCGCCGCTCGGCCGTTCAGCTCGGCGCAGGGGGCGCGGGCGTCGCCACCGCCTATGCAGCGCTTTCGCTCGGTATCCGCCAACTCACGGTCTTCGACCGCGAACAGGAGCGCGCCGTCGCTCTGGCGGAGGGAATGCGCGAACATTTTCCTGACGCGGACATTCTCGCCGGCTCCGATCTTTCACTATCGATGGGACATTCCGCCGGGCTCATTCACGCTACCCCCACGGGCATGGCGAAATATCCGGGCCTGCCCCTGCCAGCCGACTTGCTGGAACCCCGTCACTGGGTCGCCGAAATCGTTTATTTTCCGCTCGAAACCGCGCTTCTCCAACAGGCGCGCCAGATCGGCTGCCGAACGCTTGACGGCGGCGGCATGGCCGTTTTTCAAGCTGTCGGCGCTTTCCGGCTGTTCACCGGGCTGGAGCCCGATGCCGACCGGATGCTGAAGCATTTCAGGATCATGACATCCTGAGAAGCATCCCTGTGTCGATCCTGTGCAGGTTCAAGGTCAGGCAATCCTTCAGGCTGGCTCCACCGAGTTCCTCGGCCTACTTGACAACCATCCGTTCCGGTTCAATCGTAACGCCATAAGCACGAGAGGCTGGACGCAAAAACCGGTCGGCCAGACACTTGCCCAACAGAGGGATTCGCAGCATGCCCAGAATTTTCAGATTGCACCTTGCCATTGGCCTCGGGTTGCTGCTTGCCCTGTCTGGCGTGGCTTTTTCGACAGCGACAGCGCAGGAGCAGGCGGCGGCCACCCCGGCGGACACCGCCGAGCAGGCACCCACGCCCTTGAGCGAAGACGAGCTTGAAGTGCTTGTCGCACGCATCGCGCTCTATCCCGACGATCTCGTCGCCGTGGTGACGTCCGCCTCACTCTATCCGTTGCAGATCGTCGAGGCTGCCCGTTTCCTCGACGAGGTGAAGAAGGACGCCAAGCTTAAGCCCAAGGACACCTGGGACGGCAGTGTCATTTCCCTTCTGAACTATCCCGAAATCGTCAAGATGATGAGCGACGACCTCGACTGGACGCAATCGCTTGGCGAAGCGCTGGCCTACCAGCAGAAGGACGTTCTGGTCGCCATCCAGCAGTTGCGCGACAAGGCGGTAGCCAGCGGCATCATCAAGACGGACGACAAGGTGAAGGTGACCAGGGAGAATGACAACATCGTCATCCAGCCGGTCAGCACCGAAACGATCTATGTGCCGAAATATGAGCCGGAAATGCTTTATGTGCCGGATTATGCGCCGGTGCCGATCGCCTATTATCCCGACCCCTATCCGAACTACTACTATCCCACCGCAACCTATTTCGCCGGCTTCGTGACCGGTGCGGTCTGGGCCGCTGCCGTCGACTGGGACGATTGGGGCGTCTGGGGTGGGCGCTGGCACGGCGACGTCGATATCGATTGCGATCACTGCTTCAACAATGTCGATCTCAATGGCAAGTTCAACATCAACGATGTCGACTGGAAGAATGTCGACCGCAGCAAGATCAAGTTTGACAAGAACCAGTTCACCAGTATCGACCGCAATGCGTTCAAGAACAGCATCAAGGCCAATGATCGCAACAGCCTGAAGGCCAAGGCCAATGTTATCGGCAACGATCGTGCTGGCACTATCCGCAACAAGGCGGGTCATGTCAGTGTCAAGGATGTTCGCAACAGCGAGATCGAGAAAGACCGGATCAATCGCGACAAGGCGGCAAATGCGGCGCGCAACAGGCCGAACAGCGACAAGATCTCAGCCGCTGGCAAGAAGCCAGGACAAACGATCCAGAAGCGCAAGCCGGACGCCGGGCTGAACAAGCAGGCCGGCAATGTCAGGTCGAAGGTAAACGCGCAGCGGCCCGTGGCAAAACCAAAGCCCGCGGCCCGAATCGACAACCGCCCGAAGAACCCATCCGCGCTCGGCCACATGGACAGCGGAAGGAAAGCGCAGATCCAGTCCAACCGCGGCCGGCAGGCCATGAGCGGCGGTCATCGGGGCGGCGGTGAGCACAGGACCATACATCGCGGCGGCGGTGGCAGACGCCACCGTTAACCCCCCGGAATGAGGAAGACAGTCATGGCAATATCAGTCAGAAAAATGATTCTGGGTCCGGTTTTCGCTGCCGCTTTCATTGGCTTCAGCACGGGCTTCACGGTGGCGGAGGAACCGTCGGAGGCGACGATCATTTCCGGCTTCGCATCACCGGTCGATCCGCCGGTGTTTGACGATCCGCAAAAGGCGGTGGAGGCGTTCAAGGCGGCGCTCGCGGCAGACGATTTCGACAAGCTCGCGGAACTGCTCGGTCTTGACGCTGCGAAGGCGAAAAGCGGCGATGGAGTGATGGAAACCTATGCCGAGATCCGCGATGGCGCCGGGCAGCAGGTTGTCATGCGCGATGTCGGTGACAGAAAAGTCCTCCATATCGGCGACAGGCTCTGGCCATTGCCATTCCCGATCGTGAAGGGCGATGACGGCAAGTGGGCTTTCGACACCTATTCGGGTTTCGAGGAAATCATCAACCGGCGGATCGGTGAGAACGAGCTTCAGGCGATCGCGACAATGCGCGCCTATGTCGATGCGCAAAAGGAGTATGCTTCGGCAGACCATGACGATGATGGCGTCATGGAATACGCACAGAAGCTGGTCAGCAGCGACGGCAAGACGGATGGGCTCTACTGGTCGCCTGACCTCGACGCAGGCGACAGCCCCGCCGGTGATGCGTTCGAAAGCGACGCGGCGCTCGACCGGGCCAAGGCGGGGGCGGGATATTATGGCTACCGCTACCGCATCATCACCGGTCAGGGGCCGAACATCGCCGGTGGCAAGTTCGACTATATCATCAACGGCAACATGATCGCGGGCTTCGCGCTTGTCGCCTGGCCGATCCGATATGGAGAGACCGGCGTTCATACATTCACGGTCAATGCAAACGGCACCGTTTATCAGGCGGACCTCGGCGAGAATACCGGCACGATGGCGGCGGGGATCGGGCAGTTCAACCCGGACGACAACTGGGACGTGACCGCGGACTGAAAGGCTTACGTCCGGCTCAAAAGATCCGACTGAAACGAAGCATCCAGCCGCCGCATGAAATTTTCGGCGCAACACATATGATCCGTCATGATGCGGGAAACGGCGTCGCGATCATGCGCGCGGAAGGCAGCGAGCAAAGCCTGATGGCTTTCGACATTATGATCGCCAAAGGCCTCGTGTTCTTTCAGGCTGTCGGTGCGATAGTTGACGAGATCGCGTAAAATATCGTTCATGAACCGGCACATGAACACCAGAAGCGTGTTGTCGCTCGCTTCGCACAGAATATCGTGAAACTCGGTTTCGGCGGCGCGTCCGATGGTGCGGTTGCGCGTTTCATTGGCGGCGATGCAGATATTGATGTTCTCATCCAGACGCCGGTAATGCTCGTCGGTCAACTTGCCCACGACATTGAGCGCCAGCGTGACTTCCAGCGACTTGCGCAATTCGTAGACGTCCTTGAAGTTCACCGTCTTGAAATGCAGATATTGCCTGAGCTGCTGCATAACGACATCCAGCGACGCAGGCTGTATCTCCGGGCCACCATGAGGGCCGGATTGCATGGCAATCAACCCCTCCACTTCCAGTGCTTTCAGCGCCTCGCGAATGGTGCCTTTGGAGCAGCCATAACGCTCCATGAGGGCGCGTTCATGCGGCAGCCGGTCTCCAGGCACCATCCTGTCGCGGGCAATCCAGCGGCGCAGATCTTCAGCGACCTGATCCGACAGCTTGATCCTTTTGACCTTCGTGGGATTTGCCTTTGCGAGGGGCTCTGAAGACTGGCTCATTCTGGCCCTTACGGTTTCCAACCGATGCCGCTATCCAGCGGGTAGATCGGTCTGTTGAGTTTTTTGAAAGAAAACAGGTCGTAATTCGAACTGGTCACCCCACTGCTGGCACATTCTATAACGGCTTTGCTGCGCGGCTGAAATACCGGACGGCAATACATCCGTGACTTGAGAATAAGAAAACGCGCATCAAGCGGATCAATCTCCGCGCAGTTGAAAACGCCCAGATCCCAAGGCTCATGCGGCTGCTCGGTGATGAGGATGGTCGCCTGTCCGGTTTTGAGAACGGCAGCCCGTCCCATATGGCAAAGCTGGCCGGTATAGATCGGGCCGGAAATGACATAATCACCAGCGCTTAAAGCGTGAACCGTGCCCGCAAGCTGAAGCGGCGCATGGGGCGCGACAAAGCCCTCAGCGGGCGTCTTGTTGCCAAGCGCGATGGTAACGCGCGCGCCGGTTCCGGCCTGCGTCATCTGCTCGACAATATGCGGATCGCAGAATGGGCCGGCGACGATATTTTCAAGCCCTGCCGCAAGGGCTTTTTGCAGCACATCCATATTATCGCATGTGCCGCCCGACATGCAGTTGTCGCCATGATCGAGCAGCAGGACAGGCCCCTGCCCGGATGCATCCGCTGCCTTTTGAGCATCAAGGATGGATTGCGCGAGCGGCGCTTCCTGATAGAGGAAATCCTCGCGCCGTCTCCATGCCTCCAGCGCAATCTCGTCGGCAACCGATTGCGCCACCGCCTCGTCTTGCGCAACGACGACAATCGACAGGCCGGTTTCCGCAAGATCGGCGATGGCGAAACCGCCAAACAGCGTGACGGCGAAAACATCGTCGCGCTTTTCCGCCTCCCGCGCCAGGTTGACGATATCCGTCATGGCGCAGTCTTCGTTGGTGTTCATCTTCAGCGTATGCGCCAGCATCGGCGGGTGGCACCAGGCCTGCCTCGGCTGTAGTTTCCCGTTCAGCATCCGGTCGACAATTTCCGTGACGTGACGGCCTGTCTCATGCATATCGATATGCGGATAGGTCTTGAAGCCGACGATGCAGTCGCAATTGTCGATCATGCGCTGGGTCATGTTGCCATGCAGGTCAAGCGCGACGCCAAGCGGAATGCCCGGCGCGGCCTTGCGCACCCGCTCCAGCAATTCGCCTTCGCCATCGTCATGGCTGCGGGTCACCATTGCGCCATGCAGATCCAGCAGGATCGCATCGCATCCGGCGCGAACCGCATCGACAATCGCATTTGTCATGTGCTCGAACGCCGCATCATCTACCGGCCCGCTCGGATTGGCCGTGGCGGCCAGCGGCGTCACCAGCTCAGCGCCAATACGCTCCGCATAATCGTGGAATGCGCCCAGGGCCGTATTGGAGCCCTTGCCAAAGGCGCGCGCATCCTCGCCCCATTTGGGGTTGAACGATTCAAGCGGCGTTGGAACGGGTGAGAAAGTATTGGTTTCGTGGTTCAGGCGGGCAACAACAATGCGCATTTTCAAGATCTCGATTTCAAGCCGTTCGGTGCAAGGCTGCAAGGCGGCGATCATATTCCAGCACCGCATCCAGCAGCACCTGTACGCCTGCCGCACATTCATGCGACGCGGTCGCTTCCGCTTCATTGTGGCTGAGGCCGCCCTCGCTTGGCACGAAAATCATCGTGGTCGGCACCATGTGTGCGACATGCACGGCATCATGACCAGCGCCGGAAATGATATCGCGAGACGACAAGCCCGCCTTGCCAGCGGCGTAACGCACGGCATCGATACATTGCGCATCGAAGGCGACCGCATCGGTTTTGGAGATACATTTCACATCCGCCGCAAGGCCAATGGTTGAAGCCGCATCAGCGACGATCTTGTAGACCTGTTCTTCCATCCGGTCGAGCACGGCGTCGTCCGGGTGGCGCATGTCGATGGTGAAATGAGCCTGCCCCGGAATGACATTATTGGAGTTCGGCGCAACGTCGATGAAACCGACGGTCGCGACCGCCAGAGGCGCAAAGCTGTGCGCTACTTGGTCCACGCCCTCGATGACCCTGGCAGCGCCCAGCAGCGCATTGCTGCGCATCGACATTGGCGTCGAGCCGGTATGGGCGGCGCGGCCCGTCAGCGTCACCTCGTACCAGCGCATGCCCTGCACGCCCTGCACCACGCCGATGGTCTTGTTCTCCGCCTCAAGGATCGGCCCCTGCTCGATATGCAGCTCGAACATCGCGCTGAAGGGTACGTCGCCAGCCTTGACCTTGCCGCGATAGCCAATCGCTTCCAGTGCTGCGCCAAAAGTTGCGCCTTCGACGTCCTGACGGCCATCCGCATAATCGCGGCTGTAAACGCCTGCATAAACCCCGGAACCAAGCATGGCTGGCGAAAAGCGCGAGCCTTCCTCATTGGTCCAGTTGACCAGCATCAGCGGTGCGTCGGTGGTGTAACCGGCCGCATGGAGCGTGCGCAACACTTCCAGCCCGCCGAGCACGCCTAAAATACCGTCGAACTTGCCGCCTGTTGGCTGGGTGTCGAGATGGCTCCCCATGGCAATCGGCAAGGCTTCCGGATTTTGCCCCGGACGCAGCGCAAACATATTGCCGACCTCATCGACAGTGACACTCAGCCCCAAGGCTTCACACTGTGCGATAAACCAGTCGCGGACCTGCTTGTCGTGATGGCTCAGGGTCAGGCGTGCAACCCCACCATTGGGCAGACCGCCCATGGCCGCCGTTTCCATCAGCGTGTCCCACAAACGGGCTTCATCGATAATCAGGTTGGACATGAACTCTTCCTGCTAGAGCATTTCGCGGCTCAATGGCTTCATTGGGCGACCGCGAGAATGCGACACTGTAAAAAATCCGGAGCGAGCGCAGTGGGTAGGATTTCACGACACGCTCTAGTTTGCCTTGACGCCGAGATAGCGATCACGCGCATCTTCATCGGCGATGAACTCAGCGCCGGTGCCGTGATAGACGATCTTGCCCAGTTCAAGAATGTAATGCCGGTCGGCCAACGCGGTGCAAACGGCGAGGTTCTGCTCGACCAGCAGGATCGGCACGCCCGCAGCACGGATCTTCCTGATCTGGTCAACGATCTCCTCGACGATGACGGGCGCAAGCCCTTCCACTGGCTCATCCAGCATCAAAAGCTTCGGCCCGTTCAGCAGCGCGCGGGCGATGGAAAGCATCTGCTGCTCGCCACCGGAAAGCTGGCTGCCGCCATTGCGCCTGCGCTCTTCCAGACGCGGGAAAATGCCGTAAATGTCTTTCATCGACCAGGGCGAGGCTTTGCGCTGCGCAATGCGCAGGTTTTCTTCCACCGTCAGCAGGCTGAAAATGCCGCGATCTTCCGGCACCAGCGACAAGCCGTTCTGGGCGATGCGATAGGGGGCCCAGCCGGTCATGTCCTGGCCAGCCATGCGCACCGTGCCGCGCCTTGGCGTCAACAGGCCGCAGATGCTTTTCAGCGTCGAGGATTTGCCAGCGCCGTTGCGCCCCAGAAGCGTGACGATTTCGCCGTCGCGCACCTCCAGCGAAACGCCCTGGATGATATGGCTTTTGCCGTAATAGCTGTGAATGTCTTCAATCTGGAGAGCGACGCTCATGCGATATCTCCCGTCATCATATTGCCGAGATAGGCGCGCTTGACCTCCGGATCATCCCGAACCACTGACGGTGGCCCCTCGACCAGTTTTCGCCCGGCGCGCATCACCGTCACCGTGTCGCTGATATTCATGACGATGCCCATATTGTGCTCGATGAACAGCACCGTATGGTCGCGCCCGAGATCGCGGATGAGAGTTTTCATGGCGTCGATATCGTCGATGCCCATGCCCGAGGTCGGCTCGTCCATCAGGATGAGGCGCGGCCTCGATGCCATCGCCATGCCGACTTCCAGTCGCCGTTGCTGCCCATGTGAAAGCTCGCCCGCAGCACGGTCCGCCACGCGGGTGAGATCCAGCCGCTGCATCATTTCATCGGCGGTGGTGAAGGCTTCGCGGTTGCTTTCGGCGCTCCGCCACGGAGCCAGCGCCTGCCACGGGGTTTTGCCCTGCGCGGCAAGCCGCAGGTTTTCGCGCACGGCAAGGTTTGGAAACAGGCTCGTCACCTGAAACGAGCGTGCTATGCCCAGCCGCACCCGGTCATCGGCGGATGTGGCGGTGATGTCCTGCCCGTGGAGCGCAATGGTGCCGGACGAGGCGCGAACCCGCCCCGTCAGGGCGTGAAACAGCGTCGTCTTGCCCGCGCCGTTGGGGCCGATGATCGAGTGAACGCTGTTTGTGGCGATCTTCAGATCGACATCGGCAAGGGCCACGAATTTGCCATAGCTGATACCGAGGCCCTTGGTCGCCAGCGCGATTTCTACATTCTTCTCAGGCGTGTTGAGAGGCTGGTTCATATCACCCCTCCTTTATCGTGGCCGACGCGGCGTCGGGCGTGGATCGGGAAGAGGCAAACAGGCCGACGATCTTTTCGACCAGGCCCCACAGGCCCTTTTGCATGAAAAGGGCGACAACGATCAGCGCCAACCCGAGCAACAGCAGCCAGCGCGGCCAGATCGTCGACAGCATATCGGCGAGAAGCAGATAGGTGCCAGCGCCCAAAACCGAGGCAAACAGGCTGGTGCTGCCGCCAATGATGGTCATGATGAGAATGATTTCACTGTTGTGGTAATCGATGCTCGACAAGGGCGCGACGCCGATCAGCATGGCATGGAGCGAACCGGCAAAAGCCGTGACCGCGCCGGAAATGGCGAAGGCCGCGATCTTGAATGCCCGCACCGGAAAGCCGACGGCGGTGGCGCGTTCCTCGTTTTCGCGGATAGCGATCAGCGTGCGCCCGAAGGTCGATTGCGTGGTGCGCAGCAGCATGGCGAACAACACCAGAAAACACACCGCAACGAACACGTAATAGGACCATGGGGTGTTCAACTCATACGAGCCGAGCGCCGGGCGCGGCACATCGAGCAGCCCGTTATCGCCGCCGGTCAGGCCGCTGAACGTATAGGCGAGGAAGAAGAAGAGCTGCGAGAAAGCCAGCGTCAACATCACGAAATAAACGCCCTGGCGGCGGATCGACAGCCAGCCCACGCCAGCCGCGAGAAGCGCGCCGATCACCACGGAAAGCGGCAGCATGACCACGACCGGGATTTGCGTCTTGGTCAGCAGGATACCGGCGACATAGCTGCCGACACCAAAGAAAATGCCCTGACCGAAGGACAGCAGCCCCGTATAGCCAAGCAGCAGGTTACAGGCGGCAACGGCCAGCGCAAAGATCAGGATTTCACTGGCAAGAATACCGGAGCGCAGGAACAGCGGCAGCAGCAAAACGGTCAGTGCGGCCAATGCAAACTGGAAAAACGGATTATTGAGGGTCTTCATGCTCAAGCCCTCCCGAACAGGCCGCGCGGCATTGAAACGATGACCAGTGCCATACCAAGATAGATGATGAGACGAGCGCCTTCCGGCCAGATGGTGGCCATCAGGCTTTGCAGGACGCCCACCAGAATGCCTGCGACAAGCGCCCCGGTATAGCTGCCCATGCCGCCGATCACCACGACGACGAAGGCAACGCCAAGCGCCTCGATGCCCATGAACGGCTCGACACCACGGATCGGCGCGACCAGCGCGCCAGCCAACCCCGCCAGGCCCGCGCCCAGCGCGAAAACGGCCGTGTTGATGCGCAAGGTGTTATAGCCCAGCAGCGACATGTTTTCCGCCGATTCCGAACCGGCGCGCACGATCGCGCCAAGCCGTGTGCCTTCCAGCGCCCACCACAGAAGGGCGGCAAGAATGGCGGTGAAGACGATGACGAAAATCCGGTATTGCGGGTAGATGAAATCGCCCAGAATGAAGACGCCGCTCAGCGCTGCGGGCGGCGCGACGCTGCCGCCAAGCGGACCCCAGAGAATGATGACCAGTTCCTGGATCATCAGCGCCAGACCGACAGTCACCAGAATATGGAATGTGTGCGGCAGCTTGTAGATGCGACGCAGCAAGACCGCTTCGGTCAGCGCCGCAAGCGCCGCGACCATCACGGCGGCTGCGGGCATCGCGACCCAGAAGCTGAAGCCACGCTCGACCATGTCATAGGCGAGATAGGCGCCGAGCAGATAGAACGCGCCATGCGCGAAGTTCACAAACTGGAGCAGCCCGAAAATGATGCTCAGGCCGACGGCCAGCAGAAAATAGAGCATGCCGAGCCCGATGCCGTTAAGCACCTGAAAAAGATAAGTCACCGCTGATCTCCTGAAAACGGAAAGCGAAAAGGCGAGGCACGTTCATCACAACGCCCCGCCCTTTATGGGATCAACCCATTTTACAACCGGCCGCTTCCGGCGACAGGAACGATTTGCCAGCGCTGATCACATCAGCATAATCATCCTTGTCGGCCATGTCGGCCTTGGCTTTGCCCTTCAGAAGATAATAGTCCTTGATCACCTGATGGTCGGCGGCGCGGATTTCTTCTTCGCCGGTCAAGCCATCATATTTCTGCCCGCGCAGCACCTGCGCCACCGCTGGTCCTTCGACGCTGCCAGCCTTGACGGCGGCATCGACCAGAAGCTTGGTGAGCAGGTAGGAACCGGCCAGTGAATAGTTTGGCAGGATGCCAAATTTTTCCTGCGTCTTGGCAACGAGTTGCTTGTTGAGCGGCGCGTCGACGCCATGCCAGTATTGCGCGCCGAAATAGACGCCTTCGCATGTGTCCGCACCCAGCGCCTCGAACTGCTCCAGACCCGACGCCCAGGCGATCACGATCTTCATGCGTTCTTTCAGGCCGAAGCTGATGGCCTGACGCAGCGTATCGGAGGATTGCGAGCCGAAATTGAGTATCAGAAGCGCATCCGGCTTGGCCGCGATCGCATTGGTCAGATAGCCGCTGAATTCCTTTTCGGTCAGCGAATGATAGCTGTTGCCGACATGCTCGACGCCCTTTTCCGCAAACACGTTCTTGGCCGCGTTCAGCAATCCGTCGCCGAACACATATTGCGGGGTGATCGTGTACCAGCGCTTGGCTTCCGGCATCTGGTCGATGATCGGGCGCACCGTCTGCTCGATCGCGCCGAAGGTCGGAACGCTCCAGCGGAACGTGCCCTTGTTGCAATCGACGCCGGTAATTTCGTCCGCGCCAGCCGTGGTGATGAAGGTGCCATTGCCCTTGGTGGCTTCCTTGCCCATGGCAAGGGATTCGGAAGACAGAATGCCGCCGGCAAAAAGCTTTACGCCGTCCTGACCCAGCGCATCCTGCACCTTGCGCACGGCAGTGGCGGGCTTGCCTTCGGTATCCATGTCGATGGTCGTGACCGGACGGCCATAAGCCGCTGACGCTTCTTCAGCCGCCAGAATGGCGCCCATGGAAGCGAATTTTCCGTTTGCCGCGAAAGCCCCGGAGATGGGCACTGGAATACCAACCTTGATGGCGTCCGTTGCCGCTCCTGCTCGCGTAATCAATCCCGGCATCGCCAGAGCGGAGCCCGCCAATGCAGAATAGGTCATAAATTGTCGACGATTGATCATGCGCAGTTCCCTTGTTGTTTGTATCATCCTCTATCGGGATTATCCTAACTATACGCATAGATTATTGAGGCTGTCTACTGCCTCTCCATTCCCGTCGATGTGGATATTCTTTCCTTCGCTTCGAACGATATTTTGTGCGCTGCAACATACTGCGCGCAGTTGATGCGCCCGCCCCCGAACAATAAGGGCCGCTGTTTGCCGCGAGCGCTGTTCTGGCGATCGGATAGACAATGATAACAACGGGCTAGCGCCCAAAATAGCTGCATGCCTTTTGCGAGGCATGCAGTGTTTTCAAAACGCGTGAAAGCGCTGCGGGGCGCTTACGCCTCTGGCGAATAGCCGAAAGTCACCGCCGGGTTTTCGGCCGTTTCCACCCAGATACTCTTGGCCTGCGTATAGGCCATCAGCGCATCCTTGCCGCTGGAGCGGCCATAGCCGCTGCGCCCGAAGCCGCCGAACGGCGACATCACCGAAATGGTCTTGTAGCCATTGATCCAGAATGTGCCCGCCCGCACCTGCCCGGCAATCCGATGGGCGCGCGCGACATTCTCCGTCCACACCGCACCGGCCAGGCCGTAAGGATTGTCGTTAGCCAGCGCAATTGCCTCGGCTTCATCATCGAACGCCATGACGGCAACGACCGGACCGAACACTTCTTCCTTCGCGATTGTCATCGCCGGGTCGACCTGATCGAGAATCGTCGGCGCATAATAATAGCCGCCGCTGGCCTCCAGCGCTTCCGGCTTCCTGCCGCCTGCCGCAAGCGTTGCGCCATCGGCGACGCCTTCGCGCACCATCTGGTCGATCTTCGACCACTGACGCTCGTTATTGATCGGGCCGATATGCGAATTGTCGTCATAGGGATTGCCGACGACGATGCGGTTTGCGGCATCCGCATAGCGCTCGACGAACTGCTGATGAATGGAGCGATGCACCAGCAGGCGCGAGCCGGAAACACAGCTCTGCCCTGCTCCGCTGAAGATCGCCGACTGGGCACCCAGAATAGCGCGGTCGATATTGGCATCCGGAAACACGATATTGCCCGACTTGCCGCCCAGTTCCAGAACGCACGGCACGACATTCCTTGCGGCGGTTGCCGCGATGGCCGAACCTGCCTGTGCAGAACCGACGAAAACGACCAGCCCGGTGCGCGGATGCGAAACCATGGCCTGTCCGGCGGTCAGCCCCTGTCCGGCAATCACATTGACGAGGCCGCGCGGCGCGCCACCCTGCTCGCACATCAGCCCCAGGATCAATGTCGAAAGCGGCGTCAGCTCCGACGGCTTGATGACCACGGCATTACCGGCACAGATGGCGGGCGCAATCTGCCAGCCGCCGGTGAACAGGGGTGCATTCCATGGCGTGATTTGCGACACGACGCCAATCGGCTCGTGACGAGTATAGTTGAGATGGCTGCTCGGCACCGGAATGACATCGCCATAAAGCTTGTCGCACCAGCCGGCATAATATTCGAACATCTCGGCAACGCGCACCGCTTCGCCACGGATATCGCGGATCGGACGGCCAGCGGAACGGCTTTCGATTTCAGCGATCAGCGGCGCATGCTCGCGAATGCGGCGGGCGATCTCGTTCATCACGCGGCCACGGCCGGAAGCGGTCAGCGCCATCCATTCGCGCTGGGCGCGCGTGGCGCTGTCCATCGCCGCATCGATGATCGACTGATCGGCATCCTTGAACGTGGCAAAGACCTTGCCCGTTGCCGGATCGGTGAGATTCTGGCTGGCTCCACTGCCGATCAGTATCTCGCCATTGACGAAACTGCCGATTTCGCCGCCGGAGAAGAACGTCTTGTAGATTTCAGCTATGCGCGCGGCCTGCGCGTTTGGATCGATTGGCTTTGTCATCGCGCTATACTCTTATTTCGAGGATTCGGGCAGAAATGCACCCATGCGGGTGAAGTCGTCGCTGTCTTTGAGGTGGTCGGCGCCGGCCCAAAGCTTTGCCACCACCGAGGTCAGCGGATTGTCGGCGCCGGTGCGGGTCGCCATTTCCTGCGCCAGGCGCACATCCTTGCGCATCAGCCCCATAGAGAAGCCGCTGTCGAAGCGTTCGTTCATCACCCATGTCGGAAAATGCACTTCGCTGATCATCGACTTGCCCGACGCGGCATTCAGCACGCGCAACGCCGATTCCGGGCTGATGCCCGCGGCCAGCGCCATTTTGAGCGCCTCGCTGGTTGTCACCATATGGGCGGCGGCAAGCATGTTGTTGACGAGCTTGGCGACATTGCCCGCCCCGCTCGGGCCGACATGCAAGGCCTTGGCCGACATGGCCTCGATCACCGGACGCGCCAGCGCCAGATCGGCATCGGTGCCGCCAATCATCATGGTGAGCGCGCCGGAGGCAGCGCCTGCCGGACCGCCGCTCACCGGCGCATCGAGAAAACCGTGGCCCATCGCATCGAGCTTGGCAGCCAGAGCGCGGCTGACATCGGGTTCCGAAGTGGATGTATCGACGATGATCACGCGGCCACGGCCAGCGGCCCCCAGCAGATGGCTATGTTGATTGACGACATTTTCCACGTCGCGCGCGGTCGGCAATGAGAAGACAAGAAAATCGGCCTGTTCAAACAGCGGGTCGAGCGTATCGGCTGGCGTGACGCCAGCCTTTTCCGCCAGCGCCTTGCGCTCCGCCGAAAGGTCGAAGCCGAGCGTGGCAAACCCCTTCGACGCCAGAGTTTGCGCCATGCCAAGGCCCATGCTGCCCAGACCGACCACGCCAATTGTGGTTTTCGTTTCTTCCGCCATTGCGGCACTCCTCTTTAGCCAGACCCACCGATGCGATGAGTCTCATTGTCCAGAAGGAAGCTCGCACCAAAGCCGGAACGCGCCTAGCCGGTTTCGCCGCAACACAGCGTTACGGCCCAAGCAACATGCAATGCCGGGACCGAAATACCTAGCGGAACGCGGCCATATGGCTGGCGAGGAAACTGCCAAGCCGCTCGACCGACAAGGGCAGGCGGCGGCGCGCCCGCACCATCAGATGCGCGCTGGCATCGGCCAGCAGCGGGTCCGACAATTCACGAACCGCGACCACACCGCGTTCAAGCTCGGTCGAGACCGAAAAACGCGGCAGGAACGATATGCCAAGACCGGCAATCACGAAGCGCCGCAGCACATCGACGGACGATGTCTCGACAAGAGGCGCAATGGCAAAGCCGCTATCGACAGCCACCCGCGTCACCAGTTGCGTAATGCCGTGGCCCTTGCTCAAAAGCGCATTGGGCAGTCCGGCACAATCGGCCAGAGCCACATTGTCCCTGTCCAACAGCGGATGACCGGGCTTGGTCACCACGCAAAGCGGCTGGCGCGAAATGGCGAGCGAACGCACGCGCGTGTCTATCAGGGGATTATAGGCAATGCCGATATCGGCGTCGCCATTGGCTATACTGTCGAGCACGCTTGCCGTGCTGCCCAGTTCCAGCTCATATTGCACATCGGGATAGATGGTGACAAAGGCACCCAGGCCATATTGGAGAATATCGGCCAGAAACCCCTCGCCGCAGCGGATGCGAACCCGCCTTTGCTGCACACCTTTCAGCAGGCCAAGCTGCTCGGCCAACAGGCTGCTTTCCTCGACCACCCGCTTGCTGTGCTCCAGCACCAGTTCGCCAGCTTCGGTGAGGACCATCCCGCGCGCGGTGCGCTCAAACAGCGCCAGCCCGATCGAGCGTTCCGTATCGGCAATCTGGCGGCTGACGACGGATGGCGCGACATGCATGTGTTCTGCCGCGCCCCGGATCGATCCGATCCGGACGACAGCCATGAATATGCGCAACTCTTTCGCATCCAGCGTCTCCATGAGCGCATGTTGCTCAATCAGCATCGCCAGTCAAGAAGTGATGCGATTTTAGCAACGTGCAATAATTAGGCAGGCGCCAGCGCCGTTTTCACCAGCTTGATCCAGAAATTCGCGCCGATTGGCAAGATCGCATCGTTGAAATCGAAATAGGGCGAGTGCAGGCCCGGATTGTTGCCATCGCGGCGCGAACCGAGCCAGAAATAGCAGCCGGGCTTTTCCTGCAGCATGAACGCGAAATCTTCCGCCGCCATGCTGGGCGCGACATCGAGCACGCTCAGGCCGAGTTCCGGCGATTGCGCCAGTTCGCGCACCAGGGCGGCATGTTCAGCCGTATTGATCGTGGACGGATAGCGCTCCTCGTAATGAAGACGCGCCGTGCAGCCAAAGCCTTCGGCAATGGATGCTGCAAGCGCCTGCATGCGCCTGGCGATCAATGTGCCGACCTCTGGCAGGAACCAGCGGGTCGTTCCGCGAATGACCATGGTTTCCGGTATGACATTCCATGCGTCGCCACCATGCATCTGCGTCACTGAGACAACGGCTGATTCCAGCGGCGACACATTGCGGCTGGCAATGGTCTGCAATGCCGAGACGATCTGCGCCGCAGCAACCACCGGATCGGCGCCTTCATGTGGCATCGCGCCATGTGCGCCTTTTCCGGTCACTTCGATCTCGAATATGCCGAAAGCCGCCATCATGGCGTCATCGCGCGCAACGCAGGTGCCGACATCCAGCGCCGGCCAGTTGTGAAGCCCGTAAACGGCATCCACCGGAAAGTCCCTGAACAGGCCCTCGCGCACCATTTCGCGCCCGCCGCCCTCGTTTTCTTCCGCTGGCTGGAAAATGAAATGAACCGTGCCGTCAAAATCGGATTTGCCGACCGCCTTGGCCGCAGCAAGCGCCATGCTGACATGGCCGTCATGGCCGCAGGCATGCATCTTGCCTGCGTTCTGCGATGCGTAGGCCACGCCGGTTTTTTCCGTTATCGGCAAGGCATCCATATCGGCGCGAATGCCAATGGAACGCGTGGAGCTTCCGCGCGAAAGACTTCCGATCACGCCTGTCCGCGCATAGCCGGTCCTGACCGAAAAACCCCATTCCCGCAACTTCTGCGCGATGAAATCGGCGGTCGCGTTTTCTTCAAAGCCGAGTTCCGGATGGCGATGCAGGTGATGACGCCACGCAAGCGCTTCCGCGATATCGGCTTCGCTCAAAAAATCAGACATTGAAAAAATTCCTCAGAGCATTTCCAGCAAAAGTGCGAAGCGGTTTTGCGTAGGATAATGCGACGAAACAAAGACCTGGAGCGGTTCCAACGATTCCGTTTAAACCGGAAGCGCTCCAGGAGAAGGCCATGGCGGATACCGATAGCGGCACCCGCCATGCGATATGTCAGCCGGTGATGCGCAATGTCAAATCGGCCACGATCACAGAACCGAGATAGGTGCCGATCATCACGCAGATGGCGACGAGCACGATCTTCCAGCCGGAGTGCCGCGCAATCGCGAATTCCTTGCTGGTCAGCGCCAGACCGCCATAGGCCAGGGCCGGTGTGGCAAGCGCCAGGAAGTTCAGGTCGTTAACCTTGGCCGTCACATAATCCGCCCCCGGCACGCCGGGAATGGTGATGATGATCGCGATAAGCGAAATCCACGCCACGCTTGGCAGATAGAACGGCATGAAGCGCGCCAGCATCAGGCCAATGATCGACGCCGCATACAGAATGGCCATGCCGGGCAGCGCCTGAACCGGGTGAATGCCGCTGGCAACCCAGTTGGCAATCAGCCCGAGAAAGCAGGCGATAATCAGAAGAAGCGCGTTTTCGCCGATCTTGACCTTGCGTTCGTCCGTCGAGTCGACGGAGAGCGTCAGGGTATCGACGGTCTTTCTAACATCAGTCGAAGTCATACCTTGTCCCCTTAACCTCAGGCCGCATCACGATAAGCTTCGGGACGGCACTTTTTGTAGAGCCATTCCGTCAGCGGCAACGCCACGAACACGCCCACATAAAGGCCGGTCGCATATGTCAGGATGTTGCTGGCGGCGGCCAGTGCAAGGATCAGGTCTTTCTGCTCCGGCACCACGCCGACAAGTCCGCCGGTGCAGGCGGCAAGCATGCTGCCCGAACCAACGCCGCACGACATGGCAAGCGCACGGAAATCGAACAGGCCGAAGCTGTGCACGATCGGCGGCAGCAGCGCGAAAATGAACGTGCCGATCAGCGTTCCGGTCGCGTAAACGCCCATCGCGCCTGCGCCTTCCGGACTATCGAGGCCGAATTTATCCGCGATCAGCGCCAGATTGGGCTCACGATCGATGGAATAGGTCGCGCCAACAGCTTCGCGGCCCATACGCAGCAGAAACACCGCAATCGGAAACGCCACGGCAATGGTGCCAAGATTGCCGACTTCCTGCAGGATAAGCGCCGGACCGGCGGCGATGATGGCTTCGATCTGCGGACCGACAGTGGTGCCGAACTTCGCGATGAACGGCATGATGGCGATGGTGATCATCGTGCCGGACAGTTTGACCGAATCCGACTTCAGCACCTTGCCGGTTGCCTTCAGGATATTGGGATTGAGCACCACGCCGAGCGCAAATGCGTAAAGCATTGGCAGGAAGATAACCGCGCCAATACCGATTGAAACTTTCTGGACACCAATCATCTCTGAAACGAGGATTATACCCAGCACGAACGCGTGCAACCAGATATGTCGCATCGCAAAAACATTATGCCCCTTCACGCGGCCCTCCTTATTTTATCCTCATACGCGCACAGCGACACTATGAAGAGTTTACCCGCCTCTTCCAGCCACCTGCGGCGCAACAATGCGTTGCTGCCCGTGCAACACGGAAAGGTTTCATCGGATGCGAATTATATCGTTCAGGGCATCAAGAAAAGCGGGAATTGCCCGATCGCGGATTTCTCCACGCCTCTGGCATCGAAAAAGAGGGGTGCGCTGGCACCGAACAATCAGAAAGTGCTTGTTACAAAGCCGCAGTCGGACCGTAACCTGCCGCCGGCGGTTACCTTTCTGTTCTGCTAACCTTCCGAAATCCGAAGAGATGAACCGGAAATCTCTTCCGATGGTCGACATTCCATCAAGCCCGGAAATTTGCGCCAAAGCCTCTTATTCCACCGCTCCTTGCGTTCCTTGCCAGCGGCGCACAATGCCGGGGTCGAGGTCGAAGAGGTCGAGCACGCGGCCGACGGTGTGGTCGACCATGTCGGCGAGGCTTTGCGGTTTGGCGTAGAAGGCCGGAACCGGCGGATAGATGATGCCACCCATTTCCGTGACCTGCGCCATGTTGCGGATGTGGCCGAGATGCAGCGGCGTCTCGCGCAGCATCAGCACGAGGCGGCGACGTTCCTTCAGCACCACGTCGGCGGCACGGGAGAGGAGATTGTCGGTTGTGCCGGTCGCGATTTCCGCCAGCGTTTTTACCGAACAGGGGGCGACGATCATGCCGAGCGTCTTGTACGAGCCGGACGAACAGACGGCGCCGATATCCTTGTTGGAATGGGTGGTCGTCGCCAGCGCCTCGAGGTCCTGCTTGGTGAAATCCACCTCGGCCGCAAGCGTGATGCAGGCGGCGCGCGACATGATCAGATGCGTCTCAATGTCCAGGTTGCGCAACACCTCAAGGATGCGCTTGCCGTAGATGACCCCGGAAGCGCCCGAAATGCCGACGATAATGCGTCTTGGCCGCGTCGTCATCGCCTATCCCACGCTTTTGAGAAGCGCCGCCGCGCGGGCGGCGGCCTCGTCGCTGATCCGGGCGCGAACACCGTGGAAGTTCGGCCCGCGCGTGGCGTCGAGGCCCATGCGGGAGGTCGTGCCGATGCCGCTCGCCGAGGGGTCGAGCGCATTACCCGGCAGGCCCTCGATGATCACAACATCCTTGTGCGGCTGAAAATGGGTGGCGAGCGCCCAGAGCACCTCGCTGTCGCGGGTGATGTCCACATCCGCATCCACCACCACGACGGTCTTGAGATATTGATCCCAGCCGAGAAGGCCGAGCATCACCTGTCGCGCCTCGCCCTCGCGTGTCTGGTTCATCGCGATATAGGCGTGGAAATGCGTGCCCGACGAGGGATAGTGCACCGCGGTGATCGACGGGAAACGCGCCTTCAGCTTCTCCACCACTTCCGCCTCGCGCGGCACGCGGCCGAGATTGAGGTGTTCGGCCGAATTGCCGCCCGCGACGGAGACGAGTATCGCATCGCGCCGACGCATCACGGTTTCGACGGTGAAGAGGTTGTTGGTCGAGCGGTCTGAGGAATAGCCGGTGAATTCGCCGAAAGGGCCTTCTTCCACATGCGCCTCGGAATCGAGCACGCCCTCCAAGACGATTTCGGCATGGGCGGGTACCCGAATGCCGTATTTCGGCGTGCGGACGACCTGAAGCGGTTCGCCCATCAGGCCGCCGGCGACATCGCGCTCGTCCTCGCCAAAGGCAAGGCGGGCGGAGGCGGCGATCATGAAGAGCGGATGCCCGCCGATCACCATGGCGACCGGCATGGGCTTGCCCTTCTCCTTCGCCATGTTCATCAGGCGCCAGAGATGGCCGCGCGAATGCAGGGAGGTCGCGAGCGAATTCTTTGAATGGATCATCGCGCGGTGATAGCTGAGATTACCGGCGCCGGTTTCCGGATGCTCGCCGATAATGATGCCACTGGTGATGTATTTCGCGCGATCCGTATCGAAATGCTTCAGCATGGGCAACGCGTGGAGATCGACGGCATCGCCCGAAATGATCTCCCCGGTGATCGGCCCACTTTCCAGAACCTCCGGGGTGAACGGCCGGTTGGCGCGCGCCTGATAGGCCTCGTGCAGCTTGTCGGCGGTCGAGCCGAGCAGACGCGCAATGCGCTCGCGCGAGGCAAAAATGTTGCAGAGAACCTCGCTGCCAATGCCGCTGACTTTGGTGAGGTGCAGCATGGGGTGCTGGCCCTTATCGGCAAGGTTCCAGATCAGCGCAGTCGCGTCCTGATCGTCGGAAACCACCCGGTCGATCGTGATGACGTCCTCGGGGTGCTCTGCCCGGTAATCGGCCAGGAAGCGGCGGACGTCTTGCTTGTGGTACTGGGTCATGTCTCGGCCTCGATGCTGCGGGTGGGTGATGGCGCCCTTGAAGGGCGCCATCTTTCTCGTTTCACGCAATTCCGAACGCAAAACCGCGCGCAGTTTTGCTGGAATTGCTGTGTCAAATCAGGCGAATTCCAGATGTTTTCCCGTTGCTCGGTCGAGGCCGGCATAGGAATCTTTCAGGCGTGCCTGAGCATCCTTCAGGTCGCGCGGCGGCGGCGACGGGTCGATGCCGACGAGCTTGGCTATGTTGTTGCCGAGATAGCCTTCAAGATCGTCCTCGGAGAGGTTGATGCCGTGCGGCGGATCCTTGCAGAGCACTTCCAGCTCGCGCAGCCACATGCCCGGATCGTTCGGCGGGCTGTCCGTACCGAAGACGATCTTGTTCTTCGGCAACTGCTGGGCGAACTCGACAATGCGCGACTGGAAGCACCAGCCGGATTCGCAATAGACATTGGGCGTGTCCATCGCCATCCAGAACGACTCGAACGAGTAATTGCCGCCCGTCTGGATGCCGAAATGCCCGATGATGAAGTTGACCATCGGGAATTCGCGAATGATCGGGTAGAACATCGTCGGGATCGTGTACGGCCCGTCGCCAGTGTGGATCAACACGACCACGCCAAGCTCGGCACACTTCTTCATCGCCGGACGCAGCCAGTCGAGCGCACGGTCGGGACGATAGCCGTGCATGTTGGCGTGCAGCTTCAGCATCTTGAAGCCATATTCCTTGACGTGGAATTCCAGCTCCGCCGCGCCGTTTTCAGGCCCCCAGCGCGGGTTGTAGTTGAAGTTGCCGATGAAGCGGTCCGGGTATTTCTGACAAAGCTCGGCGCAATAGGCCATGTAGTCGCGGATGCCGTCACGGCCCTTGCGGTTGCCGTCGCGGTAGCCGGTGTTGCCGGGCGGCGGCTGGATGAAGCCCATGTCGATCCGGCGCGGCTTGCCGTTGATCATATAGGGGCCGTCCATCAGTTTGAGCATGCGCTCGCCTGTGAAAGGCTCACCCGTATGACGCCAGGCCTCATCCACGAGGTTCGTCGGGTGGAGATGGGTATCGATGATCATTGTTCACTCCGTTCAAAAATGCGCGGGCTCACGCGGCTTCGAGCGCGACGCCGCATTTGCGCAGGTAGTCCTCGGCTTCCGCGACGGTTGCTGGCGCCTTGGTGGGTTCCAGGCCGATCATGCGGGCGACGTTGTTGCCAAGGTAATCCTCCAGCGTATCCTCATCGAGATTGAGGCCCTGCGGCGGCTCGTGGCAGAGGACTTCCAGAAGATTGATCCACATGCCGGGCTCGTTCGGCGGCGTATCGGAGCCGAAGAGGATCTTATGCTTGGGCAGCTCCTTCGCGAACTCGACGATGCGCGACTGGAGACACCAGCCGGACTCGGCATAGACGTTCGGTGCGTCGAGGGCCATCTGGAACGGTTCGAACACGTAGACGCCGCCGGTCTGCACGCCGAAATGCGCCAAGATGAAGTTCACTTCCGGGAACTCCCGGATGATCGGGTAGAACTCGGTCGGGATAGAGTAGGGACCGTCGCCGGTGTGCACCTTCACCATCAGGCCGAGATCAGCGCACTTCTTCATGGCTGGACGCAGCCAGTCGAGCGCACGGTCGGGACGGTAGGCGTGCATGTTCGCCTGCAATTGCACCATCTTGAAATCGAACTCCTTGGCGTATCGTTCGATCTCTTCGGCACCGTTGGTCGTTCCGTAGCGCGGATTGTAGACGAAGCAGCCGAGGAAGCGGTCCGGGTGTTCGGTCACCATCTTTTCCGTATAGGCCATGTACTGGCGGATGGCGGCCTTGCCTTCCAGGTCCATGATCTCGTGAGTGTAGATGGTGTTGCCCTGCGGCGGCTGGATGAAGGCCTTGTCGATGCGGCGCGGCTTGCCGTTCACGTAGTAGGGGCCGTCCATCATTTTCAAGAGCTTCTCGCCGGTGAACGGCGGTCCGTCGTGGCGCCAAGCCAGGTCCACCAGATCGGTGGGGTAGCAGCTTAGGTCAATTATCATTCGTTTCTCCTGTCGTAGAGGGTCCGGTCGATGCGGGGCCGCGCGATGAACGCCATGCCGGCCGAAGCCGGGTGTGGATCCGCGATCTCAGGAAATGCCAATGACGGAGAAGAACGGCTGGTGCGCAAACCCAAAGGCGGGTGCAACCAACAGGTGCTCTTTTCGTAGTCAGCATCGACATCGCGGCCTCATCTTCCAACAGACATGAGCAATTGTCGGTGCTTCTACTCGCTATCGAAGGAACCATAGGACGCATCGTGTGTCAACGTGATTTATCAACCTAACTATTTATTTTTAAAAGATTTTTTCTAAAAATAGCGGCGACTGCCCGCGCGCGGGAGGGGTGCGCGGGCGGTTCAGACAGATAGACTTGCGCAAGCGCCGTGCAACCGCGAGAGAGCGCTAGGTCGCCATGCAAGCGCGCAAGTTTCTGTCCATGCCGTCACGGTCAAGATTGCGGCCGATGAAGACGAATTTAGACTTCCGCTTGTCCTCGCCCCAGCTGTGGTCCGGCCGGAGATCGACCAGCTTGTGCACAGCCTGGAGCACGAAGAAGCGGTCGTCGTTAGCCAATGAGACGATGCCCTTCGTGCGGAAGATGTCGTCACCGTGTTCGCCGAGGTAATTCTTCAGGAAGGTTGCAAGCTTTTCGCCGTCGAAGGGCTCGGGATAGACGAACGAATGGGACGCCACCGTCGCGTCGTGGCTGTGCGGACGCAGAGCTGATGCCTCCGCGTGGCCATGGCCGGCATGATGGTGCCCGTGATCGTGATCCGGATGGGCGCAGGCCGCGTCATGGCACGCATGATGGTGATGGCCGTGCGCCTCATGATCGTCATCCATGTCGATATCGAGGATTTCCGCCCGCTCGCGCACGTAGGATGGCCGAAAGCCGTTGACGCCGAGGATGTTGGAAAGATCGACCTTGCCGTAGCTGGCGCGCAGGATCGGCGCCGTCTGGTTGAGCTTGCGCAGAGAGCCCTCCAGCGCGCCGAGCGCCTCTTCGCCCGCAAGGTCGATCTTGTTGACGATGATGCGGTCTGCCGCGACAATTTGGTTGACGGCCTGGTTGTCGCTACCGTCCAGCACCGGATCGTAGAGATGCTGGTCGATATGCATGGCATCCACCAGCGTCACGACCGCGTCCAGTTCCACCTCGTCGGCGACGGTGCGGTCGACGAAGAAGGCGGTGGCGACGGGCGTCGGGTCCGCAAGGCCGGAGGTTTCGACGATGATGTGGTCGAACTTGTCCTTGTGGCTCAAGAGCTTCTTCATCACGTCGATGAGGTCGTTGCGCACGTCAACGAAGCAGCAGATGCAGCCGTTCTGCATCTGGAAAATTTCCTCGTCCGACGCCAGTACCAGGTCGCTGTCAACGTCCACCTCGCCGAACTCGTTCTCGATCACCGCGATGCGGTGGCCGTGGCGCTCGGTAAGGATATAGTTGAGCAGCGTCGTCTTTCCCGATCCCAGGAACCCCGTGAGGATCGTGATCGGGAGTTTCCGGCTGGCAGGTTCGATATGCATGTTCATGCGCCCTTCTCCCTCAAGGCTTTCAGAATGTCTTCCGGTGTGATCGGATAGTGGTGGAAGCGGACGCCGATCGCGTCGTGGATGGCATTGGCGATGGCAGGGCCGATGGCGATGATCGGGTCTTCGCCGACGCCTTTGGCGCCCCAGGGGCCGCCCGGATCGGGTGCTGCCTCAAGGATGATCGTCTCGATGTCCGGCATGTCCATGGAGAGCGGCATCTTGTAGTCGACGAGGCCGGCATTCAGTGACCGGCCCGTCGTCTTGTCGATCACGTAATCCTCGGTCAGCGTGTGGCCGATGCCCTGCTGGATGCCGCCCTCGATCTGGCCTTGCGCCGCGATCGGGTGGATGACCCGACCGACATCGTGTACCGGAACGACACGCTTGACCTCGACGATGCCGGTTTCCGTATCGACATGCACTTCGGCGAAATGCGCGGCGAAGGAATAGGATTTCGTCGGCTCATAGGTGCCATTTGCGATGATGTTGGCCGCCGGAATACCGCGCGAAGGCCCCATCGCCTCGGCTACTGTCATGAAGCGGCCGGGGTCGGCAATGAGAAAGACCTTGCCCTCGCTCAGATCTGCCTCACCGGGCGAGACCTGGAGCTTCATTGCCGCTCGTTCGAGAACGGCGGCGCGGACCTTTCCGGCCGCGATCTTGGCTGCGGTACCGACGAGATAGGTCGTGTGGCTGGCGAAGGCGCCGATATCCCACGGCACCACGTCCGTGTCTCCGTGGATGGTGCCGACATCCTCGAAGCGCACGCCGAGTTCTTCCGCGACGATCTGCGCCAGCGCGGTATGCGCCCCCGTGCCGAGGCCCGCAGCGCCCGTGAGCAGCGTTACCGTGCCGTCCTCGTTGACCTTCACGGTCGCATTGCCCTGCTCCCTGATGCCGGGATAGGCCGACGAGCCGTGCATTTCGCAGCCGATGCCCCAGCCCGTGCGGATGTGCGGACGCTGCGGGTCCGGCGTGCGGTCGCGATCGCGCAGCTTCTTCCAGCCCAGCACGTCGACGCCGTGCTGAATGCAGATCTCCAGCCCATGTCCAAGGATCGGATGGCCGGAGGGTGCGATATCGCCTTCGCGCACCACGTTTTTCAGCTTCAGCTCCGCCGGATCCATGCCGAGCCGTTCGGCGGCCTCGTCCATCTGGATATCGAGCGCATAGTAACTCTGCACCACACCATAGCCGCGGAAGGCACCGTTGATCGGCGTGTTGGTATAGACGCAGCGCCCCTCCAGCCGCACGTTATCGCAGCGGTAGAGCGAGGTGGCGGCGGTGGTACCGACGATGGTCACGCCCGGACCGTGCGATCCATAGGCGCCGGAATCGTAGACGAGCTTCATGTCGCGCGCGACGAGGGTGCCGTCGTTCTTGAAACCCTGCTTCAGCCAGATCTTGCAGGGATGGCGCGAGCGGCCGGCGACGAACGTCTCGCGGCGGGTGAATTCCATCTTCACCGGTCGCCGCGTTTCCTTGGCGAGCAGCGCGCAGAGGAACTCGTGCTGGAAGAGGTCCTGCTTGGCGCCGAAGCCGCCACCCATGTGGTCGACCAGCACGCGGACCTTGGTCAGCGGCAGACCAAGCACTTCGGCCAGGCTGCCGCGCACCATGAAAGAGGTCTGTGTCGACGTCCAGAAGGTGAGCTTGTTCGAGCCGTCCCAGTCGGCGATGCAGACGTTCGGCTCCATATAGGCCGGGTGCGGCCGACCACCGGAAAAGACGCCTTCGAGCACGAAATCAGCCTCGGCGAAGCCTGCCTCGACATCGCCGCGCTGCACCCGCACCGGATCGAGCACCAGATTGCCGCCCGGGCCGACGTCGTGGATCTGCGGCGCGCCAGGTTTTGCGGCCTCGTCGGGATCGAAAACCGCCGGCAAAGCCTCGTACTCGACCTCTATCAGGTCCAGCGCCTCGTCGGCGATCTCCTCGCTGATCGCGGCGATGGCGGCAACGCCCTCGCCCCAGAAGCGAACCCGGTCGTCGAGGATATACTGATCCTTGGTGCAGGAGGCCGAACGCGGATGCGGCGAACCGTAATGCAGCACGCGCGGCACATTCTCATGTGTCAGCACCGCCTTGACGCCGGGATAGGCGAGCGCCTTGCTGACATCGATGCTCTTGATCCGGGCATGGGCGATGTCGGCGCGCTTGATCTTGCCGTGCAACATGCCGGCCAGCTTGATGTCACCGGTATACTGCGCCTCGCCAGTCACTTTTTCGAGCACGTCGTCGCGCTTGACGCTCTTGCCGACGATCTTGAAATCGCGCTTCTCGATTGGGGTCGTCATGTTCATGATCTTGCTGCCTCCATCTCGCGCGCGGCGGATTTGATCGCATCGAAAATCTTGGTATAGCCGGTGCAGCGACAGATATTGCCGCTCAGCCCGAAGCGGATTTCCTCGTCGGTCGGGCGTGGATTGTCGTCGAGCAGCTTCTTTGCCATCATCAGGATACCCGGCGTGCAGAAGCCGCATTGCGAGGCCCCATGGCGCATGAAGGCGTCCTGTAGCGGATGCAGCGTATCGACGCCGGGTTGCAACCCTTCGACGGTCTCGACCGAGCAGCCTTCCGCTTCGACAGCGAGCATCAGGCAGGCATTGACCGGTTCGCCATCGACCAGCACGGTGCAGGCGCCGCAATCGCCAACGTCACAACCCTTCTTGGTGCCAGTGAGGCCGACATCGTCGCGAAGAGCGTCCAGCAGCGAGCGGCAGGTGTCGACCGCCATGTCGCGCGCTTCGCCATTGATGGTGAGTTCGACGATTCGTTTCATGCGAAAGTCTCCAATGCCTGTTTGATGGCCCGGCCGGTCAGCACACCCACCATGTCGCGGCGGTAATCGGCGCTGGCCCGGACGTTGCTGATCGGCGTGCATTCCTCCATCGCCCTGTCGGTAGCGCTTCTTACCGTGGCCGCGTCAAGCGTGGTGCCGCGCAGCATGTTTTCCGCTTCCGTTGCGCGTAGCACGGTCGCGCCCACCGCGCCGAGCGCGATGCGGATGTCGTTGCACACGCCATTGTTCATGGAGAGGCTCACGGCAACGCCGACCGTGGAGAGTTCCATCGCCTTGCGGCGGCCGTGTTTCAGATAGGCCTTGCCGCTGCTTTCGAGAGCTGGCGGCACAGTGATGCCGGTAACAATCTCACCCTTGGCAAGCATGGTCTTGCCCGGACCGGTAAAGAATTCGGAGAGCGGAATCACCCGCATGTTTGTGCGGCTGTAGATGTGCACGAAGGCACCGTCCGCGATCAGTGGCGGGATAGTGTCCGCGGAGGGTGAGGCGCGACAGATATTGCCGGCGACTGTGGCGCGGTTGCGCACCTGGATGGAGCCGAGCGAAGCGAATGCGGCCCTCAGATTCGGATAACGCGTGCGCACCAGTGGCAGGCGCTCCAGACGGCCGACCGTCACCAGCGCGCCGAAGGTGAGGCCGCGCGTTTCGTCGTATGTAATGTCGGACAGGCCGGGAATATGTTTGATATCGACGACGTTGCGCACCCGGCGCAGCCGCTCCCGTATCTCGACCAGAAGGTCCGTTCCACCGGCAAACAGAAAGCTGTCATTCCCGAGTTCGGTGAGAAGACCGGAGGCATGCTCCAGCGTTTCCGCGCGATGGTATTCAAAGCGTCTCATGTGGTTCCCCTTCTTCGGGTCTCTTCGTTCGGGGTCCGGCGGACTCCAGGCCGCCGGACGGATGTCATGTGCTCTTCAGGCCACGTCGGGCGCGGGTGCACCGTTCCTGAGTTCGGACTCCTCCGGCTCCTTCGCCGGTATGCCGTTGAAGAGGATGTTGAGAAGCGCGGCGGCAAAGGTGCCCACGAGAACGCCACTATGGAGAAACTTCTCCAGTGCCTGCGGCAGTTGGTCGAAGATATTGTCTGCGACCACAGGCACCATGGCGAGGCCGACACTGACCGCCACGATGTAGAGATTGCGCCGGTTACTGGCGAAATCCACCTTGGACAGTATCTTGACGCCGGTGGCCGAGACCATGCCGAACATCACGATAGCCGCACCGCCCACGACATAGCTCGGGATGGATGCGCTGATGAAGGCGAACTTCGGCAGTAAGCCGAGCAGGATCAGGATGACGCCACCCATCGCCACCACCCAGCGGCTCATGACGCCGGTAATCTGCAACAGACCGACATTCTGAGCATAGGTCGTGTAGGTGAAGGTGTTGAGCAGGCCACCGATGATATTGCCGACGCCATCGGTCCTGAGGCCACGCGCCAGATCCTTCTGGGAAATCTTGCGGCCTGTCATATCGCCGACCGCAAGAATCTGCCCGGTCGACTCGATCATCATCACCGTCATTACAGCACAGAGCGACAAGATGGACCAGAACTCGAACACCGGCCATCCGAAGGCGAGAGGCTGGATGATCCGCACCCAATCGGCATCCGCGACACCGCTGAAGCTGACCTCGCCCGCCCCGATTGCGATGGCAAAGCCCACGCCAATGCCGAGCAGCACGGCAAGATTGGACAGGAAGCCCTTGAGAAACCGCGTCATCAACAGGATCGCAACGAGCACGATCGATGCAACGGCGAGCGCAAAGGGCGCGCCATAGGCCGGATTCGGGATCATGCCGTCAGGGCCCTTGATCATCGGCTGGCCGCCAGCCGCCCAGTTCACACCTACGCCCATCAGGGACAGACCGATGATCAGCATCACGGTTCCGGTGACGATCGGGGGGAAGAATCGCACCCACCGACCGAAATAGGGCGCGGCCAGAAGGGTAAAGATGCCGGAACCGATCACGGCGCCGATGACGCCGGGCATTCCAAGCTCCGGGTTGGTACCCGTCGCGATAATCGAGGGAACCGCGGTAAAGGCGATACCCATCATGATCGGCAGGCGAATGCCGACATTACCGATGCCAACCGCCTGAATGATGGTCACGAGACCACAACAGAACAGGTCCGCGCTGACGAGCATGGCGATCTGTTCCTTCGGCAGATGCAAGGCGCTGCCGATGATGAGTGGCACGGCAACCGCGCCGGCATACATGACAAGAACGTGTTGCAGGCCCAGAGCGAAAAGGCTCGGGACAGGATACATCTTCTCGACGGGGTCCGTCGTTGCTGGATGGGGCATTCGCTTTCCTCCTAGCGAACAGGTTCCGGCGCGGTGGGGCCTTTTGACCTCATGGTTTGTCACCGCACGCCGTACGGGGAGGATCATGCGGCTGGCCAAATCAGCAAACAATCGGCATAATTATATTTATTTATCGAATAACTGAATGAATAGGCCACCATGGACATCACGCTGAAACAGCTTAGAGCCTTCGTCACCGTCGCCAGTCTCGGGCAATTCACGCTGGCTGCCGACAAGCTTGGTTCTTCGCAATCGGCGGTGAGCACGCTCGTCCGGCAACTTGAAAACAATCTCAACCTCCGCCTCTTCGACCGGCACACGCGCCTCCTGCGCCTCACCCAGGCCGGCATGGATATTCTGCCCGTCGCCGCCCGCGCCGTAGCCGATATCGAGGGCATGGTGGAAAGCTCGCGGGAGCTGAATGCGCTCCGGCGGGGCAAGGTCTCTATCGCGGCGGGAACGGTGCAGGCAGCGCTGCTGCTGCCGCAACTGGTCAATGCGTTCAACAGGCTCTATCCAGAGATCACCGTCGCGCTGTACGATGTCGCGGAAAAGATCGTGCTGGAGCACGTCGCCAACGGATCGGTAGATCTCGGTATCGGAACGGTGCCTGAGGACGACGTTGATCTGGTCGGCACCCGGCTGACGACCGACGAATTTCTGGTCGTGCTGCATTCCGACGACCCGCTGGTCAAGGTTCCGAAATTGCGCTGGAACGACCTCTCCGACCGGAAGCTGATCGGACCGCAGCGTGGCAACCCCATCCGCGAGCGGCTCGAAAGCGAGCTGGCGCGAAATGGAATCGTCCTGCCGCTCGACAAGGCGATGCGTGAGGTGGCGCTGCCGCTAACGATTATCGGCATGGTGGAAGGTGGCCTAGGGGTTGCGATCATGACCTCGGCGGTGGAGCGGCTGGCGACATCGATGGGGCTCGTTGTGCGCACACCGACCGAACCGCGCATCCAGCGCGAGGTCAGCGTGATCCAGAAGCGGGCGCGCTCGCTTTCACCCGCCGCCCGCCGCTTTCGCGATTTCCTGATGAAGTCCGGCCATTGACTGCGCGCAAGTTAGGGCGCTATCTGATGGCGCTGCTGCACCGCGCGATGCGCGGACAGGTAGGGCGCAGCAAGCCCTCGGGCCATTGCTGCGCGCGGCGTCGGCGCATTATCGCGCACCGGCCTGCCGCCGTTCCCAGCCACACCAGACCAGGAGCACCCATGGCTCATTCCCTGACAGACCGCGCCGCCCGTTCACACGAACCCGCCCGGTCCAACCACCCCGATCTCTCGACCGACGCTATCCGCACCGCGAAGGAAGACCTGGCCGCCTGCTTCCGCATGGCGGCGCGAAACGGCTTCGAGGAAGGCGTCTGCAATCACTTTTCCGCGGTCGTGCCTGGGCATGACGACCTCTTCATCGTCAACCCTTTTGGCTATGCCTTTCGCGAACTTACGGCCTCGAAACTCCTGATCTGCGATTTCAACGGTGCCGTTGTCGACGGAGACGGTGAACCGGAAGCGACTGCGTTCTACATCCACGCCGAGCTTCACAAGCGCTTGCCGCGCGCCAGGGTCGCCTTCCACACACACATGCCCTATGCGACCGCCCTGTCGATGACCGATGGCGACCCGCTGATCTGGGCAGGGCAGACCGCATTGAAATTCTACGGCCGCACCGCCGTTGATGAAAACTACAACGGGCTGGCGCTTGATCATCGCGAAGGCGCGCGCATCGCCCAAACGGTTGGCGACGCAGATATCCTGTTCATGAAGCACCACGGCGTACTGGTGCTGGCGCCGACCATCGCCGAGGCCTGGGACGATCTCTACTATCTCGAACGGGCCGCCGAAGTGCAGGTTCTCGCCATGTCCACGCACCGCAAGGTTTCCCCTGTCGATCCCGCCATTGCGGAGGCCGCATACCGGCAGATGCGCGAGGGCGACGCGGATTCCGCCCGCGCCCATCTCGCCTCTGTTCGCCGGCAGCTCGACGCGGAAGAGCCGCAATACCGGCATTGAGCGGCCAACGCTTACCACGCCGTCCGCCTGCCGGGCGGCGCGGAATTCACACCGCCAATTGTGCCCGTTCGTCGAAACAAGCCATTGGATGAATATCAATTTCCCCTGTATTCAACCGCCCGCGCCCGTGAAGCGAGTGGCCGCACCAATTCGAATTGTTGCTATTTTTTTATCAAAACATTGAAATAATGAATTTGTTTGAATTAATGACGCGTGCTTAGCTTTGCCCCACAACAAGAAAGTGGGGACGAATGGTACGTGACAATCCAACTGCGTCGCTCGCAGAACTGAAGGCCGGTCAGAGTTTTCTGCTGACTGGCGGAACCATCATCCATGACGACGGCTCGCAGTCCGTCAACGATATACTGGTCGGTGAGAACGGAAGGATCAATACCATCGAGCCCTTCATCGATGGTGCATCCTGCGGGGCCTGCATCGATATCGGCGGCATGCTCGTTTCGCCCGGCTTTGTCGATGCGCACCAGCATCTCGACAAGACCGGCGTGCTGCGCTTCACCCCCAATCCCACCGGAACCCTCCAGGGCGCACGGGAGGCCTTCGCCAAATATGCGCGCAACGCTGGCCCGGAGGACATTCACAAACGGGCGACGCGCACAATCGAGCGATGCCTTTCCCGCGGCACGACAGCCATCCGCAGCCACATCAACGTCGACAAGGACGCCGGTTTTCACGGCATCGAGACGCTGGCGAGCATCCGCGACACCTTAAAGGACAGCATCACCCTCCAGCTCGTCGCCTTCATGACACCGCACCCGGGCCAGGATTTCGACTGGCTGGCGAAGAACATCGACGGCGCAGTGGCACTTGCCGACGCCGTTGGCGGCACGCCCGCCGTTTCCGAGGACCCGCCCCGCTATCTCGACATCCTGTTTTCCGCAGCAGTCAAGGCTGGCAAGCCGGTCGATCTGCATCTTGACGAGCATCTCAACGCCGGTGTCCATCTCCTCGATGCGGCCCTCGACAGGGTTGAGCGCTTCGGCATGCAGGGACGCACCGTCTTCGGTCATGTCTCGGTCCTGAGCGCCCTGCCGCGCCGGGAGTTCCAGCGCATCGCAGGACGCATCCTCGACCTCGACGTGGGCGTCGTCACGCTTCCGGCCGCGAACCTTTATCTTCAGGGCCGCGACTATGATATGCTGCCGCCGCGCGGGTTGACGCGCGTCGCCGAACTGCACCGGGCGGGCGTCACCATCGCCACGGCCTCCGACAATATCCAGGACCCGTTCGTGCCGACCGGCTCAGGCGATATGCTGGAGATCGCCCGCTGGACGCTGCTCGCCGGTCATCTGCGTGGCGACGAGCTTGCCGCCGCACACCGCATGATCACCACGGCCCCGGCCCACCTGATGGGCCTTGGAAAAGACTACGGCCTGCGGCCGGGCGCCCGCGCGGACTTCGTCGTTTCGGACTGCGTGGACACCGATACGCTGGTCGCAGGTGGGCCGGACCGCACCTTCGTCTTTGCGAATGGGCGTCGTGTTTCTGAAACCGCAACCACGCTCGCGCGCGTCGAAAAAATCCACTTGAAGGAGGACGCATAACCGGCCGGTGGCTCCGCGGGGAGATTGGAACTTCAATCTAATGGGAGGAATGGAATGAAGAAGACAGCAATTTCACGTCGTTCTATGCTTGCGTCCGCTCTCGGGCTGGCTCTCGCGGGAATGCTCTCGCCGGATCTGGCGCATGCCGAAGATTTCAAGATGGGCCTTCTGGTGCCGGGCAGCGTTTCGGAAGAGGGATGGAACCGGATTGGCTACAATGCGCTGAAAGGTGTGGAAGATCAGCTCAGTGCCAAGATCAGCTATGTTGAGCTGCAACAGAACCCCGCCTCGTTCGAGAAGGCGTTCCGCGACTATGCCAGCCAGGGCTACAAGGTGATACTCGGCCACGGCTTCGAATTCCAGGACGCCGCGCTCCAGGTCGCACTCGATTATCCGGATACCTATTTCCTGATTTCATCGAGCAGCATTCATGAAGGCAACGTTATCGGCCTCAACACCGACACCAGCCAGCCCTTCTACCTGATGGGCGTTATCGCCGCGAAGATGGGCAAGAAGGCTGGCCTCGTCGGCGGCATGGAGATCCCGCCCATCCAGCAGGCCTTTTCCGGCTTCAGGAACGGCGCCAAGAGCATCAATCCCGACTTCCAGGTCAGCGAAGCCTATATCGGCAATTTCACCGATACGACAGCCGCCAAGGAAGCGACGCTGAGCATGATTGCGCAGGGAGCCGATTTCGTCGTGCCGAATGCCTCGGGCGCAACCGTCGGTGGCTACCAGGCCATCGCCGAATCCGGGCGGGATGTGCGCTCATTTTCAATCTACACTGACTTCACCGAGGTCGCGCCGGACAACATCCTAGGCCTCTACGTCGCCGATTATGCGCAGGGCGTGGTTGAGGTCGTGCGCTCGATCCGCGACGGCAATCCACCGACATCGAATGTCGCCTTCGGCCTGAAGGATCCGAAGGTCATCTCCTTCACCTTCCGCGATGATGGGCCGGTCGTCGTACCGGAAGATATCCGCGCCGAGGTCAAGGCGATCAGCGACAAGATCGCTGCTGGCGAAATCAAGACCGACGCCAAGTGACCGGTCAGCGCTGCGGCCGACCCATCCCGCCGCAGCGCTCCATTGCCACACCAACATTCGGACCGATCCATGGAACAGGTAAACCAGGGAGCGCGTGAGAACGTGTATCCTCTCACAGTCCTCTACCGAACGCTCCGGCAGGCGGCGATCAGCGCCGCGACCTCCATCGCGGCTGTCCTCGTCGCCCTCGCCTTCGGCGCAGCCCTGCTCTGGCTGAACGGCTTCAACGGGACCGATGTGGTTACCGTCATGGTCTTCGGCTCCTTCCAGGACGTGCGCTCCGTCGCCGAGATCCTGCTGAAGGCCACGCCGCTCATCCTGATCGGTGCGGGTCTTTGTGTCGCCTTCCGATGCAGCATCTGGAACATCGGTGCGGAAGGCCAGCTCTATGTCGGGGCGATCGCTGCAACATTCGTCGGCACCAGCATCGACGGTCTCTCCGTCTGGGTGCACGCACCGCTGGTCATGCTGGCGGGCGCGCTGGCAGGCGGCGCCTGGGCCGGGATTGCCGGCTATCTTAAAGTGCGGTTTCAGGCGAGCGAGATCGTCACCACGATCATGCTCAACTATATCGCCATCATCCTGACAAGCTATCTCGTCACCGGGCCGTTGAAGGATGCGAGCGCTGCCTATCCGCAATCAGCCAGGCTCGTGCGCGAGGCATGGACGCCGCGCATCGTTTCCGACCTGCGCCTGCATATCGGCATCCTCGTCGCCATCGTTCTGGCGGTTGCGCTCTATATCTTCTTGCAAAGGAGCAGCCGCGGCTTTGCGCTGCGCGTCGTCGGCCTCAATCCGAACGCAGCTCACTATGCCGGCATGGACGTGCGCCGCAACATAATGCTCGCCATCTGCATCAGCGGTGCGATGGCCGGGCTTGCCGGTGCATTCGAGGTGGCGGGCGTCACCCACCGGCTCTACCAGAACATCTCGCCGGGCTACGGTTTCGAGGGCATCGCCGTCGCACTGCTTGCCAACAATAATCCGTTGGCCGCGATCCTGTCGGGCGGACTGTTTGCAACCTTGCGATCCGGTTCGGAGGTTCTCCAGATCACCTCCCAGGTGCCTCAGGTTCTCGTCCTCGTCATCCAGGGCATGGTCATCCTGTCCGTCGTCGCCTTCGCCAAGTTCCGCGACGTCATGCGAATATTGCGCTAGGCGGCTCGAACACAGAGGTTTAACGCGCCCTCCTGTGAGGGACGGAAATGATCCAGAAGGGGTCCGTTTGATGGACGACATGATGTTTCTCACCTTCCTTGCGACATTGTTGGGTGCCGCCTGGAGGCTTGCCACGCCGCTGATTTTCGCCTCGATCGGCGAGGTCTTTTCCGAACGCGCGGGCGTGCTCAACATCGGGCTGGAAGGCACGATGCTCGTCGGCGCCTTCTGTGGCTTCGCGATGGCCTTTGCGACCGGCAGCGTGCTGCTCGGGCTCATCGCCGGAGTCGCGGGCGGGATGCTGTTCGGGCTGATCTTCGCCTTCTTCACGATCACCATCAAGGCGGACCAGATCGTGGTCGGCGCGGCGCTCAACCTGCTCGGCATGGGCCTCACGGCCTTCCTGTTCCGCACCTACTACGTCTCGACCGGCAAGGGCATCGAGATCGCCCAGCCGGTCAACATCCCCTGGCTCAGCGACCTGCCCTTCCTCGGCGAGGCTTTCTTCCGGCAGAACCTGATCGTCTACAGCACCGTCCTCGTCACCATCCTCGCTGCCTTCGTCCTCTACCGCACCTCCTTCGGCCTGACGCTGCGCGCGGTCGGCGAGCACCCCAAGGCGGTCGACGTCGCCGGCCGGAACGTCGCGGCCTATCGCTACGGCGCCGTTTTGATCGGTACCGGCCTTGCCGGGCTCGGCGGTGCCTTCCTGACACTTGGCCATTCCAACCAGTTCGTCGAAGGCATCACGTCGGGCCGCGGCTTCATCGCGCTCGCCGTGGTGGTCTTTGCGAGGTGGTCGCCGATTGGCGCCTTTTTCGTCTCTCTGCTGTTCGGCCTTTTCTATGCCTTGCAGCTCATGCTCCAGGCCCAGGCGTCAATCGTCGTGCCCTACCAGGCTCTGCAAGCGCTTCCCTACATCATGACGATCATCGTGCTTGTCGTGGTTCGCGGCAAGGGCGCAGCGCCAAGCAAGCTCGGCCAGCCCTACGAGATGAGGTGAACGATATGTCCGCAAAACCTTTCCTGCGTATCGACAATATCCGCAAGCGCTTCGGCCCCATCATCGCCAGCGACGGGGCGTCGCTGGAAATCGAGGAGGGCGAAATCCACTCCTTGCTTGGTGAGAACGGCGCTGGCAAGAGCGTGCTGATGAGCATGATCTGCGGCATGCTGCGACCCGACGAGGGCGAGATCGTCTACAAGGGCGAAACGGTGCGTTTCAACACCCCGCGCGAGGCGATCCGCCAGCGGATCGGCATGGTGCACCAGCACTTCATGCTCGTGCCTAACCTGACGGTTGCGGAAAACTACATCCTCGGGCAGGGCTCGCCGCTACGGATCATCAACGACATGGACAAGATCCATGCGAAGATTCGCGAACTCGGCGATCGCTACGCCCTCGACGTGCGCCCGGATGCGCTCGTGAGAGACCTCTCCGTTGGCGAGCAGCAGCGCGTCGAAATCCTGAAAGTCCTGTTTCACGGCATCGACCTTCTTATTCTCGACGAGCCGACCGCCCTGCTGACCCCGCAGGAGACCGACCGGCTGCTCTCCCTGATGGGCGACCTCGTCGCCGACGGGAAGACGGTCGTCTTCATCTCGCACAAGCTGGACGAGGTGATGCGGGTCAGCAACCGCATCAGCGTCATGCGGGACGGACGGGTGGTGCACACCGTCAGGACCGCCGATACCGATGCGCGGGAGCTTGCCCGCATGATGGTGGGGCGTGACGTGCGCATGGAGCTTCCCCGCAGTCCCGCCACGCCCGGCCAGATCGTGCTGTCGGTCGAAAACCTCACCTGTCGCAATGAAGCCGGGCTTCCCATGGTACGCGGCATCAGTCTCGATGTGCGCGCCGGAGAGATCGTCGGCATCGCAGGCGTCTCGGGCAACGGCCAGACCGAACTGTCGCTGGCGTTGTCCGGCCTGCTGCCGGTCGATTCCGGCCGCGTCGTCCTCAACGGCAGGGACATTACCGGGCTGGAGCCCGCCCGCATCAACGCAAGCGGATTCTCCCACATCCCGGAGGATAGGCACAAGCACGGCATCGTGCTACCGCTGTCGCTCAGCGAAAACACCATCCTCCAGCGCTACGACCAGTCGCCATTTGCTGCGCGCGGCATGCTCAACCGACGCACCGTCAGCGCGCATACACAGGACCTCATCAAGCGCTTCCGCGTAAAATGCCGCGATGAGGACCAGCCGATTGCCGCCCTTTCTGGCGGCAACCAGCAGAAGCTGGTCGTCGCGCGGGAACTGGCGCGCAACCCGGACTTCATCCTCGTCAACCAGCTCGCCCGCGGCATCGACATCGGCGCGATGGAATTTGTCATGGAGGAAATGCTGAAGCAGCGCGACAACGGCCGCGCGATCCTGCTGATCTCCACCGAACTGGAAGAACTCTTTGCGATCTGCGACCGGATTCTCGTGATGTTCCACGGTGAAATTCTCGGCGAACTGCCCCCCGACCGCAGCCGCCTTGACGAACTGGGGCTTCTTATGGCGGGCAAAACAGCGGATCACGCGGGAAAACCGGTGCTTGTGGGCTAGACAGGAGTGGCAGCGGCAGCGTTTGATGTAAGCGGTGCAACCAGCATGTCGGAAAAAGGGTGCCTCGTCCATGAACATAACCCTGCGGCAACTCAGGGCCTTCATCGCGGTGGCGGAGCTCGGCCAGTTCAATCTTGCCGCAAGAAACCTCCACATCACCCAATCGGCTGTCAGCATCCTCATCCGGGGGCTGGAATCGGAAATCGGCGCGCGCCTTTTCGATCGCCATACCCGCATGGTCTCACTCACGCTCGTCGGCCAGGAATTCCTGCCACAGGCGCGCAATGTCCTGAAGGATCTGGAACTGGCGGTCGGCGGCGTCAGGGACAATGCTTCGCTCAAACGCGGCCAGGTGACGATCGCCGCCGCGATCGTGCTGGCAGCAACGATCGTGCCGCCCGTCATCGCACGGTTCCTGCGCATGTACCCGGAAATCTCCGTGAACATACTCGACATGCCGGAGGAGGCGATCAGCCCGGCACTCAAGCGCAACGAGGTTGATATTGCAGTCGGCACCCTGTCGGGGGAGGATCCGGAGATCACCGCCGCCCCTCTCCACCGCGACAAGCTGATGCTCGTCTGCCGCGAGGATCATCGCTTCGCCAAGCGGAAATCCGTGCGCTGGGCCGAGCTGAAGGATGAAAACCTCATCACGCTTGCCGCCGCCAATCCGCTGCGAAACATTGTCGAGCACAACCTCATCCGCGTCGTGCCAGGCTTCCGGCCGAAATATGAAGTACGCTTCTCAACAACAGCCATTAGCATGATCGCCGCTGGCATGGGCGTCGCCGTGCTGCCGGAAAATTCCAGCCAGCTCGCCTCCGCCGTGCGCGTGACAACCGTGGATCTCGTTGATCCGCTCGTTATGCGTGACGTCTCGCTGCTGCAGCGCCGCCAGCACAGCCTCTCCCCGGCGGCCGAGCACCTGAAAGCCGTATTCGTCGCCTGCGCCGCCGAGCGAACCGGCTTCATGGACCAGCGCCCCAAATAGGGCTGGCCATGAACTGTCCCCAGCGTTCGAAAGACGGTTCTGATGCAGACACTTGGTCAATAAACGCCATGGCATCATATTGGTTTTCAAGTGACCCACGAATTTTCAATGTTCAAGGGCCATCATCAACGAAGCGTTGCATAGCGGCGATCTTATCACTGCGCACATGATCCCTCCGGATCAGATCGCGCGCAGAGTCATTGGTAGTGGAATATCGCCCGGTCCTTGTTTGCACCTCGACCCAATTTTTCATCGGGTTTGGAAGAGATACGTTCATCGTAGCCAATCGAGCCTCCATGCTACACGTAGGCTAAGCTGAACTTGCCAAAGTTTGTCAAATCAACCTCATTGGATACGAAGGGTGAATGATTGCGTTGGCGGGAGATCGGTTCCACCTTGCAGGCAAGGTTGCAAAAGGGGTGGGCAAACAGCTTTCAAATTTTCGATGCAGCGAGTTCATCATCCGCAGGGGGCTCAAACATCTGCGCCCATTTCAGGATCATCTCCTCCGAGATGCGGAATGCGGTGGCCGGAAGCGCCGCATTCCGGGCTGCCAACCGGGTTAAGATCTCTTCGATCGTCATCGGTGCATAATGAATGATAGTGTTGGCTCTCAATTGCACAGCACGCCTGCGAAACTCGTCGCGCTCTGCCCGGGACCAGAAACCAAAGTCCAATATGACATCAACACCTTGTGTGAGTATGCGCCGGGCTATCTCCCAGAGCAGTGCTTCTATGGCACTGTGCCTCGTGTCGTGCTCGGGATCGTTCAGATCTTGACCGAAGAGCCGAATATGCCACTCATCCGGCGTCAACCGAACAGCCGGCAAGGCCCTCTCAAGCTCCGTCGCCCGCGTTGTTTTGCCCGAGCCCGGCAGTCCAACCATCAGATGCAGCGTCGCCAATGAGTATCCTTATGTCTAAGCCGCCTCGGGTTGACTTTGTTCAAAGGCCGCAAATGGTCAAGAGTTGCTGGAGACGATGCGGAGCACTTTGAGGCATGCTTCCGATCCGGCCGATCATCGCGCTGAAGCGCCGTGAAGCTGGCTGCCATCAGTCGTCAACACCCGCGCATATCCGATCAAGGCTGCCATTTATTCGTCCGTTTGCGTGACACCCGAGGATCGACGCGCCAAGTTCCCCAAATTGTCACATAACTTGGCTTGCAATGTAAGCCATGAGAAGGGCTATGCAGTTTGATTGTGGGAGAGAAGAGAGGCGCAAGGCCACGTCGTTAGATTCTGACAAATGCCGAACGGCACGAACTCCTGATCCTTCCGGTCGATGACGATACCCTGATCCTCTACCGGACCCTCGGTGAAGTCGCTCATCGCTTGCTCGATACGCGCAGGCAGACGGATACCCGGCCAGGCATGTCGCTCCAGTTCTGCGCGCCTCGCTATCCGGGGCACTTGATCCTACGTAGCGAAATGATCCCGGAGGTCGCACTCGGGGTTCTGGCCGCACAACTTGGTATCGAGCCGGACGCGCTTTCGGCTCTCGCGCGGAGAGCGCCAACCCGTTATATGCAACAGGTGGTTCTGCGGCAGTATTCGGCTGAGATCATTTTCTCTGGCCCCGATGATTATCGATGTTGGCTGCTTCCGGCTCCGCCTTGTCGTTCGGGGCACCGTGCGCACGCGGATTTCGCATCCGCAGCGAATGATGGCTTCGTTACACTCGGGGAAACAACGCTTGGGATATGGGGGAACGCTCAAATCAAACCGCTGTCACAGACTGGCAGTACATGGGGCTTGTCCCTGTCAAGGATCAGGATACGCAACAGCAATCGTGTACTTTACGAAAACTGACGACAAGTATGAACTGTGGATCCGACATACCGACGCCGTAGGCTGGCAACGGGCCAAAAGGCGAAAGTCGCTGAGGGTGAGTGGTCTTTGATGTGATGTCTGCAATGCGCATAGGAGGTGTGACGGGAATTTTTATTCGAACAGCACGTGATGAGGACAGGGATAACCTCGGAGCACTCAAGCTGCGGTCTTCGCTGGCTTGGGGAGATCACATTGAGGAGATGCAAGCGCTTCCAGAGGCGAGAGAGGTTTCAGCCGCGCATTTGCCACATGTCATCGTCGCGGAGCTTGATGGGCAGATGGTGGGCTTCGTAACGGTCCTTCCTGGTAAAAACTCTGTTCAGGCCGAACTGGAGGACCTGTTCGTCGCGCCCGAGATATGGCGAAAGGGGATCGGTAGAGCGCTACTCGCCGAAGCTGAGCGTCATGCTGCAGTGCTCGGGGCACGAACGCTACACGTCATAGCCGGCGAACGGGCCCGCCCATTCTAAGAAACTTCCGGATATCGGTTTGCCGCAACGATCGCGACGGATTTTGCGCCCGCAGTCGAACTGCGTAAGGCCGCAATGGACCCAATCTTGCCGATCAGACAGCAGCAAAACGCCTATCGTGAATCCGTACCCCAATAATGCACAGGGGTCATCCGTCTAACATCGCTCTAAATAACCGGGCAGAGAACTCGCACCTAGCCTGGCATGCGATAACTTTACAATACCGTATGGCGCTTTTGTGCGGCGATGCGAAATATTGAGTTCGGTGCACCGTAGCCTTTATAGCCGCGTCGTTCCACAATCTCGAAGAAGAGGCCATCGCCAAAATTTGGACTGTAGAGCTGAAAATATTCCCCGCCCTCGTCCTGATCATAGAGAATATTGCCAGCTTTCAGACGATCAGTCAGCGCCGGGTTCAATCCGAAGCGTGCTTCGATGTCCGCATAATAGTTCGGGGTGATTTTCAACGGCACAAAACCGTTCGCCTTCAGCGCTTCTGCCGTCGCGAAAATATCGCTGGTTCCAAAAGCCAGATGCTGGATGCTCGGCCCTGAGTTATTCGCAAGAAAAGTGCCTGCAACAGTATTGCGATTTTCCGCGCCGTTCATGGTGATGCGCAATGAGCCAGTATCGTTTTCCACGACCTGACTGCGCACAATGCCGGACGGATCGACAATATCAACCATCGGTGTTTTCCCGGCCCGGAAAATCGCTGTGTAGAATAAAAGCCATGTCAGCATCTCATCGAAGTTCATGGTCTCGGCGAGATGGTCAATATGGGTCAGCCCGCTGTCGGTGGGTGCATTTTCTGGCGTGACCACCTCGAAATCAATGTCCCAGATATTGCGTAGATCGCTTTGCTCGTCGATGAAATAAATGATACTGCCACCGACACCTTCGATGGCTGGCAACACGATTTTCCCCGCCCCCAGATCACGCACCAGCACCTTCGCGCCAAGTGTTTTGGCGCGCAATAGTGCCGCCTCAGCATTATGCACTTTGAGGCCAACGGCATAAGGCGACGTACCATGAGTGAGGAATGAGCGGTGTGCAAACCCCTCTCGCTCCAGATTGACCACCAGATTGATGTCGCCCTGACGATAGCGTTCAATCGACCTGGAGCGATGTCGTCCGGCCTTGTGAAAGCCCAGCGTTTCAATCAGGCGCGTGAGATTTCCGACCTGTTCGCTGCTAGACGCAAATTCGATGAACTCAACACTTTTGACCTCAATGCGATCTGGCATTTTCGGGGCGTTTATGGCGTTGTCGGGTTCCGCCCGTGCCACTTGGTCGCCCAAATAAATCAACGAACGGTGACCGTCGATGGCAATGGAACGTGTTGAACCCCCGCGGAACTGGTCGTTGAAAATTTCGAGCGACAGGTAGCCCTCATAGCCTGTCGCCGCTACCGCGCGCATAAAATCGTTACCGGCAGATCGCCCTCCCCCGGCATATTGCGGAAATGGCGGCTCCAATAAAGAAGATCCATATCGATCTTCGGTGCATCGGCCAGTTGGATGATAAAGATCTTTTCCTTGGGGATCGAGCGGATCGAATTGACATCGATCTTGCGCGCCAGCGTATGGAAACTGTCAAGGATCAGGCCGATATTCGGATGGTCGGCGCGCCGCACGATTTCCCACGCATCGCGGTGATCGTGAATATGCCGTCCCCATGCCAATGCTTCATAGCCGACACGTAAGCCACGCTGGCCGCACGTTCGCCCAACTCGCGAAAATCTGCAGCTGCCCGATCTATACCGCCCAGCGAGATCGGCGATACGTTCGAGCAAATCAGCACCAGGTCGGTGCCCAGTTCTTGCATCACATCGAATTTATGCTCGGCGCGGTCAAAGGTGCGTCCACGATGCGAAGGCGGCATGCCCTCAAAATCGCGGAAGGGCTGGAACAAAGTGATCTCCAGCCCGTAATCGCGTACCATTCGGCCCACTTCCCGTGGGCTTTCGTCGAAAGCGAGCAGGTCATTTTCAAAAAATCTCCACCCCGTCAAAGCCCGCAGCTGCGATCGCTGCAAGCTTTTCAGTCAGTGTGCCACTGATGGAAACGGTTGCGATGGATGTTTTCATAACGCTGCTCCATTTAACGCCGACTGATCAGGACCAGCCGTATTTCTCGTCCAGCGCTTGAAACTCGCTTAAACCCACGATGTCGCAATATTGCTGATAGGTGATCATCTCAGCCGCGCGTGTCTTTGGCGTGCCGTCACGTTTCAACGCTGCCAAAGTATCAGACATGGCCTTGACCGCAGAAAACAACGTCGACAGCGCATAGAATGCAATGTTGAAGCCCATATCTTCCAGATCTCCGGCAGTCAGCGCTGTCGTTTCATTGCCGTCGACAATGCTGACGACTTTCGGCCCCGGTACATGCTTTGCCACCGCTTCCACCTCGGCGATGGTCTTGATGCCATCGACGAAAACCAGATCAACGCCGGTGTCCTGATACATCTTTGCGCGGCGGATGGCTTCTTCCGCACCTGCAGCAGGCATGGCATCAGTACGGGCGATCAACAGAAGATCCTTGTCACCGCGTGCCGCCACTGCGCATTGCAGTCGGCGAACATTTTCTTCTGCCGAAATCAACCGCACGCCAGCAAGCTGGCCACACCGTTTTGGCGCCATCTGGTCTTCCAGATGAATCGCGGCAACGCCTGCCTGCACATATTCCTCAACGGTACGTATGATATTGGCGGGGCCACCGTATCCGGTATCGGCATCGGCAATCACCGGAATATCGACAACACGAACCATGTCGCGCGCGTGTGTTGTCATTTCGGTTTGCGTAAGAAGGCCCAGATCTGGCGTGCCGACCCGCGTGGCCGTTGCGCCAAAGCCAGTCATATAGATCGCCGGGAAGCCTGCCTGCTGCACGAGGCGTGCAGTCAGCGCGTCCTGCGCACCAGGAGCCTGTATGATTTTTCCGCTGTTAATAAGCGTTTTGAGAGCTTTAACCTGTGACATCTTTTAAATCTCCTTAGCGACCACCGGAAACGTCAAGCACGATGCCGGTGATATAGGCGGAGCCCGGCGACAGTAGCCAGATCGCCGCGTCGGCGACTTCACTCGCCGTTCCGAGACGCCTGAGCGGAATGAGATCGGCCATTTTCGCTATGTTGGCCGGATCAGCAAATACATCTTTCTGGATTTCAGTGTCGATGACGCCCGGAGCCAGCGCATTGACGCGCACAACGGGTGCCAGTTCCTTGGCCAATGCATAGGTATAAGATGCAATCGCGCCCTTGGTCGTGGCATAGGCGATATTGCCAACCATGCCGCCGGTGCGGCCCGCAATTGAAGAAAGACCTATCACCGACCGACCATCCTGATCGCTCATATGACGCAGATAGGCACTGGAAACGTAGAAAACACTTTTGAGGTTAACGGCCAGAACGCGCTCAAGCTCGTCGGTATCGAATTCCTTTACCGTCATGCGCTGGCCGATAATGCCGGCATTATTGACGAGATGATCAATAGCGCCCCAATGATCCGCGAGCTTTGCCGCGGCTGCATCCACAGCTAATTTATTGGAGACATCGACTGTCTGCGTCACGACGCGATCGCCAAAGGAAGCCGCGACCTCTGCCAGACGTTCTGTCCGGATGTCCCAAACGGCGACGCGCGCACCAAGAGCAACAAGCTTGTCGGTAATTGCACGCCCGATCCCTGAAGCACCGCCCGTTACAAGAACAACGCGGCCATGAAAAAAATCAACCGGGAAGGCGGAATGATGATGTTGTGCGTTCATGTAAGGATGGTTCTCCTGTCAAAATTGAAAACAAGCGAATGGGCTTCGTTGAAACGATCCCATCGTGTGCTCGCTCTAACAGGACATATTCGAAACGGTTTTGTCAATCTAGGGTACAAGATTTTGCATACCACTTGTCAGGTTCAATTTCTAACGATAAACAATGGTTGGGCAGTCCTGAAAGTTGGAGCGTCCAGGATGCTCTGCGCAGGTTGGAGATCTGACACAATGGAGCAGTACTGGGGCCAGTGATCCGGAACTCGAACAGTCGAGGATAGGCATGCCTGAAAACAACGATCTGGAGGGGCGTGCCTGTTAGGAAAGGCCCCATACCGAGGGAGGAAAATTAGTGGTAAACACCGTCACCAGCGCGGCGGGGGTCCCTTCGACCTTGCGCGACCGCACGATCCGCAAATTGAATTTGCGCATCGTTCTGTTCTGTTTCATTGCATTCATCATCAATTATCTGGATCGTGTGAACATTGGCTATGCCGCGTTGCACATGAATGCCGATATTGGTCTTACGCCTTATATGTTTGGTATTGGCGCTGGAATTTTCTTCATCGGCTATATGCTGTTTGAAGTACCAAGCAACATGATGCTGCACAAGTTCGGCTCGCGTATCTGGATCGGCCGCATCATGGTCACGTGGGGCATTGTATCCTGCGCCATGGCTTTTGTTCAGGGGCCAACCTCGTTCTACATCCTGCGCTTTCTGCTGGGTGTTGCAGAAGCAGGCTTCGCACCGGGCGTTTTGCTTTATCTGACTTTCTGGTTCCCGGCCAAGGAACGCGGTCGCGCGACCGCCTTGTTCATGACCGCAACCGTGTTGTCCATCGTTGTTGGTGCGCCGTTCTCCGGCTGGCTGATGGATGCGGGCGAAGGCCTGTTCGGGCTTCATGGCTGGCAGGCGATGTTCATCCTTGAAGGCATTCCGGCCATCATTCTCGGTTTCATCACCTTCTTTTATTTGGTGGATAGTCCGGAAAAAGATACCAAATGGCTCGATGCAGACGAACGCGCATGGTTGCTCAATGAACTGGCAGAAGAGCGCAAAGGCAAGCAGGCCGATACGCGTCACTCGCTGCGCGAAGTGTTCAGCGATTATCGCGTCTGGCTGCTGACGCTGGTATACATGTTCAATGGGATTGCCGTTTATGGCGTGATCATGTGGCTTCCGCAGATCGTCAAGAGCCTTGGCGACTATTCGGCGGCACAGACCGGCCTGATCTCGGCAATCCCCTTTGTCTTTGCAGCGCTTGGTTTGATTGTAATCTCGCGCAGTTCCGACAAGACTGGCGAACGCAAGATCCACACTGCAATCGCGGGCCTGTTCGGCGGCGGGTTCCTTGCGGCCAGCGCGTTTGCACCGACCCCAATCGTGGGTCTGATGCTGCTCTGCGCCTGCGCATTCTTCCTGTGGTCGTATCTTGGCGTATTCTGGACACTGCCAACGCAGTTCCTTTCAGGCGCCGCCGCTGCCGGTGGCCTTGCAGCCATCAACGGCTTTGCCCAGCTGGGCGGCTTCACTGGCCCGTATCTGGTAGGCTATGTCAAGTCGACAACGGACAGCTTCTCGCTGGCGCTTTTGACACTCGCCGTATTCCCGATCATCGGTTTCTTCATCTGCATGAGCCTTAAGGCAAAGCGCGACTGAAGACGCTCGTTGACTGGCCGGATCTTTCCGGCCAGTCGCTTCTATTCAGAACACAGAAGGCCCTATAAGATTTTCTCATGAAAAAGATTCGCGGCAAAAGCAAAGCGACTTTGGCAAGCTCCATTGCCGACCGTATCCGTGCGGCCATTGTCGATGCCGAATTCGACTTCGGGGAAAGCCTCTCCGAAGATACATTGGCGGCCGCTTTCGAAGTCAGCCGCACGCCTGTTCGCGAGGCGCTCAATATTCTGCAAATGCAGGATCTGGTGCATATAGTGCCTAAATCGGGCACGTATGTTTTTACGCCCGATCATCACGACATCGCCGAATTGTGTGATTACCGGGTAGCGTTGGAAACACAAGCCGTCGCGCTGTCGCTGGCGCACGACAAAACCAAACTCGTTGTCGATTTAACAACGCATTATAACGCGATGCGCGACGCAATCGCAGCGCAAGATCTGCGCGATTATGGGCGTCACGACACCGAATTTCATCTGGCATTCTTCAGGAATTGCGGCAACCGATATCTAGCGCGGGCTTATGATCACATTCTTGGTCGGGTCGCGGCATTACGGACCCATCTCGCCATTGGCGCAGAGGGCGAACCGGACCGTTCATTCGACGACCACGGCAAGATCATCACACTCGCCACAAAGTCTGAACTCGACACGCTGATTTTGGTGCTGTCGCAGCATATTTTACGCACTAAAAGCAATTATCTCAGCGCATTTTCGCAACGACCAAAGCAGCCGTCCGATAGCCGGACATTGAGACTGCGGAAACAATTGTCCATCGCTGGCAACTGAAGGTCGTCGAGCGCTGGACGTACAGCCGTATTCGACATTGAACTCGCGACGATACTGCAAAATTGCCGGATGATCACCGACCGGTTTTGATATCCCGGCTATTAAACCAAATGTTCGAGATGCAATTTTACGCCGTTGCGTAATACAGAGGCTGAACAGCAATGCTGCGACTTGAATGCGGTAAGTCTACAGCACCTTTATTCTTCCTTGCCCTGTCGCTTTGTCCCTTCTTGTACTCGCGCTCCCAAATTGCTATCTTTGTCCTCAATGAGAGCATTGGGAGCACATCGATGGCTGGCAATTTGCATGTCCGCAATCTGGACGACGACCTGATTATAAAGTTGAAGATCCGCGCAGCCCGGCACGGTCGCTCTGCCGAGGCCGAACACCGCGAAATCCTGCGCCAGGCTTTGGAAGCCGAAATCGAACCCTCTTTTGATGATCTGGCGCTTGAGCTTCGCAGGCTGACAGCATCTCGCAAGCAGACACCTTCCGAGGCATTGCTGCGCGAAGGGCGTGATGAGCGCTGATGGAGACGCTCGTCATTGATGCGAGTATCGCGGTAAAATGGGTTGTGGAGGAGGACGGTACGCAGGCCGCCCTTGACCTGAGGTCAAGATTCCGTTTCATCGCGCCAGAGCTTCTGGTGGCGGAATGCGCGAACATTCTTTGGAAAAAGGTGCAACGGGGCGAGCTTCTGCTTGATGAAGCCGTCATGGCAAGTCGCCTGCTGGAGCGAGCAGGCATCGAGTTTGTGTCGATGAGAGAAATGCTGAAACAGGCGACTGAACTTGCTATCGCTCTCGCACACCCTGCCTATGATTGCATCTATCTGGCGGTCGCGCGCCAAAAGAATGCGCACTTTGTCACTGCCGACCAGCGGTTGTTGCGTGTTATCGCCGAGCGCGCATCAAACGAACTTGCGGGCTTGTGCATCTCGCTTTCCGACGTCCAGAGCAGTTCACACTAATTGGCTATTGCCGAACGCAGTTGATCGTTCCAATCAACGGCCGCCAGCGTCAATCTCGCGAATTCGCAGGCGATCCCGGCTGCAAACTTCCAAAGGCGGGATGCAAGTTCTCCCGCTGCGGATTAGCGTCGGTCGCGGCGACAAGGCGAGCATCGGCCCTCACCATGGGCGCTCGGATCGCGGCTTCGGTGATGCAGATGCAGCTAGCTATGATTGGACCGAGCCGAAACAGTACCTTGCCACCTCCGGTCGCGAAGCCCCGCCATTTCGGGCCGCGTACCTCCTATCCGGTGACGATACCGGCGTCGTCGCTGTGGGCGGCCCACATGCTGCCGGACCTGTCGGTACCAAGCCGAAAACCCCTGCATCGCGTAAGAAAGCTGAGCCTAAGCCTGTAAAGGCGGCATCTATTGTTACAGAACCAACAACGCGCAAGCTTAAGAAATATTCACCCGCTGAACCCGCTTCCATTCTTGCATCGGTCGAAAAGGCTGCACCCGTGGCGAAGGTTTCCTCGAGCGACGATCTGCAGGCGCTCGTAGAACTTGAAGCCGAGAATGCCGAACTGCGCAAGCGCCTCGGCAAGGCATGAGGTTGAGACCGGCTCAACCGATGGCGACTTCGTCCTGCTGACCACGCGTCGACCGGGCTTGCACACGGCGTCCAGTCGATCTTTCGCTATTTCGTCTTGGTGTCCGTTTCTTCATTTGAGCTATTCATGCTCACCATTGGTTCCTGTGGGGCCAGGCTCCCAAGAGAAACAGGTGCCTGTTTCGTGCCTTTGTCCAGCGTCTCGTCATCGATTGCACCCAACCCGCCCAGTAGCGCCCTCGTTGCGAGATCGCCGCATTGTGCATCACCCGTCACCAACACTGTTCGGCCTCCATGGGAGGCTGCGTCTCTTAAGGCTTCGAGGCGATTGATTTCCATCATGAAAGCCATGGCGTCGCCGTCGGTGAGGGTCGTGTCCGCTCTGAACGCTGCAAGTGCCCTCGCGTTACCCTCAGCAATAATGCTGCGGCTGGCCGCAATCCCGCGCGCTGTAATCGCCATTGCTGCAGCTGAGGCTTCCGCACTCTTCGTCCGTTTGATTTTTTCCGCCTCACCATCATTATGCGCTGCTTCCAGTCTGCGCTGGGACGCAAGCACCTCGTTAAAGGCAGAAATCATCTCTGTTGTCGGTCTCGGATCATCGATCAACACCGCGCGGATCTCGTAACCATAAGCATTGATGGCTTCGTCCAGAGATTCGCGGACAGTGCGCGTGAACTCGTCGCGATCAGTATAGAGTTGGTCGAAAGTTCTTGCTGCAGCAACGGCGCGTGCATCGGTTGCGACATAGGATTCGATCTGTTCTTCTGGATGATGCAGTTCGTAAAAGGCTGCTTTCACCGCAGACGGAATAACCCGATACTGCAGACTAATCGGCATAGTCACAAAGGCATTGTCTTTGGATTTAACGCCCAACTGTAGCGCAATCTGCTTGGTCTGTAGCGAAAATGGAGAGCGAGCGCGCTGAAACGGCCAGGGAAACTTTACCGACAAACCCGCGGCACGATAACCAGTGTAGCGTCCGAAGGTTTCCAGAACCCTCACATGCTGCTGAGGCGTCATCACGAAAAAGGTCTTAAGCCACCGTAGCCCGATGAATAATGAGATAATAACGGCAATAAACGAGACGGGAATTTCGAAGCCAAAAAAATTATACATTCAAATCCTTCTCAACACTGAAATCATTTCCGGTACCAACACTGGTGGGCCGTTTGAGAGGTACGTGCCAATCGTGCATCAGTGAGGAATGGCCCGAACCTATTATTCCGGTCATCTTAGCGAAACCTCGTTGTGCGGCAAGGATTTCCAAACCCGGCCTGGCGCCGAGAGCCGATCTTCCAGCGCCTCAGGACCGCTACCGAGATAGCGGTCATGCCAGCATAGAAGGTCCGGCGCGGGATACCTCATTCGTCGTCGCCCCATCCCCGATCATGCTTTTTTTCCAGAAGACGCAGTTCCAGCACCTGTTCCGCAACGACTTCCTTCAGATCGCGCTCTCGCGGCGAAGAACCTTCATTTCATCGGAGGTGACGGAGCGCGCTGTGTCACCGGCCAGCCACTTCTTGCCAGCTTCGAGGAATTCCTTCGACCGAATGTAGTAAAGGCTCCCGGCAATACCCTCATGCCGGCAAAGTGCAGCAATGCTTTCCTCGCCGCGCAGACCTTCAAGCACGATGCGGATCTTCTCTTCCGCACCATATTGTTTACGGGTGGCCCGGCTGTATGTCTCCTATGTGCTGACAGCGCGCACTTGAAATACATTCCCCAAACCTCTCACGCTTGATGCTAAGAACCTCACCGCGAGTTTTGCGTTGAAGCCGTTCTGCTGGACGCCGGAGCCGAACTGACCCTGATAGGCGATACCGAGGGTTGCGGCATCGGTCAGATTGAAATCGAGGCCGGTATTGATAAGGGCGGCATCTTTCGCGATCGGTACGCCGGCGACTGTGAAGACATCGCCAGCCGAGCATGCCGCGCGCTGTCGCCTTCACCGTGCCGAGCACGAAACCGGCCGAGCCTCTGAGGCCAAGCGTGGTGAAGGTGGTATCGGTTGTTTCACCATGGCTGGTGAGGGCTGCCGCATCGCCCTTTTCCGTGAAGCCATCCGTGTGCAGGTTGACATAGGCGAGGTTGAAGAAAGGTTCGAACGAAGCGGCCGGTGTGTCGATGCTATAGCCGAGTTCGCCGAAGGCCTGGAAGGTGCCGGCGTTGTAATCGCTGCTCAGGCTGTCGGCAAAGCCGGGCATGACGACCGAGCGCGATGTCTCGATGTCGTGCCACGTATAGGCAAGGCCGGAACGGACGGCGAGCGCGCCCCGCTGCGTGCCGCCATAAAGGCCGAGATGATAATTGTTGCTCGAGCCTGACGAGGTTCTGCTATCGGCATCGAAGCTGATGTGGCTGTAGCCGGTCAGGATGCCAAGGCGTACATTCTCCGCAACGAGGCCGTCGATACCGGTGAGGAGGCCACCGGTGGAGGTGTCGAGGCTTGCCGCATTACCGTCACCGTCAATACTCCCCCATGAACCGAAGGCCGTACCCCAGGCGGCAAAGCGGTCGGTGGTGGCGAACGCCAACACCGGACCGCCCTCGTCATAGGCCAGCACGGGCACTGCCTGGGCCCCTGCCCCTTCGAACACTGCGCCCAGACGATCGTAGACGGCATCGCGGATAAAATGGCTGTTCTCGATCAGAGCCGATTTGGCAGAAGCATGGATCTCGCCCGACAGCGCATCGAAGCTGGCGCGGATGAGATCTTCATCATCGGCAAGCTGGGCGATGGCGTCATAGACGTCGTGTCCCCCATCGAAGCCGATGCTCTCAATGCCATTGGCTGTGGCGATCTGGTTACGCGTCAAAGCCGCTGCGGCAAAATCGCGATTATTGCGCGCCAGCTCAAGATCAACCGTGCCAGCCGCAAAATCATAGATGAGATTGGGCGTAAGGAAGGCGAAGTCGGAGGTGACGCCTTCGAACGCGCCATTCAGGACCCCTGCCGACAGGATCGTGTAGGTCGAGCGGATATCGTAATTGCCGTTGGCGCCGATATGGGCAACCGTACCGCCATCAAGCGTGGCTGTCCCCCTCACCTTGACAAGATCGCTATCGATGCCTTCCGGGTTTACCTCGATTTCGAAGCGCGAGCCTGCTGCAAGAATCAGATCACCATCGACCGTCAGCGTGCCGATCGAGTTGCCCGGAGCAATCGTGCCGCTCGTGGCGACTGTGGTCGTGCCAACGGTTCCCGCACCTTGCAGACGCGCGCCGGAAAGAACATCCAGCGTACCGCCAAGAGAGCCGTTAACGGCAAGCGTCCCGGCGTTGACAGTCGTCGTTCCCGTGAAGGAAGTTGAATCGGCTGCCAGCGTCAGAATGCCGGTCCCACGCTTGTCGATCACACCGCTGCCGCCGGCACCGTAATCGACGGCATTGGCATCAATGGGCTGACGATGTTTGAGCCCGTTACCGCGACGAAAGTGTCGTCGCTGATCGTGGTGCCGAGCGAGACGCTGCCGTTGATGGTGCCGGCATTGACGAACACATTGCCGCCGCTGTTCGGGCTGGCGAAGGCCACCCGACCAGTGATGGTACCGATGTTGGTAAAGTTGGCATTGCCGCCGCCATAGATGCCGACTGCAACCGCATTGGCTGGCTCGAACAGGCCGAGCGCGCTCAGGCCGATGGAGCCGGAATTGACGATGGTGGTGGTGCCGGTATTGGCCACTGCCATCGCTGCACCGTTCAGCCCGAAAGTGCCATCAAAAGTGCCTTCGATCGAGCCCTGATTGTTGATAGCGACATTGCCCGCGCCCGGCGCAATTAGATTGCCGACCGTCAGCGCCCGCGACAGCACCAGCGAGCCGAACGCGTTGGCATCGATCGCGCCAAGATTGTTGAGGGTCAGTCCGTTGCCGCCAAGGGTCATCGCCGTGCCGCCCGGCAGCGTGCTCATGATCGCGCCAGCTCGCACGGTCACGTCGAGGTTGTTTGCATTGGACTGGTAGCTGTTCGGATTCGGCGGCAGCAAGATCGGAACCCCGCTGCAACTGACAATGCCACCGTCCGCTGGCGCGGCAGGACTGCACGCGGCCGATGCCTCGCCCGCACAAAACACAGAGATGACCAGACAGGGCGCGACGGTGTGAAGCAAACTCTTTTTTAAAGAGGCTTGCGAGTACTTTTGCGGATGTGCTGCGATCGCTTGCGCATTCATTCTCGGATATCCCCGCCGCCGCGCATGCCGTTGCGCCTTCCTGAACGATCGGACCGTCAGCTTACTGTTCGTAACGCATTTCGACGATGTATCAAAGCGTGTGCAAGGCAAGGACTACCGCTCCGGTTGTGGCTCTGTTGCAAGAATTTGCTTTGGATGGAGCAAGCCTTACTCCGGATACAACTATGCAGAGAGTGTCCCGAACTGCTGATGCTCAAGCAACAAGGTCCATTAGCTCGACCGCTCAAACAGCAATTTGATGCGATCGCAGTATAACTGCATCCAGAGATGAGCCCACTTCTGCTCTATTCAAAACTTTGCAACGCACCCCTTCAGACATCCCCCAAAAATCACCGCTTCAAATTACACCAACGTTAACGTAACGGTGTTCCAATGCGCTCATATGAACAATAATTTGTAATACAATAACTTAAAATGTTGACATTTCAATGCCATTGATAGAATAAAAGATTACAACAGGTTCGAAGGATTCGTTTCATGCTGGCCATAATCGCCGACGATCTGACGGGCGCTTTGGACACCGCCGCACCGTTCGCCGGCAGAGGCCTTTTCACAGAAGTGGCGCTGACCGTCGAGGCAATCCCGGAGGCTATGAGCCGAAAGCCGAAAGTGCTTTCTATTAATACCGGGTCACGAGAAATGGATGCAGATGCTGCGCGAAAGGCGACGGCCGCCGCACTGTCATTCCTGCCACCTGACACGCTCCTTTTTAAGAAGATCGACTCGCGCCTCAAAGGCCATATCGCCGCCGAACTCGATATTACGCCGTTTCATTCTGCGCTCGTAGCGCCGGCAATTCCGGATTTCGGACGCATCGTGAAAGCGGGACACGTGGAAGGATTCGGAGTTGCCGCGCCTATCTCCATTGTGGAAGTGCTTGGCACGCACGCCTCCCTCGCAACGATACCGGACACCGGGTCTCAAGATGAGATGAGAGACTGGCTTGAAGCGTCGCAAAAATCTGGCGTGGATCTGCTGGTTGGCGCGAGAGGGCTGGCTGAAGCGCTTGCTCAACAAATGAGCCACCGGGCGAGTGCGTTGGCTGCGGACATACCAGACGGGCCTGGATTGTTTATTATCGGCTCAAGTGATCCAATCACCCTGGCTCAGATCGACAAGCTCCGAGCCTCGTTTCAGCTGTGCTATTTGCCTGCACCAAATGGTCATGTGGTTGAGCCGTCAAGCAACGACCGCACGATAACACTTGTGCAGGCCACGCCAGGAGATGAACCATGTGCGCCTCCAGAAGTTTCGAGACGTCTTGCGGACAGCATCTATCCAGCGCTAACGGAAGCGGCTGCTACATTGGTTCTTTCGGGCGGCGCAACCGCGGAAGCCGTGCTAAGAAGAATGGGGATCTCGCGATTTCGGCTCCTCGGTGAATGCCTGCCCGGACTGGGATTGGCGCATGCCAATGGACATTGCATCATAGCGAAATCCGGAGGTTTTGGGCAACCGGGTACACTGAGAGAAATCGCGGATAGAATCCTCCGGAAAACAGGATGACAAATGGGACTGGAGAACGGAACGACACGCAAGAGCCTTGCCGACCTCGTCTTCGAGAGGATGCACCGCGCAATCAAATCCGGAGCGTACCAGCCCGATGAGCGTTTGCCGACTGAACATGACCTGGCAGCCGAATTCGAGGTGTCCCGTCCGATCATCCGTGAGGCATTGAGGCGTCTGCGCGAGCAGGGCTTGATCTATTCCCGCCGCGGCGCCGGCAGCTTTGTGCGTGCTCTTGGCCTGAAGGAGCCCCTTGGCTTCGGCCAGCTGGAAAATCTGGCCGATCTGCTGAACTGCTACGAATTTCGGCTTAACGTCGAGCCAGCAGCCGCAGCAGCGGCAGCAGCACGCCACGATACGGCCAGCCTTGCAGCCATTCGGCAGGCGCTGGAACTCATGCGCGATGCTACCAATCGACAGTCACACCGCGAGGATGCCGACTTTCAGTTCCATCTGGCAATCGCTCGCGCTGCTCAAAACCGCTACTTCTCCACCGCCATGGAAGCCCTGAAAGACCATATTGCGGTCGGAATGAAATTTCATGGCGTATCGGTAAAGCGCGAAGATGCCGGTCTTCGGCGCGTGTTTGCCGAGCACGAAGCGATCGCGGAAGCCATCGCTGCGGGTGACAGTGCGGCAGCAAAGCAACTCATGCACGACCATCTGGCGGGATCGCGCCAGCGCCTGTTTCAAACGCCCGACAGGTATGTTGACACCCCCTGACCCGAAAACGCCTCGGCTTTTGGCCGAGGCGCGTGGATTATTCATACAGGATCAGCTCAGAAAGCTGCTTTATAGACAGCCAGAATGTCCTCCACATTCATGTCGACAGGATTGTTGTCCATGAGGCGGCGGATTGCATGCGCGTCGCTGGCATAACACGGCAGATCCTCCCCGGTAGCGCCATGAGCAGCGAGCGACATTTCAATGCCGAGATCCTTGCAGAAGCCGTGAGCAGAAGCCAGCAACTCCGACTGAGAAAGCCTCTCACCCAGCCCGAGCGCCTTGGCCACTTCCGCAGATTTCTCCGGCGCAACGGGCTGATTAAATGCAAGGACATGGGGGAAGATGATAGCATTCGCCAGACCATGGGGCAGATGAAGCCGCGTTCCGAGCGGATAGGCGATGGCATGCCCGGCCGCAGTGTTCACTGGCCCCAGGCAGATGCCACCATAATAGGAAGCGAGCATGAGACCCTCGCGCGCCTCCGTATCAGCGCCATCCTTGACCGCGCGAGCGAGAAATTCGCCAACCAGCCGGAAACCCATCCGCGCGTACCCGTCGATCATCGGATGAGCCCGACGATTCGTGAAAGCTTCGACACAATGGGCCATGGCGTCGACGCCAGTCGCAGCCGTCACGGCCGGTGGCACCGAATAGGTCAATTCCGGATCGAGCACCGCGAAGTCCGCGATCATGTGCGGGCTTTCGACGGCGACCTTGTTGCCCTTGCCGGGGTCGGTGATCAGCGAGCGGATCCCGGCTTCGGAACCGGTTCCCGCCGTTGTCGCCACCTGAGCAAGACGCGTGTTGCGACCCGCGACACGATTCGGACCGGCGACATCGGCAAGTGTCTGCTCCGAATCCCACAGCACCGCCACGAGTTTTGCCACATCGAGCACCGAGCCGCCGCCGAGGCCGACGATAACGTCCGGCTGGCTCTGGCGCGCGGCGTCCAGCGCGGCATCGAGCGTTGCAACGTCCGGCTCGCCGGGAATCGCATCAAACACGGAAACCCGACCGGAAAGACGCAGGCGGTCAACAAACCCCGCCGTGATAGGTGTAGCGATCACAAGTACCGAGCCTGCATCGGATGCCCAGGCGCCGATTTCGCCGGTCGTACCCGCACCGACAGCCAACCGGCGTGGTTGATGAAGGGTGATGGGAGCAATTGTCATGGTCTGATCATCCTTGCTTGACACGACCAGCCACGAGCTTGCGGGCATAGGCGATAGCGGAGTTCATATTGCCGTGGTTGGCGATACCCTTGCCGGCAATGTCGAAGGCTGTCCCGTGGTCAACGGATGTGCGGTCGATCGACAGCTCCACCGAAACGTTGACGGCGGTGTCGAAGGCGACGAGCTTGATCGGGATGTGCCCCTGATCGTGATACTGGGCGACGACCATGTCGAAAGCGCCGGAATAGGCGCGATGGAAGACTGTGTCGGCTGAGATCGGCCCATAGGCATCTATGCCTTCTGCCCGCGCTGCCGCGACCGCGGGCGCGATCTGGTCGTCATCCTCCGTTCCAAAGAGACCGTTTTCGCCGCAATGCGGATTAATGCCGGCAACCGCTATCTTCGGCGCCGCGTAGCCGATGCGCTTGAGATGCGCATCACCCGCCCGAATGGTTGCCAGAACCCTTTCCGTCGTTGCCCGTTGGATGGCCTCGCGCAGCGAGACATGGGTCGACACATGGATAACCTTCAGGCGGTCGGAGGCGAGCAGCATATATGCGGCCTTCGAACCGGTCAGGCTGCGCAGCATGCCGGTATGGCCATCATAGTGATGACCTGCGAGGTTCAGTGCTTCCTTGTTGATCGGCGCGGTGACAATGCACCCGATTTCGCCTGTTTCAGCATCCCTCACTGCTTTTTCGATAAAGCGGAAAGCCGCATCACCCGCCACCGGGCTAAGTTGCCCCCAGGGAAGCGGAGCGCCCTCGACAGGCAGATCCACGACAAAGGCGCCCAGATCTATATCCAGGCCCAACGCCTGCCGCGCCGCTTCGAGCGTCGCCAGATTGCCATAGATGCGCGTCTTCGCACGATCTTCCGCAGACATTTCCACCAGGGCGCGGACCGCGATTTCAGGTCCTACACCGCATGGATCGCCCATGGTTATACCGATGATATTGCTCATTAAACACTCCGTCCTACCGCGCTGTCCCAACCAGGAGCCAGGCGGACATATTTGATAGCACGTCGATGATAGGTGTAGGCGAGATGCATGGTGCCGTCCGGCCCTTCAAGCAGCCAGGGGTAAGACATTTCCTTGTTGCGCCCGTCGGTCGAGTCGTTCGACAGACAGGTTCCCGGCCCATCCTCGATCAGCAAACGCATGGGAAAGGACTGCCCCCCATCGTTCGAGAGGCATAGCGTCACGGGTGCACGCGGCACGCCCCAGATTGCAGCGCAGCCTCCCGCCGGATCAGCGTCGGGCCGCCCATCGTCTTCGCCAAGCTCATCGTAGAGCGAGGCACGTCTATCAGCGGACAGCGCGGCGTTCACCGGATTGCAGATCATCGCAATCCGGCCGTCCCGCAGGCGCGTGACGGCGACGGAGGAATTATTGTTCGGCACTTCGGTCGCGTGAGGCGCGGACCAGGACCGCCCACCGTCTACGCTCTCTGTCCGGTAGACAAAGTCGGCTTGCCGGCGGCGGAAGAAAGCTGCATAGCGACCCTCTCCGAGTGAGACGGGCGACATGTGCACGCAGCCCGTTGACAGGTCGACATCTTCAAGCCGCCAAGACTTGCCACCATCCTCAGACACCCCGGTCGCGGCCGTGTCATGGCTCCCGTTCCACTTTTGGCCGGGACGCTGGACACAGCGAAAGATCGGCAGCAGCCATGCACCGTCATCGCGCACGACAAGCGGCGCCCGGATGAAGCAGCCGCGTGGCAGGTCCAGGTAGCGCCCTCCGGAAGCGGAAAGCTTCGACGGATCAGCGGAATCCCGCCGAACCTCCGCCATGCGAATTCTGCACTCATCCTGATTCCCGGAGGGCTGGGACGTATTGAAGAGCCAGAGCCTGCCATCGGCGGCAGTGAAGAGCACGGGGTTCTGTTCCGAGTGCAAAGGGTCGGAGCTCAACTGCTGGGGTGGGCCCCAGGTCGAAGAATCCTTCGGCAACACCGAAGCGAAGATGGAAATGTCGGACTTGCCCTCCAGCGTGCCGCCGAACCAGGCACAAGCAAGCGCGCCATCATCAAGCATATGCAGGAACGCAGCATGATTCTGGATCGTTGGCGACGGCAGCAGCGCCTCGTCGCGCCCAGGGGACACGACTTGCAGCGCGCCAGTCATGCTGTGAGCGATTTCTTCGGGATGCATCAGATTCTCCTCTCAAGTAGCCGAAAATCATCCAAATTTTATTGTTGTCAAGTTTATTAATGTAATTTTTTTCTCTACAAAAAATGAATAATTATGATAACTATTTGTATTCATTTAATTATTTTTACAAAAATTTTTTCTTAATGTTTTACACTATAAAATAAATTGACAAACTAACCAAGAAGTTTAATGGTCACGACGATCCGGCGAGAGGACGCCAGGACAAGGAGGAATTCCATGCAAAAAGACGGAAGCCGCCGCAATGCGACGATCGCCGTCACCTTCGCCGCAGGCGCAGCAACGCTCGCCGCATTGGATGCGGTGATCGTTCGCGCGTTGAACGGTACCGTGCATCCTTTTGTTATTGGTTTCTTCCGTGCTTTTTTTGGTGCTCTCGTCCTTTTGCCCTGGATCGCCATGCGTCCATCCGTCCTGCGCTCGAACCACCCGTTACCTCAGCACGCCCTGCGCGCAGGCTTCAAGTTGCTGGCCATGGTCGCCTTCTTCGCCGCCTTTAGTTGGGGGCCGCTTGTTGATATAACGGCTATTGCTTTTACCTCGCCGATATTCGTCGTGCTGGGTGCCGCATTGGCGCTTGGCGAGCGTCCCGGCCCGGCCATGATCAGTGCAGTTGTTCTTGGTTTTGCTGGCGCAATGATGGTAATCGGCCCTTCGGGCGCGGGCTTCAGTCTGGCTGTCTTTCTGGCGCTTGTAGGTGCCGTTCTTCAGTCAACCATCCAGTTGATCCTGAAATCCATGTCCAAAGCTGACGCCACATCCACGCTCGTTGTCTTGAATCTGTTGCTGACTGTTCCTATCGCCCTGATCTTTGCCATTCCCTTCTGGGTTACGCCGGGGTTGAGGGAAATGGGGCTGCTCGCACTTCAAGGCGTCGTTGGAGCCGCGTGCATGGGGCTGATGACACACGCCTTTTCGCTGGCCCCCGCCACGGTGGTAGCGCCTGTCGATTTTCTGCGTCTCCCACTCGTGGCCTTTGGCGGGGTTGCGCTGTTCGGCGAAAATGTCGCCCTGACCACCCTCGGCGGCGGCGCGCTCATTTGTTGTGCTGCGTTGATTGCTGCGCGTACCGGTAACTTCAAATCTCAGCGTACATCGAACTGAACGAGAATTCACAATGGAGGAGAACGTAATGAAAAAGACACTTGTCTTAGGTGCGCTCATATTGGCATCCAGCCTGTCGCCAGCCTTTTCTGCATCGGGTCCAATCAAGATTGTTCTGCCGGAGGAGGCCGACCTGCTTGAGCCCTGCATGGCCACCCGTTCGAATATCGGTCGCGTCATCATGCAGAATGTCAGCGAAACCCTGACCGAACTTGATGTTCGCGGAAACAAGGGCCTGATGCCACGCCTCGCTGAAAAGTGGGAGCAGAATGAAGACGGCAGCTGGCGCTTCCACCTTCGCCAGGGCGTAACTTTCTCCGACGGTACGACCTTTGACGCGAAAGACGTAAAGCACAGCTTTGACCGTGTCTTGAGCGACAAGAATGCGTGCGAGTCCGAGCGCTATTTCGGCGGCATCTCAATCTCCGCTAACGTCGTTGATAACAATACGATCGATTTCAGCGCCGACCCGGTTCAACCGATCCTGCCGCTGCTCATGTCGCTGGTGACCATTGTTCCGGAAGAAACTCCGCTCGAATTCGTTCGTGAGCCGATTGGCACCGGCCCCTACAAGCTGACGAACTGGACGCCGGGACAGCAGATCGTTCTGACCAGCCGTAACGACTATTGGGGCGAGCAACCGCAGGTCACCGAAGCGACCTACCTGTTCCGTTCCGACCCTTCGGTTCGCGCCGCTATGGTCCAGACCGGTGAGGCAGATCTTTCGCCCTCGATTTCGCAGCTGGATGCAACGAACCCAGCAACCGACTTTTCCTATCTTGACAGCGAGACCGTATATCTCCGGATTGACCACAATATCGAACCGCTGAACGATGTTCGCGTTCGTCGCGCACTGAATATGGCTATCGATCGTGAGGCATTCCTCGGCACGCTGGTTCCAGAAAGCGCACTGCTGGCAACGGCCATCGTTCCACCGCCAACACTCGGCTGGAACCCCGACGTCAAGGTCTTTCCCTTTGATGTAGAGGCCGCCAAAAAGCTTCTCGATGAAGCCAAGGCCGATGGCGTGAAAGTCGATACACCGATCACCATAATTGCCCGTACGGCAAACTTCCCGAACGTTACCGAAATCATGGAAGCAATCCAGGCCCAATTGCAGGAAGCAGGCTTCAAAATCGAACTCAAGTTCGTCGAAGTGGCAGAGCACGAAGGCTATTATTCCAAGCCTTTCCAGGAAGGCCGGGGACCATACCTCGTTGCCGCGATGCACGACAACTCCAAGGGTGACCCATCGTTCTCGATGTTCTTTAAATATGCTTCTGAAGGTACGCAGGCAGGCTTCTCCGATCCGAAGGTCGACGACCTGATCAAGCGTGCGTCTGCTGCTGTAGGCGATGAACGCGCCAAGCTTTGGTCGGAACTGATTGCCTATGTGCATGATGATGTCGTGGCTGATGTACTGCTCTTCCACATGGTCGGGTTCTCCCGCGTTTCCGAACGCCTTGATTTCAAGCCCACCATGGCAAACAACTCCATGCTCCAGCTCTCGGAGATTGCCATCAAGTGAACCTTGCTGGCGGGCGCGACGATCGCCAGCGACAGAAACAAACAAGGCGGCGGGACGGTTCCCGCCGCTCCATGCAAGTAAGGAGTGCCATGCTGACCTTCATTCGAAAACGCGCTGCGGCCAGTCTGATCTCGCTCGTCGGCCTGGTCGTCATGGTCTTCTTCCTCTCTCGGTTGACAGGGGATCCAGCCGCCTTGTTCCTGCCGGTCGAAGCCTCCGCGGAAATGAAGGAGCAGTTTCGCGAAATCCACGGACTGAACGACCCTCTTATGGTGCAGTTCACTCGCTATGTTGGTGATGTCGTGACCGGTGATTTCGGCGAGTCCCTGCGCAAGGCACGCCCGGCAATCGATGTGGTTCTGGAAGCATTCGTCTGGACGCTCTGGCTTGCCCTCATCACCATGACACTGGTCACCGGTGCTGCCATTGTCGTCGGCTCGCTGGCCGCGTTCCGCGCAGGCGGCTTCTTCGACCGCCTGTCCTCGGTCATCTCATTGATCGGCGCTTCGGTACCCGACTTCTGGTTCGCCATCGTTGCAATCGTCGTTTTCTCCGTGAACCTCGCCTGGCTTCCAACTTCAGGCACCGGCTCGCCTCTGCATTGGATCATGCCGATCTGCGTGCTCTTCGTTCGCCCATTCGGCATTATTGTCCAGGTCGTCCGTGGCTCGATGATCAACGCGCTCTCTTCGGCTTATGTGAAGACTGCCCGCGCCAAGGGCGTGAAGTCCGGCCCGATCATCTTCGTCCACGCGTTGCGCAACGCTATGCTTCCGGTCATTACCGTGATCGGCGATCAGGCGGCCAGCCTGTTGAACGGCGCAGTGATCGTTGAGACCATTTTCGGCTTTCCCGGTGTCGGCAAATTGATGATCGATTCCATTCTGCAACGTGACTTCAATGTCGTTCTGGCCGCCATTCTCGTAACCGCTCTGGCGATTTTCCTCATGAACCTGCTGATCGACCTTGCCTACGCGCTTCTCGATCCGCGCATCCGTCACTGAAGAGCCTGGCCATGACCTTTCAGACAACAGAGACTGCAATCGCCCGGGAACCAAGCTTTGTGGTTCGCATGGCGCGTATGCTGTGGGCTGACAAATTTGCCGTCTGCGCCGCAATCTTCCTCATCGTCATCCTCATCCTCGCGATCATCGGGCCAAGCTGGCTCGGCGACCTTGCAACCAAACAGAACCTCCGAGGCCGGAATGCTGCCCCGTTCGAATGGGAGCGCGGCTGGGTCTGGTGGATGGGCGCCGACGCGCTTGGACGCCCCCTGTTTGCCCGCATCATTGTCGCAACGCAGAACACACTCATGGTCGCCGCCGGCGCGGTGGTCATCTCGGCAACCGTCGGTACAATCCTGGGCCTCGTCGCGGGCTTCTCCTCGCCACGCGTCAACCAGGTGATCATGCGGCTGGCGGACGTCATCATGTCGTTTCCGTCGCTGTTGATCGCTGTGATCGTGCTCTATGTCCTGGGCTCGTCGATCCTGAATCTGATGCTGGTCCTTTCGATCACCCGCATTCCGGTGTATCTCCGAACGACGCGCGCGGAAGTCCTCGAGATCCGCGAACGCATGTTTGTCCAGGCGGCGCGCGTCATGGGTGCCTCCAGCAAGCGTATCCTCTTTCGCCACATCCTGCCCGTCGTCCTGCCGACGCTCACGACGCTGGCAACGCTCGACTTTGCCTATGTCATGCTTGCGGAAAGCGCCCTTTCCTTCCTCGGTATCGGCATCCAGCCGCCCGAAATCACCTGGGGCCTTATGATATCCCAAGGCCGTCAATATCTGACCAATGCCTGGTGGCTGTCCTTCTGGCCTGGCCTCGCGATCATCCTGACAACCATGTCGCTCAACCTGCTCTCGAACTGGATGCGTATCGCGCTTGATCCCGTCCAACGCTGGCGCCTTGAAATGAAAGGCCGCAAAAATGGCTGACCATCTGCTGGACGTGCGCAACCTCTCGGTCGAGTTCCACACCGCCATGGGAGTGGTCAAAGCCGTACGGAATATTTCCTACCACCTCGACCGCGGCGAAACCCTTGCGATCCTCGGCGAAAGCGGCTCGGGCAAGTCGGTGTCCTCATCTGCGATCATGAACCTGATCGACATGCCCCCCGGCCGCATCAGTTCGGGCGAGATCTTGCTCGACGGCGTCGATCTTCTGAAAATGTCCGCACAGGACCGTCGCAACATAAATGGCCGCCGCATTGCGATGATCTTTCAGGATCCGCTCAGCCATTTGAACCCGGTCTATACGGTCGGCTGGCAGATCCGGGAAGCGCTGACGACCCACGGCGCGGCTGCGGCGAAAGCTCAGGCCGAGGCGTTGCGCCTGCTGACCCGTGTTGGCATTCCTGATCCGGAGCGATCGCTCGACAAATATCCGCACGAGTTCTCCGGTGGCCAACGCCAGCGGGTCATGATCGCCATGGCACTCGCACTTCGCCCCGATCTCCTCATCGCCGATGAACCGACGACGGCGCTCGACGTCACCGTGCAGGCGGAAGTTCTGGCGCTTCTCGACGAACTGCAGCGGGAAACCGGCATGGCCATCCTGATTATCACCCACGATTTGGGTGTCGTCGCCGAGGTCGCCGATCGCGTCGTAGTCATGGAAAAGGGAGAGCTGGTCGAAGCCGGAACAGTTCACGAGGTCTACAAGAATCCGCAGAATCCCTATACGAAAAAACTCATCGCCGCCGCCCCCGGCAAAGGCGAAATGCATGCACCCGCCACCCGGGGCGAGCCCGTTCTGTCGATCCGTGATGTTCGAAAGCGCTATGGCAACTTTGAAGCGCTGAAAGGCATTTCCTTCGACCTGATGCCCGGCGAGACCGTGGCCGTGGTCGGTGAGAGCGGTTCTGGCAAGTCTACCCTCGCCCGCATACTGCTGCGGCTCGACGAGCCCGACAGCGGTCAGGCGTTGTGGAAGGGCCGCGATCTCTTCCAGCTATCGCCGACGGAACTCTACAAACTGCGGCGCGACCTGCAAATGGTGTTTCAGGACCCAACCCAGTCGCTCAACCCGCGCATGACCGTTTATCAACTGATCTCGGAGGCCTGGGTGATTCACCCGGACATCCTGCCGAAGCCGAAATGGCGCGAGCGCGTGGCCGAACTTCTGGTCCAGGTCGGGCTCGGCCCCGAACATATGGGCCGCTATCCACACCAGTTTTCGGGTGGCCAGCGCCAGCGTATCGCCATTGCCCGTGCGCTTGCCCTCGAACCGCAATTGATCATATGCGACGAGGCGGTCTCCGCACTTGACGTTTCGGTGCAGGCTCAAATCATTGCCCTGCTCGACAAATTGCGCAAGGAAATAGGCATCGCCTTCATCTTCATAGCCCACGACCTTCCTGTTGTACGAGATTTCGCCGACCACGTCATGGTCATGCGGGAGGGCAAAGTCGTCGAACTGGGCACGATTCGTCAGGTCTTCGAGACACCGCGCGAAGCCTATACGCGCGCCCTTCTCGCAGCCGGCCTCGACCCCGATCCCGATGTGCAGGCGACCAATCGCGCCGCCCGGCTAGAATTTGCCTCTTGAGGCGTCCGACACTAATCCCAGGAGACTGAAATGTCCAAGAATGCCTTCGTCGCACTCGTGACCTGCTTCAATGAAGACGAGACCATCAATTACGAGGCGACCCGCGCGCAGGTTCGCCGGCAGGTCGAAGCCGGTAACAACATCATGTGCGCCGGCACCAACGGCGATTTCTCCGCGCTCACCTTCGAGGAAAAGGTTCGCCTGACGGAGGAAGTGGTCGATGAGGTCTCCGGCCGCGTCAAGGTCATCGTCAATGCCGGTATGCCAGCGACTTTCGAAACGCTGAAACTGTCGCGCGAATTCGACCGCTTGGGCGTTGATGGCATTGCGGTGATCACACCCTTCTTCATCGCCTGCACCCAGGACGGCCTGATCCGCCATTTCTCCACCGTCGCCGATGCCGTCAATACGCCTGTCTATCTCTATGACATCCCGGCCCGGACGCAGAATCACATCGAACCGGAGACTGCCCGCACACTCGCACAGCACGGCAACATTGCGGGAATCAAAGATTCAGGCGGAGCAAGGGAGACGCTCGAAGCCTATCTTGAAGTTGCCAGGGATATAGATGGTTTCGAAGTGTATTCAGGGCCTGACCATCTGGTGCTTTGGGCCCTGCAGAACGGTGCGGCCGGATGTATATCGGGCCTCGGGAACGCCATGCCGCTTGTTTTGGCCGGAATCTTGAACGCCTATAACTCCGGCGATATCGCCGAAGCCGAGCGAAACCAGGCCGTCTACTCTGCCTTCCGCACGGATCTCTACGCCCTTGGCTTTGCACCTGCAATGGTCAAGCGGTCGCTCTATCTGCAGGACGCATCCGTCGGCGCCAGCCGCCAGCCGGCCCTGCTGCCCAACAGGAACCAAGATGCGCAAATCGAGGAAATCCTCGGCCGATACAATCTCTTATGAGCGGTTCCACCAGCGATATTCCGTTCTTGGTTGTTTGCGATTGGTAGCATCGCAAGCTCCCGGATCTCTAGAAGCAAGCTAGAGTCTGTCAGATCTACTCTGAACCATAGCCGGCATGTCTGAGGTAGTTTGAGCATTCCTGCGGACTGAAGGCCTTGAGGAGTTCGCCGATACGTCTCCATGTTGTTTCGACGGTTCGCTCTTC
>JBOHIW010000014.1:0-126388 GCA_050726055.1 Phyllobacterium sp. | reverse complement strand
CTCAAATCCAGGGAAAGGGGTCTCGCCATCATTGCTGGCCTCCCCACCAGCAATGATCTTGAATCACAAAACAGCCCTGCAGGGAATCCCGAAACGATTCCATGTAACGCTGACAGACTCTAGCCGTGGCCCTCGGCCAGCCGGGCAAGGCCGCCCAGATCGCAGACGAGCAGCTTCTGTCGCCCGCCCTGAACAAAGCCCTTGGTTTCCCAGCTGCTCAGAATGCGGGAAACCGTGTGCAGTGTCGTGCCTGTCATCTCGGCGATATCCTGCCTTGAAATCGGGAAATCAATGCGGATACCCTGTTCTTCCTTTTTGCCCGCCTGCCTGGCAAGTCGGACGACAGCATGGGCGACGCGACGCTCCACCTCTTCCGTCGACATTTCGCGGATGCGCGTATGCGCCTCTTCAAGCCGCCTGCCGATCGTCTGGATCGCGTTCATGGCAAGGCCCGGGTTCTGCTCGACGAAGAAATCCCAGAGATCGGTCGGCCACGCCAGAATAATGCTCTCGGCAGCGGCTGTCGCCGTGCCCGGATAGTCGCCACGCTGCAACGCCTTGGCAAAGCCGAACAGGTCGCCGGGATGGACCATGCGCACGATGATCTGCTGGCCATCGGGCGTAACCTGCGTCACTTTCAACCGCCCATGCAGCAGGAGATAGAACGAGGTCGCCTCGTCGCCCTGCTCGAACACGGCCTCACCCTGCGGGACGCGCCGCGACGTGGCGTAGGACAAAAGCCTGTCCAGTTCCGCATCGGCCATCTTCGCAAACAGCGGCAACGCCCTGACAAGTGTGCGGTCGATCATGGCCATCGCTTTTCCCCTGTTCCAAGAACCCGCGGAAGCTTTATCATGCTCGCTCGGGTTCTTGGAATAGTCTCGAAGCGGGACGAGTTGACGCGACCCTGGACAACAGCTACCCGAAAATGCTGGCGACGCGTTGCAGCAACGGCACATACCAGCGGCCATCCCGCACCAGACGGAAGCCCAGATTATCGGGCGGAACGCCGACGCTGCATCCGCCTGTCTTGGGATCGCGGATGAAAAAGCTCATCGATGCGCGGTGTTTGCCGTCCACGACATAGATGCCGCAGGCAGGGATATCGCTCTGCACATTGCCGGCCTCATCGACATTCACCCGGCGGTGGCAGGTCCGCGTCCATTCCCAGACGTTCCCGGCCATGTCGGCCACGCCAAGTTCATTCTCCCCGAATGCCTCGGAAGGCCGCAGCGCCGGATTTCTCGCCTGTTTTCGGGCGCTCTCGCGCTCATAGTCCTTCAGCCATCGCAAAGCCGGATTGGAACCGTCATCGCCCTCGATACCCAGCGCGTCATCCGGAAATTTCGACCCCGCCGCGAAAGCCCATTGCTCGTCGGTCGGCAATTGCCAAGTCTCGCCGGTCTTTTCCGACAGCCATTTCGCGTAGTTCGCGGCGTCTGTGAAGTTGACACCTGTCACCGGCACATTGCCCGTTCCCTGCCCTGCTTTCTGCGGGCGGATATCGGTCGCCATGCAGGCTCCATCGATCACACATTGGGCATAGTTGGCAGTGGTTACCTGATATTTCATGATTTCAAACGGCGCTTGCAGCGTTTTCGTCACCATCGGCGCGTCAACGGGAAAACCATCCCTGAGATAGTGCCCCTCGGCACGGTAGGTCATGATGCGCGGCTCAATCATCACGGTCTGCGGGGCAATGAAGCCATTGTCTTCAGTCACATTGCCCAGCAATCCGGATTTTACCCCGAGCGCACCCGCAAGCGCCGCCAGAATGAGTGCAGGCAGTGCTATCGAGAGCGGCGAAAGACCGGCTGTCATGATGCCTCCAGTTGCGTGCACCATTGATCCGGGAAGGCGGTGGTACACGCTTGGTCGTTTCCTCTTGCTTGTCGTTACATTCCGGCCGATTACATTCCGGCAGGAGCCAGGATTGACGTCATGAGGTCGTCGTCCCACTCACCCGTGACCGTGAAGTGGGCGGCCGCGCCCAGCTCGAAAGCCTCGATCAGATTGTGGTTCACGTAGGCGTAGATGCCCGGTTGCTGGAAGGTGTAGAACGCCGCTGCCGCTGTCCCGCCGGGGATGAACCATGTTTCCTGATCCACATCCGGCGGCGTGTTGAACTTGCCCGTTGCCCAGACATAGTCGCCATGACCGCCGATCAGGTGTGGCCGGGTATCGCGGTTTGCTTGCGAATGGATGATGAGCACCCGGTCCCCCACTTCCGCCTTCATGGCCTTGTCACCCGTCAGCGCACCGACCGCACCGTTGAAGACCACATGGGTTGGCGTGAGCGTTCTCATCACCTTGACCGTGTCCTCATAGGCATCGCCGGCTGTCTCGTAGGTCTTGAACTTCCCGTTCTCGTCACGGGGAACGTAGAAGTCCTGCTCGCCGACATAGTAGATCTTGTCATAGGTGAGCGGATTACCCTTGCCGTCCGTCAGGCCTTCGCGCGGCAGAACCATCATGGCTCCGTTCATGCCCGACGTCACATGCCAGGGAACCATCCCCGGAGGTGCGCAGTGATAGACGAACACGCCGGGCTTCGTTGCCTTGAAGCGCAGGATCGCCTTTTCGCCGGGGTTGATCTCGGTGAGACTGCCGCCGCCGAGCGCGCCAGTCGCCGCATGGAAATCGATATTGTGCATCAACGTGTTTGTTTCAGGGTTGATCAGCGTCAGTTCGACATAATCGTCCTGATGAACCACCATCAGCGGGCCGGGAACCGTGCCGTTGAACGTCATGGCATGAACTTCGGTCCCGTCATCGTCCACAATGATCTTCTTCTCCTCGATAACCATTGTGAACTCGACCACTTTGGGCCCACCCTTGGCCACTTGGCTGTGAACATGGACGAAAGGAGGATCGACAAGCTCGACCTTCTCGCGCGGCAGGGTTGCGATGTCCGCCGCCGTTGCCTTTTTCAATGCGCCTTGCCCCCAGGCAGCAGTTGTGGAAATGATGGGCGCCAGAGCACCGGCGAATGCCGCGCCGGCAAGTATTGTGCGGCGATTGATTTGAATCTGGTCGGTCATCGAGTGTCTCCTCTGAGATGGACCGAGCGATTTCCGCCCTGTCACGCTACTTCTAGACGGTTTTGACCCCGTACTCTTTGACCCAAAACAAAGTTACCCCTTTTGAAACTGCGACATTTTGTACTTATAAATTAATAACTTAGAACCATTCCAGGCAAATTGGCGCGATAGTTTGCGCCAGCGCAAAGAAGGAGCCCTCCGGACCAATAGGACAGGTCTGTAACCCCCGCTTGCATCATAAGGACACAAGTATGAGCGACGCCCCGAACCTCCGCACCGGCCACGCCATTCCGCGAGGAATAGCGACCACAGGCCCTGTCCTCTTCTCCTATGGCTTCCGGCCGTTCTTTCTGGGCGCCGGTATATGGGCCATCGCCGCCATGGCTCTGTGGATCGTGGCGCTTTCAACGGGCCGCAGCGTCGGCGGCTCCTATGGCGCATTGCACTGGCATTCCCACGAAATGCTTTTCGGCTTTTCCTCTGCCGTGCTTGCCGGATTCCTGCTGACCGCCGTTCCCAACTGGACGGGAAGCCTGCCCGTATCAGGCAAGCCGCTAATCATGCTCTTCGGCCTCTGGGTTGCCGGACGGCTGACGCTGATTGCGCCCGATCTCATCGGCATCGGCGTGGCCGTCGCTATCGACGCGCTCTTCCTGCCCACGCTTCTCTATATATGCGCGCGGGAAATCATCGCCGGACGCAAATGGAAAGACCTGAAGGTGCTGGCCGGTTTGACCGCCCTGTCGGTGGCCAATATCGCTTTTCACTATCAGATGCTGTCGGGCGCGGATTCTGCGGCGGCGAGCAGGCTTTCCGTCAGCGCCTATGTCCTGCTCATCATGATCGTCGGCGGTCGGGTCGTCCCAAGCTTCACCCGCAACTGGCTGAACCGTTTCGGCCGGACCGATTTCCCGGTTCCCTACAATCGCTTCGACATAGCCGCACTCTGGATCGGGCTCGCCGCCCTCTCCGCATGGGTCATTGTTCCCGATCATCCGCTGACGCTCTGCCTCGCGCTCGTGGCTGCCGTCGTACACGCCGTGCGGCTCTACCGCTGGCGCGGCTGGACCACCCGCCGTGAAAAGTTGCTCGTGGTTCTGCATGTCGCCTATGCTTTCATTCCGGCAGGTTTCCTGGCGATAGCGGCGGCGGCGGCAGGCATTTTCAACGAGCTTTCGGCGCTCCATGTTCTCACCGTTGGCGCCATGGGCTGCATGATGCTCGCGATGATGGGGCGGGCGACGCGGGGACATACGGGCCGCGACCTGAGCGCGTCGCGCATCACGGTCCTGTCCTATGCGTACCTCATCCTTGCCGCGCTCACACGCCCGCTGGCGGAGGTCATGCCAATGCACTTCCATCATCTGCTCGCGCTTGCAGGCGTGCTCTGGATTGCTGCCTTCGCATTCTTCCTTGTCGAATACACCCCGATGCTCACGCGGGTTCGACGCGGCAGGCAAGCGTGACTGAAGAAGGCCGCGCGGGGTCCGCACGGCCTGTTCATTCAATCTCTCATCGAGCAATCTCTTATCAAGCGTTCAAAACGTCGGCGCTGCAAACCGCCCCTGAACTTCGGCTATCGCCATGTCCGGTGTCCAGACCGGTTCGTAGGTAAGGCTCGCTTCGGCCGCGGTAACGCCCTCGACGCCTTCCACGCAATCCTTGACCGCCATGCGCAGGAAACCGGCTGCGGGACACCCCTTGACGGTCGTCGTCATGGTAACGCACACCCCGCCGCTCTCCGTGATCTCGATGCCGTAGATCATTCCGAGATCGACGATGCTGACGCCTAGTTCAGGATCAACCACGATGCGCAAGGCATCGCGGATCGCCTGTTCGAGATGCTTTCGCGCGAGATCATTCATTGGCTTGCCTCAACGCGAACCGACACGGATCATGATGCGATAGGTCTTGCCTGTTTCATCGAAGTTTCCAGCCCATTGATGGCCGCGCGTTTCCAGTTCGGGGAAAAGAAACAGTGGCTCGCGTCCCAGCAGGGCGAACAACACATCCCCCGCCGCCATGTTTTCCACTTCGGCCAGAATGCGCACCATCGGTTCCGGCGGGTCCATCTCCGTGCAATCCAGATAGTTGGACGGTTCAGGCCATGCATCCGGTGAATTCGCATTGCGCGAAACCGCAATGTCTTCAACGGCATCGCTCATGGGCGAGAACAGGACTTCCCAGTCGCCATCGCCGATTTCGTGCGGCACCGCCGCGAAGCCTTTTCGCTCCAAGACCTGAAACAGCGGCACGGGCTTGAACGGAGCAATCAAACGCAGGCTCTGGCCGGGAGCAAGCCCGTCAATTGCCTGCATGATCGCCTGAAACGGCTCGACGCCATTCTTCAGCAATGGCCGAACATCGAGTGCATGAGGAGGCAAGGTCATTTCGATCTCCTGGGCGCGGATGCGCCTGTAAACAACAAATGAGGTTTAGTCGCGCCCTGCGGCAAGCGCAACGCAACAGGCACGTCGATCAGGCGGCGCGCCCGCACGAACTGGGCAATCAGGGCCAGCGTCGCCCCCAGACAGAGCGCGCCCGCAAGCCTGAACAGAAGCAGATATTCCGCCAGCAGCGCCAACGTGGCAAGCGCCACCCCGGCATAGAAAAGGTGAAACCAGATACGCGCATTGTCTTCGACAACGATATCCTGCACGCGCGGCGTGGGTGCCTTTCCCATCACCGGACCATAGCATTCCAGCCAGGTCACGAATGGCACGATCTTGTAAAGCTGCGCGAGGCTCAACCCCGTCAGCCAGCCGAACGAGAAAAGATAGGCCAGAGCGCCGACGACCCTTTCGGAATAATTCGACAGCGGCAACGCGAAGACGAGAGCGGCAGAGAGAAGAATCGCGGCGAAGGCATGGATGCTTGCGCCGCTGTTCAGTTCGATCGCCTTACGTTTGCGCTGACGATAGATCCGCTGGATATCGCGCACATAGAGGCCGAAGGCTGCAACGCCGAGCACGGCCGCTGCAAGCAGCATCGCTTTCATCCCGCCCTGCCCGGCGGCGACAACGAGCACGCTCGCCGCGATCAGCGCCAGAGCCCCAGCGCCAGCCCACCAGACGATGCGGGTCGAGCGATGCTCTGTATCGGGCGACAGCATGAACATCGTCAGCAGCCGGTAGCTGACACCCATCGCCGTGAAACTCATCCAGCCGCCGAGGCCGAGAAGCGCATGAAGCGGCACCGCACCGCCCGAAAGTTCCAGAGCTGCCGGATTGTCGGCAGATCCCGAAAGAACGAAGGCAAAGATCACTCCGAGGAACACCGTTACAATGAGGCATGCGAGACCGACGGCGACAAAACGCGCAGGCAACAAAACCGGCCTGGCTTTTGCAATGGTGACGGCAAGGATCGTCACGATCAACGCGAAACCGCCAAGCAGCAGGATTCCCGCTGCGGGCATGACCCAAAGCGGAACATCGGCAAGGCCCGCCAGCCCCGAAAAGCCAAGAAGCAGGCCGAAAAGACCGGCAAGCAACAGAAAAAGGGCGGGAAGACAAGCGCCCGCTCCCCATAACGGCCGTGCCACAAGCACCGGCACGAACTGGAGCAGCGCACCGCCCATGACGAGGGCGAGCCATCCGATCGCGATGATATGCACCATGATCAGTGTCTCGGGCGCCCGAATCGTGTGGAAGGGATAGCCGAAACCAGCCACCATCAGCCCCTCCCCCGCGACTAGAAAGAGGAGGGAGGCAGCGAAGTAGGACAGGGTCCAGCGGGAGAGAGTGGCACCGAACATCTCAAACCTCCGAAGCTAATCTCCAGAATGGGAGGGGCGGCGCGGGTCGGCTCAGTGTCCGCCGCAGGTGCAGCCGCCGCTATGGTCGCCATGGTCACCATGTTTGGCGAGGCGGCTGATCTCGACGCGCCAAACCTCCGGACCCGCCTGGATATAGGTCCAGGAAAATGCGCCAGGGTAGCGGGCCTCAAGATGGGAGTGCAGGGGTCGCGGATCGTGATCGTTGATGATCTGGAACGCATGGCCGGGCTCGAGATGATCGATCAGGGAAAAGATCGTCGGGTGGCGCTCAACGTGCGGAATGGTGCGCACATCGATAAAGGGCTTAGCCGGAGATGGTTCGTTTGACATATCGGTTTTCCGTGGCTGTCTGCTATCGAAGGGTGATGGCCACAGCCGGAGCCATCATGGGATGAATCCTATTTCGGTTCGTTCGATGACAGTTTGTCGCAACGCAAATAATTTAGTGCTTGAGGGAGCGAACCCCGCCCCCTCAAGCACTCACCCTGCAAGCATCCGGTAAATTGCCGGAAGCGCGGAGGGGAGTTTCGCGATATTGCCGACCAGCGCATAGCCGCCCTGCCCGAACATGGCTGGAAGATAGGAACTGGCCTCGCGATCGATCGTCACGCCAAAGACGTTTACGCCCCTTGCACGGGCTTCGCCTGTCGCACGCCGGCTGTCCTCAAGGGCGAAGCGCCCTTCATAGTGATCGACGTCGTTCGGCTTGCCATCCGTGAGCAGGAGAAGCAGTTTCTTTCGGTTCGGCTGCCTGGCAAGCTCCGCCGAGGCATGGCGAATGGCCGCGCCGATACGCGTATAGAAGCCCGGCTTCAGCGCCGCGACGCGGCTTTCCACTGTCGGGCCGAACGCCTCATCGAAACCCTTTACCGTCTCGATCTTCACCCACGAGCGTCGGCGCGACGTGAAGGTGAGGATCGAGTAGCGGTCGCCGCAGGCCGCCAGCCCGTTGGCAAGCACAAGCAACGCTTCCTTTTCCACATCCAGCACACGGCGATTGTCGACCCATGCATCGGTGGACAGGGAAACATCAACCAATATCGTCACCGCGAGATCATTGGCCTGTGGACGGCTCATGAGATGAACGCGGTCGCTGCCCTGCCCACCCGCCGCAAAATCCGTGCGGGAGCGGACGACCGCATCGAGATCGAGATCGGGGCCGTCAATCTGCGCCCGCAATATGTCCTGCCGGGGACGCAGTATCTCGAACTGCCGGCGCACGCGCCGCACGAGGCTGCGCGTCTGCTGGTCCATTTCGCCAGAATCCGCCAAACCTTGCGCGGGAGAGGCGAGCACGGCGCAGTGATCCTGCAAATAGGCGCCGGTGCGATAGTCCCACTCGGGATAGGTCAACTCGACGGTCAGCGGCGTACGGTCGACCGCTTCCGGCGGCAGATCGAGATCGAAGCGGAAGCGGGAAGCGGGCCGTCCTTTCCGTTCGCCCAGCGTCATGTCGTCGAGCTCGTCCGCCGAGTTCCGGTCGTGCTCGTCGCTGTCATCCGAAGGGCGATCCACGCTGACCATCTCGGCCATCGCCAATATCTTCTCGAAGCGATTGAGAATGAACGGGCTGCGGTCTGCCAGACGCTTGTCCGCCGCCTCGCGCTGGGCGATATGGCGGCCTGTTTCCACACCTTCCACATTGCTGCCGCGCGCAGGCTCGTCCTCCCTTTCCTGCGGGACGGTTTGCTCGCGGTGGAGGATGCCGGGCCAGAGCGGAACCGGGAGCGCGGGCAGATAGCCGGGGGGCGCGCGATGCGGGAAGATGACGGCAAGGCCATCATCCGGCTGTCCGGCAGCACGCCTGAGCAATCCGAGGAGGCGGTCTTCCACCTGCTGTTCGACACGATGCAGCGGCCCGCGCTGGCGGGCTTCGAGCATGGCGGCACACAGCCGACCATAACGTTGCTGCAAGCCGGGGAACATCGAAATGACCTTCATCGCCGTTTCACCGGCGATGCGTATGGATGCCAGATCGCGCTGGAGCGGATCATCGATGGCAACAGGCCCCATCGGCATGACGGCCATGTAGCCGACAAGCCAGAAATAGAGATCGCGGTTGAGATTGTAGTCCGGAAAAAGCGCAATCTCGGCAGGCAGCATCAGCGTCGCGTCATCGCGCAGCGGCTGGGCGATCTTCTCCTCGCCCAATCCCATGCGCTGGCGCAGCCGCAGCCGGTGCGAGGATGTGCGTGCCCGTGCTGGCGCTATCTGGACCACCACATCGCCGCCAAGCCCTCGAAAGCACACGCCCAGCACATTGCGAATGTCGGCGAGTTTCACGGCGTGATCGGGGTGGTTCGGCCACGAACGGGTATTCCCGATCAGCCGGTGCCACGCACGGCCGACCGTTTCCTCAAGTTCCAGAAAATCCAGCATGACACATCTGCCTATTTCAGGATCGCATCGGCGATTTCGAGCAATGCCGCCTTCACATCGGGTTCGTCGGTCAGCGGCTCGATCATGGCGGCGCGGGCAGCTTCGCGAACCGGCATCCCGGCTTCGATCAGCGACGCGCAATAGACAAGAAGCCGGGTCGAGACGCCCTCTTCCAGATCGTGCCCCTTCAGCCCACGCAGGCGATGGGCGAGATTGACCAGCGGCGCAACCTCACTGCCGGTCAGCCCGCTTTCCTGCGAGACAACGGCGATTTCCTGTTCCTTGGGAAGAAAATCGAACTCGATGGCAACGAAGCGCTGGCGCGTGCTGGGCTTCAGCGATTTGAGCAGGTTCTGGTAACCCGGATTATAGGAAACGACGAGCATGAAATCGTCCGGCGCCTCGAGCAACTCGCCGGTGCGTTCCAGCGGCAGGATACGGCGGTCGTCGGTCAGCGGATGCAGAACGACCGCGACATCCTTGCGCGCCTCGACAATCTCGTCGAGATAGCAAATGCCGCCCTCGCGCACGGCGCGTGTCAGCGGCCCGTCAACCCAGACCGTATCGCCGCCTTTGAGAAGATAGCGGCCCGTGAGATCGGAAGCGGCGAGATCGTCATGGCAAGAAACAGTCGAAAGCGGCACGCCCAGCCGTGCGGCCATGTGGCTGACAAAACGGGTCTTTCCACATCCGGTCGGACCTTTCAGCAGCAGCGGCAGCCGCCGCTCCCACGCCTTTTCAAACAGCCGGCATTCATTGCCTGACGGGCTGTAATCAGGGATGGCGGCATTTGTTTCGACGATATTCTTGAGTACCGGGTTCATGACAGATCTCCAATCTTGGGGGGCCGCAGAGGTTTGAGGAACCCCGTCGGACAACGGGATTCCCATGTTTTTCTGGCAGGTTATTCCGCGGGCTGGACGATGCCGCCAACCTGTTCACGGCGTTCCTTGCCGGGAACCAGGACGGCCCAGACGAACATGAGCGCCGAGATCACCACGCATATGCCCGATCCGAGGCGCACCCAGTAGAACAGGGTGAGCTGGTCCTGCACATCCATGAAGGATTCTCCGAGCACGCGCTGGAGCTGGATCTGCACGACGCCCGCAAAGGTCAGCGCGAAGGTCATCACCGACATAGCCGTGCACATGATCCAGAAACTCACGATCGAGAGCCACTGGTTATACGGTGCGCGCCCGCGGATTTCGGGGATCGCATAGGCCATGACCGCAAGGTTGAGCATGACATAGGCGCCGAAGAAGGCGAGGTGGCCATGCGCCGCCGTAAGCTGGGTGCCGTGGGTGTAGTAATTCACCGACGACAGCGTGTGCAGGAAGCCCCAGACCCCCGCGCCGAAGAACGCCATCACGGAGCAGCCGATCGACCAGAGCAGCGCGGCCTTGTTCGGATGCTTGCGGCCTGCCTTCCACGTCATCACGAAAGTGAAGATGACCATGGTGAAGAAAGGCGCGACTTCGAGCGTCGAGAACAGCGAGCCGATCCATTGCCAGTATCCGGGAGCGCCGATCCAGTAGTAGTGATGGCCGGTGCCGAGAATACCCGAGAACAGAGCAAGGCCGACGATGACATAGAGCCACTTCTCCACCACTTCGCGGTCGATGCCGTTGAGCTTGATCATCAGGAAGGCGAGAACGGAGGCCATGATGAGTTCCCACACGCCTTCGACCCAGAGATGGATCACGTACCACCAGTACAGTTTGTCCAGCGCGAGATTGATCGGGTTGTAGAAGGCGAAGAGAAAGAACAGCGCAAGCCCCCACAGTCCGAACAGCAGGATATTCGTTACCGTCGTCTTGCGGCCCTTGAGCGCTGTCAGCGTGATGTTGAACAGGAAGATCAGGCAGACGATGACGATTCCGATCTTGATCGAAAAAGGCTGTTCGAGGAACTCGCGGCCCTCATGGATCTTGAAGAGATAGCCAACAACCGCGACACCCGCCGCGACGAAGAACAGCCAGAACTGGATGACCGCGAGTTTCGGGCTGTAAAGCTCCGTCTCGGTCTCCTCAGGCAGCAGGTAATAGGTGGCTCCCATGAAGCCCATCAGCAACCACACGACCAACGCGTTGGTATGGATCATGCGGACAATGTGGAAGGGAACCAGTTCGGAAAGCGTATTGGGCAGGACGTAGATCGTCCCGGCCACGACACCGAACAGGACTTGGGCAATGAACAGGCCGAGCGCGCCGTAAAAATACAGCATCGCGACCTTCTGGCTCTGGTATTTCATATCTTCACACTCCAATCACGCTGCTTAACCGGCATCGTTCGGCGGCCAGTTCTGCGTCTTTATGCGGCTGGTCCATTCGAGAAAATCCGCCAGCTCGTTGACCTGATCGTCCGTCAGGTTGAATTGCGGCATCTGCCGTCGCCCCTCGATCCCGCTCGGCTGCGCCGCCATCCATGCCTTGAGCATTTCGCGCGCGCCTTCCGGATCGGCATCGCCGCCCCAGCGCTTCCAGACATTGCCAAGCTCGGGCGCGAAATATGCGCCCTCGCCCAGCAACGTATGGCAGTTGATGCAGGAGTTCTGCTCCCACACATGCTTGCCGCGCGCGACGGAGCTGGTCAGGGTCGATTCATCGGTGGATGTCGTCCGTATGTAGTAATGGCTGTGCGCCGTCAGCCCCACGAATATGGCGAAGAAAAAGATAGACCCGCCGTAGAACACGTTCCGGGCCGCAGTTTTGGTGAGGCGTTCTGCCATCACATGGTCCTTTCAATCTCAGATGTCCGCGCAGTATGCGGCCGACTTTTTCTGATCGGTCCCGAACAATGTGCAGGCGATAACGACCAGTGCATTGTTCGGGGTTCTTCCTGTTTAAAGAGCCCGCCTGCGCGCTCTTTGCCTTTCGACAAACAAAACCCAAACGGCTGGGGACAGGCTCAATCAGGAGCCGGACGAGAGCATCAGGGCATGCCGCGCTAGCGCCGCGGCGAGAAAGATCAGGCACCATGCGAAGAGCGCCCGCCGGTGGACCGGCTCCGCGTCGCGCAGGCCCAGAAAATCCAGAACGATCAGCCGCATCTTGAGAAAGGCGAGCGCCAGCAACACGGCAACCACGACAAGCCCGCCATGGCCATAGGTCACAGCCACCATGCTGACAGCCGTCAGGCCAAGCAGAGCGAGCCAGGTTCGCGTCAGTTCCTTGCGGGTGCGGGTTGTCATGGCGTCACGCTATATAGATGAGAGGAAACATCAGGACCCAGATCAGGTCTATCACATGCCACAGCGTCGTGATCAGCAGCACGTTGCTGCGATTGACCTTGATCGCGACGAGCAAGAGCACGACGGAGCCGAAGACGACGTGGACGAGGTGAAATCCGGTGATCAGGAAATAGAGTTCAAAGAACGAGCCGAACCGCTCGTCACCGGCGACGACGATCTCGCCCGCATATTCAAAAAGCTTGATTGCGGTGAAGAGGCCGCCGAACAGCGCGGCGGCAATGAGTGCTCCGCGTGTCTGGCAGGACGACGCGCCTCCCCTCGCGGCAAGTGCTGCGAAATAGCCACTCGTCAGCAGGACCATCGTATTCAGGCCCGCCAGCGACATGTTGAGATGCGTCCGCGCTTGCACAAAGGCATCCTGCTGGACGATGCCCGTCACGAGAAACGCGCCGAACAGAAGGCCGAAGGCAACCAGTTCGCTCCATACCAGAACCCACAGCAGCGCCGTGCCGCCGCCGTCCTGTTCCTGCGCCCTGGTTAAGGTAATTGGCGCCCCATCCATTGGCCTCTCCACATATTGATCGCGCCTTGTCTTAGGCGGGGGCAATGGAGGCTTCTTTGCGAAATCACAAAGATGGCGGCGTTCGCCCCGCTATCATCAGGGCCAGAAGGAGCGTCCACATGAACGATGCACAAGTCGGCCTTTCCGTGGCCACGCCGATCATTGTCGGCTTTGCAATCCTGCTTTACCGCATGGGGGTGCTTCAGCGCACAGGCACCATTGCCGCCGTGCTGTCCTCCCTGGCGATCGCAGCAGTGCTTTTTATCGATCGCTAGATGGCGCACGGCGGACACGGTTTCCACGTTCCGGAATGGTTTCCCGGGTCAAGCCCGGGAATGACGAGGATTGAATGTATCGTTCGTCATCGGCAGGCGCTTTTCCGGCCTATCATCCGCAACACTGGCGGCCTCGCACTCCCTCTCCATCGTCATGGCCGGGCATGACCCGGCCATCCATGCCTGAACGCGAACACCCCGCCGGGATTTACCGCTGGTCTTCCGGCTGCCACGCCTGCGCCAGAGACGCCGCGGAAACGTCGAGCAGGTCGATGGCGCGGGCGGCAATATGATCCACGATCTCATCCACCGTTTGCGGCCGATGATAGAAGGCAGGCACCGGCGGCATGACGATCGCGCCCATTTCCGTGACGGCGCTCATGTTCCTCAAATGGCCAAGATGCAATGGCGTCTCGCGAGCGATAAGCACGAGCCGTCGCCGCTCCTTCAGATGAACATCCGCCGCGCGCGTCACCAGATTGTCTGTCAGCCCGTTTGCTACCGCTGCAAGCGTTCGCATCGAACAGGGCGCGACAATCATCCCCGCTGTCGGGAACGAGCCGCTGGCAATGGCCGCGCCGATATCCTGCACTGGATAGACCCGCACCGAGTGCCGAAAGAGGCGCGGCAACGCCTCCGGTCCCGCCTCATGCAGCAGCGTTCGCTTCGCGGCATCGGAAACGACCAGATGGATTTCCACGCCGTCAACACTGGCAAGCCGTTCCGCGATTCGCAGGGGGATCAGTGCGCCCGATGCGCCGGAAACGCCCAGAACCACTTTCTTCATCACCGCTTTCTCCAATCGTCGAGGCCAAGCTCCGCCCACATCCCGTCCACGCGAGACAATGTCTCGCTATCCATTTTCAGCACTTCGCCCCATTCGCGGTCGGTCTCTGCGCCGAGCTTGCGCGTCGCATCAAGACCGAGCTTGCCGCCAAGCCCGGAACGCGGCGAAGCGAAGTCGAGATAGTCGACCGGCGTGCCGGAAATGATCGTCACGTCGCGGCTGGCGTCGAAACGGGTGGAGAGCGCCCAGAGAATATCGTCCCAGTTGCGGACATTGATGTCGGGATCGACGGCGATGATGAGCTTCGTATAGTTGAACTGCGGCAGCATCGACCACAGCCCCATCATGACGCGCTTCGCCTGCCCCGGATAGCGCTTGTCGATGGAAACGACCATTGCGCGATAGGAACAGGCTTCCGGCGGCAGCCACAGATCGACGATCTCGGAAAACTGCTTCTTGACCAGCGGCACGAAAAGCCCGTTGAGCGCCTCTCCCAGCCGTGACGGCTCGTCGGGCGGACGGCCGGTATAGGTGGAGAGATAGACAGGCTTCTGGCGCATCGTGATCGTGGAAAGTGTCATGACCGGAAACAGCTCGACGCTGTTATAATAGCCGGTGTGGTCGCCATAGGGTCCTTCGGGCGCAATTTGCGTTGCCGAAACATGACCTTCCAGAACGATTTCCGCATTGGCGGGAACGGGCAGTGAAACCGTCTTGCCATGCGCGATGGAAGGGCGTGTGCGGCACAGCAATCCGGAAAAATTGATCTCGCTCATGCCTTCGGGCAATGGCATGACGGCGGCAAGGATAGTGGCAGGATCAGCCCCGATAGCCACCGCGACCGGCATGTTCTCGCCGCGCTGCTGCCACATGCGGTGGTGGCGCGCCCCGCCGCGATGGGCGAGCCAGCGCATGATGACGCGATTGGGCCCAAGCACCTGCATCCGGTAGATGCCGACATTGATATCCTGCGGATCGTCGGGCGAGCGGGTGATGACCAGCGGCCATGTGATCAGCGGCGCGGGCTCGCCCGGCCAGCACCATTGCACCGGCAATCGCGAGAGGTCCGCATCCTCCCCCTGCCAGACGATTTTCTGCACTGGCGCATTCGCGGCCCATCGCGGCCGCATGGCGAAAGCCGCCTTCACCAGCGGCAGCTTCTCCCAGATTTCGCCGGCCGAGCGCGGAGGGCGCGGCTCGCGCATTTCCGCCAGCATTTCGGCAAAGGCGGGAATGCCCTTCGCATCAAGACCCAGCCCCCATGCAATCCGCTCCTGCGTGCCGAAAAGATTGGCAAGCAACGGGATTGGCTGGATAGTGCCAGAGGCATCGACCGGCTTTTCAAACAGGAGCGCCGGGCCTTCTGCTTCCAGCACGCGGCGATGGATCTCCGTCACCTCATGCACCAGCGAAACAGGGCGCGCGATCCGCACCAGCCGCCCTCGGCGTTCCAGTTCCGCCATGAAACCTTGCAAACCATCGAATCGCGATGGTGGGGACGTGTCGTCTTTCATGCTTTTCGTTTGGGCTTCCGAAAGCCGTTCGTCTTTGCGGTAGATCAAACAATCGACGGCGCGACTCATTTAATCCTGCGTTCAGCCACCGCGTTCTGGAAGTTGTAAGAAAATGAAAATTCCGCCGGCCCTGGCCGTTCCTGCCCAGCTTGTCCCGCTTGCCATGGTCCAGCGGGCGACTTCGCTCGTCTTTTCCCAGGTGATGCGCCAACACCCCACCCTGTTCGAGAGGCTGGGCGAGCATGTCGGCAAGCGCTTCGGCTTCGTACCGTCGGACTTGCCTTTCGCCTTCCTGATAACGCCTGAGAAAAACAGCATCGGCGTCGTTCGCAAGGGGCAGAAAATCCAGATGGACGCAGGCATCGAAGGGCCGTTCGTGCTGCTTCTGGCGGTGCTTGAAGGCAAGCTGGATGCCGACGCGCTGTTCTTCTCCCGCGACATCATGGTGACGGGCGATATGGAAGCGATGCTGGCGCTGCGCAACGCGCTCGACGATTGCAACGTGGACCTGCCCACCGATCTTGGCGCATCGACCGGCGCTTTCGGTCCCGCCGTGCGATCGGTCGCCGAATTCATCCGAAGACAGGCGTTCAAAGGGGACACGCCCTCATGGAACTGATCTGTCCGGCGGGAACGCCATCGGCCCTCCGCGAGGCAGTGAACGCCGGTGCAGACGCCGTTTATTGCGGTTTTCGCGACGAAACCAACGCGCGCAATTTTCCGGGCCTGAATTTCAGCCGCGATGAACTGCGCGAGTCCATCGGTTATGCCCATGCGCACGGCACGCAAGTCTTCATCGCCATCAACACATTCATGCGCGCAGGGGATGAATCTCTCTGGTACAGAGCTGTCGACGACGCCGTAGCACTTGGCGCCGATGCGGTCATTCTCGCCGATTTCGGCCTCATGGCCTATACGGCGGAGCACTACCCCGAACAGCGCCTGCATGTTTCCGTGCAGGCTTCCGCCTCCAATGTCGATGCCATCAATTTCCTCGTCGATGCCTTCCGTGCAAAGCGCGTCGTGCTTCCACGCGTCCTCACGATTCCCGATATTGCGAAGCTCGGAAAGAAAATCCGCTGCGAGATGGAGGTTTTCGTCTTTGGCGGATTGTGCGTCATGGCGGAAGGGCGATGCTCGCTCTCCTCCTATGCCACCGGCAAGTCGCCCAACATGAACGGCGTCTGCTCGCCTGCGAGCCATGTGCGCTACCGGCAGGACGGCCGCGAGCTCGTCTCGGAACTGGGCGACTATACGATCAATCGTTTTCCGGCGGGCGAGGCAGCGGGCTACCCGACCTTGTGCAAGGGCCGTTTCAACATTGGCGACGAGCAGGGCTACGCCTTCGAAGACCCCGTTTCACTCGACGTGATGCAGCACATCGACGCGCTGCGCGATGCTGGCGTCTGTGCGCTGAAGATCGAGGGACGGCAGCGTGGCAAGGCCTATGTCGCCGAGGTGGTTTCGGCCATGCGGCAAACACTGAAAGCACCTCCGGAACAACGCGCAGCGCTTCTCTCGCGCCTGCGGGCGCTCAGCGAAGGGCAGCAGACGACATCGGGCGCATATGAAAAGCGCTGGAGATAGAGCATATGACAAACCCCACCCCGACGCTCAGTCTCGGCCCCGTTCTCTATCTCTGGGACGGTCCTAAATGGCGCGATTTCTATTTCCGCATCGCGGATGAAGCGCCTGTAACCCACGTCACGCTGGGAGAGGTCATCTGCTCCAAGCGGCTGCATTTCATGGAGCCGCATATGGACGAGGTGATCGACCGGCTGACGGGCGCGGGCAAAACAGTGCAAATCGCATCGCTGGCGCTGGTGATGCTGGAGCGGGAAGTGAACCATGTCCGCCGCACCATCAAGGGAACCACGCTGACCGTCGAGGCGAACGACCTTTCCGCGCTCGGCCTGTTGGCTGGAAGGCAGCATGTAATCGGCCCGCTGGTCAATGTCTATAACAGCGCGGCTGCCCGCCTGCTGGCGTCGCGTGGCGCGCAAAGCATCTGCCTGCCGCCGGAACTGCCGCTACGCTCCATCGCCGAAATCATCAAGGGCGCGCCGGATATCGATTTCGAAGTCTTCACCTTCGGACGGATTCCGCTCGCCATATCCGCGCGCTGCGCCCATGCCCGCTCGAAGGGACTAATCAAGGACAATTGCCAGTTCATCTGCGGCGAAGATCCGGATGGATTGCCCGTCAACACGCTCGACAACCAGCCGTTTCTGGTCCTGAATGGCGTGCAGACCGTTTCGCACACCTGCCAGTCGCTGCTTGGCGAAATGCAGGAACTCGCGGAAGCTGGCGTTTCGCGCTTCCGGCTTTCGCCGCAGGACTGCGATATGGTCACTGTCGCCTGCATCCATGACGACGTGCTGAATGGTCGCATCGGACCCGACGAAGGGCTGTCGCTGTTGCAGAACATCTATCCCGACGTGCCGCTTTCCAACGGTTTCGCGCATAACGCCGTTGGTGCTGCCTGGATCAGCCGCAGCCGCAACATGGCCGGGGCACATTAGGGCTACAAGCCAACCGTACGAAACGCAAACAAAACCATGCCGAGGGGGGTTATATCCGCCCCCTCTCCTCTCTATATGCTACCGGCATAGGAGAGTGGCGGGTCGCGCAGCGGCACGCCGAGCAGGAGAAACTAATGTTACGTACAATGTCCCGCTACGCCCATCTGGTCGCAATTTTCGCGCTGGGCCTTGCTGTTTCATTCGCTGTTGTCGATATTGCCGAGGCACGGCGTGCAGGTGGTGGGCTGGGAAGCCGCGGCACGCGCACCTTTCAGGCTCCGGCGCCAACCCGCACCGCACCCAATCAGGCCGCGCCCATCGAACGCTCGATGTCGCCGAAGCCCCAAACAGGCGCGCAAACGGCAGCCCCACAAACCAATGCGGCGCGTCCGGGCGGTCTTTTCGGCGGCTTTGGCCGTTCCATGATCGGCGGTCTGTTGTTCGGTGGCCTCATCGGCGCGCTTCTCGGCAGCGGTTTCGGCGGCATGGCTGGCATGCTCGGCATGTTGCTCCAGATCGCCCTGATCGGTGGCGTGATCATGCTCGCCATGCGCTTCTTCGCACGCCGTCAACCGCAACCCGCGGCGGCGTCCGGGCCTGCTGCCGGCAATTATGCTTTCGACGGCAACGCAAAGCCATCGGCATCCGCTTCGCCCTCCTTCCGCATTCCCGCCATCGGGTCCGGCAGCGGCACGGCGCCAAAAGCTGCTCCGTCAGCACCGCTCTATGCTTCCCCGGCTTCCGGCCCTGCCGCCGGTTCGGCCGATGAACTTGGCCTGACCCCGACGGACCTTGACCGTTTCGAAGAGCTTCTCGGCGAGGTGCAGACCGCCTATGGCGCGGAAGACTACGCAACCCTGCGCAAGCTTGCGACCCCCGAGGCCATGTCCTATCTGGCGGAAGAACTGGGTGAAAACGCAACCAAGGGCCTGCGCAACTCGGTTTCTGGCGTCAAGCTGCTGCAAGGCGACATTTCCGAATCGTGGCGCGAGGGCGACGCGGAATATGCGACGCTTGCCATGTGCTATGAAAGCATCGACGCCATGCTGGACCGCGACAGCGGCCGCGTGGTGGAAGGCGATGACCAGAACCCGACCGAAAACACGGAAATCTGGACCTTCGTGCGCCAGAATGGCGGCGACTGGAAACTCTCGGCCATTCAGGCCGCCTGACAACGCGAACCAGCGTCTACTGGCATATGACAGGTCGGTAAGGCGCTTGCTTTCCTGATCTGTCGCCAGCTTTCAGCCACCGCAAAGCCGGGGGCCGCACCGGGTACCACCTTCAGATCTTTGCGCCGCCGCGGTATCTGGCAAAAAATCTTGCACCGGATTCGCCAAACAGAATGACGTCGTAGGTATCCGGCGCAACGCCGTCGACTTCCATGCCCGGAGAACCCACCGGCATCCCCGGCACTGCCAGTCCTCGGGCATCTGGTTTCTCGGCCAGCAATTGCCTGACAGCATCCGCCGGCACGTGGCCCTCTATGACATAGCCGCCGACTTCTGCGGTGTGGCAGGACGCCATCTGTTCCGGAACGCCGAGGCGAGCCTTGACGGCTCCCATGTCACTACTTTCCGAAACGTCGACTTCAAATCCCGCTGCTTGCATATGATCGACCCAGCCATCGCAACAGCCGCAATTCGGATCCTTCGAAACGAAAACCTTTGGCGGGTTGGAAGCCAAAGCCGAAGGCACAACAAGCGAGCTTGCAATACACATCATCATTGTTCTGCGCGACAAGACCAGATTTCCAGACATGATCATCCTCTCATGAGATGTGGCCACGCTAGTCCGATGTCGGGCTTCTGCAAAATCAATTCACCGTGCGCCGGTGCGGCCTCTCGCCGCCTCTCCGTTGCAGGATCATGCCCGATTATCGGTCTGTACCTCTGACAACCCGCTTTCACCCAAATCCACCTCCGACCTGTCGGGAAGCGCCAGCCCCCTGCGCATGAGCAGCGCCTCCTTTTCCGCGCAGATCGCGCGCAGAAGCCTCATCAGATGATCAAGCGTCGCCACAGCGGGGCGGTTGAGCGGCCTGAGCGCTGACACCACAAATTTCTGCCTTGGCGCAAAGCGCTTCAGCACAAGCGCGGAGCTATCGAAGCTCAGCGCAGTCAGCGGATTGACGATCGATACACCGAGGCCCCTCGCCACCAGTTCGCACACACCGCTGGCCGACTGGGAGGAGAGAAACAGTCGCCGTCGCGTGCCTGCCATTTCGAACACGCGCTCCACGCTGAGGCGATAAGGATCGTTGGGGCCGAGGCTGATGAAACCAACCCCTTCAAAATCCTCCGGCACGAGTTGATCGAGCGCCGCCAGTTCGTGCGCCGCGGGCACCACCGCCACCAGATCGAAGACCCCCAGCACGGTGACTTCCGCGTCACGCTGCATATAGATGTCCTCGATCAACCCTATGTCGAAATTGAACCCCGATATCGATGACTGGTTACGCGGATCGACTGTGCTGATGTTGAGCGTCAGGTCGGGATAGGTGACGGCGAGGCGGGCGATGGCCTCCGGCAGGATCGTTTGGGCGAAGGCTGGCAGAGATGCGACGGTCAGCACCTCCTCAGAAGCCTCGCGCAGACGCTCGACAAAACCATTGATACGATCAAGGCCGATGAAGGAAGCCTGCACTTCCTGATAAAGTTTCAGCGCGCGCGCCGTTGGCACCAGCCGCTGGCTTTTACGCTCGAACAGCCGAAAGCCTATATGGGTTTCAAGACGCGTCAATTCACGGGTGATCGTCGGCTGGGACGATCCCAACGCCGCCGCCGCAGCTGTAACCGTGCCGAATTTCATCGTGGCGCGGAAAATCTCCACCTGACGCAAATTGATATGATCTGTACGATTTGCCACCGATTATCCCCAACTGAAATGGTGAAATGATACGAGTTCATATCGAAAGTAAATGAACTACCATCGACTTTTCTGTATCCAACCAAACAAAACGATGCCTAAATCGGCGCAACTCAATAATGAGGATCGCAATGCACCTTCAGACGCCAGATTCAGCAACGCACCCCGCAGCGCGCGCCCTTGCCGGTGCGCTGGAGCAGACGCAAGGCGCCCTCGATGCAGATCACGTCTCGGTCACGGCCTGCCTTTATGACGCGCCGCTTCGCCAGTCGGATACGGGCGCTCTTGCCGGTCTTTCCTGGTGGGGGCACCGGGCCCATGCGCCGATCTATCCGGCGAGCGTGATCAAGCTCTTCTTTATGAACGCACTTGCCGCTTTCCGTCAGGACGGCCTAATCGATTACGAGCCGGAAGACGACCGCGCCGCCGCCGAGATGATCCGGACATCCTCGAACGAAGCCACGGTCTATCTGGTGGGGCGACTGACGGGGGCCGACGACGGCGCACCGCTTCACGGTCAGGCGCTGGAGGACTGGTGCGCCGCGCGGATGCGGGTGCAAAACTGGTACAGCGCGCAAAACCGCGCTGAATTCGCCGGGATCAACGTGCTTCATGGCACCTATCAGGACAGCCCCTATGGCCGCGCCTTTCAGGCGCGCCGCAACGGCAATGGCAACCTGCTGACGGCGCTGTCCGGTGCAGCCCTGCTGCATGATATTGCACGCGGCGCTCGTCCCGGCTCCGAATGGATGATGGAGCTTCTGTCGCGCGACTTCCAGCGCGGCGATGCCGCCGAGATCGATCCCGAAGGCGATCAGGTTCGCGGATTTCTGGTGGATGGCTTGCCTGTCGAGGCCAAGGCATGGTCAAAGGGCGGCCATACCTCCTGGACACGGCACGATCTCGTCTATACGGAGCGCCCCGACGGGCGGAGCTTTATCCTTTGTGTGATGACCGAGGGAGACTGGCCGTCTCGTGACAAGACGTTCCTGCCCGATTTCGCGCGGCGCTTCTACCGGCACGCCTTCGAAGAAGCAGCAGACTGATTTTTAAAAGGCCGTAGAAACGGCCGGCAACGACCAAAATGGGGAATAACATGACCTATCGATCCGGAATGAAAGCCATTCTCTTGGCCGCGACCATTTCCATGACAACAGCCGCGGCATGGGCGCAGGAGCCGATGGCAGGCGGAACGCTGCATCTTGCAGCGCCCTACGGCGCCGCTCTCAAGAGCCTCGACCCGCATGCGACCTACGGCTCGCAGGACATGGTGGTTTCCAAGGCATTCCATCGCGCGCTCTATACCTGGGATTCGTCCGCGAACGCCCCTGCGCTCGATCTGGCCGAACTGGTCAGCGCCAGCGAGGACGGCAAGACCTATACCTACCGGCTGTTCGACAACATCTATTTTCACAATGGCCGCAAGCTGACCTCGGATGATGTGATCTGGTCCTACACCCGCATCATGGACCCCGAAAAAGGCTTCCCCGGCGCGGTTCAGGTCGGCACCCTTGAGGGCGCCAAGGACTATGCCGACGGCAAGGCAAAAGAGATAAGCGGCCTGAAGAAAATCGACGACCGCACCTTCTCGCTGACCTTTAGCGAACTCGTCGATCCCGGCAACCAGTTCTTCGAGGCCATCACAGCCATTCTTCCCAGGGAAGAAGTGGAAAAGGGCAATTTTGTAGCCCACCCTGTTGGCCTTGGCCCATTCAGCTTTGTCGATCATATCGAGGGATCGCGGATTTCCGGTGCGAAATTCGACAAATACTACAAGCCGGGCAAGCCCTACGCCGATGCTGTCGACTTCACCATTTCCGGCGACTACAGCGCGCTCGACATGGCTTTCCGCGCCGGAGAACTGGACGCGACCGTGTTGTCGGAAAACGCCTATGTCCTCTATAAGGCCGATCCCGAGCTGTCGAAAGGGCTGGTCGAAATCTCGGAAGTCTTTACCCGCCATATGGGTTTCAACACCGAGAAGGCCCCTTTTGACGATGTGCGCGTCCGTCAGGCGATCAACTATGCGGTTGACCGGGACCTGATCGTTCGCAAGCTACTGAAAGACAAGGCATATAAGGCCACAGGCTGGCTGCCGGCAACCTCCCCGGCATTCGACAAAAGCCGCGCGCCCTACCCCTATGATCCGGCAAAGGCAAAGGCACTTCTTGCAGAGGCCGGTTACGGCGATGGCTTCGAATTCACCGCAACCGTCACGGATGGCACGGCCAGCCTTGGCGTGCTCGAAGCGATGATGCCGTTCCTGAAGGCAGTCGGCATCACCGCGAAGGCAAAGGTGGTCGATGCGAATACGCTGGTCGACGAGATGAATCAGGGTCTGGCAGAGGCGTGGTTCCGCTCCGCTGGCACCGGCCCCGACCCGATCAACACATTGCGCTGCTTCGACAGCCGTGTGAGCCGCCCGGCCTGCAATCGCAGCGCCTTCAAGGATGCCGCCTATGACGCGATGCTGGATGAAGCCGCCGCCGAGCGGAATCCTGCAAAGCGCATCGAGTTGATCAAGAAGGCCGACGGTTACATCTTCGAAAAGGCACCGGTCTGGTTCAACAACTACAACAAGGCCGTGATTGCCGCGCAGCCATGGATCCATGGTGTAGACACCAATGTGACCGAGGCTGCTATCATCGAGGTCGACTCGCTCTGGCTGGATGACAATGCACCGGGCCGTTAGGCACCCCTTATCGGACAGGTTTCCGGGCGGGCGGCAACGCCGTCCGGAAAAGTCCGCCGGTTCGCCGGACGCTCATCCCTCGCAGTCGGCACACGCGGCGTAAAGCCATCCGCCGGCAGGCCCGCTCCAGAATTGATCCAGGAAACGAGATGCTATTGGTGATTGGCAGGCGACTGCTGCAATCCTTGGTAACGGTAATCGCTGCGGTCACACTGATCTTCCTTTTGTTCAGCGTGATCCCGGGAACATTCGTCTCGTCGCTCGCCGGCGACAAACGCGACATAGACCCGAAGGTTCTCGCCCGTATCGAAGCCCAGCTCGGGCTGAACGATCCGCTGCCTCAACGTTTCGCAAACTATGTCGGAGGGCTTGTTCAGGGCGATCTCGGCACCTCTTTCGCCACCCAGCGGCCCGTGACGGACGTGCTGGCGGCCCGTATCGCCGCCTCGTTCAAGCTTGCCTGCGCGGCCATCGCCTTCGCGGTTCTTGTTGGATTGCCGCTCGGCTTTGTCGCCGCAACGCGGCAGGGAACATGGCTGGATACCACGGCGATGATGACGGCCGTGTCCGGCCTGTCGATTCCGGGCTTCTGGTTCGGACTGCTGGCGATGTACCTTGTATCGCTGAAGCTCGGATGGCTTCCAACCTTCGGTTATGGAAATGGCGGCATCAGGCATCTGATCCTGCCGGCGCTAACGCTGGGCATAGCTCCGATGGCGCTTCTGGCGCGGACAACCCGCGCCGCTGTGCTTGAGACAATGAACGCGGATTTCATCCGTACGGCCCGCTCCAAAGGGAATTCCGAGATACGCGTAGTCACCCGCCACATGGCGCGCAACGCCTTCGTTCTGATCCTCACCACGATCGGGCTTCAGTTCGGCTCGATGCTGGGCGGATCGGTGGTCATCGAGAACCTCTTCGCCTGGCCGGGAATCGGCGCGCTGCTGACGCAATCGGTATCGATGCGTGACATTCCGATGGTGCAAGGCTGCATCCTGCTGATCGTGCTCTTCTTCCTCGTCATCAACACGCTGGTCGACATCGCTTACCTGCTGATCGATCCGCGCATCCGCTACCGCTAGAACAGGCCGAGGCCAGAACGATGTTTCGCTCCAATCTTGTCATAGGTCTGACGATCTTTGCCACTGTGGTACTGGTGGCGGTATTCGCGCCATGGATCGCGCATTTCGATCCGGTTTCCGACTCCAACCTGCTCTACGCCGAAGAGCCGCCGGGTGCGCAATTCTGGTTCGGCACTGACGAACAGGGGCGCGATATTTTTTCCCGCATCGTTCATGGCGCGCGTATTTCGCTCATGATCGGGCTTGCCGTGCAACTGATGAACACCTGTATCGGCGTGCTCCTTGGTTTGTCGGCGGGCTATCTTGGCGGCTGGTGGGACGAATTCGTCCAGAGCCTGACCAATCTCATGCTGGCCATCCCCACAGTGGTTTTCGCACTGGCGCTGATGGCAGTTCTTGGCCCCGGTCTTGTCAGCCTGCTGATTGCGCTCGGCCTCACCGACTGGGCCTATAGCTGCCGCATCTCGCGAGCGCAGGTGCTGACCCAGAAATCGCAGAATTATGTGCAGGCGGCGCGGACCATGGGTTTTGGCCGGTTCCACATCATGTTCCGCGAAATCCTGCCCAATATCGGCGGCCCGCTCGTCGTTGTCGCCACCATGGGCATAGGATCGGCGATCATGGCGGAAGCGGCGCTGTCGTTTCTGGGCCTCGGCGTCGTTCCGCCCGCGCCGAGCTGGGGCGGCATGCTGGCAAGGGCAAGAGAACAGCTCATGGTGGCGCCCTGGGTCGCCATCTTTCCCGGCCTTGCCCTTTTCATCACCGTTCTCGGCTTCAACATGCTGGGCGACGGCCTGCGCGACCTGCTTGATCCACACGGAAAGGCGAAACGCTGATGGCGGCTCACGATATTCTGCGGATCGAGGATCTATCGATCACCCTGCGCGCGAAGGGACGGGAATTCGCGGCGGTCAACGATATCAGCTTTTCTGTCGGACAGGGTGAGGTGTTTGGCCTCGTTGGCGAGTCCGGCTGTGGCAAAAGCCTCTGCGCCCTGACCATTGCGGGTCTTTTGGGCGACCCGATGCATGTCACCGGCGGAAGGATTGTCTTTGAGGGGCAGGATATCAACCGCCTGCCCAGCCGCGACATGCGCCGCCTTCGCGGCGACCGCATCGCCATGATCTTTCAGGAGCCGATGACCTCTCTCAATCCGCTGATGACCATCGGCGATCAGATCGGCGAGATGTTCGTCCTGCATCAGAAAATGAACATGCGTCAGGCCCGTTTGAAGGCGATAGAAGCGCTGGAACAGGTGCAGGTGCCAAGCCCGGAACGCCGCATCAAGGACTATCCGCACCAGCTCTCAGGCGGCATGCGCCAGCGCGTGATGATTGCCATCGCACTGGCTTGCGATCCCGCCCTGCTGATTGCCGACGAACCGACCACAGCGCTTGACGTCACCATTCAGGCCGAGATTGTCGAGCTGATCCTGGACCTGTGCAAGGCGCGGGGCACGGCCGTGCTGATGATCTCGCACGATCTGGGGCTTGTTGCCCGTATCTGCAACCGGGTTGCCGTCATGTATGCCGGACACATTGTCGAAGAGCGGGCCGCGAGCGAAATTTTCACCGATCCGCGCCACCCCTATACACGCGGGCTTATCGCCTCGCTGCCGCGTCTCGGGCGGCGGCTGCGGGAGGGGCGCACTCCGCTGACCGAGATCAAGGGCGTTGTCCCGCCGCTGACCGAGCGGGGTTCGGCGTGCGGCTTCGCCACACGCTGCGGCAGAGCAACCGAACTTTGCCGCGCCGACATGCCACCGATCACCGCCCTGCCGCATGAGGGCAAGATAAGGTGCTTCCACCATGACTGATCTGATCGACGAGCCGTCCGGCGCACGGGATGAAGTGCTGAACATTCGCGACCTTCACGTCCAATATCCGGTGCGCGACGGTTTCCGCACAAAATTGCTGAAGGCCGTGAATGGCATCACCCTGAACATTCGGGCGGGCGAATGTCTCGGACTGGTGGGCGAATCCGGTTGCGGAAAATCCACCCTCGCGCAGGCGATCATGGGACTGGTGCCCATCGCCGCAGGCTCCATCCATGTCGCGGGTCAGGATGTCGTTTCAGCGATGCAGCGCGACCCGCTCAGCCAGGCGCGCAACGTCCAGATGGTCTTTCAGGACCCTTTTGCCTCGCTTAACCCGCGCCAGAGCGTTCGGCAGGCACTGGCCGGTCCCTTGCGCCTGCACGGCATGACCGACCGCAACGAGATCGAAGCTCGCGTCGTCGACATGCTGGCCCGGGTGGGCATGAAGGCAGACGCCGCCGACCGGTGGCCGCACGAGTTTTCGGGTGGGCAGCGGCAACGTATCTGCATTGCGCGCGCGCTCATCATCCAGCCTAAGCTTCTGGTCTGCGACGAGCCTGTCTCGGCGCTGGACGTATCGATCCGGGCGCAGATCATTAACCTGCTGCTGCAGCTGAAGGATGATCTTGGAATCGCTCTTCTGATGATTTCGCACGATCTTGGCGTGGTCGAGCACATGAGCGACAGGATCGCGGTCATGTATCTGGGCCGCATCGTCGAGGAAGCCATATGGAGCGATATCTTCACTGCCCCGAGGCATCCCTACACCCAAGCGTTGATCTCCTCAATACCCGATCCGCTTGCGCCCGTTTCAATGAAACGCCGCATGAAGGGCGAAGCGCCTTCCGCATTGCACCCTCCCCCGGGCTGCGCCTTCAATCCTCGCTGCCCGGTGGCAGTCAGCGCCTGCCGTGAAGGCGATGTTCCCGAATTTACCGCGGTTTCCGAAGCACACCGCACCCGTTGTCACTTGTTGCATCAAGGTCAATAACATGAGCCAAAATCCCTTTATGGTCGGAACGCTGGAACAGAATACGATTGTCGTACGGGTTGGCCACGACCCCGACGCGCCGCATATCGGCACGTTGACCATCGACGACTGGACCGTGAAATGCGCCATCGGGCGCGGTGGCCTCGTCGAGCCGCAGCATAAGCGCGAGGGCGACGGCAAAACGCCGATTGGCCGCTATCCGCTTCGCTACGGTTTCTATGACCCCGATGTCTTCGGTGATACCCCGCGCGCCTTCGACTTCCCCTTCCTGCGCAAGCCGCCGAACTATCGCTGGATCGAGGATCGCGAGAGCCCCTTCTACAATCAGCTGGTTTTTGAAACGGACGAGACACAGCCGTCGCGCCTCGGTGAAAGGCTCTTCGACCTCTTCATTCCGGTCGGCTGGAATGATTCCCTTCCAATGGCCAGCGGCGGCTCCGCAATCTTCATGCACGCGGCGCGGCCGGACTATTCTGGCACCTCCGGCTGTGTCGTCGTCGCGCATGACGACCTGCTGGAGATGGGCCGCAGGCTGCGTCCGGGGATGACAATCGACATCGCCTCGGTGAACCACGCGGCAAAGCCGCTTGCATCACTGGTCGCAACACCGCCGCAATCGATCGAAAGCGTGACGTTTCACGGACTGAACCCTGGGTCTCGAGTCATCGTCACCGGATCGGTCCATGGCAACGAGCCTGCCGGACCCTACGCCATCGCACGCCTGATCGCGGAGTTCCGTTCCGGGACACGACAGCTCGAACGAGGCGCGCTGACCTTCGTGCCGGTTGTCAACGGGCTCGCCTTCCGGCAAAACACCCGTGTTGGCGATCGAAACCTCAACCGCAATCTCGTCGAGAGCGCGATCCCGCAAGATAATGAGGATCGCGTGGCCAATGTGCTTTGCCCGTTGCTACGCGCTCATGACGTGCTGATCGACCTGCATTCGTTCAGTGCCGAGGGCGAGCCCCTGGCGCTGATCGGCCCACAAGACAATGGCGGCGATCTGGAGCCTTTTGCCCACGCTGACGCCGAGGCCGCGCTTGTCTCAGTGATGAACCTGCCCCTCGTCATTCATGGCTGGCTTGCAGCACATGAGAAGGCGCTCAGCCAGAAGCGCGCGGCCGGCGTAACCGAAGGGCTCTCTTCCCTGCACGGGGTCGGCACGACCGAATATATGCGTTTTGTTGGCGGCTATGGCGTGACCGTCGAATGCGGCCAGCATCTCGACCCCAACGGTCCGCAGGTCGGTTATGATTGCGTGCTGAACGGCCTTGCTCATCTCGGCATGATCAAAGAGGATCGACCCTTAACGCGGACCCCGCGCGTACTGGAAATCGCAGACGCCATTCTGGCCGACCACGAGGATGACCGTCTTCTGCGCCAATTCCGGGCCGGAGAGGCCGTTGCGAAGGATGAGGTCATAGGCCGGCGTGCCGATGGTACGGATATCGTCGCGCCTTATGACGGCGCGGTGATTTTCGCAAGCCTGAGCGCGGCAGTGAACAGTGAACTGTGCTTCCTGTGCAAGGCCAGCACACGGCTCGAACCTGTCGCGGCCTCTCCGGCTTAACGGCCTTCACTAGGCGCGCCGGATGGAGGGTTTTCCGTCCGGCGCGCAACGTAATACGGGCGCTACCCTGTGATCAGAGGTCAAGGCTTTGCGGCAGGATGACCAGATCGCGGATGGTAATATTACGTGGGCGCGTCAGCATGAACATGATGGCTTCCGCTACATCGCTCGGCTGCATCAGGCTGCCAGCGGCCAGAGCTTCGTCGAGCTTTGCCTGCGGCCAATCGCTGATCAACGCGGTCACAACGGGACCGGGCGCGACTGCCCCAACGCGCAGGCGGTGCGGCGCGACCTGACGGCGGACCGTGTGCACGAAGGCCTGGATTGCATATTTTGAAGCCGTGTAGATAGGCTCCCACACCACCGGCACAAAACCGGCAATCGAGCTGGTGACGATCACATCACCGCTTTTGCGCTCAATCATATGCGGCAGTACAGCATGGATCGACCGAAAGGCGGCATTGATATTCAGGTTGAGCATGCGGTCCCAGGCATCAGGATCGCCTTTATCAACCTCGCCGCCAATATAGGAACCGGATTTGGCGTGAAAAATATCGAGATGACCGGCTGCATCGAGAATCTTCGCCATCATGGTTGCAACGCTGGAAGTGTTGAGCAGATCGATCACCAGTGCATGCGCATTGGTCTCGAGTTCAGCGCAACAGGCTTTGAGGGCGACTTCCTCGCGGTCGACCAAGAACACTGTAACCCCGGCTGCAAGCAAGTGCCGTGCAGTTTCGAGACCGATACCGGAGGCCGCACCGGTCACTGCGGCGACTTGGCCGGTCAGATTCTGAGCCATGATATTTCTCCTATAAAATGTGGTACAGGCTTTCGATCATGATGCGGGCGATCACCGGCATCATGGCCTTCAACCAGTGGCAAACTAGTCTTTGTACAAATGGACGACGGTCGGATCGAAGGCGAATTCCACGGCGCTGTCAGCGTCGAAATCAGCATCTTGCGGTATGATCGCCAAAACTTTTTCGCCCGAGGCAAGCGTAAAACTGACAATGGTCTCCATGCCTAGACGTTCGACCAGTGCGATCGTGCCTTTGAGCATTGCAGAACAGGAGGTAGTACTTGCTAGCTTCGTGTCATGCGGACGCAAGCCAAGCGTAACCTTGTCGCCTTTCGTAAAGCCGTGGCCTTTGGCCGTCAGAGAACCGATAGACTGCGAGGACACAGTCACATCATCGCCATTGACCGCATCGACCTGAACGTCGAGGAAGTTCATTTTTGGCGAGCCGATAAAACCTGCCACGAATTTGTTGGCCGGCTTTTTGTAAAGGTCGATCGGCGCGCCGATTTGTTGCACCTTGCCGCCTTGCAGAACGACGATCTTGTCGGCCAGCGTCATGGCTTCGACCTGATCATGCGTCACATAGATCATGGTCGCGCCCAGTTCGCGATGCAACTTGGCCAGTTCCATACGCATGTCGACGCGCAGCGCCGCATCCAGGTTGGACAGGGGTTCGTCGAAGAGAAACACCGATGGCTTGCGCACGATGGCGCGCCCGATGGCGACACGCTGACGCTGGCCACCGGATAGCTGGCTTGGCTTGCGGTCCAGGAGATGCTCTATCTGAAGCACACGGGCGGCATCGCGCACGCTTTTGTCTAGTTCATCCTTGGGCGTCTTGTTGAGGGACAGGCCAAAACCCATGTTCTCATAGACGGTCATATGCGGATAAAGCGCATAGGACTGGAAAACCATCGCAATGCCCCGATCGCGCGGCGTGACTTCGTTGCACAGGCGATCGCTGATAAACAATTGCCCGCCGGTAATGTCTTCCAGCCCGGCAATCATCCGCAACAGCGTCGATTTTCCGCAGCCGGAGGGCCCAACAAACACCACGAACTCGCCGTCCTTGATCTCGATGTCGACGCCTTTGATGATATCGACAGTGCCGTAGCTTTTTTTAGCCCGGCCAGGTTCAAACCAGCCATTTTTTCTCCCAATCTCACGTAATAGTCTGGAGCGTGCACGCTGCAGACTGCAATGTCTCAAAAGCATGAAAGCGCCTTTCATGCAGGCGGGCGATCTCGCCTTGTCGCGGCTGATAGACAGAGCCGATTGCAGACATGGCCTGCATGGCTGCTGGCAAACTGGCGAACGCGCCGGCGGCAACCGCTGCCAGCATGGCGGAGCCAAGCAGGACAGGCTCGTTTTCGCGCGCGACCATAACCGGCAGCCCGGCACCGTCCGCCAGCATCTGGCGCACCAGCTCATGCCGTCCGGCGCCGCCGCTCAGAACAACGGCATCGATCGCCGCACCCTGTTTTCGGCTGGTTTCGATGATCTGGCGCAAGCCATAGCCAAGGCCCGAAAGGCAAGCGATATAAAGAGCAACGAGGCTATCGAGATCACGCTCCATCCTGATGCCGGCAATGAGGCCGGTGGCATGCGGATCAGCAAACGGCGAACGATTACCGAGAAAGTCCGGAACGACATGGAGACCTCCGGCAAGCGTGATCACGCTGGACGGATCGAGGGCCGAACCGACCGCCTGGTTTGCGAGAAATTCAGGCACGGAACAGCCTGCTTTCGCAGCCTCAACATCGGCTTGTGCCGCAGCGGGATGCAGCGAAACCACGTGATCAATCGCTGCGCCGGCGGAGGATTGGCCGCCCTCACTCAACCAGAAACCGGGCACCATCGCTGAATAATAAGGCCCCCAGACCCCGGGGATATAGACAGGCTCGACACTTGAAGCCATAGTGCAGGCAGAAGTGCCGAAGACGTAGGCCATACGCGAGGCAACATGACCCACCCCGCCTTCGCCACCAACAGAGCCAATGCCGCCTGCATGGGCATCGATCAATCCTGCTGCCACGGGCGTTCCGGCTAACAGCCCTAGATCTTCAGCCGCTTTTGTCGTCAAACCCTGCCCAAGCGGGCTTCCCGCATCCACAATATTCGTACCGATGCGGGCAAAATTCTGCTCGGCAATATCATCGAGACCGATGGTACGGAAGTAATCCGCGTCCCATTTTTTTTCATGCGCCAGATAAGTCCATTTGCATGTGACAGTGCAAACAGAACGTGCCAGATCGCCCGTTGAACGCCAGCTCAAATAGTCTGCCAGATCAAAAAACTGCCAGGCCTTCTGATAGGCCTCAGGCATGTTTTCTTTCAGCCAAAGCAGTTTTGGCGTTTCCATCTCCGGTGAAATCGTGCCGCCGACATAACGCAACACCCGGTCCCTGCTATCATTGATGCGCCGCGTCTGATCAATCGCGCGGTGATCCATCCAGACGATGATATTGCGCTCTGCCAGACCTGACGAACCAACCGGCAGCGGCTCGCCATCAGTGCCTACAACCACGAGTGAGCAGGTAGCATCATAGCCAATACCGCCAATATCCCGCGCTTTCAGGCCAGATTCAGATAGTGCAGTGCGTACACTATGAGTAACCGCCTGCCATATATCTTCGCTCGATTGCTCAGCAATATCAGAGCCTTCGCGAAAAAGCTGAATATCGCGTTTGGCGCTGGAAAGCATCGTGCCGTTAAGGTCGAAAATTCCCGCGCGCGCACTTCCGGTGCCCACATCGACGCCGATAAAATAGCTGGCCATCGGCCTGTTCCTCATTTTGTTGCTGAGAAAAACGATTTGCCATGACTGAATTGCGCGCCGTCATATCAATAACGGCGCGCTCCCATGACTATTAAGCGTCAATGACTACCGGTGCTTCACGCAAGTATACGCCACGTTCTTTCTGCTGCTTTCGCAGTTCCTGAACGTCGATGTCTGCCGGTGTGCGATTACTGCGCACTGACATTTTTGCGGCTCGACCCGCCGCTTCACCCATTGCCATACAGGTTGCCATCACGCGGATAGCGCCCATGGCTTCATGCGTTGCGGAAATACTGCGGCCTGCAACCAGCAGGTTTTGAATTTTTGTCGGCACGAGCGACCGATACGGTATATCGTAGCAATCACCACGCCAGATCAATGTACAACCTTCATCAGCCGGACGGTGAATATCAATCGGATAGCTGGCAACGGCGATAGCATCGTCAAAATGACGGCACGCCAGCACATCTTCCTGCGTCATCACATAGTCACCGACAATACGACGGCTTTCACGGATGCCAAGGAAAGGTGCGGTTTTGGTGAAATGCGCATTTTCAAAACCGGCAACATAATTGACGAGATAGGTCACAATATCATCAATCTGCTTGCGGGCTTCGATTTCACCGCGCGTCAGGCTGACCACATCCGTGCTGTCAACGCCAGTTACGCGGGTCATGTTGATCCAGACTTCACCGGATTTAAGTCCTGTAATAATGATTGTACGCTCGTTGGGAATGACCAATCCCATTTCTTCCTGCGCTTTGGCCACCAATTCACGAAGGCCAACAACGATGAACTGGTTGTTCTGGCCAAAATATTCGGCCGGAATAAAGTCGGTCAGATAAGTGCGTGCCTGTGGGGGCTGGTTGGCAATGGTCATGCGCAGCCTGTCTGTATCAACGCCAGCCATGCAGAACATCAGTGTTGGTGGCTGCAAACCGCCATTTTCATTACCCATTTCACAAGGCACGCCTGCACCGGCCGCAACATCGGCATCGCCGGTGCAATCCACCACGACTTTGCCCAAAATCGCGCCACGTCCGCTTTTACTTTCGGTGATGACACCGCGAATAATATCGCCATCCATCACTGTGCCGGTGCAAAATGTGTAGAACAGCACTTCCACGCCTGCTTCCAGCAGCATTTCCAGAGCGACCGTCTTTACGGCTTCCGGTTCCACAAGCGTGATGCCCATATGCAGCGGACAAGGACGGTGTTCACTGGCCGCATTGCGCATCTTCAAACGATCAACAAATTTCTGCGGCAGGCCTTCGATGATCTGGTTGCCCTTCTGGCCAAGAAAGCCCAGCACTGGCAGGCCGATCGTCATATTGCCACCAACAAAGCTGCGGCTTTCGATAAGGCCGACACGCAGCCCGTCTTCTGCTGCGGCGAGTGCTGCGGTCAGGCCCGACGGGCCACCACCAACCACCAGCACGTCATATTCGGCCATGACGGGCGTGGTGCGGGAAGGTTCCTGAATAGACTGCGTGGTATGTTTCGACATTAGCGTGGTTCTCGTTTTCAAAAATGACCGTTTGTCGGATCGGTATGGGAGCAGGATGGGCAGGTGTTGGCCGGGCAGATCGCCTGCCCGGTACCGAACTCAGGCTGGAAGTAATGGCTTGATGCGCTCAGCCATGCTGGCAACAGCGGCAGCAACGTCCTTGCGACCGAGCACTGCCAGTTGCACTTCTTCCAGCAAAATGGCTTGTGCGCGTGCCGCTTCCCGGAAAGGCGGGAAAGCGCTGCGCGCATTGGCCAGAACGCCTGCTTCGACGGCGGCGAGCGGATTGCTCTTTGCAAAATCCTGATCGGCATAGGTTGAAATGCGCACCGGGCCATTACCATTCCTGGCCATGCCAAGCGTAACGCGCTTGCTGGAAACCTCACGGATAAACTTCCAGGCCAGATCTTTGTCCGTCGCATTGGACGGGATCACCATGCCCCAGGCCTCCACCACCGAAGCCATCGGTATCTTGCCCTTCAGATCGGCCGAAATCGGAAACTCAACCGCCTTGATCTTGCCGGGGAATTTGCTCTGTTCGGGATTATTCAACTGGGCATTGCGCGCGAAGGGCAGCACGGTGAAGGCCCGCGCGGCCCTGCTGCAACCATGTGACCTGATCGTCATTCTTGGTGGTGGCATAGCTGCGTGGCAGGCCACCAGCTTCAAACATCTTGCGCAACAGGCCAAGAGCCTTTTCCATCGCTGACGGGTCTGGCAGGAGTTCGAAATTTTTTGTCAGGAAGTCGCCTCCATAGGCACGGGCAAACATCACCGGAAATACGGCCAGATCGCTTGCCAGCACCATGCCCGCAACTTTTGTGCCCGCTTTTGAGGTGAAGGTCAGCTTTTCCACCTGCTCCGCCAGCTCTTCCAGCGTGGTTGGCGGCGCGCTGATGCCCTGCTCTTCAAGTAGCTCCTCATTATAGAACAGACCTTGTGTGGCATGGCGAACCGGAACGCCGATCAACTTGCCATCCACAGTCATGCCCTGAACCAGACCCGGTGCAATATCGCCGAAATCTTCTATGGCGTCGTTTTTCAGATAGTCATCAAGCGGTTCGAATAGAGCAGCAATCTGGCTGGTCGGGCGATTGTCGATCAGATAGCCAACATTGAAGCTGGTGCTGTCGAGGCTCGCTTCCCGGAACAGTCGATCCTGCAGCGGATTGGAATCGAAAGTCGTCCAGATGATGTCGGCATCGTTGTCTGAACGCCAATCGGCCATCAGCTCGCCGTCGCCACTGCCAAGAACGGTCTGGTGAACCTTGTGACTCAGCACATTGAGCGTCTTGCCAGCGGCCCAGGCGGACTTGACCGCCAGCATAGCGGCTCCACCCAGTACCCCGCCCATGAATTTACGGCGTGTTACATTAAAATGCGACATGGTTTCCTCCCTTTGAAATCAGCCTTTGGTAGCCCCTGCGGTCAATCCGGCCACAAGGTAACGGTTCATGAAAATGACGAAGAGCAGGACTGGCGCGAGCTGTACGGTCGAGGCAGCGAACAGCACACCCCAATCCACGCCGTCAATTGAGCCAATCATTTCAGAAATAACGAGCGGTGCAGTCTTGGCTTTTGTGGCCGTGAAGACGAAAGCGAACAGGAACTCATTCCAGGCAAACACCACCACGAAGACGGCAACGGCCAGAATGCCGGGGGCCGCCAGCGGCACGATCACCCGGCGCAGAATCGTCATCATCCCTGCACCATCGATCTGCGCCGCCTCATCCAGCTCGCGCGGGATCTGGTCAATGAATGTACGCATCAAAATCGTGCCGAGCGAGACGAAGAATGTCGCATAAAGCACCATCAAAACGATATGGGTGTCATTGAGACCGATAGCATTGACGATTGGAAACAGCGGCAACGTGACGACGATCGGCGGGATCAGCCGGACGATGATCAGGGACATCACTGTTGCGTTCAAAAAGCGGCTGCTGTTGCGCGAATAGACATAGCCCGCACAGGTGCTGGCTATGATTGCCAGAACCGTCGCGCCGATAGTGATGATAGTGCTGTTTTTCAACCCGTCGAAGAAAGCACCCCATTCGTTCCACAGGGTTGCATAGTGCTGGAAAGTCGGCTCGAAGACGAATTTCGGCGGTACCGCAAAGATATCCTGGCCAGGCTTCAGCGATGACATGACCATGAACAGGATCGGGAAAAGCGACCAAAGCAGGATCGCTGCGACGGCAACCGCCTTGCCGAGATTGATGAGCAGCTTGTCAGTATGCATTTCCGGCCACCTGTTTACGAAGAAGCAGAACATAGCCCGCAGCCAACAGCAGCGACGCCAGCACCATGATCCATGCGGTGGCTGCTGCGGTTCCAAACGCATTGAAGCTGAAGGCTTCCTGATAAAGATAGACCGCAACCACTTCGGTTGAGCGTGCGGGCCCGCCCTGCGTCAGAAGCCAAACTTCCGAGAAAATGCGGAAGGCGAAAATATAGCGGAACAATAGCGCAATCACGATTGCCGGCCCGAGCAGCGGCAGCGTAACCCTGCGGAAGGCGTCGAGTGGCCTGGCGCCATCAATGCGCGCTGCTTCGTAAAGATCCTGCGGGATCGCCAGCCGCGCCGCATAAAGGATAATGAACGTGAAAGGCAGGTGCAGCCAGATGGTTAGAAGCCCGATCATGATCAGTGCATGGGTCGTATCAAAAGACCAATCGAGAATGGGCAGGCCGAGCGCGGTTAGCGCGATGGTGATCGGACCAATATCGGGATCGAACAGGAAGCGCCACATGGCCACGGCAATCACTTCGCTGACCGCATAAGGCGCCAGCACTGCCACCAGCAAAAATCGTTTGAAGGGCACACCACTGGAAAACAACAGCGCCATGCCGAGACCGAGCGCCAACTCCAGATGCACCGCGAAAATGACGATCAGCACCGTATTCAGCAGTGCATTGCGGAACGCCGGATCACCCAGCGTCTGGATGTAATTCTGCAACCCGACAAAGCTCGGCGCCTGCCCGAAACTCGATGTATGCAGGCTCAGCCACAAAACGTAAATTGCGGGGATGATGATGACGCTCAGGATCAAAATATGTACCGGCGCAAGGAACGGAACAAGTTTGAAAAGTTTTTTACTGGACAACAAGATGCCCCTCCCATCGCTGCATCCATGGAGATGCAAGCCGAAGGCCTGACCTTCGGTAATTTACGCGTTTGACGTTACAAGATGCCCTGTATGGAAGCCTCGCTCCGCTTCAATACAGATCTTGTCGATTCCCGGTGTTGAAGTGTGGTTTTCAAGATACTGGGTTGCGCGGCGGCCGTATCACCGTCCATGCGGGCGCACAAACGCTCCCAAGCAAGCGCGGCAATTTCATCGACCGGTTGACGGATTGCCGTCAGCGGCCTCCTGCGCGCCGTCATCCATGAATAATCGTCAAAACCGACGAGCGAGACCCGATCCGGCACGTCAATATGGTGGCGGGCCAATGCCCCAAGCACGGCGAGCGTCGTCACATTGGTCAGCGCGAATACGGCCGACGGTAATGGATTATCGCTCAGCCATTGCGCGAAAATGTCGGCCCCGGGCTCCGCCTTGGAACCAAGCACCACGACGATCGGCTCCCGGCCAAGTGCGCTTTCGATAATCGAACTTGCACCCCGGATACGTTCCTTGATCGGCGCAATACCGGCATTGGAAGCAGCAAGAACAATATGCTCATGCCCTAGCTTGATAAGGCAGTCTGCGGCCAACTGCCCGGCATCAAAGTTGTCGATAGTGACTGTGTCAGTAAAGCAGACATCAGGATTAACGCGGTCGACCAGAACAGTTGGCAGCCGCCCTGCTTCCTGGCGCAGAAGCGCGGGTATCTCGTCAGAACAGGGCACCGCGATAATCCCGGAAGGGCGCCAGCCAAGCAGGGTGCGCAGGCGCGATTGCTCAAGATCAGTCTGATCGCGCGAACTGGCAACAATGACATCATAGCCATTCTTGTCCGCCATCACTTCGAGGCGGGAGATCAGCGAGGTAAAGAATGTATCGTCGAGGTCCGGAACCAGAATGCCGACAACGCGGGCGCGACCTGACTTCAATTGCGAAGCCGCCCGATCGAGCTGATAGGACAGCTCTTGTGCAGCCTTTTCAACCCGGGCGCGCAGTTCCTTGTTGACCGGCTTGTTACCACTGAAAACATTGGACACGGTGGCAATGGAAACTTTTGCCCGTGCAGCAACATCTTTCAGGGTTGGACGTTTGGTATTCATGGTTTTCCGAGCTGTTAAACGTTTATCCGTTAAACGTTTAACAGCGATTTTGGAGAATGCAAGAAAAATCTGACGCCTTGGGATATGTTGGATCGACCTGCCGCGAACTGATCATTCGACCGGTACAAGCCTACGGAGAGTTAGTAGGAGCTTGTTTTGTTCAAGGACCATCATTCTGACCATTCAGTAATCCCGATGGCAGCGTGATCCCGGTCGCGGAAATTGGCCGACGTCATGTCATGGCTGGAGATGTGAAACAGATCGGTGATCGGGTCATGGATGGGGAGGTAGGTCAGACTTTGATGAGCATCGCCGTTACATACATGAAGGCCGCGCCGGCTGCCAATCCGGCCATCGTCGCCGGTGCCGTAAGCGCTGCCTGACCCCTGCCGTCGGATCTCATCAAATACGCGGTAACCTCGACAATGACCTGGAGGATCGCTCCGGCACCAATCGCCAGCGCCAGTGCCGACCATTGCGGCGCATAGGCAAGGCTGCCGATCCAGAGGCCGATAACGGCGGGTCCGCCCGCGAGGAGCGACAAGGCTGCGAATATCCAAAGCGGCGGGCGCTTTTTCAGCATCGGCGCGGATATGCCGATGCCCTCGGTGACGTTGTGCACCATGAAGCCCAGCACCAGAAATGTGCCTAATCCGGCCGCGCCCGCCGCGAAGGCCGCGCCAATGGCCAACCCCTCACCAAGATTATGCAGCCCGATCCCGAGCGCGATAAAGGTGGCAAGCGCGAGCCCGGTGGGCACGCCTTGGCGACGGCCGGCTGCCATCAGCAGAAGGAAGCTTGCAGCGGCCGCAAGCACGACCATGGCCTGCCCCTGGAACAGCGCGGCAGACCCGCGAGCGAGTTCGAACGCCTCCGCAGCGGTATCGACGAGAAGGAACGCCAGCAGCCCGACGGTCAGCGCGAGCAGGAAATTCATGCCGTCACGGCCAAGCCCGCGCAGAGCGGGATAGAACATCATCCCGATGGCGACGGGAACGAGGCCGACGAAGACACCGAGCAGGGCCTGAGGCGCGAGACTTGTCGCGTCACGGGTCGGGGTCGGCACAGCCACCGCGATCTCGTGTTCGAATGTCGCCCCGGTGCTGGTGACGATGTTGATCGCGTGCGCTTCACCCAGCACCCAGGGGAAAGGCAAGTGAACCCATGCCGTCGCTCCGCGGGATATCGGCCCCGGAGGATCCTGAGAGAACTGCCAATATGCGTCATCCACCTGGACCTGCGCGATGGTCATCGGCTCGGAGCCTTCAGCGCGGATGAGCACGCGGATGCCATCAGATGAGAGGATCGTTCGCTCGAAGGTCAGGTTCTCGACAGGGGGAGCGCCATTGCTAAAACCCTGCAACGGGTTCGTGGCCAGTAACCAGGCGACAGCCAGGCCAAGCGCCGCCAGCGGCAGGATGAGCCAAAAAAGGGCTGCACGCGATTTCCCGGCCAGTGCAGGCGTCTGGCGGTCAGGAGTGGCGACGCGGGAAATCTGGTTCATGCAACTGCCTCCACCACGTCGAACATGCCCGACCAGCCGAGTTCGGTGAATTCCGACTGGTGTGGATGGAACATGTAGAGGCCCGCCTCGTGGTCCTTGTACGTGAATTCGAGAATACCGCGCTGTGCCTGCGCCTGAGTGATCAGGTCAACCGTCTTCAAGGTCGGAGTCAGCGTGGTCCCCTGCTCAAAATAGTCGAAGAAATTGGCATGCAGGTGGAACGAGTTGATCGGGTCAAACTCGACAACATTGGCCAAATAGATGCGAACCGGTCTGTCTCGCACGACCCTGATCGGCCGCTTCATGTAGGCGTGGGCGACCGTGTTGACCGCATAGACTTCATTCTCATCGTCGAAGTTCGTGTCGAAGCCGTTCATCACCATGGCAAATTCCTGCCAGACGGCATTCTCCGGCGCGCCAAGGAGACGGGAACGCGCAATGTCAGCTTGCTCGGGATGGTTTGCGGGGTCGGGATCTATCACGAAAAGGCCGTACATACCCTTGTGGATATGTCGCTTCAGCGGCAGCGCATGGCAGTGATAGAGATGACAGCCGAACGGCCGCGCGTCGAATTCGTAGACGAACTCGCCGCCGGGATCGACAAGGCCCGCGCCTGGAACACCGTCCATCCGGGCGGCATGAATGCCGTGGAAGTGCATGGAATGTGGATGCGAACCCGAATTCCTGAAGACGATCCGCAGCCGCTCACCTTCCGTCGCCCTAAGCGATGGGCCTGGTACGCGACCATTATACGTCCAGGCGGGAAACATGATCCCCGGAGCGATTTCGATTTCCCTGTCGACCGCCTCCACCTCAAATGTGCGGAGAACGCTGCCGTCGGGCAGCCTTGAGGCGGTACCTGTGTCCCACTCCGTCAGCAGCGTCGCCGGGTCAAATCCGTTGCCGGCATCATCGACATCGCCAACTGTGATCATCGCGCCGTGGGCAGCATTGTGCTCGGGAAGGAGAACTGGATCGACCGCGGGAGCAGACGCATGCCCGGAATGACCGGACCGCGCGAGGGATGATCCGCTGGCGAGGATAACGCTGCCGCCCGCTGCGGAAAATCCTCCCCACAACAAACCACGCCTCGTTATTTGAAACGGTGACCACTTGCCCATGCGCGTATACCTGCGGCTCTGTAGCACGATAGAAGATAATAAGCATAATAAACGAAACATAGCAATAGCTATACTTAAGGCTACCGTTGTGACATTCATGAATTACAAGCGACGGGCACATTTTTAGCTGTTGCTATGATTTTGAACGCAGCTTACGATATGCAGAAGGAGACATTTGATGTTCGGCCAAAGCACCCGCCCTGACGAGATCAAAACTTTGCTTGTCGACCCGGACACGCAGGTCGAGAGTTTTCGTCAGACCCGGAGCAACCGGCGGACCGAGCTGGTCGAGGATTATGTCGAGCTGATCGCCGACCTGATCGATGATCGCGGCGAAGCAAGGCAGGTCGAAATCGCGCAGAGACTGGGCGTTGCCCAACCGACGGTAGCGAAAATGCTGAAGCGCCTGGCAGCGGAGGAATTGATCGTCCAGCGGCCGTATCGTGGTGTATTCCTGACCACTGCGGGAAGGGAAATCGCCGAAAAGTCGAAGGCGCGCCACGAGATTGTCGTGTCGTTTCTCCTCGCGCTTGGCATCAGTCCCGCCACCGCCCGCATCGATGCCGAGGGCATCGAGCATCACGTCAGCCAGGAAACGCTCGACGTGTTTGAACGGTTCATCTTCAGCAAGCCTCGGTAGGCTCTAATGCCGGATTGGATGCGTTGGAACCGTCGCCTTAATGGCCCCTGATCCTTAAAAGTTGCACAGGTACACGGCAGTTGGATCAAAGCGCGAATAGAAGCGTGCGGAAACGATGACTTTACAACGCACGTTCACCACTTCATGCAGGTCCGCCTTACGCGGACGGCAATGCGGCTCGGCGACGATATCAGGGGGGGGAGCGATCGGCGAGGCTAGCCGGTAGTGTTGAAGCAACTCCAACAGGTTGCCGTTGGAGTTGGACTTCTTCGTGACGACAGAACTGTCCTCAAGCGTGATATTGGCGTTGTCACCAAGGCCGATCGCATTTTTATGATCGACACTGATGGTCGGTCCCTTTTGCACCGTCACGGTGGAAAAAACGGACTGGGGCTGCGACAACAAAAGCGACGCTACCGTTTATTTTACGTTTGCGACAGCTTTGCCGTAGGTGCGGACAACATTGCGAACTGCTTCCACCATCAGTGCGTGTGGTGTCGCTTCAACCTTGCCCGCAGCAACAGCCGGATAGAGCGTGCCCAGATACTGGCTGATAAGCGTTTCAGGAATCTTGCGTCCTTCCAGACGCTTTAGAAGCGCATCGACAGCAGTAGATGCTTCCGGATGTGGCCAGTAGTAACGGATACGGTCGCTATAGGAGAAATGGCGCTGAAGGCGCAATTCCTCGGCATCGCCGTGATAGTATTTTTCCCAGTTCTTCGGCTCTGCAAGCAACAGCTTTTCCATTTTGCCGCGAAGCGTTTCTTCTTCCGGCAGCTTGTCGAGAAAGGCTGCAATCTGGTCGAGACCATAGAGCGCTTCACGCAGTGCGAAGGTGAGGCCGGGGCCGACTTTGAGAATGGCAAAACCATCATGAACAAGCGCTGACAAGGCTTCCACCGGCTGATAGTCGGTCGAATGTGCTTCGAAGACGAATTGCGGCATTTCGTTGAGCATACCGCTCAGCGCCGTCGCCTTGTCGCTGTTGTAGAAGACGACATTCTCATTGCCGAATTCCACGCCGGGCTGCACCACCACGCCAATGGCGCGGGCAAAGGCGTCTTCCAGACCGTGTGCTGCAAAAGCCTTTCGGTGGATGGCAACAGTTTCCAGTGCTGCCTCCGGCTTGGTCAGTTCCAGGTCCTCGATTTCTTCCATCGCCCCGCCGGGGATCGGAACTTCGGTGCCAATCACATAAACTGGCAGATCGAAGCCGGATTCGGCTGCTGCCTTTTCCGCTACTTTCGCAAGACGTGCTGCACGTTCGGCGGTAATTCCGTCAGGCAATGCCACAGGCTCACCAGCGCACCCCATCGAGGTGTCGAGGTGGATCTTGGTGAAACCAGCGCGCACGAACGCGTCCATCATGGTTTCAGACTTTTGCATGGCTTCTTCAGCGGGCAATTGTTTCCACGGATTGGGGCCGAGATGATCGCCACCCAGCACCAGGCGCTTGGTATCGAAACCCACACGGTCCGCGATCTCCTCCACAAAACGGCGGAAATCGGCAGGCGTCATGCCGGTATAGCCGCCGTCCTGATTGACCTGATTGCAAGTGGCTTCAATCAGCACATCCGTACCGGTTTCGATACCTTCGAGAAGGGCTGCTTCGATCACCAGAGGATGCGCCGAGCAGATCGAGGTGATGCCGCCGCGCGTGCCGCTCGCATAACGGGACGGAAGGGCGCTGAGGCGCTTGGTGCTGCTCATGCCGGAACTCCATGCATTTCAAGGAAGGATTCGATTTCGGCCATGGTGGATGTACCCTCCATCGGGCCCTTTACGCCGACCGCACGTGCGCCGGTAGCGTTCGCGATGCGCAGCGCTTCCGCGGGTGCCATGCCGCGCAGCCAGCAGGTAACGAATGCGGCGCCGAAGCTGTCGCCAGCCCCGGTGGGATCGATTTCCTCAACCCTGAATGCTGGAGAAGACACTTCGCCTGAGTGGTCGAAATAGCTTGCGCCTTCCGACCCGCGCTTGACGACAATGGCCTTGATACCGCGTGCCAGCAATTCTTCGATTGCCGTCTTTTCCTCAGTTGCTTTGGTGAAAAGGAAAATTTCCGAGCCGCTCGGCATGAACAGATCGGTATTTTCAAGCGCATGGGCAAGCGCCTGGCGCATGCCCGGCAGTTCCAGCATTTCCTTGCGGATGTTCGGATCGAACGAGACTGTTCCGCCCTTGGCCTTCATACGCACCGTGGCTTCATGGATGGCCGAAACGATGCCGTCGGAAAACAGTGCCGATCCCATGATGTGCAGATGGTCGGCGGTTTCAATCAGCGCTTCGGCTTCGGGCGTCAAATCAATGGCGCTGCATGCGCTGTGCTTGATGTTGAAGATGAAATCGCGATTGCCGTCCGGGCGATAACGCACGAAGGCGCTGCCGGTCGCGGCCGTCGGATGCACGCCGATAGCCGAGACATCCACGCCGTCCCTTTGCAGCCGCTCGATATTGAGCGCACCGAAATCGTCATTGCCGACCGCGCTGACCATGCCGCAAGGCTGGCCCATTTTTGCGGCCTGATCGATAAAGATCGCAGGCGCGCCGGAAGCAAAAGGCCCGATCAGCGGAATGGTGGTCTTGAAGCCGTTGCCGGTTTCTGTCGCCATGATCTCGACGACGATTTCGCCGATGGTGATGATTTTTTTCATGATATGTCTCGAGGATCAGCTGCGCACGGATTTCGAGCGCACGTCGAGCCATACGGCCACCAGAATGACTGCACCCTTGACGATGAGCTGATAGAAATAGGGTACGGACAGCATGTTCATGCCGTTGTTGATGACGCCGATGATAAGCGCGCCAAGGATTGTGCCGACCATGGTGCCGACGCCGCCCGCAAGCGAGGTGCCGCCGAGTACCACCGCCGCGATGGCGTCGAGTTCGTAGCCCATGCCGGCATTGGTCTGTGCGGAGGAAAGGCGCGAGGACAAAAGAATGCCGCTGATGGCCGCCATGATGCCTGAAAGCATGAAGACGATGGTCTTGATGCGGTCAACGCGGATGCCCGAATAGATTGCCGCTTCCTTGTTGCCGCCAGCCAGATAGATGCGACGGCCGAAAACCGTCTTCGACAACAGGATATAGTTGAAGACGAACAGGACGCCGACAATCCAGATGATGATCGGCAGGCCAAGCCAGCTTTCCGAACCGATGGCAAGCCAGGCGTCGTTCTCGATCATTTCAGGCGCGCCATTGGTCGGCAGGCTGACCATGCCTCGATAGATACCCATTGTCGCTACCGTCACGATGAAGGATGGCAACATCAGCTTGGCAGAGAGCACGCCGTTCAGTCCGCCCATGATTGCGCCTGCGGCAAGCGTGAACACGACTGTCGGCACGAAGCCGAAGCCCATGGCGAAGGCTTGCGCCGCCACCATGCCGGACACGGCGATGATGGAGCCGATGGACAGGTCGATCTCGCCGAGCAGGATCACATAGGTCATGCCATAGGCTGCGACCGCGATCACGGCCACCTGCTGCATGATGTTCATGAAATTGTTGAAGGCGAGGAAACGCGGATTCAACACCGCAAAAACCACGCAAAGTACGGCCAGCGAGATGACGATACCGCCATATTGACGGATCATCGGGGAGGAGAACAGCGAGCGGCGGACTTCGGCGTCTGCGGCTTTCTTCTGAATGTCTTGTACATTGCTCATGTGTGCATTCCTGCTGCGTAGCTCATGACGGTTTCGGGCGTAAGGCCATCGGCATCGAGCGCAGCGGCGACATGCTTGTTGTGCATGACGACGACGCGGTCGCTGAGACCCAGCACTTCCGGCAGTTCCGAAGAAACCATCAGGATCGCCGCGCCATTGGCGGCTAGTTCACGGATGATGCGATAGATTTCAAATTTCGCGCCGACATCAACGCCGCGTGTCGGCTCGTCAAGGATCAGCACGCGCGGCTTCATTTGCAGCCATTTGGCCAGCACGATCTTCTGCTGGTTTCCGCCGCTAAGCGAGCCGACAACCGTGTCGAGCGAAGCGGTCTTTATGAGCAGGCGCAGCACTTCCGTCTTGGCCGCTGAGCGCTCGGCAGAAGAGCGCATCATGCCGAATGGCCCGGCAAGCTGCCCGAGCGCTACCATATTGATGTTTCGCTCTACGCTGTGCGGAAGAACGAGGCCTTCCTCCTTGCGGTTTTCGGTCACGAAGGCGATGCCGTTGCGTATGGCGTCCGTTGGCGAGGCCAGAGTGAGTTGCTTGCCGTCGAGCAGGATTTCACCCGTTGGCCGCAGCATGCCGAACAGCGCGTTCATCACATCCGAGCGACCCGAGCCAACAAGGCCGAACAGGCCCAGCACTTCGCCGGGCCTCACGTCGATGGATACGTCATGGAACTTGCCCGGAACGGTAAGATTCTTTGTCGCCAGGATTGGCGGAACAATCCCGGATGGACGAGGTGCTTCGCGCGGCGGGTAGATGTCGTTCATCTCGCGCCCAACCATCAGCGCGATCAGCCTGTCGATGCTGGTCTGGTCCTTTTCCGTGGTCGTTACATATTCGCCGTCGCGAACAACCGTGATGTCGTCGGAAAGCCGCATGATTTCTTCCATGCGGTGGGAAATATAGATCACGGCGGTGCCGCGCGCCTTCAGCCGCTCGATGATCTGAAAGAGGATTTCCGCTTCGCTGTCGGAAAGCGACGATGTCGGCTCATCAAGAATAACCACATCGGCAGGCTGGCTCAATCCCTTGGCGATTTCGACGAGCTGGCGCTGGGCAATCGAAAGATCGCCGACCTTGGCGCGTGCATCGACCGGCAGTCCGAGTTCACCGATCAGTCTGTCGGACTCCGCATTCAGTTCGGAATTACGGATGAAGCCGAAACGGCTCGGCTCATTGTTTGCAAAAATGTTTTCCGCAACGGAGAGATTGCGCGAGAGGCTCAGTTCCTGAAAAACGATTGAAATGCCATGCGCCCGTGCATCGCGCGGATTCCTGGGTGCATAGGGCGCGCCCTTCAGCGTGATCGTGCCGGATGTAGGCTTGAAGACGCCCGCAAGAATTTTCATCAAAGTGGATTTACCGGCGCCGTTTTCGCCGAGAAGCGTATGCACGCGTCCGCGACGGACGGTCAGGTTCATACGCTTGAGCGCAACAACCGGACCAAACGACTTCGCGATATCGCGGATCTCAAGCACCGTCTCGTTCACCGTATCCAGGCTTGCGTTTTGTTCGGAATTGGTGGCTGTCATTTGGGCCTCCGCTCTCCGTTATACTGCAGGTGGCCAAGCGCGAAAATGTCTGCGGCTTATGGCCTGCTGTCAATGAGGAAGCGGCGGCGGCTCAGGCGTGTGGTGTCGCCGTACCGCCGCGCGCTGAATGGAAACGGCGACTGGGAGGAGTGTCGCCGTTTCACGCGGTGCTACTTGGTTTCGCCGTCCTTGGTGACGACACCTGGCGTGATCGGCTGCTTGGCCGGAACGCTCTCACCCTTGATCACCTTGACGGCGGTTTCAACGGCTACCTTGCCCATCTGGTCCGGGTACTGAGCGATAACGCCAACCATGACCGGATCGTTCTTCACGGCGTTGCGAGCTTCTTCCATACCGTCGAAGCCGATAACCTTGACCTGGTTCTCGAGCTTGGCAGCCTTCACAGCGGAAGCGGCTGCAAGGGCAGCGTCATCGCCGAAGCCGAAGATGCCAACGACATCAGGGTTTGCCTGAAGGATATTCTGTGCGGCAGCCAGTGCTTCCGAACGGGTGATGCCGGGCTGGATCGATACGATCTTGACGTCAGGATAGTTGGCAATGGCCTTCTTGAAGCCTTCAACGCGGTCGACGACCGACTGCACTGTCGGATATTCAATAACGGCAACATTGCCCTTTTCCCCGATGGACTTTGCCATCAGTTCGCCAGCCTTTTCGCCGCCTGCAAAGTTGTCGGTGCCAACGAAGGACGTCACGTCCACATTGTTGGCGGGAACATCGACGGTGATGACCTTGATGCCTGCCTTCTCAGCCTTGTTGATGGCCGAGCGAACCCCCTTGCTGTCAACAGGCGAGATGATGATGACGTCAACATCCTTGGTGATGAAGTCTTCTACATCGGCGAGCTGCTTGCTCAGGTCCTGATTGGCGATAGAAACTTCGAGCGGCACGTTCTGGGCCTCTGCTTCCTTTTTCATCGCATCTGCGAGCGAGATGTAGAAAGGATGCTGCTGGGTGAGAAGCGATGCGCCGATGCCTTCAGCAGAAGCGACGCCTGCCATCATGGCAAGTGCTACACCGGAAAAGAGAATGCGGCCAAGCGTTTTACGAAACATGAATTCCTCCGAATAGAACCGGCAACCGCCGGGTCGTCCTTCTGATTGGGGACACGAATAACATTTCCTGCTGGTTCACGGGCTGTTGTCAGCCTTAAACCTCCCGGAAGGGCAGGCGCCTTCAGCCCGAATTCGAGCTGCCCCTAGACATGATGGAGCTTGTTCATCGTGTCAATATATAATTTTTCGCGTGTAAAATTATAACGATTAAAATTGTGATCCGATATCTGCGGCAGATAGATTTTACGGAGATACCACGTGAATATAAAGGGTACTGGGCCAAAACCGGGTTGCTTATCGAGGAAAATAATTTTACTCATGGAAAGAAATTTGGTCGGCGCGGAAACAATATGCGTGAGCCAAAACCGGGAAGAGCACAGAATGGGCGACAACAAGATCAGGACGATGGAGGAGTTTGCTGCTGCAAGCGGATTGTCCCGTCCTACGGTCTCGAAATATTTCGACAATCCCGAAAGCGTAAAACCCTCCACACGCGCTCGTATCGAGAAGGCGCTGAAGGATTACAATTATCAGCCCAACATTTTTGCCGTCAGCTTGAACCGCAAGAAGCCGAAGAATATCGGCGTCATCGTTCCGCATATTTCCGATCCGTTCTACGCGGAAATCATTCGCCAGATCGAAATGCGCTGCCTGAAAGAAGGCTACTGGACCATCGTCCTGTCCTCACACGGCGAACGCAAGCTTGAAGCGCGCGCCATGCGCACGCTGATGTCACTCAAGATCGCGGGTGTTCTGATGGCGCCGCTTGGCTTTGAAACCGACGCCAAGCTCCTGGCCAGCCTTGCTGATTCCATGCCCGTGGTTTTCCTCGACAGCAGGGTTAACGAGGATCAGCCTTTTGTGGGTACCGATAATCGCCAGAGTATTGGAAACATTACGGAGTATCTGTGCCGTACAGGCGAACATCCCTGTTTCCTTGAAATGCCGGCCGTGAACCAGAACGCGCTTGAACGCCGCGCGGCTTATATCGCCACAATGGAGCGGCTCGGCATCGAGCCTATCGTATTGCCGATAACGGCGAAGAACTGGAGCTTTGAGGAGCTCGGTTATCAGGAAGCCGGGCGCATCCTTGATCGCGGCGGCTTCCCGACACGGACGGTTCTTTGCGCCAATGATCGTCTTGCCTTCGGCGTTATTTCCGCCGCTTTTGAACGCAGGCGGCATGTGGGCCGCGAAGAAGGGTGCGACCTGCGCATCGCCGGTCATGACGATCACCCGTTGAGCCGCTTTACATGTCCGCCACTAACCACCGTTGCACAGGATTATCGCCAGATTGCACAGCTGGGCCTCGACATGCTGCTCTCGCGTATCAACGCTCAGGAAAGTGGAACAGCCATAGAAGCTGAAGTTCGCCGCCTCGATAGCCACCTCATCATGCGCGTTTCGGCCTGAGAAACCTGTGTGTGGGAAAGGCTCTGCGCCCCTCCCCGACAAGTATCCGTGGTGTTTTGCCTGTTATCCAGTCATGCGGTAAAGATCGAGACCGACCTTGGCCATTTAGCCGGTCAGTTGTTATAGGCTGGCGGTGTGATGCTTCGCGCGATCCATTCTACGAAGCCAATGATGTCATAAACTGGCAATCCCGTTGCCCTCGCAATTGATGCAGAATGAGGGGGCAGATTGGTGCATTCGCATAATATGGCGGCGACATCCGAATGATTTTTTACCAATCGATCTGCCGCGTCCAATACGTCTGCCTCAAATCTTGCAAAGTTGGCAGAACAGGGCTTGTTACCATAATAGTCTGAAAACAGGCTTCCCGGTGCTATCCCTTGTATCGGCGTATTTGGATTCACCCCCGCACCAAGCAGATGCCGTTCGCCAAGCGATGTGGACGAATAGGTCAGAATCCCGACCTTCCTGCCAAGAGGCAAGGTAGCCTGAATCAGTGGTGCCTGCATAAGGCTGCTCGTAAAAACAGGTACCGGAATAGCTTCGGAAAGTTCCTTTTGAAAGAGGGCGAGAAATCCGCAACTTGTGGTGATTGCCTTGGCGCCTTGAGCGACAAGTTCCAGTGCAGCGGTTATGAATGGTTCAAGCAGGCCATCAGCGCCACCATAAACGACGAGCGCGGGGTTCGCACCCTTCACCACGTTGAATATAACGGGCGTTTTCCATGAGGCCTGATTGCCGATATCTCCCGGGAGCCGCTGGAACTGCGTGTCCAGCATCAAAACACCGATCGGCGGTACCATCGTGATTATTCCTCGATAGAATTTTACGGCTGAATGAGGCGTTTATGGAACGCTGGCATGTATAAAAAATGGCCCACCCCGATGACTGGAGGTGGGCTGGAAGGTAGACAGCTTAGTTTGAAAGACTGAAACCTTTGGGAAAATCTGCCTCGGTAACACCAAATGGCTCAAGACTTTTCAGGATCCAGGTCTGGACGCTGCCGCTGCGACGGTTGTAATTGGCCCAGGTTGAAACAAAAGACTTCCACTGTTCTTCGGAATTGTAGTTCATGGCGACGCTTGACGGTGTCGAAAAGAACGGCGTGGGCGCCTTTACAGTGCCAAGTGCCGGTGCCTTCTTCGACATGACCAGCCCGTTAAAAAGCGTATTCACCAAAGCATCCGCCTTGCCTGTGGTGACGGCGATGATGGCTTCGTCGCGCGTTTTGAAACGCAGGACGTTCGCCTTTGGCAGATACTGGTGCGTAATGAGGTCCTGGGAGGAGCCGATATCAACTGCAAATGTATATTTAGGATCGTTCAACTCGTTCCAGCTTTTGCCTTCAAGCTCATCCTTGGCGGAAACGATAACGAAACTGTTGAAATAGGTTGGCTCGGAAAATTGTACTGACAGGGCGCGTTGAGGTGTTGCTGTAGCGGCAAAAGAAAGGTCGACCTTTCCGCTTTGCACATCAAGTATCGCATTAGCCCAACTCGATTCGACGATCTCAACCTTCACATCCAAGCTTTTAGCGATGTCATTGGCCATGTCTATAACCAGGCCTTTCCATTCCCCGCTGCGTGGATCTTTCGCGAAATACGGCAACTCGTTCAGAATTCCTGCAACCCTTAGCGTTCCGCGCGAGCGTATATCGTCAATTGTTCCAGCACTGCCAGATGATGCGCCGATCGCAATCGTGGCGGCAACCGCAGCGCAGATCTTCTTAAAAAAATTCATAATGCTCCTCCAAGTTCCCCAATATTTCCTCTTTACGCCGGCTCCCACACGATCAGAGTTTCAGCGGGGAAGGCTCAAGGATGAAAGTAGCCTACCGAACAAAGATCGGGGGACAATGCTAACGATCTAAGGTTTCTTGCCTGCTTTTTTGTATGTGAGGGCGACCGATAGGTCTCTTGCCTAATGATTACCCAAATTGTCTAATCGCCTCGCGGTGGAGCGAGGATTGATCCGACCAGCTCCTGGCGGCAGTTTTCAAACAATTCCTGAACATTCGGATGCTTTTGAAGAAAGCCCGCATTGCCAAAATACACGCGAACTTCTGGAAGATTGGCCAATTCCACGCTCGTGATGGTCGTTTCTTCAGGCGATACGCACCAGGACGGAATGATGGAGAATCCCAATCCCTCCTCAACGCAACGCTTAACGCTTGAACTGCCTGAGGTGGAAATGATCGGCTGAAATGATTGCCCGTCTTTTTCCAGGGCGTTCAGGGTAATGTTTCTGAGAGTCTGTCCGGGTTCAAATGTAATGAAGGGGCGGTCTGCCGCCCACGTACCGATATTCGATTGATCGGGTGGCTCGCCCCATTGGCTTGGATAGACAAGACTAAGCCTGTAACTACCCAAAAGCCGTTGAGGAACAACGGGATCGCCGAAGTATCGCTCGGAAATGCAGACGTCGAGCGAGCCGTTTTTGACGAGTTCAGCCAGAACGGTATCGCGTTCATAAGCTGCAAATTCAACATCCGGATAAGTTTGATGAAAGCGCTTGAGAACTTTGGGAAACAGGTAGAAGAAAATCGCTTGCGGCATTCCCACCCGGAGGGAGGTGCGCTGATTTTCAATCAGCCGGTTGAGACGCTCCAGCATGATATCGAGTTCGGGATGCAACAAATTATAAAGCGTACGGCCCTGGGGCGTCAGTGAAATGCGCTTCGCCCCTTGTTCGGATTCTATGAGTTTTCCTTTCAATACCTGCTCCAGTCGCCTGACATGGTTTGCCGCTGACTGATAACTGAGATTGAGTTCGCGGGCAGCGCCGGAGAACGAGCCGTGACTTGCCACTTGATAAAAAGTCTGGATGAGAGTCAGGCTGATTTTCGACATGATCGGAACCCCCACAAAGTCTGCATTTCCTCATATGATAGACGGGTTCTTATAGCGTAAAATCTTTCAAAGTCGCGCGTTTGGTCAGCTTCAGGCTGAGTTATCGGTTACAAATTTCGTGAAAGGATACGCTCGTCATTTTGTATCGACGGATCTTCTCGCGTGCAGCCAATATCGATGAAGAACAAACTTCGTCCTGGCTGAAACGTGACCACAACAACCTCTCCTCGAACAGTTATCATCATCGGCTGCGGCATCGTTGGCGCTGCCGCAGCGTATTTCTTGAGATTGCGTGGGATGGAGGTCATCCTGCTCGACAAGGAGGCACCCGCTGCCGCTGCAACAGGTGCTGCCGATGGCGCTGTATCGGTCGCGAGCAAACGACCCGGCCCGATGATGACGGCAGCGCTCGCAGGTATTTCTGTTTACCGGCAGCTTGATCAAGATGGGCTTTTTAACGGCATATTCAAGCAGCGCTCTACGTTCATCATCGCTGCGTCCGAGGCTGAATGCGCTGTCCTTGAGGCTCATACCGCCGCGCTCAACAGCGCCGGTGTAAAAACCAGGACGCTGACCGGCCGGGATCTGCACAAGCGGTTTGCCGGCTTGTCACACCGCGCAATGATGATGACCGAAGTCATGGGCGAAGGCCATGCGATCGGCTATCAGATCGTACATCGCTTGTTGACAGCAGCCGGTGTCGTGGTGCGCCGCGGCGTGAACGTGAAGCATCTCATCACCAGCTCAGACAGCCACCGCGTGACGGGTATCATGGATGCCACTGGTCCGGTATACGCCGATACCGTCATTGTCAGTGCAGGCGGCGGTGCTTCCGATCTGCTTGGTCTCAAGGGCGTCATGCGTCCGCGCAAAGGGCAGCTTCTGGTTACGGAACGGGCACCCGCCCTCAACAAAGGTATGCCCGGCGCTATCATGTCGGGACGCTATCTTCTCAGTAAAGGCAGTCAGCAGACAGGCGGAGTCGTCTCCGCTCGGGGATACGGTCTCGTTATCGATCCGCTTGTGACCGGTCAGTTTCTTATAGGCGGAACCCGGGAAGATACCGACACACGCGAAACCAATGATATTGAAGCTGCGACCCAAATTCTCAGAGACGCTGTTGAGTTGGTGCCGGAGCTTGCAAAAATCCGGCTCTTGCGCGCTTTCGCGGGCGTTCGAACAGCGGTGGCCGATGGCTTGCCGTTGGTTGGAAGGGTGCCGCTCTATGACAATCTGTTTGTCGCTGCCGGCTTTGAAGGGGATGGAATTTGTCTTGGCCCCGTGATGAGCAAGGCGATCGTTGCGTTGGCCTGCGGGGAGCGCCCGGATATCGATCTTGCGGCGTTCGATCCCGGCCGCTTTGGCCAAATGAAGGTAGCAGCATGAGCACCGGATCGTTTAACTGGATGGGCACGCCCATTCCCTTTCACGATGGCGAGAGCATTGCAGCCGCTTTGAGTGCGGCGGGGATCAATTGCTTTGGCCGCGATGCGCTTGGCACGGACACACGATATTTCTGCGGTGTCGGCGCATGCCAATGCTGCCTTGTTCGCGTGGATGGCATGGCTGTTGAGGCCTGCCTGACGCCAGCAAAAGCGGGCTTGCAGGTCGATAGCGTCGAGGTTCAGCATGCCTGATTTCGACGTCATTGTCATTGGTGCAGGGCCTGCCGGACTTTCTGCTGCCGCACAAGCTGCACGTCACGGGCTCACTGTTCAGATTGTCGAGCAACGCGCAACAATCGGCGGGGCAATTCACCGACAGCCAATCGAGGGGGCAACTCCGGTTGCGGTTTCGACCACCGCCGCAAACCGCTTCGAAGCGCTAAAGGCCGGTATTTCAAACCCATTGGTAAAAATCCGTTTTTCCAGTGTTTTCAGCGGTATCGACGGACAGGGCCAAGTCCTGATTGACGATCGCATTGCCCGCCGGATGGACTATGTACATGCGAAAGCCGTCATTGTTGCGACGGGCGCGGTGGAAGCCGTCAGGCCCGTGCCGGGTTGGGAGCTTCCCGGTGTTTCGACAGCGGGCGGCATACAGGTCATGATGAAAGAGACAGGCTCCCCTCCAGTGGGACAGGTGCTTCTGGCCGGGAGCGGGCCATTGTTGATTGCGCTCGCGGCCCAAATGATACGCCTTGGAAAACCACCGGTGGCGATCGTTGAATCGGGTGATCCCCTTCGCAGGATATCAGCGAGCGCCGGTCTTGTTCGTTTTCCGGAACTTCTGTTCGATGCGTTGAGCTATTTGGCAACGGTAGCGTTTTCGCGGGTGCCATGGTTCAGAAGCGCGGAGCTGTTAAATATCGAGCGGGCCAACGGGAAGCTGTGCGCGGTTGTGAGAACGGCAAAGGGCCCCCGGGAATTTCTGGTCGATCGTATTGGTCTTCATAACGGCATTCGTGAAAACGCTATCGGCTTGCCGACTGCGGAGAGCATCGCCAGGCAGGCGAACCCCGCGATGCCAATTATTCTTAAGGCAGGGGACTGCAGGGAAGCCCTTGGCGTTCTTGCCGCAGCGGCTGACGGCGCGCGCGCCGGTGCGGAAGCTGCGCGAGCGATCAAGGGAAGCGCTGACCAAAACCCCAGCTTTCGGAGGGCTGTTGATAGGCAACGAACTGCACAAGCGCTTCTTGCGCGGGTTTTCGCTCCGATACGGCCATTGCGACCTTTATCTCAACTTCCAGATGAAACCATTCTGTGCCGTTGTGAACGTCGCAGTATCGGCGATCTGAAAGCCATAGTTGGACGAGACGATGTGCTGTCGGGCCGTGAGGTCAAACACAATGGCCGATTTGCCATGGGCCTCTGCCAGGGGCGCTTCTGTGCAGACAATGCGGCAAATCTCATGGCCGAACTCAAACCTGAAATGCAGGCTCCCGCCGTTGCGGATCTCACCGGTTGCCGTTGGCCTGTTCGCCCCATCGCTATTCAATCCATTCTCAATGCCGCTCCGGCATTCAACGACAATACGAATGAGGTTCAACCATGAGTGTACAGAAACTCAATTTTACCGCCATGACCGCCATCCCTGTGCGTAATCCCTTTAGCGGTCAGATCGTCGGTGAAATCAAGGAAACGAGCGAAGCGGAAATGATCGCAGCGATCCGCCGCGCAAAAATCGCCCAGGCGGATTTTCGTCGTTCGATGCCGTCTGTTCGCCGCGCCCTGCTCAATGCGCTCGCTGCCGAAATCGCCAAGGATGCCGATAATCTGGCCAATATCATTTCGTCTGAAATGGGCAAGACGATCCGCGAAGCACGTAATGAGGTTCGCAGGGCGCAGAACACCCTGAAGCTTTCAGGGGACGCCGCCACGTTTCTGGACGGAGAAGCTTTGCATTGTGGGATCGTGGAAGGCGGGGTCGATCGTCTGGCAACGATCACTTACGAACCTGCCGGTGTCCTCGGTGCAATTACGCCGTTCAACTATCCGGTAAACCTGCTTTGCCATAAGCTTGGACCGGCGATAGCCGCTGGCAATGCGGTTGTCGCCAAGCCCTCACCCAAGGCCCCTCTCGCTGCATCGCGCATCGCTGATCTGGCTGAAAGGGCCGGCTGGCCGAAGGATCTGTTCCAAATCGTTCATGGCGGGGCAGACGTGGCAATCGCGCTGGCGCGTGCACCCATCGATCTGCTTTCATTTACGGGCGGGCCCTCTGCCGGGCTCGCTCTCAAAAATGCCAGCGGCCTTGTTCGCTGCCTGATGGAGCTTGGCGGCAACGATCCGCTGTTCGTTCTTCCCGATGCGGACCTTGATACTGCCGTTGCAACAACGATTGGCCATCGTTTTGAAATCGCAGGGCAGAGCTGCGCGGCGATCAAAAAACTCTATCTTCACAAGGATATTGAAGCGGTCTTTACCGAAAAGCTGCTTGCCGCAGTCGATGCCGTCAAGTTTGGCGATCCATCGCTTGAGGAAACCGACATGGGGCCAGTGATTGATCTGGCGGCAGCGCAACTTGTTGAAGAACGTGTCAAGGATACGCTCGTTGCAGGTGGCAAGCTTCTCGCTGGCGGCGCGCGGGATGCCAACCTGGTGGAACCGACTGTCATCACCGATATCGAAGCTGATGCGCCAGTCATCGCCGATGAAACATTCGGTCCGATCATCGCCATTCGCACATTCACAAGAACAGCGGACGCAATCGCTGAAGTCAATGCCAGCCCGTTTGGCCTTCAGGCCGGTGTCTTCACCAATGACCATGCGGCCATCAAGCAATTCTCGCGTGATCTGATCGTCGGCGGCGTCATGATCAATGAAGGTCCCGACTTTCGCGCCGAACACGTACCCTTTGGCGGCGTAAAGAAAAGCGGCCTCGGTCGTGAAGGCGTTCGCATTACCCTGCGGGAAATGTCCGAGACCAAGGTGGTCATCGATTAAGGAGGAACCGATGCGTATCGGCATTTTGGGAGCGTCGGGCCGTGTGGGCACGAAACTTGTGGAAACCATCCTTGCCAGCCCCGGGTTGGAACTCGGCGCCGCACTGGTTTCTCCCGGGTCGCATTTGATCGGGAAGCCTGTCGGCGGCGGCAGTATAGAATATCGTCCGGCCGAGAAGTCGATGAGGCATCACTGCGATGTGATGATCGACTTCTCGTCACCCGAGGCATCGCTTGCGTTTCAGGAAATGGTCGACCGGAAATGTCAGGCGATTGTGATCGGCACCACTGGCTTCACAAAAACTCAAAACGACAAGTTGACGGCCTATAGCGCATACCGCCCTCTTCTGATCAGCGCCAATTTCGCGTTCGGCTTCGAGGCGTTCAAGCAGGCTGCGCTTGGCTTTGCCCGCAACGTTCCGGGTGCGGAACCGACAATTATCGAAACCTACCATGCGCGTAAAAAGCAGGAACCGTCCGGGACATCACAGATATTGGCAAAAGCGCTTCAAGACGAGCGAACAAAAATTATGGCCTTTGATGCGGCCGAAACGCCAATCAGGATTTACCGCGAAGCCGATGTGGCTGGGATCAACGAGGTGAAGTTTCAGCTCGCATCCGGTGAAGTCTCATTCAAATACACAATCCAGAATCTGTCGGCCTATGTCGAGGGTGCCATTGCCGCGGCGTTGTGGCTTGGCACCAAAACACCACCCAATGGCCGCTACAGCCTTGCGGATAGTCTTCATTCATAAAGGAAACAAGAATGCTCGCTGATCGTTTCAAAGGCGTATTCACCGCCCTGGTAACCCCATTCAAGAACAACGCAGTTGATTATGCTACGTTCGATTCACTCGTAAAGCGGCAGTTGGCTGCTGGAGTTGCCGGTCTGGTGCCAGTCGGCACAACCGGAGAGGCCGCTACGCTTAATGATGAAGAGGCCGGCAAGATCATTGCGCGGACGGTCGAACTGGCCAAGGGCAAGGCGTTCGTTCTTGCGGGTGCCGGTGGCAATGACACGAGTAAGACAGTGGGCAATGTGCGCCGTGCAGAAAAAGCCGGTGCGGATGGTCTGCTGGTTGTCACGCCTTACTACAACAAACCTACTCAAGCCGGTCTGTTTGCTCATTATAAAGCTGTTGCCAGCGAGACGTCGCTACCGGTGGTTCTATACTCCGTTCCGGGCCGATGCGGCATTGAAATCGCACCGGAAACATGCGCGGCGCTGATGGATGCTTGCAGCAATATCGTTGCCATAAAGGAAGCCGGCGGCTCGGCTGCGCGTGTCACGAAGTTGCGTGCCGTCTGCGGCGACCGTCTGATCATTCATTCCGGCGACGACGGCCTCACGCTGCCGTTCTTGTCCGTGGGAGCCATTGGTGTGACCAGTGTCGTCTCGAACGTGGCGCCGAAAGAAATGGTCGATATGGTCAATGCGTGGTTCGCCGGTGATACCGCAAAGGCACTCGCTCTACACGAACTGATCGCCGAATTGACCGATGGCATGTTCATCGAAAGCAATCCGGGCCCGGTCAAGGCCGCACTCGCGCTTTCCAATCTCTCCGGTCCGGAAATGCGTCTGCCGCTGGTACCCATCTCCACCAATAATCGCGAGTATCTATCGGACGTCTTACGTCGTTTTGGCGATACGAGCTCCAACTTACAAAATTCTTTGTAAATTAACTGCAGTGCTTTGCATTGCTGTCTACCCACCATGACCCAATAATTCTAACCGTCTCGTCAGTGCGTCATCACACTGGCGAGATCGATCCAGAGGTAAAAAAAATGAACGGTCAGAATTCTTCCAGATTGTGTCCGGCGACGACATGCCAGCGCGGCGGAGCTAGTGGAACTTGCGGAGGACACATTGGTTTATAATTGGGATTTCAGAATCATTTGGCCCTATTGGGATCTGTTCCTCTCTGGTGTTGGCATCACCCTTCTTTACTCGGCGTTGTCGATATTTTTCGGAATCCTGTTGGGACTCGCTGTTTGTGCCGCCCGTTTTTCCGGCTGGAAAATTCTCAGCTTCATTGCGCTCGTCTATCAGGAAATTTTCCGGTGCACGCCTCTCCTGGTGCAGCTTTTGTGGTTCTACTACGCTTTCCCGCTTCTGATAGGCGGCACCATCAACAATCAGGTTGCCGCGCTCCTTGCGTTGTCGCTCTATGTCGGTGCGTTTTACGGTGAAATTTTCAGGGGCGCCATCTTGTCGATCGACAAGGGACAGCGCGAGGCTTCCGCCGCCATAGGTATGAGCTCATCACAGTCGATGCGACGCATCATCATGCCGCAGGCGATCAAGCGAATGTTGCCTGCCTTTATCAACCAGTCGGTTCTTCAGCTCAAAAACACTTCGCTGATTTCCGTGCTGTCGGTTGCAGACCTTGCTTACATGGCCGCTGTCGTGAACGGCGAGACGTATCGCCCGCTGGAATCCTACACAATCATGGCAGTGCTCTATCTGGTTATACTGCTTCCGCTCACACAATTTGCTGCATGGGTCGAAATGCGCATGCGTGTCAGTGATTAAAAGGGGAATGACCATGCAAGCTGAGAAAATGATGGCTGGTCCGGTTATCGAAGCCATTGGCCTGCGCAAGAGCTTCGGGAGTCTTGAGGTTCTCAAGGGATTGGATCTATCGTTGGCACGCGGTGAGGTCGTGGCCATGATCGGGCCTTCCGGCTCGGGCAAATCTACCTTCATCCGCTGCCTGAACCGGATGGAAACGCCGACAGGCGGCACCATCCGGTTTCGCCAGAAGCAGGTGGGAAACCGTTTCAAGGATCATGCGGATATCATCGGAATTGGCACCTTGCGTCGCCATGTCGGCATGGTGTTTCAACACTTCAATCTGTTTCCTCACAAGACGGTTCTTGAGAACGTAACCGAGGGTCCGATCACGGTTTTGAAGAAGCCGAGGAAGGAGACCGAGGAACTGGCTGTTGATTTGCTGGCGCAGGTTGGTCTCGATCATAAATGCGGCGCATATCCAAGCCAGCTCTCCGGCGGGCAGAAGCAGCGTGTTGCCATTGCGCGGGCGCTCGCGATGGAACCGGAAGTTTTGTTGCTTGATGAAGTGACAAGCGCGCTCGATCCCGAACTTGTCGGGGAAGTGTTGTCAGTTATTAGAGGATTGGCTGAAAAGGGCATGACCATGGCGATCGTGACCCATGAAATGGCCTTTGCCGCAGATGTGTCGAGCCGTGTTCTGTTTCTCGATCAGGGAAATATCGCTGCTTCCGGTACGCCGGATGAGGTTATTCGCAATCCCACGAACGAGCGTTTGCAATCGTTTATGTCGCGGTTCCATAGTTAAAGGTAAAGATATGCGCCCTTTTCGCGTCACAATTTATGGCGGTGGCAGCATCGGCACCGCGCTTGCTGCTGCATTGTCGGCGAACGAAGGGTTTGACGTTCAGCTTGTCGATGTGAATGACGAGGCATTGGATCTGGCGAAGCGTATGCACCTGCCAATTACATTGCGAGGGGCCGCGCACCCGAACGACGAATGCAGGCTGGTCGTGGGCCAGGATCTGATCGTGGCAGCGGTACCGGATAGAAATGTCCATCAGATCGCGGCGATTGCCGCTCAGGCAAAGACGCATTATCTGGATTTTTCCCATCCAGACCAGGCTTCCTCGGCCGTCCTCGGCCCACTATCGGAGGAACGCGCCGTCATTACAGGCTGCGGCGCCTCACCCGGGCTGGTTGAAAACTTCTCTGCGGATTTGCTCCGCAACTTTTCCTCCGTGCAAGACGTAACGATCCGGGTGGGTGCAATTCCACGATTTCCGACAAACCGCCTTGGTTACGGAAAAGTGTGGAATTTTGACGGGCTGTTCGATGAATACATGCAGCCGAGCATTGGGCTGCGCAAGGGACGACCGATCTCCTTGACGCCGCTCGAGGAATACGAGCAGTTTACAATCGATGGGGTTCCCTACGAAGCGTTTATCACGTCAGGAGGAGTGAGTGATGTTCGCACCATTCACGACAACCTCACCAATCTTACGTTCAAGACAATTCGCCACCCGGGTCATCTCGACTATATGCGCTTTTTGCTGGAAGACCTTGGGCTTCGCGATCGACGCGATATGCTCCGTTCTGTCCTGTCCAATGGATTGCCGCTCATCGAAGATGATGTCGTTCTCTTTTTCATTACGGCGCGGGGCTTCAACAACAGGCAACTCGTTGAGCGGTCGGTGTTTCATCGCCTGGCTCCCAGATTCCAGAGCGACAAGTTCAATGCCTTGACGCGAGTGGCGGTGGGCTATGCTGCGAGTGTTGTTTCGATGCTCAAGGATGGCAAGATCAACGTACCCGGTATTGTCGATCATCGGAGTATCGACACAACCGCGATGAAGGAAAGTCCGTTTCTTCAGTAACTTTGGGCAATCAGGGTGAGTCCTTGCCGCGCCTTGATAATTGCCGTCTGCTGATCGCCATAGTCCGCATACGCCGGTCTTAGGTATGATAAAGTACGAACTGTACGCCACGCGGCGCCGGGTTGGGCAGGCGAGTCTGATTGCCCGTAATCCGACTGATCGCCGCCACCGTTTTCCAGCTTGTCGCAGTCGATAATTTCATGCAGCGTCTCAAAACACGCAGCCGGCTCACCCCATACGAACATATTTGCAGGATCTGGACAACCGAGCCAGAACGTTTCAAACTCAATCTGGTCCGCCACACGCCGGAATCAAACGGCTATTGGAACACAGGGTATAGCCTTTGGACCTCGAGTTGGTCGTTTCAACGCATGTTGGATATATATTGACAAATATTTTTCAGATGACGAGATGGCAATGACCACCGACAATCCGATGCTGCTTCATTTGTTCCGTCTCATAAGCCCGACGCTACCAATCGGGGCTTTTTCCTATTCGCGCGGGCTGGAATCGGCCGTTCATCATGGCTGGGTCACGGATGAGAAACAGGCGGAGCAATGGATTTTCGGAGCGCTTGAGCATTCCTTTGCGCTGCTGGACGGTCCGCTGTTCCTGCGAATGATGGCAGCCTTGCGCAATGGTGACAGTGCGGCCTTTCTCGCGGCGGATGACTGGCTTCAGTCCAGCCGCGAAAGCCACGAGCTTCAGATGGAAGATCGGCTGATGGGAGACGCCCTGCGCCGCCTTCTGTCCGATCTCGATGTAAACGCCGTTCAGAAATATGCCGACAGGACAATCAGTTTTCCGGCCGGCTTTGCCCTCGCGGCCCATCACTGGGCGATTGAGCCGAGGCAGGCATTGAGGGGGCTCATCTGGATGGTTGTCGAGGGGCAGGTTTCGGCAGCGATTCGACTCGTGCCACTCGGTCAGGCCGCCGGGCAGCGCATCATGATCCGCGCCGTTGATCTGATTGAAGCCTGCGCGCGGGTTGCGACGAATTTGTCCGATGATGAAATCGGAAACACGGCAATCGGCGTGGCCATGGCAAGCGCCTGGCACGAGAACCAATACAGCCGGTTGTTCCGATCGTGAGTTCGAGAGGTTTTTTGCGGGTCGCAACTCATTTTCGTTGTCATGGTACAGGTGGTGTGCAAACCTGCGATCAGCACGCTGTAGTTGGCTTCGATAGTGTCGTAAGGGGGACAGAGTGGATTTGAAACTGTCCGAACCGGCAGATATTTTGCCCGGCAATACAAAGCCATTGCCTGCGTCGTTTGATGCTGGCTCGTCCGCTCATTGGAAGGCGGAACTGGAATTGTGGTTCGATAAAATGCCGCAATGCACGCGGCTGGCGCGTCGGCGTCATCTGGGGCCCCTTCTGGTCCAGCGGCCATTTTACCCGGAGAGCGATGGAACCTGCCATGTCTATCTCCTGCATCCGCCCGGCGGCATAGCCGCTGGCGACGAATTGAATTTCACCTTGCATGTCGGCGAGAATGCTCGCTGCGTACTGACAACGCCTGGCGCGACTAAATTTTATCGCATGTCATCGGGCAAAGCTGTTCAGCGTTGCACCGTCGAGGTCGGCCGCAGTGCTGTTTGCGAATATCTCCCGCAGGAAACGATCATTTTCAACGGCGCCAACACCAGCATTGATACACGCGTATCATTGCAAGGCGATGCGACCTATGTCGGGTGGGATTTCATTTGTCTGGGCCGTCCGGCGGCCGGAGAACGGTTCGATACAGGGGCCATGACGCAGCGTGTCGAGATTGTGCGTGATGGTACGAAAATCTGGTTCGAACGCTACCGTCTGGTCGGTGGCTCTCCGCTTCAGGACGCCGTTTACGCCTTTTCCGGACAGCCCGTCTTCGGCACTATGATCTACGCAGGGCCGCTGCGCGACGGGCTGGCCGAGGCCGTGCAACAGGCCGTCGGCGACAGCGGTGGAAAAAAATTCTCGGTCAGCCAGTTGGAGCATATTGTCGTCTGCCGCTATCTCGGGCCGCAGGCCGAGGAAGGAAAAATCCTGTTCACCCGCGCGTGGAACGCGCTTCGGATGGCGCTGCAATCCAAACCGGCGAGCGCGCCAAGAATATGGGCAACGTAAAGAGGAACCCTGCATGGAACTTTTACCTCGTGAGAAGGACAAACTGCTGATTTTTGCAGCCGGTCTTTTGGCGGAACGCCGCTTGGCGCGCGGCGTGAAGCTGAACTATCCCGAAGTCATTGCCTATATCTCCGCCGCCCTTCTGGAAGGCGCGCGCGAGGGCAAGAGCGTTGCGGAACTGATGTCTTATGGAGCAACCCTGCTGACGCGCGATGATGTGATGGAAGGCATCCCCGAGATGATCCATGATATTCAGGTTGAGGCCACATTCCCCGATGGCACGAAGCTCGTCACCGTGCATAACCCCATTCCGTGAGGTTTGATTATGATCCCAGGTGAGTTTTTTATCGAAGACGGCACGCTCGAACTCAATGCAGGGCGAGAAGTGCTCAACATCAAGGTAGCGAATTCCGGCGATCGGCCGATTCAGGTTGGCTCCCACTATCATTTTTATGAAACGAATACCGCCCTGATTTTCGATCGGAATGCGACGCAGGGCTTCCGCCTGAACATTCCCGCCGGAACGGCGGTTCGCTTCGAACCGGGACAGGAACGCACCGTCGAACTCGTCGCCCTTGCGGGTGGCCGCAAGGTCTATGGCTTCGCGGGAAAAATCATGGGCAGGCTGGAGAGTTAGGACATGGCAACGATTACACGAAGCACTTATGCCGATCTCTACGGCCCGACAACCGGCGACAGGGTAAGGCTGGCAGACACTGAACTCGTCATTGAAATAGAGGAAGATCGCACGTCCTATGGCGACGAAGTGTCTTTCGGCGGCGGCAAGGTCATTCGCGACGGCATGGGACAAAGCCAGCGCGTAGCTGCCGAAGTTGTCGATCTGGTCATCACCAACGTCATCATTCTCGATCACTGGGGCATCATCAAAGCCGATGTCGGCGTCAAGAATGGCCGCATCACCGGTATTGGCAAGGCGGGTAATCCTGACATTCAGCCAGGTGTCGATATCATCATCGGCGCGGGAACGGACGTGATCGCGGGCGAAGGCAAGATACTGACGGCTGGCGCCATCGACACCCATATTCACTTCATCTGCCCGCAACAGGCGGAAGAAGCGCTGGCGAATGGCACGACCACCCTGATTGGAGGCGGCACAGGCCCCAGCGTTGGCACATTGGCGACCACGGTCACACCTGGCCCCTGGAACATCCACAGGATGCTCGAGGCCATCGAGGACCTGCCGATCAATGTCGGCCTGCTTGGCAAGGGCAACGCCAGCCTGCCGGAGCCGCTGCATGAGCAGATCCGCGCCGGCGTCATGGGCCTGAAACTGCATGAAGACTGGGGGACGACACCTGCTGCAATCGACAACTGCCTGACCGTTGCGGACATCGAGGACATACAGGTCGCGCTTCATTCCGACACGTTGAACGAAAGCGGCTTCGTCAAGGATACTTTCGCGGCGATTGCCGGCCGTGCGATTCACAGCTTCCATACCGAAGGGGCTGGCGGCGGCCACGCACCAGACATCATCACCGCCTGCGGGCAGGAGAATATCCTTCCTGCTTCCACCAATCCGACCCGACCCTACACGATCAACACGGTCGACGAACATCTGGACATGTTGATGGTATGCCACCACCTCAACCCCCAGATTCCGGAAGACGTGGCGTTCGCGGAATCGCGCATCCGGAAGGAAACAATCGCCGCGGAAGACATCCTCCACGATCTCGGGGCGTTCAGCATCATGTCGTCGGACTCACAGGCCATGGGCCGGATCGGCGAGACGACGCTACGCTGCTGGCAGACGGCCCACAAGATGAAGGTCCAGCGCGGTCCCTTGGCGGAAGACAGCGAACGCAACGACAACCACCGCGTCAAGCGCTATATCGCCAAATACACCATCAATCCGGCCATTACGCATGGCATTGCCCATGAAATCGGGTCAATTGCGGTGGGCAAGCGTGCCGACCTCGTTCTGTGGAAACCCGCCTTCTTCGGTGTCAAGCCATCGCTGGTTGTTGTTGGCGGCATGATCGCCATGGCCCCGATGGGTGATCCGAATGCGTCCATTTCCACGCCTCAGCCGGTACATTATCGGCCAATGTATGGGACGCTTGGGAAGGCACGGCACATGACGGGCGTCACCTTCGTCTCGAAGGCCTCCATCGAGGATGGTATCGGCGAGCGGCTCAAACTGCAAAAATCGCTTGTGGCTGTGCACAACACCCGCTCGGTTCGCAAGAGAGACATGATCCACAACAGCCTGACACCGCACATCGAGGTCGATCCGCAGAACTATCAGGTCCGCGTCGATGGCCAGCTTATCACCTGCGAACCGGCAGACGTGCTGCCAATGGCGCAGCGCTACTTCCTGTTCTAGTCAAATCTTCCAGAACGTATCGATCCGGGTTTTCAAAGCCGGATCGATACGATCATCAGTAGGGGGCAGCCATGATTCAGAATATATTGCGGGATCATCCCCGGCTCAGTTTCATCGACTGGGTGTTGCGCGGTATCGGACAGGTGGTATTTCAGAACAATCCGCTGTCAGGATTGATCATTCTTGGCGCGTTGTTCTACAATTCCTTGATCTACGGTTCGATCTGCGTTTTGGGTACCGTCGCCAGCACCGCAACCGCGATTGCGTTGAAGGCCGATAAAAGCCTGATCCGCGATGGTTTGTTCGGCTTCAACGGCGCACTGGTCGGGCTAGCGCTCGTCGCCTTTACCAGTGAAAATTTTCGCACCGGCGCTGTGCCATCGGCCTACCTCTTCGCCTACATCATCTTTGCAGCGGCACTGACCAGCATCGTGTTTTCGAGCATCTCTACCCTTTTGGGGCCACACAAAGTGGCGGCGCTCACCATGCCTTTTGTGCTGGTCGGATGGCTGTTCCTTTTCGCGGTGTTGAAGTTTGATAATATTGATGCCGGGCCACTGGCCAAACCGATCTCGCCGGATCAGTATCCATCAGACATCGCCTACATTCTGCCGACATGGTATATGGGCATCGGCAACGCAATCGGTCAGATATTCTTCCAGGACAACTGGGTTAGCGGCTATCTTATTATTATTGGCATCGCTGCCCATTCACGCATCAGTGCCGGTATGGCTCTGATGGGGGCGACCGTCGCTGCACTTGTTGCTGTCCTCTATGGTGCGCCGGAGGGCGCAATTCGAGATGGCCTATTCGGCTATAATGCGGCTCTAACAGCCATCGCACTTGGCGGCTTCTTTCTCGTCCTGACCATTCGAAGTTTCATCTATACGCTTTTCGGCATTGTTGTAACGACATGGCTGTGGGCGTCTGTGGCGATCTTCCTTGCGCCGATCGGCATGCCGGTCCTGACATCGACCTTTGTCATCGTAACGTGGTTCATGCTGATCGGACAGTATGGCTTCAAGGCGCTTGTGCCGGTCGCTCCGGCAGAAGCTACCACGCCGGAAGACAATAGAAGACGTTATTTGAACGGACATTGAAGGTTTGGCGGTTCCAAAGACCAGGACAGGCCCAAGTCTCTGTTTGGGTGGATTTATAGGCTTACGCAGTAACTTATATCCCAATGGCACCGCAAAGTAACAAACGGCAGCCTATGCGGTGCCGGTTGGGCAGCGGAACCCGATTACCCGTGATCCGATTTATCGTCGTCGGGCGAAGGCTGGCTCAGTAGTCAGGACTCCCGCATCGCATGTTGCATTTGATCAACAATCGGCTTCACGAGATAGGACATGATCGACCGTGCCTCTGTCTGGATAAAAACCTCGACCGGCATGCCGGGACGCAACCTGTCGACTGCGACTTTCCCGATATCCCGTTCGTCTATGCGAAGCCTTGCGAGAAAATACGAAACGCCTGTCTGCTTGTCCGTCATCAGATCAGGTGAAACATCGATCACGTTTGCGGACAATTCGGGCGTCACACGTTGATCAAGACCGCTCAACCGCAGGCGCGCAGACTGCTCGCCAAAAACCTGATCAACATCGGTTGGAGAAAGCCGCGCCTCGACGATCAGTTCATCATCCACTGGAATGAGACTAACCATCGTCTCGCCAGGTGCGACAATTCCACCGACCGTATGCACGTTCAACTCGTGAAGATAGCCTGAAATCGGTGCTCTTATCTCCAGTCGGCTTATTCGGTCCATCGCCGCTATGCGCTCTTCCTTCAACTTGGCTATCTCGGTGCGTTTCTGATCAAGTTCGGTGAGAATCCCCTCACGGAAATCCTCGTCAATCTGCACTTTCTGAAGCTCGGTCTGGCTGATGGCCTGCTTTGACTCCTGTATTTCGGCGGCAAGTGCAGCCTTGCTGCCGATCAGTGAAGCTTTCTCTCGCCGGATCGTGACATATTGCGAGTCAACAATCAGCCCGCGATTGTGAAGATGAGCGAAATCGTCTATCTGGCCGTCCAGCAGCTCGATATTATCCGAAACCGCCTGACTTTGCGCCTCCAGCGCCTGAACCTTTTCCTGATACTGCTTGATCTGTTCGACAAGCTGTGATTTTCGGCTCTCTATCGTCGTTCTACGAGCCACACGAAGTTGCGTCTGGCCCTCCATGAGGAGCCTTGCGCGTTCGCTATCGGCTTTCAAAAGCTCGTCCGGATAGTCAATGCTGACTTTGTCGGCCTGTTCGGCAAGCAAGCGAGCTTCCTGAGCGAGCAGTTGATCAAGCTGGCTGTCGATGATGCCCAGATTGGCTTCCGCCTGCGTGCCGTCCAGCATGAACAGCAGTTCCCCTGAACGGACTTTCTGTCCTTCGGCAGCAAAAATCCTGCCCACGATACCACCGTCCCGGTGCTGGACATTCCTGGTTCGCCCCTGCACGATCACCTTTCCTGAACCGATAACGGCGCCGTTGATTTCAGCATAGGCGGCCACTCCGCCCAACCCGGCACCGAAGCCGACGCAAAGAAGCAGGGCCACCGAAATCTGTTTGCGCAACGAATGGCTGATCCTGCGGTCAATGTCTTCATACTGCATGAGCGTGAGCCTTCCTGTTGTCCTGCTGGGCAGCGAGTTCGGTGACATTGCTCAATACTTCGTCGCGTGCGCCGAATGTGATCTGCTGGCCGTTCTGGATGATGAGAACCTTGTTGACCGCGGCAAGTGCGCTCATGCGATGCGCAACGATGACCACGATGCTGCCGCGGCGACGAATTTCCTTCAATGCCTCGGATAGCGCCTTTTCTCCTTCCGCGTCGAGGTTGGAGTTGGGCTCATCGAGAACAATCAGGAATGGATTACCATAAAGCGCCCGCGCCAGCGCTATGCGCTGCCGCTGCCCAGCCGAAAGCCGGGCACCACCTTCGCCGACAATGCAATTGTACCCGTCCGGCAACCCGGTGATCAGCCGATGCACCCCCGCCAGCTTGGCGGCAGCGACAATTTCGCCGATATCGGCATCCCGGCTCAACCGTGCAATATTCTCTGCGATCGTTCCTTCGAACAATTCCACATCCTGCGGAAGATATCCAACGAAACGCCCCCGATCCCGGTCAACCCATTGGTCAATGGTCGAGCCGTCAAGACGCACGGAACCTTTCAGAATAGGCCAAACCCCGGTAATGGCTCGAACGAGGCTCGTCTTGCCTGAACCTGAGTGCCCGATAACGCCAAGCCCATCACCGGCATTGAGGATGAAATTGACACTGTGCAACAACACGACAGCTTCGCCGGGTGCGCTCGTCGCCATCTGCTCTACCCGAATTTCCTCTTTCGGCAGCGGCAGCCCCTCGGCACCCCCGTTATCGTTGCATTGGCGCAACGCCTGATCAAGCCGCGCCGAAGCCTGGCGTGAGGAGACGAATGACGGCCAATGCGAGACCGCCTGTTCGATCGGCGCCAATGCTCTTGCCATGATGATCGACGAAGCGATCATGACGCCGGGCGTGATTTCTTGAAGGATCGCGAGATAGGCACCAAGTCCCAGCATGGCCGATTGAAGCACCAGACGCAGGGACTTGATGATCGATGAGAAGAAATTGCTTCGGTCCGAAGAAAGCTGCTGCGCCCCATAATAAGCCCCCAGCCGCTCATGGAAGAGTTCGGTGACCCTGTCCGTCATACCCATGGCGGCGACGATTTCAGCATTGCGCCGCGTGCTGTCCATAAGCTTGGTCTTCGCCGCGCTTCGGCTACCCACCTCCCGTGTTGGGCCCCGCGCCAGAAACTCGTTCGCCACCACGAGCAGGAAGATCAAAAGACCACCTGCTAGCGAAAGCATGCCGAGCGACGGGTGAAACAGAAAGACGAGGATAAAATAGAACGGCATGAACGGCATGTCGAAGATTGCAGCCGGTCCCGGTGAACCGAGAAACCTGCGGATCGCATCGACATCCCTTGCCGGATGCACGCCTGACGCTTTTTGTCCCGCCAGAAGCGGCATCTGAATATTTGCGCGCAAGGCAGGCTCCGACAGCTTCGTATAGACCCGCATGCTGACCCGGGTCAGCGCTTTCGAGCGGAGCACGTCCAGCGAACCGCTGAGCGCATAGAGTGCCAGGGCGATCCCGCTCAGAACAACGAGCGTCGGCACGCTACCGCTTGCCAGAACGCGATCGTAGACCTGAAGCATGAAGAGCGGCCCTGTCAGCATCAATATGTTCAGAACGGCGCTTATCAGGAATATTCCGAAAAATGCCGTCCGACAGGTTCGTATGACCTCGGCCACCGATTTCTTGCCTTTGTCCCCCATCATTCTATGCCCCCACCCGTGGTAGATCTTTTTTGATTTCAAGCCCAATGTCCGGGGTCGAAGATGGCTCGCACCTTCGACCCTGTTGCCCGGTCATGTCAGCATGTCGTAACCGAAGATGTGCCCCAGCCCGTCTTCGGCGTTGCTATCGTCAACCGGCGGAGACGACTCCATGACCGGTTCCTCGTCTCCGGAAGCCGGAAACAGAAGGTCTGTCGTATCTGACGCGAACAATGCCTGCGCGTTTTGCGCTTCCAGAGAGAAAGACCTGAGATCAAGCACATATCCGTTGGCAGCAAGCGGTCCGTCCAAAGTCAACCGCAAGGTTTGCAAACCGGCATCGAGCTGGATTGAAATGGTTTCGCTCTCGGCGAACGCGGCGCTACTGAAGTTGCTGCCTCCTGCATGGCCATCGGCGAGTTCGACCACTCCGAGTTCAATCCCTCCCGCCAGAGACACAGCAACCGTCGCACCGGATACTGGCGTTTTCGCATTGACCGAGAAGCTGTATGTCCCCGCAGAAGGCACTTCGATCGTGTATTCTACCCATTCACCGGGCAATACATGCCCGATATCATTCTCAGGCCCCACGAATTCAACATCCCTGCCGGGACGAACACCATTGCCAGTGTTGTCCAGACCGGCATTGTCGCTGTAAGCCACGCCTTGGCCACCCTCATCGAAGTTGGTTGCGTCCACAGTGAGCGAGCCATCATTGAATGTGGGCGCCATTCCGCCAAAAGGCGTCTGCGTGACAACAGGTGTCAGCGAGAAGGAACGGAAATCCTGACTGCCGCCCGAGAACGAAACGCGCACGACCTGTTCGCCAGCCTCCAGTTCAATGCCCTCTACCGTGCGGTTGAGGAAGGTTGACCAGCCTGGAGTCTGCGGATTGTCGATTGGCCCGCTCGTCGCATAAGGCGTGTCCTCACCCGCACGATAGAAGCTGACCGTCGCTGTCCGGCCGACGCCTCCGCCATTGGCAAGCAGCAGGCCGAGATCATATTCACCGGCGTTTGCTATATCCACGGTGTATTCGAGCCATTCGCCGCTGGCGATCCAACCGATATCGCCTGCGCCCGTCACTTCAACGTGACTACCGGCGCGGCCGCCATTCGTGCCGCCCTGCAACCCGGATGCATCATTGTAGGCGATACCCTGTCCGCCTTCGTCATAATCGAGGGCATCGATACTGATACCATCCGCATCGACGAGGAATGGTGTTCCGTTGACTGCCTCTTGCCCCGAGCCCGGCTCGACATATTCGTAGATCGTCACGGCATTCAATGTTGCATTGTCGATATCGGCGGAAAGGTCGATGACGATCTGGCCATTGGTTATCGTCACAACCGCCTCAATTGCAATCGGCTTGTCACCACCCGCCTGCACGAATGGATCGAGATTGGAGACGACCTGCTGGCCGTTAATGGAAATATCAAACTGACGCTGGCCAGCCGAGTTCCAATAGGTCTCCTGCGTATGCAGCACGACGACATAGGTGCCGTTCGGCACGTCGATCGTCGCAGTCCAATCCGAACCGTCCTCATAGGTCTTGAAGGCCGATCCCGCTGTTGCATTTGCACCATTCGGGTTTGACTCCTCATCGATTCCGATACCCGGATTGATGCTGCCGGACAGCGTAACTCTTGGATCGCTCTGCGCGACAAGCGGCACGCCGAGAATCGGATCGTTGGCAATCGCGCCACCACCGAAATTGATGCCGAGCACGAAATCACCGCGGCTTCCCTCACCGGGTTCCTCCGGGTCGACAGGATCGGTATCCGGATCGAAGAAATCGACCGTTCCGTCATTATCCGCATCGTCCTGAAGCGCATCGTTCACGCCATCTGCATTGCCGTCATCCGATAGCGTCAGGTCATATGGCTTGACGTTCTTGATGATGAACATGTGGTCGTTGTAGTCGTAGTTTCCGGCCCCCGGATAATCCTGGATAGCGATATAGGTTCCTTCGATCGCGTTGCCATCTGCATCGAGCGCCTGGAAGAAACGGATCAAATGGCCCTGATTGTTGCCGACGAGATGACCGAAGTCGGGATCGATCTTGTTGGCTTCCGGATCACTCCACGACGCGTAGGTCGGGCGGCCGTCGACCGAGATGAAAAGCCCGAAGGGACCGCTCTGGTCGATCGTGTTGCGCGCGACACCTGCACCGACACCCGCTCCTGCCACATGTGAACTGGGCAGGACTGTCTGATATTCCTGATCGTCCTGAGCGAACAGGTTGGTGACATCGGACGAGCCAAGACCGTGGAAGCCAAGCCGTGCGACATTGTTCTGTTGCAGGAATGCGGCAAGCTGGATCACCTCCACCGAACGACTGCCATCGAGCTTCTGCATATATGGCATCAAAACTTCATCGCCGATTGTTTCGACGACGCCACCGCCCGCCAGTTCGCCCTGCGCCATATCGGTACCGTAGCCGAACGCCTCGACAATCTGCGCGACCGTCGGTTCGGAACCTCTTTCAGAGAACTCCTGGGCAAGACCTGCCAGTTGAATGACCTTGGTTCCCTCGGACGCATCGTCAGAGATGATCGTCAGCGTGGAATTGTAGAGCTGCGCCCCGGCTCCCGTACCGGCATGTGTTCCGATAAACCTGACGGTTATCTGGACGCTGCCGCCTGCGGCAATCGACGTCGGAATGGTGCCAACAATCTCGAAAGATTGCGGATCGCCGATAATGATGCCTTCGATCGAAAGCGGCGCAAACCCGTCATTGGAGATCGTAAACGTCGCCTCATTGCGGAAATTCTGCTGGGCGTTTGCCGGATCGTCTATATTTGTGAAAACCAGTCGGTCGTCTGCCGCCGCATCATCCAGCCCTTCGACGGAAATATCCTGGCCGAAGCCAACGGGCTCCACCCCCTCGATGACAAAGAGGTTGTCATTATAGTCGTAGTTGATGCCCGTGTAATCCATGATGCCGAGGTAGACATTCGGGATCACGTTTCCATTGACGTCGAGCGCCTGGAACACTTTCACCGTGTGCCCCTGTTGCGCGCCAGGTACAATAACGCTGCCCGTCGGGTTCAGGCGGGGATCGGTCGAAAGGCCCGCCACCGTGATGCCGAACACGTCATTGCCAACCCACCCTTCCGGAATGTCGTTGGCCGTGAACGTCCGCGTCGAGAAACTCGTATCGTTTCCACTGTTGGGCAGAAGACGTTGATTATCCGTGCCCTCATGATTCCAGAAGGTGGTTGCCGCACTTTTGTTATTGGGATTGTGAATGCCCATCGTCGCTCCACCGGTACCGTGGAAGGCGGCAATCTGGGTAATCTTCGCAGCGGAGTATCCATCCGCGATTTTCCAGTACGGTGACAGAACCTCGGTATCGTCGGTCTTGGCAAAGACGTCATTGGTGCTGAGCGTCGAGTCTTCTCCCCCGCCCGTCAGCTTGAGCCCTTCGATCCGGTTGCCGAAACCGAAAATCTGCCAGATTTCATTGACGTTGGGTTCCTGTCCGCCCTCATCGCGAGCCTGCCAGAAGCCGGCAAGATCGACTGTGGCTATCGGGCTGTCCGCATCGTTTGTGCGCAGTTTCAGTTCGCCGGTAAAGATTGTCGACGTGCCGTCTACGTTCGATGTCGGCGGCGTGTACTGCGTCCGATCGAACAACACTTCGACATCGATGAAGCCGCCTGCCGCTATCGTCAGGCCATCGAATATGCCGGGATTGGCGAGTACGAACGGACCGTCGATCTCTGCCTCGAGGATTTCAAGCACCTCGGTTCCGCTGTTTGAAATGCGCACCGTTCCGCTGTCCTTGAAGTCACGGTCTGGCGCGTCGGGATTTACGGCATCTGGATTCTCTATATAGGAGAAATGGAGCCGGTCACCCAGATAGGCTGCATCGAGGCTCTGGACTTCGATATCCGCATTCGCATTGCCGGGCGCAGGTCCGATATCGAGATAGTCGAGACCATCGGCGCCAGGCGCATCGGAGACGATACGGATCTGGTATTGGGTGCCCGCCTGAAGCTCGGCATAGACAGACTCCTCCCCTGCATCGCCGATACCGGGGAAATTGCTGTCATCAATCGCTACGCCATTGATGAACCAGGTCAGCCCCTGTCCGTTCGTGGCATTGGCGTTGGCTGCGGTGTCGAGTTTGTAGATTCCATCGGCATCCACGGTGAAGTAGAAATCGACCACACTACCATTGACCGTGTTGGCCGATCCGTCACCCGCTTCAAGTTCGATGCGACCGGAGCCGGCGATATCCGCAAAGTCCGGTTCAAAGACGCTGATCGGTTCCTTGGTGATGCGCAGGACATCGACATTCGGACCATTTCCGTTGGGCGCGGTGATCGTGATCGTGTTGACGCCCGACTGAAGATCTACGGTGGCTGATTGCGGTCCCCATGTCGTTTCGCCGGCATTGCTGTTGGGGTCGAAAGCAAGGGTTTCAACCGTCACGCCGTTGATCGTCAGCGTCATTGGCCGTGCAGTCTTCGTGGTGGCCAACGCATAGAGGAAATCAAGGGAATAGGTGCCCGGCTCACCCACCGATACTGTCCAGCTTATGGACTGGTCGGCCGTGCCAACAAAATCGACGAAGGCATCGCCCGACTGGTTGCGCTCTTCGGTAACGATGGCAGCGCCACCGAAATCGGCATTCTCAGCCTCATAGACCACATAGGTAACGCCATCGATGACGACTTCACCATCGTTCGGCGTGGTTTCTGTGGCTTCCTGAACCAGAACCTCCAGCTGGTCGATATTCGGGCCGGTGGCCTCCGTCGAACGCAGCGTCACGGTATTCTGACCCGCGACAAGCGAAACCGGCACCTCGATTTCGGCCCAGATCGTCCAGCCGTCAACATCTGTACTGCCGGTCGGCAGGAATGACTGGACGTTGACAATGGAACCGTTCACTTCCAGTTGCAGCGGCCGGTCGGTCGCACCACCGTTCGAATAGCGGAACCTCAGGATTGCGGTCCCCGCATTATCGCTCGGAACGTCAAAAGTGAAGCTGACAAAATCGGCATTGGTCGAACCGAAATCCGCATATCCGCCCGGCGTGCCATCGAGGTTATCCGTATTGCCATCGAGTCCGACAGCGCCTGGACGCAGCCCGTTGACGTAACCGGCACCGGTTCCTGTCTCCAGATTCGATGCGTCCCGGATCTGGATCTGGGCATTCGATCCCGTCGCAACGGCAACCGCTGTGCCGTCGCCCGGTGTCTTGTCTTCCGCCTGAATCGTGACCAGCGTGACGTAATCAGGGCCGACAGGCTCCTCACCCGGCGTGAATTCGACATTCGCAGTCGCGACGTTCAACGCATCGTCCGTAACCTCAAGCGTCGCGGTGACTGGCCCGTCCAGCGAACCGAGGTCGATGACGAACCGACCCTGACCGTCGAGCACAATCGTCGTCTTGGGGCCGTCATTGAACTGGATACGAATTGCAGTGATGTCATCGTCGAGACCGTTGACCTGGAACATCGCCTGTGACGGATCGCTGACGTCGACCGCGACGAGGGCAAGATTGCCGCCCACATCCGCCGTCAGATCTTCGGTCACCCCGCCCGGTGCCGGCGTCAGCAGGATCAGCTGGCTCGCACCGGTGCCGCGATTGAGCGTCATGAGATAGAGCTGTCCGGTAACGGGGTTCTGGATGATATCCAGCGGATCGATATAGTCATCGATCACCGAACCGTCCGGCCGTCGCAACACATCGTCCCCGATGATGTTTCCCTGCGCATCAACCCGGATCACGCGGACATTATCCCCCGTCGAGAACTGGGCGAAAAGGATGGCTCCCTTCAGGTTCGATCCGAAGGCATCGCCTGTATATTCGGTGGCTCCGTTCGGAGATTGATTGTATCCGAGATTGTAAACGCCGTCATAGTCGTAGTTTTCATCGACCTGAACGCCCGTCTGGTAGCCGTCCGTGTTCGGATTGCCATCATTGCCGCCGACGACTTCATTCGGATCCTGCCCGGAGGTTGGATTGCCACCGTTGAGAACATATTCATCGCGCAACACGTTGGGATGGCCGTAATAGCCGCCCTCTTCCACCGTGAAGAAGTAATCATACTGTTTCGGCGAATTGCCGATTGTCGTATCAAGGCCGGGCTGCGTCGGATCGGTCGGCGTCTTGCCGCCGGATGCCGTTCCGTTGGTCGGCACATACAGATTGCCGTTCGAGTGCCAGACGAGATCATAGGCGTTGCGAACACCGGTGGCGTAGATCTTGAGTACGGCATCGTCCGCAAATGGATTGTACATCCCTGGATAGGTGCCATCCTCGTTGAACTGGCCGGCGGGAAACGACGACGTCGGCGCATCGCCGGGATCTATTGGTTCCGTGCGAACATCGAACCCGCCTTCCGGCGCATCGCGTGTCGGATCGATTTCGAGAATAGCCGCATTGAGAAGCCGCTCCGGCCTGTTGCCCCAGGCTCCATCCGCCGCACCAGCAGCCGAGTTCGAGCCCTGAGACAGATATAGCAGATGATCCGGTTCACCCGGCTCGCCCGCATTCGGGTTGGCGCGGAACTCCAGACTGTTGGTCAAATGGTCGCCCCCGGAACGAGGCAGACCGGTAACATAGGTTTCCGCCGTGGCATCCTCGAAGGCGCCGCCCTCACCAAGCGTTATCTTGCTGATGCGCCCGGAAAATTCCGGCGTCTGGAAAGCCTTGGATTCGCGCGGTATTGGCGCATTGTCGGTAATCCAGATCGTGTTCGGATCTTCCGGATCGAACGCAAAGCCGACAATACCACGACGCTCGCCGCCCCCGGCATCCAGATAGTCGAGCGAGAGCGTTTCCTGAGACGCCTTGTCGATGGTTCCGTCCGCATTGACATTCCAGCGGTGGACTTCACCGGTGATCGTGGCAACGTAGAGTTTGCCATCGGGACCAAACTCGACTGACGTATATCCGAACGCACCGTCACTGAACCCGTTGAGAAGCGTATCGGTCGTGAAGGCCACTTCGCGCGGCACATCGATGGGCGCTTCGCCGGTTACAAATGTCGTCGTGAGATCCTGGAACTGCCGAAGCTCTCCATTGGGATCCGTGATACTGCCAAGATCCATGACATCCTGAACCTTAAGCGTATAGCTTGTGTTCTCCTTCAACTGCTCCAGCGGACGGATGGTCAGGGAGTCCGCGCCGCCACTGATCTGGACGTCGATGGCGACTTCTATGCCGGTGAGTGTTTCGACCAGCTTGATGTTCTCAACATGTGCAATGTTCGGGCCGCGATTGCCGTCCGCCTGTATATTGACGCCGACAACCAGACTTGACGTCGGATCGATATCGGTTGGCAATTCGCCGTTCGGTCCAATTGCGATCGATACCTGACCGTCCTCCAGTGAAGCGGCGACCGGTGCCGTAAAGAACGAATAGTCCAGGTCGGCCGTCCACCCGTCATCCGGTGTCAGATCGGGGATGCGCTCGATTTCAAGATGCTGGATTTCAGTGTTGGTTCCGCCTATCGAGTCGATTGTCAGCCGCCCATCGGTAACAGTCACGATGCCTGTCACCAGCGTCGATCGGAAGCCGCCACCATTCTGGGAGCCATCGACCGGGTTTGCGGGCACCCAATCGGGCATGAAGTTCTGGCCCTCGACATTGATGACATAGTTGCTGTCGAATGCACCCGCGGTATCGCCCACGGACATCGTGATCTGATAGGTGCCATCTTCGAGCGCCATCTCCCAGGCGCGTGCATTGTTGGCTCCGCCGCCCGGATACTCAAAATGTGCATAGGTCTTTTGCAGATCCGACGCACCGGAAGCGATATTCTTGTACCAATGTGCATTTGCTGGCTGATCCGCCGCCACGGTGCCGTTTGCCGTTCCATCGGCAACACTCGCCTCCGTTACCCAACCATAGGTGAAGCCGTTACCGCGATCGCCAAAGGCAGATCCGGTGTCGGCGAGATAGCCATCTGGTGTCGTGTAACCGGCCGGAAGTCCCTGCGTGCCTTGGCCCGGCGCCGGTTCGAAATTGATCTTGACGACTTCCTCGAAGCGAACCAGCGTGCGCGGGTCGACCGGATCGACATCGCCGTCACGGCTGATCGTGACATTGTCGATGTTGGGGCCATTCGTGATCTGATTGACGAAAGATACCGTATTGCTACCGGCTTCAAGCTCTATATCGATCGTCAGATCAACCCAGTTCGACCAGCCGGAGTTGACGTCGCCACCGGCAGGCGTCGTCGTCACGAAATCAACCGTCTGCTCAACGCCGCCTATCGAGATCGTCATCGGACGATCCGTTGCCCCGCCATTGGCGTAGCGGATCGTGAGTTGATACGTGCCCGCCGTTGGAACGTCCAACGTGAACGACGCCATGTCACCGACATCATTGCCGAAGTCCATATAGCCTTCGCCCTCGTAGCCGGGCCGCAAGCCATCCGCATCGTAGATCTGGCCGGGACCGCTATTGCCCGCGTTTGAACCCGGTTCCTTGTTGTCTGGCGTGCGCGCCACTGTGTCGGCTGGCGTGGCACTGTTCGCCTCAACATCGCTGACGCTAAAACTTTCAGCTTCGATCACGGCGAGGAACGGCGATTCCGGATCAACACTTCCATCGAGATATTCAAAGGTCGCCTGGTCGATGTTCGGCCCATTGACCGCCCCGGCGGGAATTTCGAGACGAATTGTATTCGCGCCCTCAGTCAACGTCACTTCAACCGTCTGCTCAACCCATGATGCCCAGCCGGTCGCAGTTGATCCGGTGCCGACGACAGGCCCCGGAACGAAATCAACCGAAACCGGCGTGCCATCATTGAGAACGAGGTTCAACGGCCGGTTTTCCGCGCCACCATTGGCGTAGCGGAAGGTCACCATATAGGTGCCTGCGGCGGGAGCATCGACATTGAAAATGATGCCGTCGCCAGCATTGGTGCCAAAGTCGACATATGCGTCGCCCACGGCTCCATCACGATAATTGCCAAAGGCATCGACGCGGCCCGCGTTGACCTCACGCGTCAGCGAGGTATCGGTATCGCCTGTACCGGTGTCGTCAACAGTCACTTTTGAGGTGTCTTCCGCCTGTATCGTGAATGGCTGGACGGTGGCCGGCTCGCCTGCAATGACGAAGTCCATCGCTGTTTCGGCTTCGTTGCCCACTTCATCCGTAACGATGATCGTCGCCACCTGATCGCCTGCTGCCAGCGCGGAGCCATCGACCGTGAAATCGCCGTCGGCGTCGGGGAAAACCTCAACGCGGGTCAATCCGCCGTCGAAGCTGACCTCGACCTTCACAATATCATTGTCCACCCCAGCGACATTGAAGTTGATCGAGGCTGCCTCGGTTTCGTTCAACTCGCCTTGCGGCCCGGAAAGGAAAAGCGGGATCTCATCTTCATCTGCCGACACATCATTCAGAACCGGCTGTGTGACGTCGATCCTGTCGATGTTCGGACCGGTGTTTGCCCCCGCCGGAATTGCGAAGGAGAATGTATTGGCTCCCGCTTCCAGCTCGACTGTCACCGTCTGGAAAAGCCAGTTGTCGAAACCTTCTGCCGTTCCTGTCCCATCCGGATCGGTTGTGACGAATGGCAGGGAAATCACCCCGCCATCATTGACGGCAAAATCCAGAGGACGGTCCGTATTCGAAGCATAGCGGATATTGAAGACATAGGTTCCCGCTTCAGCCACGGTCAGCGAATAGCTTGCCTTGTCGCCCGCCGTGTCGCCGAAATCGATATAACCCGTCCCGCTGAAATCGGGCCGGAGACCTGTTGGAAGATCGGGGTTGCTTTCAGGGTTGGACGGGTCGCGGATTGTCGTGACCGTCGCATTGGAACCATTGTCCAGCAGCGTGATGACGCCTTCTTCGGCCTGGATCGTGAGCGGCTCAAAAGGAGGTTGCTCGCCCTCTTCGCTAACCGTGACCGTGAAGGACACGGATTCCGAGTCCAGTGCTCCATCATTCACGAAAGCAACAATCTCATAAGTGCCAACAGGCACCCCGACCCCGATTTCGAGCACGCCATTCGTTATCACCATACCATCCGGCAGTGGCGTCCCGCCGGAAAGCTGCACGATATAGGACAATGCAGCACCTTCATCCGGATCGGTGGCGCCGAGAGCCGCGCCAATATCGATGGTCTGGCCTGTCCCCTCGACGAGGCTGATATCGGCAATGGCTGCATTTTCGCCAAGCGTCGGGGCTTCGTTCACGTCGTTGACTGTGATCGTCAGCTCGCTGGTCGTCGCAAGGCCATTGGCATCCGTCGCCGTGATCGAAACCGTGACGGCCTCGCCGGCTTCATGGTCCAGAGAAATGCCATCCGCGAGACGGAGTTCATTGCCAACGATAACAAAGCGCGGATCGGTGGTCGCGTAGGTTATTGCACCGGCATTGCCATCCGGATCCGTCGCCGACAACAGGCCGATGACCGCACCTGCCGCATTCTCATCAATTGCGGCATTGTCCAGCGCGATATTGGCGGGCGGCAGGTCAGGCGCGTCGACGCGGGTGAAACTCAGTTTGTCGATGCGCAGATGTTCGCCTGAATCGGAAACACCGGCCAGCGTTGCAAGGGTTGTAGCGTCGATGAAAACCGGGGTGGTGAAGGTGATCGTCTTCAGATTGCCGACCTGGCCGCCATTTCCGCGCGCCTGGCCTGGATTATCGAACGTTCCATTATCATCGAAGGTAAGGCCGTCAGCGAGGACGATATCGCCGATCGAAAGGGAGAACGTGGCTGTGCCATCCGTTTCGTCATAGACAGTGATCGCCACCTCATACCAGCCCTCGCCAAGGCCATTGGCGGCGAGATTGGTCGTCACGCTCCCCGACTGATTGGCGTTCGTGCGGATGACCTGATTGCCAGAGGCTCCGGGTGCAGCAGCGGCATAGAAGCCCGTTGCCTCGGCAAGCCCCGTAAAATCTTCGGCCTGAACCACCGTTACATCGCCGACTGCTGGCCCGACAATATTGAATTCGAGTTCGAACTCGGCCCGCAAACCTGTTGGATCAGTGGCGACGATCGTTATGGTGCCGTCTCCCGCTTCCAGCGGCGTTCCAACGATCACCCCTTCCGCATTAAGGCTCAACCCCGCGGGCAAACCCTCGACCGACAGGATGAGTTGATCGCCATCGGGGTCCGAGAAAGCGTCCGCAAACAGCGCAAGGTCAATTCCCTCGATTTCCTGACCCACACTGCCGGAATAGGGTTCGAAGGCAACACCGTCGTTGAGAACGGGCGCGTCATGTACGTCCTCAATCGTCAGTTCAAACGTGGTTGACGTCACACCGCCATTCCCATCGTCAGCAGTGATCGTGACGATATATGGCGTCGCACTTGGCGCTGCCTGAAGCTGCCCCTTCAACGTGCCTTGTTCGAAAACAAGATTTTCAAAACCGGAAACCGGATTTCCCAATGCGTCGGTGACGCTCAGGGCATAAGACAGTGCATCGCCATCGGAATCGATGAACGGCATATCAATTTCAATGTTGTCGCGTTCAGGAAGAACAAGATCCGCAATTCCACCGCCGATGACGTCCGGAGCGTTGTTGATGTCCGGATCGACATCGCCCTCAATAAGCTGAACATTGCTGAACGAAGCCGATCCGATGCCGTTGCCCGAAGCGTCGTCGTCTGCAATGAAGACGAGCGATGAGATCGTCTTGCCCACATGCGCCGCCAGATCGATCGTCACCGTGAAGGTTGTTCCCGGAACACCATTGTTGCCACCACGCAGATCTACAAAGGCTGACTGGCTCTCGGAGCCGGCAATCTGGTAGACGGAACGATCACTCATTTCGAAAGGCGAATTGTCATCGTCGAAGCCAACCGCGACGATTTCGGACAGGCTCGTGCCAAGCGTTACGGTCAGCACCAGTTTCGTGCCTTCGGTGATCGTGTAGCTATCGCCAAGCGGCGCGCGCTTCCAGAGATTCCCGCCCAGATTAAGGGTTGCCCCGTCCTCGCTGACCGATGCGCCTGTTCCGACATCCTGGGTGCTGTATGAGGTCAGCGTGCTGGCATTGAAGACCAGACCGGTCGGCCCAGCGGGAGCAGCAACCTCCTCGACATTGAGCGTGAAGGACGTCTGCGTGGCCAATGCACCATCGGATGCCGTAACAATTATGTCGATCGCCGGTTCGGCATCGAAATCAAATACCGCGCCGTCGGCGACGACAAGCTGACCCGCCCCATTGATGAGGAAACGCGCGTCGCTGGTCGTAAAGCTGATCGTGTCTCCCGCATCGGGATCACTGGCCGACACCACGCCGATAACCGTGCCTCCCGCCGCGTTTTCGGCAAATGACGGGTCACCCGTCAGCGTGATCAGTTCAGGGGCCTCATTTTCATTGGTGATGGTAATGGAAATATACTGCGTCACGCTCGCTGTCCCATCACTGACAGTAACCGTCGCGTTCAGGACACCGTCGCCATCGGCATCGGCAGGATTCTCGAAATCGGCTGCCGCATTGAGGCTGATGACGCCGTTTTCATCGATCGAAAGTAGCCCCGCATCGGCACCGGACAGCGCATAGCTCAAGGTATCGCCATTATCGTCAGTGGCCGTTATGGCGCCAATGATTGTCGAATTTTCGGAAACCGAGAAGCCCGACTCGCTGGATATTTCCGGGACGCTGTTTTCTGAACCGATGGTGGCCGTCGTGGTCGCGCTGGCTATATTCCCTGCACCATCCTCGACACTCAATATAATTTCAATTGATCCCGGCTCAGGCATTCCCAGATCAAGCGCAAACTGCCCGTCCGTCACAGTCACGGAAACAGGCGCATTGCCGCCAACAGAAACGGTGAGGGAAACGATATCAGCATCAAGCCCGGAGACTGCAAAGGTCGCGTTGGCGGGGTCTGAAAGGTCGATGACGGTCAGCGCCAGATCGCCGCCTTCATCGGCCGTCAGGTCCGCAGGTGCGTTATCGCCGGGATCATCGGTCACGGTTACGGCAATCGACTGCCTGACAATTGACCAGCCGTCGGAAACAGCGACCTCCACCTGATAGACATTGTCACCATCGCTATCGGCGGCATTCTCAAAATCCGCAGCAGACACAAATGAGAGAGCGCCTGTAACCGGATCGATGGTGAACAGCGCATCATCCGCGCCCTCCCCGGTCAATGAATAGATCAGCGTATTTCCGTCGGCATCGGTTGCATCGACGTCGAACGCAGCAGCGGCGCCCTCAAGCACCGATACCGCCGTCGCACTGGTTATGACCGGCATGAAGAAGGACGGTTCCCCGCCGACTTCGGTGATGGCCACGGCATCGATATTGGGCGCCTGCCCGGTTGTTGCCTGCACAATGCCTATCGAATACGGCCCGTCGCCTTCAAGCGTCACTGTAAACGCGAGAACCTGCCAATTAAAAAACCCGCCCGTATTGGTATTCTGCGCCTCACCTTGCTGGACGCCGTCGACGGCCACGCCGATCGGCCGGTTGAACCCGTTGCCCGTGCCCGTCGCTCCGTTGGCTACACGAACATGAACCACATATTCACCCGGCGGAACATCAAGCTCGAATGTGGCACGAACACCTGTGCCGGTTCCGTTGATATCGAGATAACCATCACCGGAATAGCCGGGGCGAAGGCCATGTTCGTCGAACTCCGGCAGACCGGGATTGGCTTGGCCGCCGGGATTGTTGACACCTGCCCGTTCCTGATTTTGCGTCTGCGTACGGATCAACGTGTCGTTGGTTGCAACAGCGTCTCCGTCAGGTATTGCTGCAAAGGTTTCACCCTGGATAACCATCGGCGTGAATGTGCCGGGTTCGCTGCCGGAGGATTCGACCGTCAGGGTCAAAGGCACGGATTCCGACTCCAGCGTGCCGTCGCTGGCGAAAATCTCGACCGCATAGGCTCCAGCGGCAACGCCGGGCCCGACTACAATCTGGTTTCCGTTCAGTGTAATGCCATCCGGCAGTTCGCCAGTTGTGGCGCGGAGGCCATATGTGACCGCATCGCCATCGACATCACTGATAACAAGGCTGATCAGATCGATGGTGCCGCCGCCCGCAGGAATAGTCTGGTCGCCAATAGTTCCGGAGATTGCGGGAGCGTCGTTCACCGCAGCAACGTCAACCGTAATCGTGTTTGTTGCTGTCGCGCCCTCCGGATCGCTAACCGTAAAGGTAATTGTCGCCGGGCCGGAGAAGTTGGCGTTTGGCTGGAAAGTGATCTGCTTTCCGTTGATGGTTACATTGCCATCACCCGATGTGACTGCACTGATTGTCAGCGCATCGCCGTCAACATCATCGATATGAGCGGTCAGATCGACAATGACCGAACTATCCTCGTCGGTGACGACTGTGACTGCCTGCGCTGTCGGTGCGGTGTTCTCATCCACCGGCGGTTCGCCCGACTCTACGAGCGCAACAACAATTTTGTCGATGTTCGGTCCTGTCGCCAGTCCTGTTGGCGGCAATTGCAGGCGAAGTGTGTTTTCACCCGCGGCAAGCGTGACCGTGATGGTTTCCTGTGCCCACCCCTCCCAGGCGCTCGGCGTCGCATTGTTGATCTCATTGAGATTGTCGTGATTATCGCCAACGCCGAGAAGCTCTGCCCGGTCGGTCGGAAGTCTGGTCGGCGCAAGTGAAGGCGCAATCTGGAACGTATCAAGCAACGTCACGGTTGTGCCATCGACGAGCTTCAGGTCGAGAGGGCGTGCCGCGCTGGTGGCGTAGGTGAGTGTGATCGCATAGGTGCCTGCGGTCGATGCAGTAAAGGTAAAATCTGCGACAGCAGCGCGGGCGGCTTCGATATCAGCACCGCTGCCAACGGCCCAGTCGAGATAGCTTCCACCTTCCGCACCAACGCGAAATTGCTCATTGTCGGGAATAGTGTCCGCGGAAATGGACCTGTTCGTCAAAGCATTGGTGTTTTGGAGCTTTGAAAGCTCCGGAGCCAGATCCTCCCCCTGAAAGACGAAAACATTCGGATCGGGATCGCGGATTTCCAGATAATCGACATTTGGCCCGCTGGATCCGTTGGACGTCATCCGTACCGTGTTTTCACCTGCTGTCAGATAGACACGCGTGATCGCCTCGTCATAGGAGGTGTTGCTACCGGTATTCGCCAAATCGAATACACGATCCCAAAGCGCGCCGTTGACATCCATCCGCATTGGACGATTGCTGGCGCTTGCCGAATAAAACGCATATCCGACCGCAAGATCGTAATAGCCGGCCTGGTCGACATTGAAGGTCCATTCGACATATTCCCCCGAACCGGCATTGAAATCCCCGTTCAGGCCACTGAAATCGACATAGCTGTCATTGTCCGCCGCGTCCGCATTGGCCAGATCGGAACCAGTGGCGGTCGACGTCGAAACCACCGTTGGGTTTGTGGTCACGCCCGCACCGGTTGTTCCGATGACCGCATCTTCCGCCTGCATGCGGAGAGCCCCTTGCGTGAACCGCGGAACCGCCTGATCGTCCGGTCCCGGTTCAACAATCTCATTGATGACTGCTTCTTTCCCATTCTCCGGAAGCTCGCTTGTGGCCGACGCGTCATTGCCGGAACCCGTTGGCCCGCCCAACGCGTTAGGCATCGCTGGACCATTCGAGACGGCGGCGCGCGTTTCCGGCCCGGCGCTTTCGGAACCGGATGACGACGCGCCCTGTTCAAACAGCCTTCCGCTGCTGCCGACATGCTCCTCCTCGCCCTCTGGAACTTGCTCGTCGGCGCTGCCCGGTGCTGGCGCACCAGCATTGCTGTTACCGTTGGCCATGGCCGTGCCAACAGGTGGATTGGAGGCTCGTGTTCCTTCGAAGGTCGAACTTTCGTCACCTACGGTTCCCAACATATCGTTGTCGGCCCCGGATGCTTTTCCTCGATCGTGGTCGCCCACGTCATTTGGTATACCACTGCGATCTGCTGTAAGTGCGAGCGCGCCGATGGAGGCCAGATTGACTGCCGCAATCATGCTCGCGCCAAGCGTGTAGTCCAGTCCGCGCGAGGCCAATTCTTCCCTGAGCACGATACCGGCGATTTCCGGCCCGGAATTGTTGAGGGAAACGAACGACAGATGGTTTACCCCGGCTACAAGGAGTAGATCCAGTGCCACAGTCTCCCTATGGTTCCATGAACCCGTGCTTGGAAAGCTGACCGTTTCAAGGCTCGCCCCGTCCACAAGCAGTGTCGCTTCCCGGGCTTCATCCCAACCGTTGCAATAGGTGATGAAGACCTGATGTCGATCCGTCGTTGGGGCGTTCACCACGAAACGCCCGCCGCCATTGCCGTTTGCGGAATGCGTAAGGTCACCGATCGTCAACTTCTGATGAGGATAATTATGCCCGCTTTCAGTGCCATTGCTCTGTTTCATGAGATCCCCCCTGAGACGGTCGCGGTCGAACGTCGCCGCCATTGTGTGTTGGCTATTGGGGGAATTATTGTCTGAACGCAGTTGTACCAAAAGGAAACAAAGCGATATCGAAAAGACGAAAATGGGGTAGTTTCAGCCAGTTTCTAAACGAAACGATAATGAAATGCCGTTCTCTTTTCCGTTTTGTCGAAAGCCGGACGTACGCCAAACACGGGCGCAGGTCGCTTACGCCACGACGCAAACGGGCGTGATACTTTCCCGCCGCGCTTCACTGTTGACGTTCGATGGAAAATTCAAAATCGAGAAAACAGCACTGACCCATCCTCATACCGGATGCGTCAAAAGCTGTTCAATGTCTCGAGGAAAAAATTGCCGTTTGCACCGAAAAAGCTGGCCAGTGCCAGAAAGTTGAACGCAGGCTCCGGTAGCGATTTCCGGAAGCGGCCAACGGCATAGAGCGCGGCTTGCGTCCTGTTCTGGAGGCCCAGTTTTCTAAGGATGGAACGTACGTGAACGCGAACAGTGCTGTCGCTGATCTCCAGTTTCCGCGCAATGATCTTGTTGCCCGCGCCTTCGCATATACAGGCAAGCACGCGGTTCTCCTGATCGGTAAGATCGGCGTCCGACCTGTCATCATCCAGGAGTGGCATTTCGAGCCCTGCGTCAAGAGAGAGGAGTTCCGATGGAGCCAGAAGCAAGCCGCGGCGAACAATGCATGCGACCATTGCAACTTCTTCAACAGTGCAGCTATTGGGCAGGATGCCTCCGACAAGACCAAGCACTTCCCGAAAATCATGCAGGGACTGGGAGCCCCGCATTAATATAATTGCCCGGGACAGGTCAGCCTGTAATGATAGCTTCTTCAAGGCATATACGATCTTATCCGGATAGGTAGCATCAATAATCAATACTGTTTTTTTCCACTCATTATCAATATGAACTGAATCAATATCCAGCTTGCAGATAACCTCTGTAAAATTTATTTGTATTGATCTTTCAAGACTGGAACAAAGCAAAGAACTATCACTGACAATATATGCCTTTGTGTTTCGCATTACAGAGCCCCCCAAACCCCGAAACTATGAAATATGATAATTCCTTTTTGTGATATTGCAACCACGCACCCTGACGCTACCGGTCCGGATTTCATCCACTATTAGGATTTCAGAGCATATTCTGATTGGCAACCCAACAATACTACCTCCTTTGGATGAGGTTTTACGATCATTGCCCTGGGCACTGTAAAGTTATCGCTTTCGACAAAGGCGGAAGCTTTCCCGGCAACCAATCGGATCACGGGCAATTGAATCCATCCGCCCGAATTTGCACCGCTTGACGTACACGTTCACTACTTTACGGGACCCTCGGGTGTTGTGTCGGGTATCAAATGAAGATTGCCGTATTTCACCGCCCGTTCTGAAATGACGTGCTCGGCAAAATGTTGCAGATTCGCCGAGTCTCCTTTCAGAACGCAAACTTCAAGACAATTCTTGTTGTCGAGATGAACATGCAAAGAGGAAACAGTCATTTCATGATGATCATGAAATGCACTTGTCAGGCGCCTTGCCAGATCTCTGGCCTCGTGATCGAAAACATAGCTCAAAACACCAATCGCGCTCTTTGCAGAACCTGCCTCGACCGTTGCCTGGTGCAAGCCCGCACGGGTCAGATCCCGGATCGCTTCCGAACGATTCTGATACCCCCTGGCAGCGATGATCTTGTCAAGTTCGGCCATCAAGTCGTCGTCAAGAGTAACCGTCACGCGCTGCATATTGGCTTCCGTCCCTGGAACATTAATTCGTGCGTAGTAAGCAGTTTTTTTATAGACATCATACAGTCCACTTCGTATAAATCTCTCAATGTCAGGTTGCGGGCGAGTCTAATGCCAAACGTCATTGGAAGAAAATCATACTTCGCGGCATTGCTTGTTGTTGGTCTTTTTTTTACGGCCACGCAAGCCACGGCAAAGACTGACCTGGTTCTGGCAATTGGCGGCGAGCCGGACAATGGTTATGATCCGCTGCTGGGTTGGGGGCAGTATGGACATCCGCTTTTCCAGTCGACACTTCTCACACGTGGACCTGATTTTTCATCAGTTCCTGATCTTGCCACGAATTTGACTTTGTCAGAAGACCGCCTCATCTGGACGGCCATCCTGCGAGAGGGCGTAAAGTTTTCCGACGGAACGCCACTGACAGCCAAGGATGTCGCCTTTACATTTCAGGAAGCAACGAGAATTGGCGGCGTCAGAGATCTGACCGCACTCGAGTCCGTTGAAGCCGTCAATGATAGAACCGTTGTTTTCCGGCTCAAAAAGCCCTGGATCACTTTCACCGAAAACTTCTACACACTCGGCATTGTCCCCGCTGAAACCTATGGACCTGATTATTCGCGGGTACCTCTTGGCTCTGGTCCCTATCGGCTCGTATCATGGAAACAGGGTGAGCAACTGATTGTCGAAGCCAACCCATATTATTACGGAGAGCAATCTCCTTTTCGCCGCCTGACGTTCCTGTTCGCCAATGAAGATGCAAGCCTCGCAGCAGCAAAAACGGGCCAGGTGGATATCGTGTCAGTACCGGCAATGCGAGTTGATGCGGCACCTGCAAATTACGATGTTCTGCCCGTCAAAAGCGTGGACAATCGAGGCATAACGTTCCCGATGCTGCCAAATGAAGGCAAAAGGGATGATGCCGGGAATCCGATCGGAAACAATGTAACGTCTGACCCTGCAATCCGGCGGGCCATCAATCTGGGGATTGATCGACAGAAAATCGTCGATCTGGTGCTTCAGGGCCACGGAACACCGGCTTATGGACCAGCAGATGGATTACCCTGGTCCAATCCCGAAGCTGCCATCACTTATGATCCTGAAGCCGCTCGGTTCATGCTCGATCAGGCTGGCTGGGTTAGCGGCGATGATGGTATCCGGAGCAAGGATGGTGTTCGCGCGAGTTTCAAAATCAACTACCCTGCTTCAGATTCAACGAGGCAAGGAGTATCCGTTGTACTCGCGGATACTCTGAAAACGCTTGGTATTGAAGGCATTCCGGTTGGCACGACATGGGAAAACATCGAGCGCGTCGTCCACTCCGAGCCTGTTGTTTTTGGCTGGGGCAGTCACAGCCCTCTTGAGGTCTACAACATTTATCATAGTACGCGCGCGGGTGTTGAACTCTACAATCCAGGATATTTTTCAAGCAGCACAGTTGATGAGTATTTCAACAAGGCACAGGCCGCTGGAAGCTTGGAAGAGTCCTATCCGTTCTGGAAACAGGCGGAATGGGACGGCAGGACTGGTTTTGGTCCGAAAGGTGAAGCGGGATGGGCTTGGCTCGTCAATCTGGATCATGTTTATTTTATACAGAAATGTCTGGATACAGGTCCAACCCAGATAGAGCCTCATGGGCACGGCTGGCCGATTACTGCGGGTATCCAGAATTGGAAATGGCGTTGTGAGTAAATTCTAGCGATGGGCTCTTATAGTCAGTTTCTACTGCTGAAAGCCGTGCGTCTCGTCATGGTTTTGATTGCAGTCGCCATCGTCGCTTTCAGTCTCGTCAAACTCTCACCGATAGATCCCGTCAATGCCTATCTTGGAGCGGATATTGCCCGTGCGGGGCCAGAACAGCGTGAGCTGATCGCAGAGAAATGGGGGCTCAATCAACCGGCAGGTGTTCAGTTCAAGCAATGGTTATCGGCCTTGCTTTCCGGTGATCTGGGCTGGAGCATGACTTACAACGCTCCTGTAGCTGATGTTCTCGCCAGTCGTTTGCGTTCATCTGCTGTACTGATGATCGGTGCATGGCTGATCTCCGGTTTGGTAGGCTTTGCGCTCGGCCTGATTGCCGGCGCAAGACCGAATAGCGCCTGGGACCGCATCATTCGCGGCTATTCTTATCTGATCGCAGCAACACCTACGTTCTGGCTGGCCATTCTATTGTTGATTGTCTTTTCGGTCGGCCTTCAATTGACCCCGGTCTGTTGCGCCGGGCCGATAGGCCTTGTCGATGAAGATGTAACGCCATTTCAGCGCTTGCATCATCTCATCCTTCCGCTTGTGACGTTATCTGCGATGGGCGTTCCATACATCGCCCTGCACACGCGCGCGAAAATGGTCGAGATTATGCAATCGGATATTGCCCTGTTCGCGAAAGCACAGGGCGCAACAACGACAGATATTGTCATACGCCATGGTGCGCGCAATGCATCTTTGCCAGTCATCACCGTACTCTTTGCCTCGCTTGGTGAATTGTTCGGCGGTTCTATTCTGGCTGAGACAGTGTTCTCTTACCCGGGCTTGGGACGCGCCACTATGGAAGCCGGCATCCGTGGAGACGTCCCGCTACTGCTCGCGATCACCCTCTTCACGACACTGGTGGTTTCGTGCGGCAATATCATTGCGGACGCGGTATATCAGATCATCGATCCACGTCTCGCTGATACTGAAAATCCCAAGATCAGGCCCCTTGAGCCATGACGGATGCAGGCGTGAAGCAGAACGTCAGCATGAACGGCCGCAGCTTCACGCTATCGGTGACGGTCGTTGCTGCCAGCGTACTGACGGCCACTATCCTGACTGCATCCTTGATGGACGAAGCGCGGCTTTTGACAGGCTTCGCGCCGAAGCTACAACCACCGTCGTGGGCTTATCCTTTCGGGAGTGACGCTTTCGGGCGGGATATGTTGGCGCGGACTTTGAAGGGTTTAGTGCTGAGCCTGCAAATCGGGTTGGTTGGTGCGACCCTTTCCGTTGCTATTGCGCTTCTGCTGGCATTGTTGGCTGCGAGCGGTTTTCGTCTTGCGGATACTGTCGTCTCCTTTCTCGTGGACATGACGATGGGTTTGCCGCATCTGGTTCTGCTCATTCTTGTTTCATTTGCCTTCGGGGGTGGCAGCGGCGGTGTCATTATCGCGGTCGCTGTGACGCATTGGCCGCGCCTGACCCGGATTTTGCGCGCTGAGATACTCCAACTGCGCAGAACTGAATATATCACCGTCTCCCGCCATTTCGGTCGTTCGCGATTGTTCATCGCCTACCATCATATGCTTCCGCATTTACTGCCGCAGATCATGGTAGGATTTTTGCTACTTTTCCCTCATGTCATCCTGCATGAAGCAAGCATGACATTTCTAGGGTTTGGCCTTGAACCCAGCACGCCGGCTATCGGAATTATTCTTTCAGAATCGATGAACTATCTTACCACAGGGAAATACTGGTTAGGCGTGGTTCCCGGGCTTGCTCTGCTCGCGACTGTGCTGAGCTTTGACTGCATTGGCAATGGTGTTCGAAACTTGATGGATCCCAGGGGTGCCCAATCGTGACGCTACTTGAGATGGAGAATCTGTCGGTCGGTTTCCGCCGATATCAAGGGTTCCTGCGTCAGGAGGTGACAGAATGCGTACACAATATCTCGCTAGCAGTGCAGCGCCGGCAAATACTGGGGTTGCTGGGGGCTTCGGGCGCCGGGAAAAGCCTGATCGCTCATGCCATACTGGGCATTCTTCCGCCAAATGCCGTAACAAGCGGCTCCTTGAAGTTCGAAGGCGCTCTTATTGATGAAAGCAGCCGACGGTTCCTGCGCGGTAAACGGATCGCGCTCATTCCCCAGTCAATCAGCCATCTTGATCCTCTGGCGAAAGTAGGAAGGCAGATCCGCTGGGCAGCACGCCGATCAGGCAAAGCAGACTTGACGAACCAGCAGATTGAAGAAGGTTTAGATCGCTTCGGCCTCCCTCCCGAGGTCGCCAGGATGCTTCCATCTCAACTATCCGGCGGAATGGCGAGAAGAGTGATGCTGACCATGGCTTCCATTTCTGATGCGGATCTCATTATCGCCGATGAACCGACAAATGGCCTTGATCCAGACAATTCACAGAAGGTGTTCCAGTATCTGAGAGCATTCGCACAGCTCGGCAAAGGCGTTATTGTCATCACACATGATCTCGCCGCCATCATCACAATTGCCGACGGCATTGCCATCATGAAGGACGGACACCTGATCAGTCGGGAAAAAGCGGCTGATTTTATTCATGATGGTGCAGGGCTTGCCTCATCCTATGCGCAGGCCTTGTGGAAGGCCTTACCGCAGAATAGCTTCGCACCGGAAACCCTCACTTATGCTTGAAGCGCGAAATGTCAGCTTTAAGTTTTCCAAAAAGGGTCCGTTGATATTAAACAACAGATCGCTGCAAGTGCGATCGGGGGAAATTGTCGGCGTCGCAGGGGTGTCGGGTAGTGGAAAGTCCACCTTTGGACGCATCCTTGCAAATCATCTGACGCCTTCCGCAGGGCGGGTTTTCGTTGACGGTAACGATAATTGCGGCCGCGGTTTCAACCCTGTCCAGTTTCTGCATCAATCTCCAGCACTGGCCATAAACCCGCGATGGTCGATCCGGCGGATCATCGAAGAAAGTGGAGTTGTCGATCCGGCCTTTCGTGATCGATTGGGCGTCAAAGAGCATTGGTACGACCGCTTTCCGCATGAACTCTCGGGTGGGGAGCTACAACGCGTGATCATCCTGCGGGCGCTCGACCGTCGTGCACGCTATTTGATTGCCGATGAAATCACCTCGATGCTGGACCCGATTGCGCAATCTGAAATCTGGCATGCACTCATAGAGATCTGCCGAGAACAGAATATTGGCCTTCTGGCGATCAGCCACGATCTCCACTTGCTCCACCGCATCACGGAAAGAATAATCCAGCTCTGAAACACCTCTCGCCAAGCTACATCAGCCCGGCACAGTTCGACCGAACAAACCCGCAAACGGCAAAACTGCTCTCCGCTTTTCAAAGCAAGCCCAGACTGCATACGCTTCGCGTCCGGTTGGAAGTGGGGGACTTCTCCAGACCACAGTGATGATACAGGCTTGACTCGCGAGGGGTCTCGCATTAATGAATCAATATATTGTACTAGTTCAATATATTGAACTTTGGAGGAGTTCATGAGTGGACGGGGCGCCGAACGTATCCTTGACGCGGTAGAGTGGTTTGCGACGACGACGACGCCGGTGACCTATACCGATTTCGTTCAGGCCCTCGACGTGCCGAAGAGCAGCGCACTTTTGTTGCTGCGACTTCTGGTCGACCGTGGTTACGTTAAGAGACTTCCCGACAATCGCTATGTGCTCGTCAGACTTCCCGGTGAAATGCTGGGCGGCGGCGACACATGGGGAACCATACTCCGCCTTGCAGACCGTCATCTGCGCGAGGCGGTTGCGACGGTCGAGGAGACGGGCTTCGTTGCAGTGCTCGACAATGAGCGCATCCGCTATCTGAACAAGATTCTTCCCAAGCGCGAAATCCGTTACGATCGCGACATCGTGCCGACGCGCCTTCCGCATCAGGTCGCCAGCGGCCTGGTGCTGCTGTCCGATTTTGCGGCACCTGATCTCGAGCGATATCTGGATGAAGCGAAACTCTCGGTGGACGAACGGTCGGGCGTCATTGCTGCAACCGCAGGCGCGCGCTCAGACGGCTACTACGTAAACATCAACGGCATCGTCGAAGGCGCTGCGGGTATCGCCGCCCCCGTCAGGGATGCGCACGGACGGGCCATCGCTGCAATCAATATTTCCGGTCCGCGTGACCGGTTTATCGCCAATCTCGACCGCATCAGGGATGCTGTCGTGAGTGTTGCCGGGGCCGTTTCAAACGAAGTGGCACACCGGAGGAGGAAATGAATGTGATAAACGGAGGAATAGATCACATGCTGAATTTCGTCAGATCGAGTGCTCTTGCGGTGGCCGTGTCGGCAATCGCCATTGGCAGCGCTCATGCACAGGAAGTCACCGTACCCGACTATTATCCGGCGGGGTACAAGGACATCGTTGAAGCATCGCGTGCTGAAAAGGGCGTCGTCATTTACTCCAACATGGCCGACAACAACTGGGCGCCGATCATTCAGGGTTTCAAGGCGCAGTATCCGTGGATCAATGTCGAGACGCTCGATTTGGGTTCAGGCACCGTGCATTCGCGCTGGGAAGCGGAAGCCGGAAGCGGTTCGCGCTCGGCCGACATTCTCATCTCTGGCGCAAATGATCGCTGGGCAAGCTACGGTATCGAGGGCGGCAAGCTGCTCGACTACAAGAGCCCGGAGCTTGCAAAGCTGCCTGAATTCTCGAATCCCTATCCGGGCGTGAATGTGCTTTCGTCCGATCCGCTCGTCATCACATACAATGCCGCGCTGTTGGCCGAAGATCAGCGCCCCACCGGCATGAAGTCGCTGGTAGAGGATGCCGTTGCAAACCCCGGCGTGTTTGACGGCAAGATTACGACTTACGATGCCGGGCGCAATTCTTTCGGTCTGGCTGCCTGGTACAGCTATATGAACAAGAAGGGCGAAAATGGCTGGAACGATCTGCATCAGATCGGAGGCATGATCCGTGGCGAGACATCGGGTGGCCCGATGAACGAAAAGATCGCAACGGGCGAATATGTCGTCGGCATCGCGGTTTCGGGCATCACCATCTTCCCGCGTCTCGAACAGCCGGGCGGCGAAATCCTCGGCTTCTCCTTTCCTGACGACGGCACCATCATGATGCTGCGCGGCATGGGCATTCCGAAGGACGCGGCCAACCCGAACTCCGCCAAGCTGTTCCTTGATTATGCTTTGAGCAACGCCGGCCAGACCTTGATCGGCAAGGGCGGCCTCGTTCCTTACCGTGACGATGTCGATGAAGCCGAGGTGCGCTACACCTATCAGGGCATCACGCAGGAAATCGGCGAAGACAATCTCATCATTGCCGGTTTCGATGAAGGTCTCATCAAGGAAGCCCCTGAATTCGTGACCAAGTGGAACGCTGCACTACAGGGCAAGTAAGCCATTCATGAGCGGGCAGCCCCAACTGGCTGCCCGCTCCCGACCTGCGGCAAACGGATTATTTAAAATGTCTGACACCACCCTGACACAGGATCGCGCACGGTCCTTTGACCGATCGAGCCTTATCTTCTGGGGCGTATCGCTGCTGACCGCCGTTCTGGTTATAGGCCCGATAGCACCAATCGTTATCCAGGCGTTTCTCGACAAGCCCCTCTATGCGAGTGATGCGGTGGCAACGCTCGGCAATTTCACGCGCCTGTTTCAGGAGGCGGGAATGCTGAAAGTGGCCTTGAACACGGTGTTCTTCGCCGTTTTAACGATGGTCGTCGCTCAGGTTTGCGGGGCGGTCATGGCCGTTATCATCGGCCGCACCAATCTGCCTGGGCGTCAGTGGATCGGTGAAATATTCGTCTGGCCGCTTTTCGTTTCCAATCTCGTCATCGCTTTCGGCTGGTTCACGATGTACGGCCCGTCCGGCTTCATCACACTTGCCATGCGCTCATGGTTTGGTGTCGTGCCGTGGAACCTCTATTCGTTGACCGGCATGGGCATCGTCGCCGGTCTCAGCCAGGCGCCGCTCGCCTTTCTTATGTGCGTTGGTGCCGTCACCAAGGCAGACGCGCAGCTCGAAGATGCGGCGCGCTCGGCGGGCGCCGGTCCATTCCGCGCGCTCTGGTCGGTTACCGTGCCGATGATGCGCCCGGCAATCATCTATTCCGCTGTTCTGAATTTCGTCATCGGCATCGAAATGCTGGCGATCCCGCTGCTTTTCGGTGGCCCAAGCGGCATTCAGACTGTTACCACCTTCCTTTACGATAAGGGCATCAACGCTGCGGTTCGTCCCGAATACGGCATTGTCGGCGCGGTCGCGGTCATGCTTCTTGTGGTCGTTGCATTGCTTGTTTGGTTGCAAGGCTATCTTCTCAAGGGCAGCGGCCGTTTCGTCACCGTTCGCGGCAAGGCCAGCCGCCCGGCATTGCTGAATCTCGGCAAATGGCGCTGGCCTGCATTCGGCATTGTTTTCTCGTTTGTATTCTTCACGATCATTACGATCTTTGCTGGCATCTTCCTGCGCGCCGGTGTCAGCTTCCTGACCCCGTTGATCCCCTTCTGGAAGCTGCTAACCACCGCGAATTTCGATGTGATATTCGCATCATCCAACTACATGCGCTCGATCTACAATTCGGTCATCATATCGTTGATCGGCGCGTTGATCGGCACATTCTTTGTTGCAATCATCGCGCTTGTTGCACGCCGCTCGGAGTTCCGCTTCAGGCGTCCTCTGGAATATCTGGCGTTGTTTCCGCGTGCGGTTCCCGGAATCATTGCGGGTCTTGGCTTCTTCTATGCCGTTGTCTGGCTGCCCGGCCTTGATGTGGTGCGCGGAACGATCTGGATTCTGATCATCGCCTTCATCCTGCGCTATATTCCGGTCGGCTTCGGCACCATATCGCCGGCACTCTCGCAGATCGGTGAGGAACTCGACCGTGGCGCGCGTATTTCCGGCGCGGATTGGTGGACGACGGTAACACGCATCATCATGCCAATCCTGAAACCCGCCCTGTTCTCGTGTTTCGCGCTGCTCTTCATCCATTTCTTCAAGGAGTATGTGACAGCCGCGTTCCTGTTCCAGCCGGGATCGGAAATCATCGGCACGACCATGCTGCAGCTCGTGGCGCAGGGGGACAACGGCCCCGTATCCGCCCTCGCAACCATCCAAGTCATCATCACAGCGGTTTTCGTCTTCCTGGCGCGCCGCGTTCTGGGAGCCCGGATCTATGGCTGATCTCGTTCTTGAAAATCTGACCATCAAGTATGGCGCCGTAACCGCCGTCAACAACATCTCGATCAATGTCGCGTCAGGCGAATTCCTGACGCTGCTCGGCCCTTCCGGTTGCGGCAAGTCAACGACGCTCTTTGCTATCGCCGGTCTCAACCATGCGACATCCGGCATCATCCGCATCGGCGACAAGATTCTGTTCGATGGGGCAACCAATACGGTCGTGGCGCCCGAACATCGCAATATCGGTCTGGTTTTCCAGAGCTACGCGCTCTGGCCTCATATGACGGTTGCCGAAAATCTCGCTTTCCCGCTCAAGCTTCGCAAAATGGGCAAGGCAGAGCGCGACGAACGCATCAAGGAAGCCCTCTCGCTGGTCGAAATGCTTCCCTATGCGGAGCGCTATCCGTTTGAACTGTCTGGCGGGCAGCAGCAGCGCGTGGCGCTTGCCCGCGCGCTCGTCTACCGTCCGAGCCTGCTTCTTCTGGACGAACCGCTGTCGAACCTCGACGCCAAACTGCGCGAGCGCGCACGCGTATGGCTGCGCGAACTTCAGGAGCGCCTGAACGTCACGACGATCTACGTCACGCACGATCAGGCGGAAGCGCTGGCCGTATCCGACCGTGTTGCGGTGATGAGCATGGGCAATCTGCGCCAACTCGGCAGCCCGAAGGACATTTATGAGCGCCCGACAGATTCCTTCGTCGCCGACTTCATAGGATCGTCGAACTTCCTCGATGCGAAACTCATCGAGGAAAACAGCGCCTATAATGTCGTGGAACTGAAGAACGGTGCCCGACTGAAGACCGCGCCCGGAAAAGCCGGCGCAGATGGCAGTCTGGTCGTTGCCATCCGGCCAGAGCGCATCGAGATCGTGCCGACTGCGTCCGGTAACACGCTGGAAACCGAAATTGCTGGCAGCACCTATCTCGGCTCGACCTACCAGTATGCCGTCGATGTCGCGGGCGCGGAACTGCGTATCATCACCTCTGCGGATATTCCGGCGGGCAAGGTCCATGTGCGCATTCCACCGGAGGCGACCGCAGTCTACGCCGATCGACCGGGCGCGGCCTGAAGAAGCGAGGACATGATGGATTCCAACACAATACGCTTCTCCCCGGACGCGAAGGGGCCTCTTTCCCACGTCAGGGTGCTCGATCTTTCGCGACTGGTCGCAGGCAACATGCTGTCCGTCCAGCTTGCCGATTTCGGTGCGGACGTCATCAAGATCGAACCGCCTGCCGGCGATCCGCTTCGTGACTGGACGGATGATGGGCAATCGCTTCATTGGAAAACCTATGGTCGCAACAAGCGTTCAGTGATGCTCAATCTGCGCGAACCCGCGGCAATGGCCGCACTGAAGGCTCTCTTGCCGAGCGCGGATGTCTTTATCGAAAACTACCGGCCGGGCGTTCTGGAAAAGATGGGCCTTTCGCCGGAAGTCCTTCACGCGATCAATCCCGATCTGATCGTGGTGCGCATATCAGGCTTCGGCCAGACAGGGCCATACGCGCAAAATCCGGGCTTTGGCACGCTGGTCGAGGCGATGAGCGGCTTTGCCTCGCGCACCGGCTTTCCAGATCGCGAACCGGTTCTGCCGCCACTGGCGCTGGCAGACATGATATCCGGAATTTTCGGTGCACAGGCGGTGACGATGGCGCTTCTGGCCCGCGAAAAGGGCCAGTCGCGCGGACAGGTCATCGACCTTTCCCTGCTTGAACCGATGTTTGCCGTGCTTGGGCCGGAAGCGTCTATCTACAAGGTCACCGGCAAGGTCAAGGAGCGTTCGGGCAGTGCGTCGAATACCGTCTCGCCGCGCAATGTCTACAAGTGCCGCGACGGCAAATTCGCCGCTTTGTCGGGCTCTACGCAGACTGTCGCGATGCGGATTTTCGATATTATCGGGCGGCCCGACATGAAAACCGATCCCCGCTTTTCAACCAATGTCGAGCGCGTGAAACACCGCGATCTGGTTGATGCTGCCGTATCGAACTGGTTTGCCGAACGCGACCGTGCTGAAGCGCTGGCAACGATGCGCGCTGCGGGTGCCACCGTCGGTCCCGTCTACGATATAGCCGATATCGCGGAAGACGCGCATTTCGCCGAACGCGGCATCCTTGTTGACGTTGAAGATACGGACAATGGCTCCCTGCCGATGCACAACATCCTGCCGCGCCTCTCCTCTACCCCCGGAGTATGGCGCCGCCCGGCGCCCGCGCTTGGGCAACACACGGGTGATATTCTGAAAGAAGCGGGCGTTTGCGAAACGGACATCGCTTCGATCCTTGCAAGCGGGGAAGGCAAATGATCGCCCGCTCGCTCCTCTATGTTCCGGGCAGCAACCCGCGCTTTATCGAAAAAGCGCATGTGCGCGGTGCCGATGCGATCATCGTCGATCTTGAAGATGCCGTCGCGGCCTCCATGAAGACCGAAGCACGTGAAGCGCTAACCCAGAGCGTGCCCTTGGCCGGAAAAGCCGGAACGCCGGTTTTCGTGCGGGTAAACAACACCGATGACCGTCTGCTTGCCGACGCCGAAGCTGCATGCCGGGCAGGTGCATTCGGGCTCTATGTACCCAAAGTTGAAAGCACATCACTGTTGCAGCGCCTGGCCGTGCATTTGGAACCCATCGAACGCCAGCTAGGTCGTGAACCGATCGTCTTCGTGCCGCTGATCGAGTCACCCGCTGGTGTCCTTGCGGCCGCCGGGATCGGGCGTGGCGCTCGGGTCTTCGCATTGAGCGGTGGCGGTGAGGATCTCGCAACCAGCATGGGTGCGAAACCATTGCCACAAGTTCTGAGCCTGCCAAAGCAATTGATCCACCTCGCGGCAAAGGCTGCGGGCGTTCTTTCATTTGGCCTGCTGCGCACCGTCGCGGATTATGCCGATCTGGATGGCATGCGCGAAGCCGCAAAAGAGGCGCGCCTGTTTGGCTTCGACGGCGCAAGCTGCATCCATCCATCGGTCGTGCCGATCCTTAACGCTGCGTTTTCGCCCTCGCCGGAAGAGATCGACTGGGCGCGAAAAGTGGTCGCCGCCGACAAGATCGCGGCAGAAGAGGGTCGGGGTGCGCACACAGTCGATAGTGCCTTTGTCGATGCGCCGATCGTCGCGCGCGCTCAGGCCATTCTGGCGTTGGCAGACATTGTTGACAAAACTTCGGAGACTGCAAATGGCTGACGTCACACCGCCCGCGACCGGAAATCGTGGTCGAAAAATTCTGGTCACGCACGACAAGATCGCGCCCAGCGCCATCGACCTGCTCAACTCGAACGATATTGATGTCTATTTTTCTCCGCCCTATACACCCTCCGACGAGGTTGCCGCACGCTGTGCGAAACTCGCCGTCGATGCGATCATGGTGCGGCAAGGCAAGATCAACGCCGAGGTGATCAATGCCTCGCCTGCGCTCAAGGTCATCGTCAAGCATGGCGTCGGCGTCGATAATGTCGATATTGCCGCCGCGACCGCGCGCCACGTACCAGTTCTGCGTTCCATGGGATCGAATGCACTTGCCGTGGCCGAACACACGATTTCGCTTGCATTGACCCTGTTGAAACAGATCCCCCCACTCGACCGCGCGATCAAGGGCGGGGCCTGGCCCAAGCCGAGCTTTATAGGCCGCGACATCGCCGGGTCGGTGATCGGTCTTGTCGGTTTCGGTGCCATCGGCCGCGAGACGGGCCGGCTTGCGAAGGCGCTCGGCATGCGCGTTCTGGTTCTCGATCCCATGGCGCCAGAAGCCGTGCGCCAATCCGGCTTCGAAGTTGCAGCAGATCTCGATGAACTGCTGTCCGCGGCCGATATTGTCAGCCTTCATTGTCCATTGACCAACGCGACGCGCAATTTGATCGACGCAACACGCCTGGCACGGATGAAGCCGGATGCATTGCTGGTCAACACCGCGCGCGGCGGCATCATAGACGAGATGGCATTGCTTGGGGCACTACAGGAGAAGCGTATCGGCGGTGCCGCACTAGACAGCTTCAGCGTCGAGCCGCCTCCCGCCGATAGCCCGCTCTGGGCGCTCGACAATCTGATTGTCACACCGCACGTGGCAGGCGTGACCAAGGGTTCGGCTATTCAGATGGCCGAAACGGCCGCGCGCCACATCATCTCAGTTCTGGACGGCAACCCGCCCGATACGCGCAGCATTGCGCTCGTCTCCGAACTTTCCGCTTCCTGAAAGGAATTCTTATGACTGCCGGTTTTCGTATTCGCACCCATTGGGACCGTCTGGATCGTTCAATCGTTGACGATTTCGCGCGACTTCCCGTCTCGGTGGTAAGCGATGTCATGTCCCGCTTGGTTGCCGGCGGGGCGGCATTGCGACCGATGCACCGGGGCGGCGTCCTTGCTGGATCGGCACTGACGGTCAAGACGCGACCGGGTGATAATCTGATGCTGCACAAGGCCATCGAAATGGCTGAACCCGGCGACGTGATCGTGGTCGATGCCGGCGGGGATGTAACGAATTCACTGATGGGCGAACTCATGCTCACTCACGCAATCAAGCGTGAGGTGGCGGGATTTGTACTCAACGGCGCCATCCGTGACGCTGCGGCTTTTCTTGAGCGTGACCTCCCGGTCTATGCGCTCGGTGTCACCCATCGCGGACCCTATCGCGAAGGCCCTGGTGAAATCGGCCTGCCTATCAATATCGGAGGCATGACCGTTGAATCCGGCGATCTGATCCTGGGCGATCTGGACGGCGTGGTCAGCGTCAGGCGAGCCGATCTGGAAGCTGTTCTGGCCGGTGCGCGCAAGAAGCACACAGCAGAGCAATTGCAGATGCGGCAGACTGAAGACGCAACCGTGGACAAATCCTGGATCGACAAGGCCCTCGCCCAGAAAGGCTGCGTCTATTTGTGAGATATTGTTCGGCGGGACGTTGCTGATCGTCTGGTTCATCGTTTCAGGCGTCTATCTATACGCCAGATGCAACAGAGAACCCATTTCGGAAGCATATCAATACCGCATCTTTCGGAGCGCGCTTGTCCCGCTTTTTTCGAAAGCGCTGCGAGTCATGACGGCGACGAACAATCCAAGGACAGCCACGATCAGAAACATCCATTGTACGCCATTCCAGCCGGAGCGTTGTATCCAGAAAGCGAGGATCACAGGCCCGACAACCTGCCCAAGGGCTGACGCCTGCTGGATCAATCCGACCGATAAAGTCAGTTTCTGGGACGTGTCGGCAAGGCGCGGCATCGCCGCGAGGATGGAAGCGGGCAGAAGCGCGGCGATGCCGAGACAAAGACCAGCGCAAATCGCGGAAACGGCGACGGGCGAGTAAGATGAGAATATTCCGAATCCCAAAAGCCCAATCGCCGCAAAGACCGTTATCATAAGCCGCCAAAGCGGTATTCCGATCTTGAGAAACAGCCCGGCGGATATATTCCCCACCGCGTTCGCCGCCAAGGCCAACGCCGAGATCGTGCCCGCCTGCTGCAGGGAAAGATCGAGACGGCTGATGAGGAAAATCGGCAGGAAAGTTGCCAGGGCGAAATATTGAACCGAATAGAGAAAGAACGCCAATGCCAGCAACAATCGTTCCCGTGAGCGCAAAACCTGAAGCACATCGACCAGGGACAGGCTAATCGCCACCGGCTGGTTCTTTCTCTTTTCCGCCTGGACAAGGACCAATGACAGGGCCAACAGACCGGCGAGCGCTGCGTTGGTCAGCCAGAGAACTCGCCAGCCTCCTTGCATGATGAATGGCCCGATAAGCATCATCAGTGCAGTTCCCACCGGGATATAGGCTGACCAACAGGAAATGATAATTGGCAGATATGCTTCGGGCGCGATGTTTCGCAGCAATGCGGGCGCGGATACGACGATAGCAAGAAAGCCCAGACCCTCAAACACGCGGCTCGCCAAGAGAGTGCCGGCGTCCGGTGAGACTGCGCCGACGCAGTTTCCGATGGCAATGAAGATGAGACCGGCCACGATAACGCGCTGCATCGGGAAAGAAGATGCGACATAGCCGGCGACGATACCGCCGATAGCGCCAAGAACGGCGAAGGCGCCCAGAAACCATGATGCGGCAACGAGATCGAGGTCAAAATCCTGGCGCAATAACGGAATTGCGATCGCAGCCTTGCCGATCTGCGCCGCCGCAACCACACCGGCCAACAGGATCAGTGCCACCTGCATCCATTTCCGTATATTCAATATCGATCCCTTCCCTGTGTCACAGGATGGTTTCAAGTCGGCCTGGAAGGAATTGACCACACTCCGGCGGGGCGAGCCTGGTCTTTCTATTCAAGCCCGGCCAGGATTTCGCCAATCCACGGCACCGCCAGCTCCTCGGGCAAATCACCGCCGGACGCGTTATGGGTGAGCCGCGGGCCGATCTGGACTGCTCCACGGGAGGCCAGCCTCTCCGCAAGTTTGAGAGATCCATGCGTAAAGGTTTCTGTATATTCACTGTCGCCCAGACCGAAGATCGCAAAACGAACGTGGGAGAGATCCGCTGCGCCTTCATCGAGTTTCTCGACGAATGGGCGCGCGGAAGCGGGAAGCTCGCCCTCGCCATAGGTGGAGCAGACGATGACGTGAAAGGCATCGGCATCAAGATTGGCGGGGTCAACATCCGCAAGACTGTTGCAGGAGACATCGTGATCATCTTCGAGCGCCGTCTGGATATCCTCGGCCAGCATTTCAGCGTTACCGGTTTCAGTGCCGTGAAGAACCAAAATTTTCATAAGTCTACTTCCTGTCGTTGCGCCGCTTGAAGCATGGCGGCGGTCGAGGAGAGCTTGCAGCGGCATCTCGCCGACGTTCGCCCGGCGAGTTCGATTGCATCTATTCTCTGCCAGCCGGCATAGTCGACGATGTTCGAGAGTTTTTCGAAGAGGGCTGATCCCGGCCGCGTCTGGACCGGGGCCATATCATCGAGAATCAGTGCGGCCGTCTCTTGCGCGGCGAGCCGACTGTCGGGAATGGCGCCGCGCGGTCCGCGATGAAACCATCCGACCGCATAAAGGCCTTCGCCCAATTTCCCCGCTTCGTTTGGTCCCGCTTCCGCGATCAGCACGTCCCGCTTCAGGTCGCCATTCGAGCCGAAACCCACAGCGGTCAGGATTGACGAAGCCTCAATGATTTCCTCGCCGCGCGGACCACTCAGGCGAAGACCCGTCACACCGTCACGACCCTCGACCTCCAAGGGAAACAAGCCAAAGCGGAATGTAATCTCCAGCGGTCCAGTGCCATGCCCATTTATGCTCGCCAATGCCTCCAGGCGCTTTTGATCTTCAGTATCACCCGAATGGTCTGTATCCAAGACACTTATACGCACGTTTTTGAGATGGCCGAGTTCGCGGATCATCACGGGGTCGAATTTTGCCCTGGATGCGGGTGAACGGCCGACGATCGCAATGCTTTTGAAGCTGTTCCCGGCGAGCCAGGCGGATGGTTTCGAACCGATGTCGGTCCCGTCAAGTTCTTCGGGTGATTTGCAAAGCAGGCGCAACAGGTCGATCGCGACATTGCCATTGCCAACAATCAACGGGCTGTCGCCGAGCGCGGGTAACAGGCCTGCCGCAGGATGCTCCTGCAAGGCACGGATCACGGCGCCGGCTCCGTGGACCCCGGGCAGATCGTCGCCGGGAATGCCGAGCCGCTTGTCTTCGGACAGGCCCGCCGCGAGCACCACGACGTCATAGGCGTTGCGAAGCGCGTTCAGCGTTACGTCACGGCCGACAAGGACGTTTCCGAAAAATTTCGCGCCCTGGCGTTCGAAAATGCGTGAAAACTGGCCTGCTACAGCTTTTGTTCCCTGATGATCAGGGGCAACTCCGTAGCGGACAAGCCCGAAGGGAACCGGCATGGCATCTATAATGTCGACCTCCAGCTCAGGCGCAGCCTTTAACAGGGCCTGCGCGACGTAGCAGCCGGATGGACCTGCGCCGACAATTGCGACCTTTCCCTTCATTTTTCCCTTTCCGGCAATACGCGTTCCGCAGCGTGGCCGTCTATCGAAGCTAGTGACAAACGCCGGAGCGAAGCTCTTTTCATCGCCGCCGTTGACACATATAAAAGATACGATATTGTTCGATAAACGATCAATCGCGCTGATATCGCACAAAATGTTTCGATGTGGCGCCTTTGTCAAGAGTATGGGTAGCAACGCTGTTAAAAAAGGAATTGAAACCGGAATGACGGATTCAGCAGTCAACGCGCCGACATTGCCTCAGGCATGGGTCAAGGTGGCGGAAAGCAAGGTCCTGGAAGGCCCCAGGCCGGTCACTCCGGTAACACTCTATGGAAAACGACTGGTTTTGTTTCGTGACGATGACGGGAAGCTTGGCCTGATAGAGCGGCATTGTCCGCACCGCGGCGCTGACCTGTGTTTCGGCCGGAGAGAGAACAACGGCCTGCGTTGTCCCTTTCACGGCTGGCTGTTCGATCGTAACGGCCAGTGCACGGAACAGCCTGCCGAGCCGGCGGATTCCACACTTTACAAGACCATCAAGGTTCCTAGCTATCCGGTGGTGGAGAAAGACGGCGTGATCATAGCCTTCCTGGGAGAGGGCGAACCGCCAGCAGAAACCGCGCTGGCTGAAGCCGCGTCATAATGGTGCCGGTTCGTCCCTTTCTCATCTCGCAGGCCATGATTTGTTCTAACGGAGGAACACGATATGATTAGTCAGAAGCTGAACGATCAGATTACCCGAATTGGACCCGGCGCGCCTGCGGGCGCGGTTTTGCGGCGGTATTGGCAGCCTGCGGCGCTCAGCGATGAGGTACAGGGCGGAAACCCCATGGTACCGGTCAATCTGCTGGGCGAGAGACTTGTTCTGCTGCGCGACGATGCTGGCCGGTTCACCCTCAGGCAACGCGTTGCGGCTGCCGACGAACCACCGGCTTTCCACCCCGACGCCGATGCCATCAAAATAGTCGAAGACGGCCCAGTCTACCCGGTCGTTATAAAGGGCGGGGTCTTCTTCGCGTATATGGGACCGGGCGATGCTCCGGAATTCCCGAACTTCGATTGTTTCCGTGCCCCTGACAGTCACGTCTTCGCATTCAAGGGGCTTTGGGAATGCAACTGGCTCCAGGCACTCGAAGTTGGTATCGATCCGGCCCACGCGTCGTTCCTGCACCGCTTCCTGAAGGATGACGATCCAGCCGACAGCTACGGCAAGCAGTTCCGGGACAAGGCCGGACACACCGATATTCCCATGACGCAGATCCTGCGCGAATATCCGCGTCCCGACATTGAGGTTGAGGAAACGGATTTCGGCCTGAAAATTACGGCGCTACGCCACATGAAGAATGACCTGACCCATGTGCGCGTCACCAATCAGATCTTCCCTGAAGCTATCTGCATTCCGATGTCGCGTGAGATGACCATCACACAGTGGCATGTGCCGGTCGATGACGAAACCTGTTACTGGTACACGATCTTCACAAGCTTTGCGAAGCCGGTCGATAAGAAGCGCATGCGTGACCAGCGCCTGAAAGAGCATCGCCTGCCCGATTACGCTCCACTGAAGAACAAGACAAACAATTATCACTATAATCCTGAAGAGCAGGAGACGCTCACCTATACAGGCATGGGGCTCGACATCAACGTCCATGACCAGTGGGCCGTCGAGGGGTTGGGACCGATCCAGGATCGCACACGCGAGCACCTCGGCCGGGGCGATGCCGCCATCGTGCGCTATCGCCTGATGCTGCGAAAGGCGATCAAGGCCGTCGAATCCAGCAAGGACGACGCGTTACTGATGCGTGACAAGGCGGCAGCGGGCATCATCGGCCCCCTTTCCAACGACGCAATCACGTCGACCGACGACTGGCAGGCTGCAAGCTGGCAGGTGGACATGCAGCGTCGCGCGGAATGCCCGTGGGACGCCACCGTGTGATCGGCATCCTCTGAAGCGGCAGGGCGGTCTCGATCGTACCGCCTTGAAGCAGGCAACCACCCAGCAAGCGGTTCTTGAGAGGAGCAGCAGTGTGACGAATTGTGCCGTATGGCCGGTTAGCGGCCACGCTTTCGAAGATATACTCGATGGCTATTTTCCGTTGAGCGAGTCGGTCCGGCAGATGATGGAGCGCCATGAATTCACGAACATGTGGATTTCGCTTCTGCATGCGCCTGTGATGAACATTCGCGATCTGCCTCCGACAGCCCCGGTTCCGCTCTATCTGCCGAAGATCTATGCGGGCATGATCGAGCACATGGTGATTGCCGCTGAGACGGCAGGGGATACGGTACGGATGAGCGGCGTCGGAGAGTGGTTCTGGGTGGACGGCACCCGGCCTGCCTCGAGTTTTCCGGCATCGACACGTCTGGGCGAGCCGGCCTTCGTCCGCGGTATCGGTATCCGCAATTCGACGGCGGTCGCCCTCAAGGCGCCATCCGCGCATAATCTCGCGCTGGTGCGCGTCGATGGCTCCGCCCCGGCGGAAGAGGGGTTGAGCGAAGCCACATTGCGGCTCGGCTGGTCCGCCGGCCGCGCCTGGGGGATCAGAATGAATCGTTCTGAAATACTGCGCTTGAGCTCATTTGATGACGCCCCGCCCCTGCTCGGCAAGGAAATTCACGCCAGTGAGGAAGAAAGAGTGCGCTCCCTGGGAGCCGAACCCGTTTCCGGAGCGGACTGGAGCCACGTGCTGGTGAACATCAGCCCAGAACAGACGAACCTGAAAGCCCTGGAACTGGTTAAACTGATTTAATCGCCCTTCCGGCGAGGCTGCGGCAACCAGTGGAAAAATAAAACGTGGGGCGCCAGCGTCGGACCGCCTGCCCCTTGGCAAGCGGATCTCTGTCTCGCAACTTTCCTTAAAAAACACGCAGGCAGTGAAAACCCAAAGACTGAAAGACACGCTGCATTTTTGGTTGCATATCAGCTTGAGTGCAATATATTCGCACAACAGGGCGATATGCGACCAACACGCTTCTCGTTAACGAGAATTTTGATGAGAAGACACCACCTTTGAGCGTAGTGTACGGTCGAAAATACGCCCCGGGGAACTAAACGAAGTGGCCTTTCACAGGCACGCCTCGTTCATGCAACTTCTCACCGAGCAAGTTGCGGCATAAGGAAGAAAGCAATGGGAGCTTCATATGAATTTGATTGGACGTATTGTTGGCGCTCTGGCGCTGACCGCATCTGTGTCGGCTGCGCACGCTGACACAATCAAGGTCGGTGTCATCGGCACCATGTCAGGGCCTTACTCGCTGTTCGGCAAAAACTTCAAAGCCGGCATCGACGCCTGGGTCGCCCAAAATGGAAACAAGGTTGGCGACCACGAAGTAGAATTTATCTATCGCGACGAAGAAGGCCCGGATCCGGCGCGGTCAAAAGCGCTCGCCCAGGAGTTGGTCATCAAGGACAAGGTCCAGTATCTGGCTGGCATCTACTTCACACCGAACGCCCTGGCGATAGCACCGCTTCTCGAGCAAGGAAACGTCCCGCTCGTGGTCATGAACGCAGCGACGTCGTCCATCGTGGAAAAGAGCCCCTACATCGTGCGAACCTCCTTCACGATGTGGCAGAATGCAGTTCCCGCAGCCACGGTCGCGAAGGAACGGGGGTCGCAGAAGGTGGCGATCGCGGTGAGCGACTATGGACCCGGCCATGACGCTGAGGCGGCGTTTAAAACGACGTTCGAGGGGCTAGGCGGCAACGTCGTCGTAGCCGTCCGCATGCCGCTCGGCACGACCGATTTCAGCCCGATAATGCAAAGGATCAAGGACTCCGGGGCCGACACGATCTTCACCTTCCTTCCATCCGGCCCGCCCACCCTCGGCTTTGTCAAGGCCTATGTGGACAACGGACTGAAAGCCGGCGGCATCAAGCTCATCTCGACCGGCGATGTTGTGACGGAGCCGGATTTGCCGGCGATCGGACCGTCCGGCATCGGTATCCTGTCGACCTATCACTACGCGCTTTCGCACGATTCCCCGGAAAACAAGACATTCATCGAGACGATGCAAAGCGTCGGCGTCAAGCCAGATGACGTGACCATGACCGCGGTAGCGGCGTATGACGGCGCAAGGCTCATCTACGAAATGATCAAGGCCACCGATGGCAAACAGAACCCCGAGAAAGCGATTGAATCAGTCAAGAATATGAGCTGGGTTAGTCCACGTGGTCCCGTGTCCATTGATCCCGATACACGCCATATCCGCCAGAACGTGTATCTGCGTGAGATTGCCAAGGATGGTGACAAGCTGATCAACAAGGAAGTCAAGGTTTTCGAAGCCCAACCGGACTGGGCACTGACGAAAAAATGATGACTGCGCCCCTCGCGGCAAGTTGTCGTGAGGGGCGTCGCTCGGCTTCAACAAACCTGTTAGCATCGAGATTATCCATGACCCGGACTTCCAGTTCCCGCCTCTTCTTCAACGGGCGGGTATATCGCCATATCGATGACGATCGCCCGGCCAACGCAATTCTTGTCGATAACGGAAGTGTCTGCTGGATTGGGGATCGTGATGATGCGCCACTGGCAAGCCAATACATTGATGTCGAGGGTGCGACCGTCCTGCCCGGTATCACCGATGCGCACGTGCACCTGTTTGCAATCGCCAACGCGAGCCTTCAGCTCGATGCATCCGGCTTTGCGACGATAGAAGCGCTGCTGACAGCAATCTCGAACAGGGCTCGGACCTTGCCGCCAGGCCATTGGCTTCAGGTGAGCGGCTTCGACGAAAATCATTTGGATGACGACCGGCGCTATCCTTCTCTACGTGAGCTGGACGCCGCATGTCCGCACAACCCGATTGTCGTCCGGCGATTTTGCGGGCATGTGGCCATTGCCAATTCTGCGGTGCTCTCAGCCGCAGGCATTGCATCCGTTTCAGATGCCCCTGAAGGCGGCACATTTGGCTCCCTGCCGGATGGCGTCCTCGATGGCAGCGCCTTTGAAGCCGCAGCCGAACTTATCTTTAGAGCTGTACCACCGCCCACTCCCGCTGAAATGAAGCGAGCCTTGCTCCAAGCGATACGGTTTTGCAATACGTATGGCATTACCGCAGCGGTGGAGGCTGCCGTCGGGTTCACTTATGGTTTTGATACTGAATATGCCATCTGGAATGGGTTGCGGGCTGATCAACCTTCGCTTCCCTTGAGATTGGGTTTCATGCTTCAACTGGATGCAGCAGGGGCGGCTGCCCGCAATCTGCATCCGGCAGCGGATCGCGATTGGCAGCTGGATACCCTGAAGTTCTTTTCCGACGGCATTGTTGGTGGCCGCACCGCTGCAATGTTTGAGCCATATGAGGACACCAACAGCACCGGGCTCTTCATGCGACCCGAAAGCGAGTTGGAGAGCCTCATGCTCGAAGGCGCACGCGCCGGTTGGCGCCTCGCTGTCCATTCCGTCGGGGATCGGTCTTCAGCAAAGGTTCTCGACATTCTGGAAAAGGTGGTCACGCTTGAAAGTGCGGCGGGGCGGCGAAACCGGATCGAGCATTTTTTCTGTCCACCTGAAAACGGTTATGACCGATTGGCAAAACTGGGGGCTTTGCTGGTCATGCAGCCGAGCTTTCTGTCCCGCATGCACAGATCGTTCGTGCCGGCATTCGGGCCACGCGTGCACAGCATGTATCCCGGCCGGTCGGCAATCTCCGCTGGCGTCAAATATGTCGCGTCCTCCGACGCCCCCACGGGTTTCCTGTCTCCCTGGATCGGCATGGCCGATGCGGTGGATCGCGCCGCTCGCGCAGGCGGCCCTTTCGGACCGGACGAAGCCTTGACGCCGCGTGCAGCGCTGGGCGCATATATCCATGGCGGCGCCTATGCGATGCGGCATGAGATGTGGCGATCCACGCTTCTACCCGGCATGGCTGCCGATCTCATCCTCGTGGACCGCGACCCAATGCACGCAGATGCTGGCGAAATCGCTGCAACCCGCTGCCTGATGACGATGGTGCGGGGCAGGATCGTTCATGAAGACAACTGCCTGCGTGGTTGGACAAATCGCTCGTGAAAGAATATCTCGGCGTCGGTCTGAGATGAGTTGAAAATGGTTATAGCAGAGCTGCAATAGCCTTGGAGCATTCGCGCAAGGTGTCAATCACACGGTTGCGGTAATCCTCATCCTGAAGTCGGGCGCTGTTTCCCGAAATCCCGATCGAAGCAATTTCGCCTGTTGCGGAGCGTACCGGCGTGGCAATTGCGGCCACGCCGGCTTCGAATTCTCCATCCACGAATGCGAAGCCGCGCTCGGCAGTCAACGCGATGTCTTCGGCGATCGCTTTCCGGTCGATTATAGTACTCCCCGTAAAGCGCTCTATCGAGGCGTTCGCGGTCAAGTCGTCCACTTGTTCCGGGGCACTGCCGGCAACGAGGGCCCGACCGATCGCCGTATGTAGCAAGGGCACTCTGCTGCCGACGGTAAATCCTATGCTTACAGACTTGGCGTCGACACCAGCATGAGCGACGTAAACAGCCTGATAGCCGTCGATCATCGCCATGGAGATGGCATCAGAAATCTGCTGGGAGAACGATCGAAGCACCGGTTCGATTGTCTTTCCGAATTTTCTCGCCTGCAGGAAGCCGCTCGCAAGAACGAGTATGCGTGGCGTCAACGAGAAGACGCGCTCTTCCTGCTTCACATAACCAAGATGAACCAGCGTCAATACGAGCCGGCGCGCGGATGCACGATCAAGGCCTGTCGCCCTGGCGATCTGCGGCAACGTCAAATGCGTCGACCCGCTATCAAACGCCTTCAGGACGTTCATTCCCTTGACGAAAGTCAGCGAGATGTCCCTGTCCGAAAGTATTCGCGGCGATGAACTCTTATCCATCCAATATCCCTTATGTCGAGCATCAAATCGCTAATGATCGCAATAGGTAGCTCATGAATCGGGATAGGTCGAGCGACTTGACAAATTTTCGCATAAACATATAACGGTCGATAAAATAACAATTGTGCGATAAACGCTCGAACATAAAACCAGAGGGTTAGAATTTCACACGGGATTGCACCGTGACAGCCGTCGCAATCCCCTTCATGAAAAGCGCCATCAGTTCGTGCAATCATCCTGGCCAGCGATCGTTAGTCGCGAGCATGGCCTAAAGAACATTCGAATGGTTTCGGGTAACCTGCCCGATAAATGGTGGAGGCTGAAGACTGTGGTAAACTCTCGCACGGATTTGCAAGACGCCTGGGGGCTCGCAAGTGACGGGCGAACCGCCGCGATGAACGAGGTGTTCGCCAGGATCGAGGCCGAAGGAATTGAGACGGTTCGCGTTGTCTTCGCCGATCAGCATGGCGTCCTGCGCGGCAAAACCATTGTTGCGAGCGCTCTCGGTTCCGCAATGCGCAACGGCATGGCGATCACCTCGACTCTTCTGCTGAAGGACACCTCGCACCGGACAGTTTTTCCGATCTGGGGTGACGATATCGGGTTCGGTCGGGGAACTCTCACCGGTGCCGCCGATATCATGATGATGCCCGATCCATCGACGTTCAAGGTACTGCCGTGGTCCCCACATTCCGGCTGGTTGCTCTGCGACCTGTTCCAGAAAGATGGATCTCCGATCGCGTTTTCGCCGCGTGATATTCTGCGCAAGGCCATCGCCCGGCTGGCTGAGCGCGGCATGAAGCTTGTTTGCGGTCTCGAAGTGGAATTCCATGTTTTCCGTATAAAGGACCCCAAGCTGGAGCATTCCGACGGCGGAATACCGGCCTTGCCGCCGGAAACCAGTCTGCTGGCGCACGGATACCAGTATCTCACGGAAGCGCGATACGACGCGCTGGAGGAGATAATGGACGACCTGCGGCGTGCCTGTCAGAAACTCGGCCTGCCGGTGCGCTCGATGGAGGCCGAATTCGGCCCCAGCCAATGCGAATTCACCTTCGAACCCGATGGTCCGATGGAACATGCGGATGCGATGATGTTGTTCCGCTCAATGGTCAAGCAGGTTTGCGCGCGCAAAGGACTGCATGCCACCTTCATGTGTCGTCCGAAGGTCGAGTTCGGGGTGCCGAGCGGCTGGCATCTGCACCAGTCCCTCGTCGATCTGGACAGCGATGCCAACCTGTTCATTCCGAATAACGACGGCAGCCTCTCCCAACCGGCAAGCGCCTGGATCGGCGGTCTGCTCGACCACGCGGAGGAAACCTGTCTACTGACCACGCCTACGGTCAACGGCTACAAGCGCTATCAGGCATTCCAGCTTGCGCCCGACCGGATCCAGTGGGGCCGCGACAACAAGGGCGCGATGATCCGCGGCCTGATGACGCCGGGCGACAAGGCCAGCCGAATTGAGAACAGGGTGGCTGAACCCGCGGCCAATCCCTACCTTTATTTTGCCTCACAGATCCTTTCCGGGCTTGACGGTCTGGAACGCGATCTCTCGGCACCGGCACCGGTCGAAAACCCTTACGAGACCAACGCAACACTTCTCCCTAAAAGCCTCATCGGTGCAATCGAGCGCTTTGAGGTCAGCGAGTTCTACAAGAAGGCGTTTGGACCGGAAGTTGTATCCTATTTTGCCCATGTCAAGCGCGCGGAATGGGATCGCTATCTGACAACCATTTCCGAGTGGGAGCAGCGCGAGTATTTCTCGCTGTTTTGAGGATTCATGCCGCATTTCGTCGTTGAATATTCAAGTGGTGTGGAACGTCTTGTCGGACAGGAAACCCTTATGGGCTCGCTCTATGAGGCGGCGGTCGCTTCAGGCGTCATGAACCCGCAGGACATCAAGATTCGGGCGCTTGCCTACGATACGTTTCGTTTCGAGGGAAATATCCAGACCTTTATCCACGTGACGGTTTCACTGCTCGCAGGCCGCAATGACACGCAGAAGGAACATCTGGCGCTCCTTCTGCGAGAATCTCTCGACAAGTCATGTGGTGGCGTGGACAGCATCAGCATCGATATCCGGGACATGGATCCGGTCGCCTACAAGAAAAGGCTTAAACGCACGGAACCTCCCTGCGGGTAACAGAGACGATCAGTGTCATACGGCATAAGAAGTGACTGTACGGCACCGTTTTACTGACTGTCTTAAAGCCGTATGAATGCGGCTGGACCGGCGTCTTCGTGTCTGGATGCTGCCTGCCCGGTCTGCGTCGGGCAAAGACCAGGCCACAGACGGGTTGAACGCCGCTGCAATCTGATCGAGCGTGGCCTTTTCCGCATCGCTGACAGCCACCCCGCCGAAACCTAGAAAGCCGCCTTCATTCGCCGCACCGGCCGTACGATCGCCGATGGATTGCAACCAGGCTTTGAATGCGGGGCATTCTCAATCTGACATCAGTTTCGATCCACGCTCCTGCGAGAGGAGCGACCTCCTCGGCCTCCGGGTGTCCGGGCATCACCGGAGTTTCGATCCACGCTCCTGCGAGAGGAGCGACCAGCGGTGAAAAATGCGTCCACCTGCTCGACCGTGTTTCGATCCACGCTCCTGCGAGAGGAGCGACAAGCGCCTGAACCAACCCCTGTCTTTTTCTTATGTTTCGACCCACGCTCCTGCGAGAGGAGCGACGCAAAGCCCGATTGCAGCATTTCATCGGCGCGGTGTTTCGACCCACGCTCCTGCGAGAGGAGCGACCCACGTCTCAATCCGGCTTTCGTGGAGCGCATCAAGTTTCGACCCACGCTCCTGCGAGAGGAGCGACCGCCTAACTCTAAGTGTTTGTTGCGAAAAAGCAATCCGGTATCCTTGTGCGGATATCGCGCAAACACCAACAGAAATACAACATGCCAGCCGGCGCAAAAACATTTTCCACACGATTTCAAAGAACTAAGGCTGGTGCGAACACTCCGGCCTTTTTGGGCACGCTTCAGGTTCGCGCTGATTACGCAGCAGATCGACTTACCGTGAGCCGATGACATCGCCCCGGCATTCACCCGCCGGAAACATCAGACGATAAGTGTCCCGCCCAGGTCAGCTGCGGGCTTTGCACCTACGTGCTCAACTTTCCGTTGCCAACTGGAGCCAAGATAATAATAACGCAGGCTATCGAATTCTGGTTTGATAATGCTTTCCAGTCGGGCTTTCAATTTTGTCCATTGGGCAGGGTCGACCTCTATTTCGAAAACCGAAAACTGAACGCGCTGCCCAAAATCCCGACAAGTCTTGGCGACAGCCCTCAGCCGCGCCGCTCCCTTCTCCTCTTTGGTGCTGACATCGTATGTCACCAATACAAGCATTCGTTTCCCTTATTTCCAGAACCAGGGTGGATAGGCGTCAAGATCGCCACGAAGATGACGGGCCAACATCTGTGCCTGAAGATAGGGAACTAGGCCAAGCGGCGCTTTTTCCTCAAGAAACGAATGCATCCGCTCGTCTTTTTTCCGCTCCTGCCAGGCCGACAGCACGGTCTTGCGAGCCTCATCCGACATGATGACGCCGCCGCCTTCGCGCGTTTCAAAATCCTTTGCCCGAAGTTGCCGACGGTTGATGAGTGACAGGGCCAGCCGATCAACGAGAATAGGCCTCATTTCTTCCATGAGATCAAGTGCGAGGCTCGGTCGGCCCGGCCGATCCCGATGCAAAAACCCGACCGCAGGGTCGAGGCCAACACATTCGCATGCGCTGCGGCAATCGTGGGTCAACAATGTATAAAGGAAGGACAGCAGAGCATTGACAGGATCGAGCGGTGGACGACGAGACCTCCCGGTCCACCGCATCTCGGCATCCGGGGAACGGATCAGGTGATCAAAAACAGAAAAGTAGAGCTGGGCGGCCTCTCCTTCAGAGCCGCGCAGCAAATCGAGCGATTCATCGGCAAGCTCCACACGGCGCAGAATGCGGGCCAACTGCTCCGTAACATTCTCAATCGCGCTACGATCGGTTACGTTGAATTCCTCACTATAATCGCGCAGCGCTCGCATAAGCACGGAGCGCTGGTTTGCCACTTTGCCGATGATCATCGAGCGTACGATTTCTTCCGGTGTGTCAGAGGCTCGATATTGGGCCCGTCGCAATAGGACGTTACCCGCCACTGGACCTTCAATTCGCGACTGAAAGCGGCCGTTGCGATCGAGAAGCACGAGCGTGATGCCTGCTGCTGCGCACGCCGCCATGAGCGCTGGAGAGACGTAGATCCCGCCGAAGACCACCACAGAGGCAAGCATATGAAACGGGATACGTGCCTTTTCGATGCCTTCTACTTCAGCAACAAGGTTTTCTCCGTCCTTCCGCAAAGCGGCGCCTTCTGTGGTGACATAAACCGTGTTGAGTAGCTTCTTCATAACATACCGTCCTCAGCGAGGAGCCGCTTCACCATTCGGGTGCGCCAAGCCTTGGCTGGCTTTGCAACGGCATCCGGGCGGCAAAGCGCTATGAGCGAACAAGCACGGCATCGATCACGACGATGGGTTGGGGGCGGCGTCTGGCGCGAAGCAAAAATCCTCGCAAGCGCAGCAACCGTTTCCTCTGTAAGCTGACGAAGCCCGACATCGAAGGGAATGGCAACGCGCCGCTTCGTCTCGGCGTAGAAGAGAGCACCTTCCGGCACGGCAACACCGGTCATTTCCTCGAGACACAATGCTTGCGCACAAAGTTGCACCTCGTCGGCGCGGTGGAGTTTGGCCTTGCCACGCTTGTATTCAACCGGATAGGGCCGTTCGACGCCCGTTTTGTCAGGATGGAACTCCACAAGGTCGGCGACACCCGCAATATTCAGTCGTTTTGACGAGAGCGGCAGGGCCATGGCGCGACGTACACCGCGTGCCTTGCGTGAGCCACCCTTGTCGGCGACTGCATGGAGCACTTGCCCTTCTGCCGTGAAGCGGTTTTCTGCCCAGACCCGTTCAAGGTGAATCAGAGCCGCCTGTCGCATGCAATAGACCGCATGCTGGAGAGCCGAAAGCGGAATGGGGTCGCTCTCGGCACTCGGCTGCGATGCGATTGCACCGGGTTCCATACGTTACAGCTTCTCGATGATCTCGACGCCCTCCGGCAAGTTTTCGCGATCGATATCAACGATATAATCCGAGAATTTGCGAGCGGGAGCCAAATTGCTCAACCGCTGATCGATCTCCCTGAATTCACCATCAACATTGCGGCCAACCTTTACCCGGTCGAGCAGAACATGCGCGGGCGCATTGCCAAGGGCATTTTGATGCTTGAAGACAATCAGCTTCCGCGTGGCCATTTCTCCACGGGCTGCGGAGCGATCGTGCTCAAACATATTGCCGAGCGCCTCAAATAACAGATCCAGATCGCTCTCCGAAAAGCCCGTGCGTTCCGCAAACTTGGCTGAAATGAACCCGTGCGCGAGATAAAGGCCATACGGAACAATATGCTTGCGTCCCATCGTGCGGTTATCGGTGCGTTCGTTGCTGTCTTCGCTACCCTCAGCCCGGTTTTTTCTTTCTGCTTCGTTGGTCGCAGCCATACGGGTGATCGAGATTTCGAGCGGCATGATCGGCTCTATAGAGCTGGCAAACGTCATTTGTACGGGACCCTTGACCTGCCCGCAATTGATGCCTGTTGACATGACCGCGCCGAAAGTACGTACGTCGAAAAAATTCGCGCACATGAAGTCGCGCAGCTTGATCGCTTCGGAATCGTCTTTCGGATTCAGCTTGGCGTCCTTATCAACCTTCGCGTCATCGGGCCTTAGTGCCTTATAGGCCTTGCGGTGTTGTTCATTGAGGATAGCGCCCTCCTTGACATAAATGTGAAACCCCTCTCCGGATTTTGCGAGTTCCACATAGTTGCGGATTTTCCGCTTCAGACTGACATCGGAAACCAGTCCCTTGTTTGTTTCCGGGTCAAGCCGCGGCAGGTTGCCGGCATCCGGGTCTCCATTTGGATTGCCGTTTGTTACCTCGAAGAGGAGAGCGAAATCGTAGCGGTTTGCAAGCGTGGTCATTTTGTTGTTGTCTCCCCGGATTCGACGAAATCTATGGCTTTTTTGAAAAACTCATTGCGTTGATGATAATAGCCAAGCCCAAACAGGGCCTGTTCCTCGGATGAAAGCGAAGCGGGAAACGGGTCGGCACCTGGTTTCATCGTTTCCATGATCCCGCCAACGATCTTTTCCAGAACCACCTTGTAGCCCGGCTTCTGTTTGCCAAGTTTGGACAAATGATTGGCCGAGCCGCTTTCCAGCATCGCAAATACCTTGCGTGGTTGCGCGGAAGCGGACGCGTAGAACTTGTCCTTCACCGTTGCATTGATCTTGGAACCAAGCGCCGCGGTCTGGATCTGCTCATACGTGGCAAACAGCCGCCCGAGTACATAACCTTTGTTTTCATTCTCCGGGTCGAGTGCCACGGGTGCCTCCTCTTTGTAATTTCGAACTAGGATTGCCTTCAGAATACCCACGCGAAGAGCGTTCAATTCGCCATCGGCCCGGATGCGCATCAAAACGCCGGAGAGCAGGGTGCCTGGATAAGATGCGCCACTCAGAATGGACCGCATCCATTCGCCCGCCAGATTGGGCGGCACGTTCTCGCGTTTGCGCAGAACCGCCAGTTCAGAAAGATATTTCCAAAGTGGTGGATAGGGATCGAGCGGCGGTGGCTCGATACGCATGTCCTCGACAAAGCGATGATAGTTTTCCGCCAACTTCCCGAAATCATTTTCGAAGTAGAACCGGATGGACAGCCGGGCCGCATTGGGCGCAAGGCCAAGCACATGAAAGCGCACCCCCTTGCTCAGATGCGGATCTATATCCTCGAGCGGCTCGCCCTTGCGGATACGTTCCAGTTGCACGCCGAGCGTCCTGGTTTCCGCTGCATCGTCATCGGATGGATCAACGAATTGTGCGAAAAAACTTTCCGCCGTTTTCGCTGCTTCCAGATCAGACGAGTCTGCCCAGAACACCGTCGACGCATCACCGATCTGGACACGGTGGCCGCTATCCCGCTCAAGAAAGCGGTTAAGGACAGTGGTGTACTTGAACGCCGCACCCTCGGAAACCGGGGCATTGTCACCCTGTTCGTGGCCGTATGACGTGAAAGCATCGAGGTTGAAGGAAACCAGTGCTGCTCCTGAAGATTGCGCACCCCACACGCCCTTGATCGAGGGATGAAGTCGGGCAACTGGCCCCGGCTCCCCCGTGACGAGGCAGACGTCGCGCGCATCGTTTTCAGCTGCGGAGACGCGCGTCCACAGAGCCTCTGCCGCTGGACGATCATGAAGCCAAACGCCGTGGCGACGTTCACTTTCCAGCGCAAAGATCACATTCTGGTCTTTCATCTCCTCCGACCAGAGCGGTTCGGCAAACTGTTCCGGCGTCCAGTGTTGCAGGAAAAGAAGCAAGGCCATCAGACCGGCATCCTCGGTGTCGGCACATGCCGTCATGTGTCGATCAATGAAGGCGGCGTTTTCATCTGCGGTGCGTTTGCCTTCTCCGGCTGTGACACCGAGCACATAGGAGGTTTTGTCCCACAGAAAGTTCGGCGCGATGCCTGCGGTGCGCTTTACCGGCTGCGGCACCAGCATGGGGCGGGCTCTCTTCTTTCTCCCCTCTCCGTCGCGCCAATCTGTGACGCTTGCTACCGAGCCATCGTCATTCAGACCGACGATCACACCAATGTTTTGGACGGAGAATCCAAATGGCGGCGCATCAGGCAAGCGGTCATAGGCTTTCACCAGCGAAGCAAGGATACTCATCGGCGAATCTCGGATGAAGACGGCTCCGGCACTTTAACCACCCCTTGTTCGAGTTGTGCCCGAAAAAACAGCGATGGCCTGTCCTTAGCCTGATGATCAATATCCCAAAGCATGAAGCCGAGATCGCGGCTTTCAGCGATAGCTGTCGGCGTCGGCTGATCCTGAGGGATCAGCTCAAAGCGAGCGGCAAATTCCCGCGTGCCCAGACAAGGCTGGTGAAAACACTGCCCCCGTGCGGCACGCCGGTTGAAAATATCGAGATGTTTGCCTTCACTGTCCTCTGCGCCAGCTTTGGCTGTGAGTTCAAAGTGCGTCTCGATAACGTAGGATGGTTTGACAAGGACGGTAGAGGCGCGCTGCTGCCGGTCCTCATCCGCCAGCAATTGAAGGCCTTCAAGGTCGCCGCGTTTCATCGCGCTTTTGATTTTGCCAACCGGCGCCTTGCCGCCAACTTCATTGCGACGGATGGACTGAAAGCGGATCGGTTCCAGCACATGGATCGCATCGATGACCCAGCGAATTGCCGGCTTCCAGTGTATGGCTTCAAGAATGCCGCGCGCAGCCGAAGGCGTCATGACATCATAGGAGACGCGTTCCACTTTCATTTCAGGCCTGGTAAAACAGGCATAGTCGCCTGATACTTTCAAGCGTATTCCATATCCCAAAATTGCCCCCTTCCCCTCAGCCAAGCCATTATGGCTTGGTAAAACCGCGTTGCATCCCGCAAATTTAGGTTTCCGATTATAGCGAACCGCTGGATCATTAGCCGCAGGGCCACAATCGTTTGTCTTTCTTTGTCGCGTGCCTCGCTTGCTGGCGCTGTGGATGATGCCCACAATATTTCCCTGCGGATCACCATGTTTCTCTTTGCATCCCGCGTCGGAAAATCCGCCTCAATGACTCGTTTGTCTGGACTTCCGAAATACGAGATGGAATCCGTCAGATCGCTACCGACGTAGATTTTGCCATTCGGCCATGTGATTTTGTAGACAATCTTATATATTGCGACGATATCTCCCTTCGTTCATTACGCACCTCCGACCTGGAGTTAAAAAATGCATGACTCCGCCGCCAGATACTCCGCATTCTCCCAGATCAAGCCAACCTCCGGCTGGTAAAGACTCGTGTTCATCAGAACGGCGAACTGATCGCCGCGCAGATCAGGCCGCATGAAAGAAACGTGGCCATTTCGGACGAGTAGATCACGGGCCTTCGGCGGAACCTGTATAATATAGGTTTGCAACTTTCGCGCGAGTACTCCAGAGGTAATATTCTGCAGATTGATCTCTTCCACCGCTTTTTCAGCATCGGTATCGCCCGCAATAATGACTGGCACCATACCGCTCTCGATCATGCGAAAATCCTCCGCGACAGAGCGAAAGGCAAAGTCTGTTCCATTACCGTTGAGGTCAAAACGTGCGAGGATCTTTTTGCTATCGAGCCCCTCCCCCATCCGCCAGTAAACCTCGCCGTAATAGTCTTCGATAGCAGCCAGCGATAAAAGATCGCTCTGACGGGCGAGCATCCTTTGCATATCGGACACCAGCGCCCTGATTTCCGCAGGCGGCGGATAATCCGGTGCGGAAAACACAGTGACAATGGCTTCTGCCAATGGACGCCTACCTTCGCGGTTGCAGCGCCCCGCAGCTTGAACGACTTGCTCCAATCCCGCCTCCGCCCGCCACACTCGCGGAAAATCGACATCTACGCCCGCCTCGATCAGGCTTGTCGCAATCACCCGGCACGGCTTTCCATCCTTGAGACGGGTGCGCATATCTCTCAGAATGGCTCGCCGGTGCGCCGCATATTGCCGTGTCGTTAGATGCACGAGACCATCGACATCCGCAGCCTGCGCCTCCTTAAAAAGCTCCAGCGCATGCTTGCGGCTGTTGACGATGATCAGCGCTTGCGGTTCATCGCGAAGTGCTACGATCAAATCCTCATTGCTCATCTCTCCCACGCGCCTGATCTCGGTTCGTCGCAATGCCTGCGCAAGATGGATGGGATCAGGTGCCAGTTCTCGCCCCTTCAAGGGAAGTCCATTCTTCAGCGCATTCTCATCAAGCGCTGGTTGCGTTGCAGTACATAGAACAATCGTGCATCCATAGTTGTGGGCCAGTTCCTCCAGCACACGGATACATGGCATCAACAATGGCCGGGGGATTGTCTGCGCCTCGTCCAGAATGATAATGCTTCCGGCAATGTTGTGCAGCTTGCGCGCCCGCGACGTTTTTGCCACGAATAAGCTTTCAAAAAGCTGGACATTGGTTGTCACCACCACTGGAGCAGCCCAATCCTCCATCGCCAGCTTCAACTTGTCGCGACTGTCCCGTCGTCCCTCCATGTTGACCATTTCGTCGTCAATTGCGGAGTGGTGCTCAAGCACATGCTCGCCGTCAAAAATCTGGCGAAATATATCGGCTGTCTGATCGATAATGGACGTGAACGGAATCGCATAGATGATGCGAGTGTGGCCGTGCGCTCTGGCATGACCCAGAGCAAAGCCCAGCGAAGCGAGTGTCTTGCCACCGCCGGTCGGAACAGTCAGCGTAAACAATCCCGGCTTTTCATCGGCTTTGCCGCGCACATGGGAGAGAATATAAGAGCGCAGCCGGTTCAGATCCGTGTCGGTTTTGATCTTGTCCGCCATATGCTTCTCGTAATCCGCGAGAAATGTCGGTAGCAAGGCTTGCAGCGGCTGCCATTGCCGATCGGCCAGTCGCCCCTCGAGCGCATAAAAAAACCTTTCAGTATCTTTGAAATCGGCATCTACAAGACACGAAAAAATCATCCGCGCCATCAATGCAAACTGGAATTTAACTCGTGGTCCTTGCCGGAGTTGAAAGCTCTCGGGAAACAGGCCGCTGGCCTCCACCGCCAGTTCATCTCGCCAAACGATATCCGGCTCGTTCGTCAATGCTTCGATACGGCGATTGAAGCAGGCACCCGTAGGGCTCAAGCGATCCGGAAGCCCGGCATGATGACCAAGAATTGAATAGGCAATCAGTTCCGCCATTGCCTTGTCACGGCTGTCGACTGGAAGATCCATCAGGACTTTTGCGCCCGCCGTCGAATGATCTGCGCTGGGCCCACCTTCCAGCCGTCTTTGAAACTGAGGCGTGTACTTGCCGAGATCATGCAGCAGCCCCGCAATGTAGGCCGCTTTGGAAAGGCCGAGCGGTCGCGCCATATCGGCTGCGAGTTCCGCAACGGCAATCAGGTGCTCTCTCAGCCCCTGCCAATCGCTTTTGTCGGCAGCGATTCCGGAATGCGCATAATATCTGGTCATAAGCCCCACCCCATTACAACCCAACGTTTAATATATTCAATGTTCTGTCAACGGCTGCGATGGATGCGCACCTCTCGCAAGAGGGAAAACAAAAATGAATCTTTAATCTGCAACTATGTCGGGTACTGGTTGTACGGATCGGTTTTGTCGACGGAATGTCGATGATTTCGCGCTAGACGAGTGGAGGATGCGCCATGGGATCAATCAACATCTGACGCGCATTCAGCAAAGCAATTTTGCTAAATACGAACAACCGCCCGTAACGGCATTTCCTACCACTGCATGCGGAAGCCAATCTGTCCTTTGATCGAATAGCTGTCGCCGAAGTTGTCAAGGCTTGTGTTGGCGAGACCTTCGCCATAGAGCGAATATTTGTCATCGTCCCAATTGTATGAGCCGCCAAGGCCGATACCGCCCCAGAGCCTGTCGTTCTTGCTGGCAAAGCTTGTGTCTTCAACGTCGACCCTGGTTCCTTCAAGGAATTCATAGTAGAGATTGGTGATGCCGTAGGCATGGGTCCGGTTCAGCAACCCTTTGTCATTCTGCCAGGAATTCTCACGATCAAGCGTCACGCCAAGGCGACCCTGCAAGCTCGAACCACGGTCAAGGCTGACGTTTGCGCCGAAGACATCTGTGAAGTCATCGAACGAAACATCCGAATAGACAAGTTGCGCTTGCGGAGTCAGGGACCAAGCTGAATTGACAGCAATTCGTTTGCCTCCTTCGAGCGAGAGGGCATAACCAAAGCCATCATTGCCGCCGGTCAGTTCGCCGTCCGTCAACCTCGACTTCAGGTCGCTGCTGTACCAGGTTACCTGCCCCTGGCCGTCAAGGTAGAATCCGTTTTCACCATACCAGGTCAGCGTTCCGCCAAATCCGAAGCCATCCGTACTTATTTCACCATCGCCGTGAGGCGAATCCGTGCTGGTCTTGCCATGGGCATAATGAACCGTAATACCGCCGATAAGAGTTCCGCTTTCGCGTTCCGCGAGCAGGCCATCAATACCGGCTTGCACTTTGAATATGTTCTCATTGTATTCGGTGTCGGACGTCGAAAAATGCGGTGCAATCTGATTGTGACCACCTTCGATGCGGCCCCATACGCCACGGCCTTCAATCGTTGCTCCCGCTTCTTCCGGTGCGGCATAGGCGGTGCCAACCATATCGGCGCCTTGCGCAATGATCCCGTTGCCATCACCTGTCCAAAAACGATTGCCAACACGCTGCTGCAATGTCGGAAGGCCATTCAGACCGAGCAGGGCCTGCGGGTAGGTTTCATAGGCTGAAACCCCTGCCTGATAGAGGGGAGGTTCGGGTTCGGGCGGGGTCGGATCAACCGGAGTCAACGCGGAACGCAGATACCAGTTCCCGGTTTCCGATCCCGTCCTGTTACCTTGATAGAGCTGATAGGCGTAGGCACCACCAACAATCGCCGGTTTGCCGTTTATCTCGTATGAACCCACAAGCTCGAACTGGCCTGAAGACTGGCCGCCGACCGTGATAATCTCAATACCTTCATTTGTGGGCGCGCCGCCACCGCCAGCATTGGCAACGCTAACCAGCGAGGATCCGGACGTATCGCCCGCGACGTTGACCTTGTCAGTCGGTGAGGCGTCATCACCAAGCGCGGTATCGAGGGCAATCGTGCCGCCGTTCCCCGTATAGTTGCCGGAAGTATTGATTATATCTCCGGCGTTCCCGTCTTGACTTGAGATCAGTCCGGCATTCACGATTTGTCCGCTGATGGAATAGATACCCGCGCCAGCGCCCTTGGCAATGAAGGATGAACTGCCGTCGATATCCAGATTGCTGTCGAGCGCCAGTCCACCCATGCCGTTAAGCGTCGAGCCGTTGGCAAGGAACACTCCCGTAACGGACTCGCCTGGCTCGCCTACTTTCCATGCGCCATCATCGATGCTCAAGGTTGCACCGTCGAGTTTCACGGTTTCCCAGTTAATGATCTTGCTGCCGTTGGATGTCGCCGTGATGCCCTTGAAGGTCAGCAGGTCGATCATGCCATCGGCGACAGAAGTATCGTCGCCACCGTCGAGAATCTGTGATCCATCATAGGTGCTTGCGCTGATGAGTGCCGTATCGGAGCCATCCTGCCCATAGAAGCCGCTGGCAAGCGTTCCGCCTGTCCAGTTGAAAATGTCATTGCCTTCGTGGTTGACCAAACCATCGTCGCTTTCCGGGTCGTCGCGGTCATCGCCATAGATATTGCCGGCATAGGCGCCGCCGGTCAGGTTGAAAGTGTCGTCGCCGAGGCCGAGAATGGCATCGCCGGTTACCGTTCCGGCAGTGTTGACGATTGCTTTGCCGCCGACGGTATCTGTCGGTTCCGAGGCAAAGGCGCCATCCCGGATTGCCACACCGGAATCCGACCTGATATCGGCATTCGCGCCAATGTCGATTGTGGCTCCATTGGAAGCTGTTGTCTGGATCGCGGCGCCGGAAACGCTCGTGACGACACCGTTGGCGGATACCGTCGTCGTGCCTGTTCCAAGATTCATGGCATGGATGCCGGTAAAGCCGGCTTTGATCGTGCCGCTCGACTGCTCTACCGTCAAATTCTTGGTATTTGCCGAATTATTATAGGCCTGCACCCCGTATCCGTTGGCGCCAGCCGCGGTGACGTCACCGGCAAGTGAGACCATGGTTGAGCCGGTGCCGTTATTCCAGGCGGCGATCCCGGCCAGCCCCTGACCGATAATCGAACCGCCGGTTTGGGTTACGCTCAGATCCGTACTCGCGGCACCTGTATTGAAAGCAAATACACCGTAACTATCGACGTCGTTTGCAATAACAGTTCCAGAGGTTGTTACAGTCGTGGTGCCAATGCCCTCGTTCTGTGCATTAATACCTGTGGTTCCCCCGGTTATCGTGCCGGCAGTCTGGGTTATTACAACATTTCTGGAGTTTGAACCCAGGTTCGCTACATAAACGCCATTGTCGTTTCGGCCCCCTACATTGCTATCAACCGTAACGAGGGCATCTCCTGTCCCGGAGTTGTTAACAAATATCCCGCTCAACCCGCCATTTATGGTGCCACCGGTTTGATGGATCACTATACCGGATGAATTTGCGCCGGATTGGACCCTCAGGCCCTCCTGTTCCGCTCCTCCGTGATCGGCCGTATCAATATTGCCCGCCGTCGTTACCGTCGTTATGCCCATTCCATTATTTTGAATAACGACACCGTTTTCACCACGGATCGAACTTCCAGCCTGCTGATCGAATGTCAGGTCAGTACCGCCCGGCGAAATTTGCAGGCCCAATCCGGCGCCAAGGGGTGTTGCATTGTCGACAGTGTACGTGCCGTCAGCGGTCACGTTGAGGGATGGACCAACAATTGTTTCGGGCGACGATGGGCCGGAGCAAAGATAGACACCCGCGCTTTGCAGCGTACATGCCGCCCATGCGGCACCCGATACTCCGCCGAAACCTGTCGGCACCAGCGTCGGTGCGGCAAAAATGCCAAGAGCAATCGAAAAAGTCGAACCAAATCTGTGGGAAGTACTTAGACTGCTGGTTGAGGCAAATAAGGATGGCCGCTCAAGAAATCCAGCTTTAGCGATGGTTATCCATCCATAAGAATTATATTTCGGTTCTATACTTCGATTGCATCTAATTGGCATTTACAACTCCTCGCTTCAGTAGCTTCGAGTTCGCAGCTGTCGTTAGATAATCTGATATCCCCTCATATGTATTGTTGCGATTTTCCGCACAATTTCAAACGTAGTTCAAGCCCCTTCTTCGAAACTTCAAGCGGCCGCCTTATGGAGCTACAACCGTTCAGGATTACACTAGAGTCTGTCAGCGTTACATGGAATCGTTTCGGGATTCCCTGCAGGGCTGTTTTGTGATTCAAGATCATTGCTGGTGGGGAGGCCAGCAATGATGGCGAGACCCCTTTCCCTGGATTTGAGGA
>JBOHIW010000013.1:0-130702 GCA_050726055.1 Phyllobacterium sp. | reverse complement strand
GCCGTGCGTCGATCTGGACGCACGGCGCTCCAGATCATTGAATCGACGCATCGGTTTAATAATCAGACCAAAAAGAAAAGCCCCGCTCTGCGGGGCTTTTCTTTTTGCGGACATTGCCTGTGTCTCAGGCGATTTCGCGCGTATCGCGGGCTTCCGGCTCGCGCAGCACATAGCCGCGGCCCCAGACCGTCTCGATAAAGCTGACGCCATCGGATGCGGCGTCCAGCTTCTTGCGCAGCTTACAGATGAAGACGTCGATGATCTTCAGTTCAGGCTCGTCCATTCCGCCATAAAGGTGATTCAGGAACATTTCCTTGGTGAGCGTGGTGCCCTTGCGGAGCGAAAGAAGCTCCAGCATCTGGTATTCCTTGCCGGTCAGGTGAACGCGCTGGCCACCGACCTCGACCGTCTTGGCGTCGAGATTGACCACCAGTTCGCCGGTGATGATGACCGACTGCGCATGCCCCTTGGAGCGACGGACGATAGCGTGGATACGCGCGACCAGCTCGTCCTTGTGGAACGGCTTGGTCATGTAGTCATCCGCGCCGAAGCCCAGTCCACGAACCTTGTCCTCAATGCCGGCCATGCCGGAGAGGATAAGGATCGGGGTCTTGACCTTGGAAAGGCGCAAGGTCCGAAGAACCTCGTAACCGGACATGTCCGGCAAATTGAGATCAAGCAGAATGATATCGTAATCATAAAGCTTGCCCAGATCGACGCCCTCTTCGCCAAGATCCGTTGTATATACGTTGAAGCTCTCCGACTTGAGCATCAGTTCGATGCTTTGGGCCGTCGCACTGTCATCTTCGATCAAAAGAACGCGCATCTTTATCCCCTTGCCCGCCAGCAAAACTGCTTGAGTGAATTCCAACCCGAACTCGGAACTACACAAAACCTAATCCGAATGTTGCCACCGAATGGTTAACAAAATCTAATTCCGCTTTGCAAGCTTTGTTAAATTTTAACCAAAAAACGGTAGCACCATTTTGATTCAACACATGAATCAGAACGCGTAAAACCACCAAGAATCACTTGAGGACTCCACGCTAACTGATTCATTTGACTCAACACTTCCAAAAACCATCGCAAACAGCATTTCGGTTTACGGAGCTTTAAGTCCTAACGCGTATGATTAATGCTGACCGTAAAGGAAAGGTTACCAAAACCGGGAACCTTTAATTTTTTGTTCGGATTCGGTGGTGATTCGGTTTCGAAACGGCCACCGGACAGCTCGGCAGTATTAAGAGCGTTGCGGATTTGTTGGAGTAATTGAGTATGAAAACGCGTGAGAGTTTCGTGAAGCTGAAAACGTTCCAGGTAAAGGAAAAGCGCCGGCAGATCGGACAGCTCGACCTTATGCTGGGAGAGTTCGAACGCATGGCCGATGAGCTTGATGCCCAGATTCTCTCGGAAGAGAAGAAGGCCGGCATTACGGACACCAGCCATTTCGCCTACCCGACATTCGCCAAGGCCGCTCGCCAGCGCCGCGATAATCTCTTTGTTTCGATCCGCGATCTGAGGACACAGAAGGACGACGCCGAATCAGCGCTCGCCGATGCCGAGATCGAACTCGCCAAGGCAGAAGCGCTGGAGGAGCGCGATGGACGCCAGCGCGACGTGGAGCCACAGGTCTTCACCGAAAAGCGCGCAATGATCGGCTGAGGCGCGACGAAGAGCGTGATGCGGTTTTCAGCTCGCGCCACACTCAGGCCTGCAACAGGCTCTATTGGATAACGTCTGCCCAGTCCTTGTGTCGCAGGGATTGGGCTTTCATGAACGGGCAAAGCGGGATGATTTTCCATCCCCCTGCCCTTGCGTCCTCGACAGCATGGAGCGCCAACGCCTGCCCGACACCGCGACCGCGCAAGGCATCGGGAACAGCCGTGTGATCGACGATGATCAGTTGCGGATTGGTTCGGGAAAACGTCATCTCCGCTTCATGGCTATCGACGACGGCGACATACCGTCCGCCGCTGCCGCTTTCTTCCTTGCTAACCGAAATTTTTTCCGACACTGCGTTGTCTCCCTGCGTTAAGCCATCGTCATGAGGAATATGGGGCGGCAAGTACCATTTGTCAGCCGTCAATCCAGCGCCGCCGCGTGGTTCAGCCCCATCTGCCAGAAATCGATTTCCAGTCGGGTTGCATCCCTGAACACCAAAGCCAGTTCCTCGAAACGCCGCGACCTGACTTCCTCCAGCCGGGGATTGAGCCAGTCGAGTTCCGCCCGCATCGCAGCCTGGAACTCATCGCCCGCATACATCGCGATCCACTCGGCGTAAGGATTCCCGTCAAGAACGGTCGAGGGTTGCGCCATGATCCAGTTGGCAATTTCGCCATACCCGATCAGACAGGGTGCAAGCGCCACATGCAAATCCAGCAGATCGCCCCGATTCCCCGTATCGAGCACATAGCGCGTGTAGGCCAGCGTCGGGCTTTCTTCCCGCAGATCGCGCAGCTCGCGCTCGGTGATTCCCCATTTGCCGCAATAATCGACATGTAGCCCAAGCTCGACATCGACGATCGCCTTGAGGCTCTCAAGCGATTGCCGCAGTTCGAAAATATCGCGGCTCTTGTAGACGGCGAGCCCCCATGCACGGGCGAAATGCACGAGAAACAGGTAGTCCTGCTGAAGATAGTGCCGAAACGCTGCCTGCGGTAGCGTACCATTTGCAAGCTGGCGAACGAAATCATGCTGGCAATAGGCGCGCCAATCTCCGGCGCAATGGGATTTCAGTCGATCAAAGGCACTGTTCAATGTCTTCTTCCTCCGGGTCAGTCGTCCGGCCCGGCGGAAGGAATGCTCGATGGGGGTCGATCGGATCGGAACCGTGCCACCGCTTGATTCCTACGCCGGTAAGGAATGCGCGAACGCAAACGCCGGATCAGGTTCGGCGGGTTCGGCCAAGGCATCGCTGCCGGATGGCCATCTCAGCCGGTTTTCCCGGCTCCCCGTCAAGCTCGGTCAATTCATGCAGGAGGAACGCTCACCCTGTCAACGCCCGCCGCAAGCCATCCACGCCATACAGGCGGAAATGAAAATAGCTGGCCCTTGGGCCAGCTATCAATTCGAAAACCGGTTGGACCGGCACGCCATTTCACAACACCAAAAGCTGGAGCAGTTAATGCCGATATTGTTGTATCCGGGTCGTCCTCAGGCCCGCCAGCCCATGATCAGAGATCGAGGACTGCCAGGAAAGGAACTCCTCCACCGTCAATGTGTAACGCTGGCATGCCTCCTCAAGGCTGAGAAGGCCGCCGCGTACAGCGGCTACCACCTCGGCCTTGCGGCGGATGACCCAACGCCGCGTATTGGCGGGTGGGAGGTCGGCAATGGTCAGCGGGCTGCCATCCGGGCCGATAACATACTTCACTCTTGGTCTTACCAGATCGGTCATTGTACTCTCTACACAACACTCAAGGACCCAATCAAAAGTGACCCTACAGTGACAGCGTAAAGAAAGACCTAAACCCTCGGTAATGCCTTGGTAACCAAGCTCAACCAATTTCACGCCGGGGTTTAAGCCATCGGCATCGGCTTCAACCAGTCTGTCCCACTGCCCCCCGCATGACATTTTGTGATTTGCTATCGGGAAGCCGGGAGCTTATTCGCTCAATGTTTCAGCATCTTCTTGGCAAAACGCCTGCATTTGACCTATATAGGGCCAGTATGTGGCTTTATGCCTCCAGAAATCGGATCCGCTCATGACACTTAACAGCCTCGACCTGCCGGGAAAGCCGGAGGATACACGCGTCGTCGTCGCCATGTCCGGCGGCGTTGATTCTTCTGTCGTGGCCGGAATTCTGAAACGGGAAGGCTATGATGTCGTCGGCGTGACATTGCAGCTTTACGATCATGGTGCGGCAACCCACCGTGCAGGATCGTGCTGCGCGGGTCAGGATATCGAGGATGCCCGCCGCGTTTCCGAGGCTCTGGGCATTCCCCATTATGTGCTCGATTATGAGCGCCGTTTCCGTGAGGCGGTCATCAATCCCTTTGCGGAAAGCTATGTAGCGGGCGAAACGCCGGTTCCTTGCATTTCATGCAATCAAACCGTCAAGTTCGCCGACCTTTTGCAGACCGCCCGCGATCTCGGCGCAGATGCGCTGGCGACCGGCCATTATATTCGCAGCCACGCCAACGGCGCGCATCGTGCGCTGTCCCGTCCTGCTGATTCGGATCGCGACCAGAGCTATTTCCTGTTCGCCACCACGCAGGAACAGATCGACTATCTCCGTTTTCCGCTAGGACACATGCCCAAGAGCGAGGTTCGCGCGATAGCGGAAGAGCTGGGTCTTTCGGTCGCCACCAAGCAGGACAGCCAGGATATCTGCTTCGTGCCACAAGGCAAATATTCCGACGTGATCGCGAAGCTTCAGCCACAAGCCGCCCATCCCGGCGAAATCATTCATCTCGATGGCCGTGTGCTGGGACGTCATGACGGCATCCTGCACTACACGATTGGCCAGCGGCGCGGCATTGGTGTTGCCACGGGAGAGCCCCTTTATGTGGTTCATCTGGACGCCGAGCGCGCACGCGTCGTTGTCGGCCCGCGCGAAGCGCTGGAGACTCACAAGGTCTATCTGCGCGACGTCAACTGGCTTGGCGACACCAACCTTGCCGACATTCCGGAAAACGGCATCGAGCTCTACGCCAAGGTACGCTCGACCCGCCCGCCGCGCCCGGCGGTCCTTCACCATCAGGACGGGCAGACATGGGTAGAACTGGTCGACGGCGAGAGCGGCATCGCGCCCGGCCAGGCCTGCGTTCTCTATTCTGACGACGGCAATGAGGCGCGGGTTTTCGGCGGCGGTTTCATCGGCAAGTCGGAACGGGCGCCACAGGCCGAAGCCATGCTGAGAAAGCTGGCAACGCAGGCAGCCGCGACCGCTTGAAATCCGGCGCATCGGGTTTTGAGCGCCTAAATGGATGTGTAGCGCTCCAATACATTAAGTCCGAAGCAAATTGATGGCGATTTATATGGCCATCATAAAATGGCCATTTCCACTTCCTGGCCACGGCCCAGCTTTGCCATCCACTCCCTGTAGAGCGGGTTCTTTTCAAGCTGGCGGCCATAGTGCCTGCCCAGTTCTTCGACAAGCTCGCCCTTGTACCCCAGCATGTCGTCCGCAAAGCGAACCATCAGCGAGTTTGGCCATGCTTGCGGCCTGATTTCAGCAAGCCGCTGAAACAGGGCTTCGGCGCTCGCGTTCGGATTGCCTTGAGCCATCAGGGTCAGCATTGCGGCGGTGGAACGTGAAATGCCCATATGGCAATGGACAAGCAGATGGCCGCCCTTGCCTGACGTGGAATTGATGGACCCGAAGCGCAGGATCTGATCCATATGATCCTGTTGCGGCAGGGTCCTGTTGTCTTCCGGGGCGATGATGTCGTGAAAACGCAGGATCGTGCGCTCATGCGGCTCGAAAGCCAGAAACGCTTCCGGATCGTCGCGCCCCGGATCGAGAATGGTCAGCACATTGGTCACTGCCCGCTTGTTATGTGCGGGCAGTTCCTCGATTCCGCAAATCGTCAAGGTCGTGAACGACACGTCCGGCATTCAGGCCCCCTCTTGAAATCCCCGACAGCAGCCAGACGCTACTTCTTGTAAAAATCGCGAACCGTCGAGATGATCTTGTCCTGATCGCTCTGCGAAAGATAGGGGTGCATCGGCAGCGACAGGACGCGCGACGGCAATTCTTCGGAGACCGGCAACCCGCCGGGAGCCACGGGATACTGGCTATAGGCCGCCTGCAAGTGAAGCGGCTTGACGTAATAAATGACCGCGGGAATGCCGTTTGCCTGAAGATGAGCCTTCAACGCGTCGCGGTTTTCCGCCTCGATCGTATATTGCGCCCAGGCCGAACGATATCCGGGCAGGACACGCGGAGCCTTCACCACGCCGTCGAAACCCTGCGCATAGCGCGTCGCGACAACCTGCCGCGCATCCATCTCATCGGCAAGGATCGCCAGCTTCTCGATCAGGATAGCCGCCTGAATCGTATCGAGGCGCGAGTTCAGGCCGATGCGGACATTGTCATATTGCGTTTCGCCCTTTCCGTGGAACAGGACAGAGCGCAGCGTGGCGGCAAGCTCGGCATCATTGGTGAACATCGCGCCGCCGTCGCCGTAACAACCCAGCGGCTTGGCGGGATAAAAGCTGGTGGAGCCCACATGGGCCAGCGCACCGCACATGGCGTTCTCGCGTGATCCGCCGATCGACTGGGCAGCGTCTTCGATGACAAGCAACCCTTCGCTCTCGGCAATCGACATGATGGCGGCGTAGTCGGCAGCCTGGCCGAAAAGGTCTACCGGGATGATCGCCTTGGGCTCAAGGCGTCCCTCGGCGCGGATCATCGCGATCGCTTCCTGCAACTGCCCGGTATTGAGATTGTAGGTATCCGGATCGACGTCGACGAAAACAGGCTCGGCGCCGGCAAGCGCGACCACTTCCGCCGTCGCGGCGAATGTGAAGCTCGGCACGAAAACGGCGTGCCCCGGCCCGATGCCGCGCGCCATCAGCGGCATCAACAGCGCATCCGTGCCATTTGCACAGGCAATCACATGTTCGACGCCGAGATATTCACCCAGCTTCTTTTCAAATTCAGCAACTTGCGGGCCAAGGATATAACGACCGTCAGCCACAACGTTCAAAACAGCGGCATCCAGCTTCTCGCGGATTCGTTCACGCTGCGCGCCCAGATCAATAAATTGCATAACTGCTCCGAATAAAAAGCGGGAGGCCGACCGGATTTCAGCCGACGTTGCCGTTGCAACAGACTGTCTTTAGTAGCTCCCGCTACGCGCAGCCATCACCACGACGATCAAAGATTGACTGTCGGTGTAACAAGGCTTGAATGCCTTGTCACGCCTTGAGTTGGTTCATTTTTGTGGTGCTTCCTGGCCGCCATGCATCACGGTGCCAGCGGTCAGAATGCGCAGAACGCGAATGGCTTCCTCGCCATCGGTCCTGGGCTGGGATCTGGTTTCGATGCAATCGATGAAATGCTGGTCTTCCCTTGTCAGCGGCATTCCCTGAGGCACCGGCACATAGGCAGGCTCCTCCGTCGTGAAGGCCCACTGGCCATTGTCCTGCCAGATCGAGTGACGATAGACGGCAAGCTTGCGCTCCCATGGCTCCATGTCATCGAAAACCGCCATGGCCTTGTCGCCCACCACGGTCAGCCTGCGCTCGCGATAAGGGTTGAGCCGCGATGCGAACAAATGGCTGCGCAAATTGTTGGGAAACTTCATGTGGACATGGGCAAAATCACTCAGGTGATCGAGCATCGCCGCCCCTTCGCCATGCACCTCCAGCGGCTCCGCGCCGGTAATCGCCAAAATCATCGACAGGTCGTGCGGCGCCAGATCCCACAGCGCATCGTTTTCCGTGTGGAACTTGCCAAGGCCAAGGCGATGCGAGTGGATATAGTGCACTTCGCCCAGTTCGCCGGAGTTGACGAGTTCAAGCAGCTTTTCAAAAGCCGGATGGAAGCGCAACACATGACCAACCATGAAGATCCGGCCATTGTCGTGCGCGGCCTTCACAGCAGCTTCCGCATCGGGGACATTCAGCGCAATCGGCTTCTCGACCAGCACGTCTTTGCCGTTTTTCACGGCTTCGATGGCATAGCGCGCATGAAACTGCGGCGGGAGGGCCATCACAATGGCATCCACGTCAGGATGCGTGAACAGATCGTCAACCTCGATATGCTGCACGCCGTGTTCGGCGGCGAAACCGGCCGCGCGATCGCTGTTCGCGTCGGAAACAGCGTGAAGAGCACCAAGGCTCTTCAATGTTCGGATATGGTTGCTGCCCCAGTAGCCGCAACCCAGTACTGCAATTCTCGGTGCCATGATAATCAGCCTTTACTCTCGCGGATTTCATAATCGCGCAAGAATATGAAAACAACCCAGGAAGATGACGAAGATCGCTTGACACAGCGTTGTCACTCACCCTATATCCGCCCCGCTTGCCAACGATATCGCTGCCCGATCCGAATTTTCGGATTCAAGGCGACATGGCCCGGCGGCGGAGTAGCTCAGTAGGTTAGAGCAGAGGAATCATAATCCTTGTGTCGGCGGTTCGAATCCGTCCTCCGCTACCATCGTCCCTCCCACTGGTACGTTGTGTGCGCTACGACCAAGACGGTCTTCCGCTACCATTTATCCCAAAACGTAAAACAGCCCGCTACTCTTCGGATAAGCATCTGAATTTGCGATTGGTTTTGCCTGTTCCCGCCAACTATCACTTGCCCCAGAAACCATACCCTTCGCTGTCGAATATCGCTGATAGAAAATTGTCAAATCTTGGCATGGTGATATGAATATGGCTTACTGCCCGGCAGGAGATGGCCGTGGCATTGGGGGGAGGGCGAAAACGTGAGGAAAGCGCCGGTACTGATGTCGGGCATGCGACAGGTCGACCGAGCTTTCGCACAGTCTCGCTCTCCATATTTCAGCGCCAGTCGGAATAATGACACTCATGCATCTGCTTGTGAACGCCGTTTTAATGCGCTCGGACCCGAGGTCGAGGATCGGCTGAACAAAACAGCTGCACTTTACAATGATTTCGTCGGGCATACGATGTCCTCCCGAATGAAAACCTGAAACCGAACCCACCAGAGGAACAGAAAATGAAAAAAACCGCACTCCTTCTCGCCAGCACCCTGATGGTCCTGTCCGCTCCTGCCTTCGCGCAGGAACAGACGGAGATCCGCATTGCCACCGAAGGCGCCTATCCCCCATTCAATCTGGTTGCGCCCGACGGAACGCTTAAAGGTTTTGACGTCGATATCGCCAAGGCCCTTTGCGAAGAGATGAAAGCCAAGTGCACGATCGTCGCACAGGACTGGGATGGCATCATCACCGGCTTGCAGGCGAAGAAATATGACGCCGTTGTCGCATCGATGACCGTGACCGACGAGCGCAAGAAGCAGGTCGCCTTCACCGACCGCTATTATTCGTCTCGCCTTTCTGTTGCGGTTCCAAAAGACAGCGCGCTCACCAGCACCGAGGCTTCCGCAATGGACGGCAAGGTCGTCGGCGCGCAATCCGGCACGACGCAGGGCTATTACACCGAAGACACCTACGCCAAGGCCGGAGCTGACGCCAAGCTCTATCCAACCCAGGACGAGGCCAATCTCGACCTCAAGAATGGCCGTCTCGACGCACTGGTTTCCGACAAGTTCCCGATGATGGACTGGCTCAAGGCGGATGGCGCCGATTGCTGCAAGTTGCTGGGTGACATTGCCGGTACGGAATCCGACACCGCCATCGCCGTTCGGCTGGAAGACAACGAGCTTCGTGAAAATTTCAACAAGGCCATTGCCGCAATCCGCGCCAACGGCACCTATGAGAAAATCATGCGGGAATATTTCAGCTTCGATATTTATTGATCATCATCCGTGTGATCAAAAGAGTGTGCCGCATCTCCTGCGGCACACTGCATTTCAGCACCCAGTCTTCCGATGGATCACCTCATGCATACAGATGTCATCGTTCTTGGAGCCGGCATTGTCGGCGTTTCGACCGCCCTGCACCTTCAGGCGCGGGGGCGGACCGTCTGCCTGATCGACAGGGGCGAGCCGGGTGAAGGAACGAGCTTCGGCAATGCCGGGCTCATCGAACGTTCCAGCGTCATTCCTTACTCGTTTCCACGAGCCCTGTCGGCGCTTGCGAAATATGCGCTCAACCGGTCAACCGATGTGCGTTACGATTTTTCGTTCCTGCCCAGGGCGGCGCCATGGCTTTTCCGCTACTGGCTGGAATCGTCGCCAAAGCGTCTGGCGCGGGCGACACAGGCCATGTTGCCGCTGGTCGAGGCAAGTGTGCGCGAGCATGATTTTCTTGTCGAACAGGCCGGATGCCAGGATCTGATCCGCGAAAACGGATGGATCGAGGCTTATCATTCGCCCGCGGCCCATGAAAAATCCATAGGCAGCCTGAAGGAGCTTGAAAGGTTCGGATTGCAGTTCAATGTTCTGGATTCCGCCGGGCTTCACGCTATCGAGCCCAATCTCTCCGGAAACGCGATTGGCGGCATTCACTGGCTCGACCCGAAAACGGTAACAAGCCCCGGCGATCTGGTGAAAGCCTATGCTGCCCTGTTTCAGCGAAGAGGCGGCCATTTTCTCAAAGGCGATGCCGGTTCTTTCCTGCGCGAGGCACACGCATGGACCGTGCAGACGGATGCCGGCGTCGTTTCGGCAACGGATATCGTTGTTGCGCTGGGGCCGCAATCTCCCCTGATCTACGAACGTCTGGGCTATCGGATTCCGCTTGCCATCAAACGCGGCTATCACATGCACTACGAGATGAATGAGCGGAACACGCTCACCCATTCCATCGTCGATGTCGAAAACGGCTATGTGCTGGCCCCGATGAAGCGCGGCATCCGCCTGACCACCGGCATCGAGTTTGCGCCTGTCGATGCGCCCGCCAACAGCATTCAGCTCCAGCGCGCCGAAAAACACGCCCGGACGTGGCTGCCGCTCGGCAAGCGGCTTGATCCGCACCCGTGGCTCGGCCGCCGTCCATGCCTGCCCGACATGAAGCCGGTCATCGGAAAGGCCCCGAACCACGATCATCTCTGGTTCAATTTCGGCCATGCCCATCATGGGTTGACGCTCGGCCCCGCCTCGGGTCGTCTGTTGTCCGAGATGATGACCGGCGAAAAGCCCTTCATCGATCCAGCGCCGTACAGCGCGAAGCGCTTCAACGGCTGAAAGATTTCAACAGGCTTTCATGCCAGTGTCATCAACCCATTCTACCTTGGAAAATCTCTAAACTAGAGAGTTTCAATCAAGTAATGGATGTGCAGATGAACGACCATATTTCCCAGAAGGATATCTTCCCGACCAGCCAGCTCGAGGAAGCTGACGGCGAAGGCCACAACACCAGCGCCAATCCGACCATGGGCGAGATCATCAGCACGCGGTTTTCCCGCCGCGGTTTTCTGCGCGGCTCGCTGGCCGTTTCGGCGATTGCGGCAACGGTAAGCCCCCTCGCCCTGCTGACTGCGGAAAAGGCCAAGGCCGCCAGCGGCACCGCCTTCAATTTCACGGAAGTTGAAGCGGGCGTGGACGCCACGCATCATGTGGCGGAAGGCTATGACGCCGATATCCTGCTGCGCTGGGGCGATGCCATTTTCCCGGATGCACCGGCTTTCGACCCGACGAAGCAGACGGCCGAAGCGCAGAGCAGGCAGTTCGGCTACAATAACGACTATGTCGGGTTCATTCCGCTGGACGGCTCGTCCGAACACGGCCTGCTGGTCGTCAACCATGAATATACCAACCCGCACCTGATGTTCCCCGGCCTTGTCACGATCAAGGAGGGCAAGATCACGCAAGCTCCGCTGACGAAGGAGCAGGTCGATGTCGAACTCGCCGCTCATGGCGGCACGATCGTCGAGATCAGGAAAGTTGACGGCAAGTGGCAGGTCGTTCCCGAAGGCAAATATAACCGCCGCATCACGGCGACCACGGAAATGCAGCTTTCCGGTCCTGTCGCCGGTCACGAACGCGTCAAGACCGTTGCCGACACCACCGGAACGAGGGTCATAGGCACGCTCAACAATTGCGCGGGCGGTGTGACCCCATGGGGCACCTACGTCATGGCGGAAGAAAATTTCCACGGCTATTTCTCCGGCGTCCTTTCGGAGGGGCACAAGGAAGCTGCGAACTACGAGCGCTATGGCGTGCCGGAGAATGGCTATGAATGGGCCAATTTCTACGACCGCTACGATCTGTCCAAAGAGCCAAACGAGCCGAACCGCTTTGGCTGGATCGTCGAAGTGGACGTGATGGACCCAACCTCGACGCCGAAGAAGCGCACGGCCCTTGGCCGCACGAAGCATGAAGGGGCGGAATCCATCGTCGCCAGGGATGGCCGCGTCGTCTTCTATCTCGGCGACGACGAACGGTTCGACTATGTCTACAAATTCGTGACCGCCGGAAAATTCAACGCGGATGATCGCGCCGCAAACATGGATCTGCTGGACGAGGGCACGCTCTACGTCGCCAGGTTCGATGCCGACGGAACCATGCAATGGCTTCCGCTCGTGCATGGTGAAGGCCCGCTGACGGCAGAAAACGGCTTTGCAAGCCAGGCCGATGTGTTGATCGAGACGCGCCGCGCGGGTGATCTTCTCGGTGCGACCAAGATGGACCGGCCGGAAGATGTCCAGCCGAACCCCGTCAATGGCAAGGTCTATGTGATGCTGACCAACAATACAAAGCGCAAGGACGATCAGGCCGACGCGGCCAATCCGCGCGCAGCCAACGCTTTCGGCCATATCATCGAGATTGCCGAAAACGACGGCGATTTCGCCGCCACCAGCGGCAACTGGGAAATCCTGCTGAAATGCGGCGATCCCTCATTGGCCGAAGTCGGCGCGTCCTTCTCGACCGATACCACGAAGAACGGCTGGTTCGGCATGCCGGACAATTGCGCCATCGATACCGCTGGCCGCCTGTGGGTTTCGACCGACGGCAACAGCAACAAGGCGACCGGCCGCACCGACGGTCTCTGGGCCGTCGATACGGAAGGCGAAGCGCGCGCGACATCGAAGCTGTTCTTCCGCGTGCCGGTCGGCGGGGAAATGTGCGGCCCGCTCTTCACGCCTGATGACGAAACGGCCTTCGTCGCCGTTCAGCATCCGGGCGACGGCGGCGACGACTGGGATGGCCATGGCCGCCCGTCCTATTACGAAGACCTGTCGACCCGTTGGCCGGACTTCAAGGACGATATGCCGGTACGCCCGTCGGTCGTCGTCATCACCAAACATGGTGGCGGCAAGATCGCTGTCTGACTCTGGCTTCAAAAGAAAAACGCCGCCCCGAGGCGGCGTTTTTCGCACCCGGCGGAATTGCGTTATGCCGATTTATGTCTCGCGACAGGCGGCACGTAGTCTTCGAGTTCAGGTGCGGGGAAATAGACCGTTTCGTTGATTTCCGCCGAACGATACAGCGCCATCATGATCTCGACCACCGCCAGACCGTCATCGAATGTTTCGAGCGGCGTTTCGCCCTTGCGGAAACACTCCGTCATATGGCGGTTTTCGTCCGTATAGCCATAAACGCCCGCCTCATCTTCCAGAACCGGCATCAGCCCTTGCTCGGCATTCTGCTTCTCGACAAGATCCTCGCCTTCAGAACCCGTCACTTCACGCGACATGAAGATCTTGAGCCCCGTGTTCAGCGAGTTGAACTCCATCGCATATTCCGGCCCGAGCAGTTCAAGCTGGATGCGCAGCGCCGCGCCGACATAGGCCCACGAGGTCGTTGCCTCGATCATCAACTCGTTGCCATCCTGATCTTCAAGGGCAATCACGCCGCGGGCAAAATCCTCCGACGGGTGATTGCGATAATCGACGCCAGAACCGAACCGTTTGGCAAGCTGGTCGGCATAGCGGGGCCGTGTCCATTTGAGATTGGCCACCGTACCGCTGACCGATTTCACGCGAAGCGAATTGCGCGGCGCACCGGGTTCGGTCAACAGATGGCGGGAAACCTCGACGCTATGGCACATCATGTCGGACAATACGCCGCCGCCCTGCTTGTCGCCCTGCCAGAACCACGCTTCATGCGGGCCTGAATGTTCCTCCGCCGCACGCGCCAGATAGGGCCGACCGGTGGTGGAAGCCGCGCGCCTCCAGATGATTTCCTTGCCGCGAATAACCGGCGTGCTGAAAACCTGATTTTCCAGATAGCCATGATTAAGCCCGGCATCCTGCGCCAGATGCAGCATTTCCCGCGCTTCGCCAATGGTGCGGGCCAGCGGTTTTTCGCAAGCCACGGCAAACACCTTGCTGGCGCCTGATTTCACTTCCGCGTGTAGCGTCCGCATCACGTCAACCCGCGTATAATTCGGCGACAAAATCCAGATAGCATCGACATTCTCGTCGCGCAGCAGGCTTTCAAGGCTCTCATGCGGCGTGCATTCGCCCAATCCCAGCTCAGTGGCAAGCGCCGAGAAACGCTCGCGATTCTTCGCCTGGCGGCTGTAGACGCCAACCACGTCGATATTGCGAACGCCTATCATGGAGCGCAAATGGAACTCGGCAATAAAGCCCGTTCCAACAAACCCCACCCTTAGTCTCTCACGTTGCACGTGGACCATCCTCTTCCCTTTCAACTGTTATATTTTGGCCGCGATCCGATTGTGGGATACCGGCGCTGTCGAATTGCGAATTTTCAGGGCCGTCGGCATTTCGACCAGAGGCGCAACGTCGTCGCCATTCATGACATGGAGAAGCTGCGACATGGCGTGACGCCCGATCTCCGCGCGCGGCTGGCTGATCGTCGTCAGCGGCGGGAAAAAGCACTCACTGAGGAAAAGATCATCGAAGCCGACAACCGATACATCCCCGGGCACCGACAGGCCCATCCGGCGCAGTTCGTTGATCGCGCCAAACGCCATCTGGTCATTGCCGACAAAAAGCGCGCTGGGCGGATTGGGCCGGGAATACAGTTCACGGCACAGTTCCGCGCCCGACTGGATCGTATAATCGCCGACAGGTTCAAACCGTTCCGGTATGCCGAAGCCCGCCTCCTGCATCGCCTTGCGAAAGCCCTCGCGGCGGCGCACGCTCATGACTTCGGGTATGGGCCCGCAAATATGCGCAATGCGCCTGTGCCCGAGCGACAGAAGATGCTGCACGGCCACACGCGCCGCCGCCTCATTGTCGATCTGCACATGCGGCAGCTTCGCATTCTCGATGACTTCCAGAGCCACCACGATCGGCAGGCCAGCAACCTTTTCAGGATTTCTGGCATAGCTGGACGGCAGCTTGCCGTTCATCAGGATCATACCGTCGGCATGGCCGTCGCGCAGCATATCGAAATATTCAAGCTCGCGCTCGGAGTGATCCTCCGTATTGCCCATCAGCACGGAATAACCAGCCTCGCGCGCGGCCGCGTCAACGCCTTTGAAAATTTCCAGATAAAAGGGGTTGGCGACATCGCGCACCACCAGCAACACTGCCATGGATTTCTGCGTTCGCAGATTGCGGGCGCTGACATTCGGCCGGTAATTCAGCTTTTGCGCCGCCTCCCGCACCCGCGAAAGCGTGGGTTCGGCGACAAGGCTTGACCCCGCCAGCGCACGCGAGACAGTCGCGGGCGAAACGCCCACCTGTCGCGCGATATCCTTGATCTTGGCTCTCGTGCTCACGTCAGCCCCGCATGGCGCGGCTGCGCCCATAAAACAGCATCAGCACGAGCAGCGTGGCGCCAAACACCATCTGGCGGCCCGATTCATCGATGTTGATCGTGGTCAGAATGCTTTGCAGAACGGTCAGCAGCACGGCACCCGCCATGGTGCCGGTATAGCCGCCCTTGCCGCCCGCAAGCGGCGTACCGCCCAGCACCACGGCAATAATGGAGGGCAGCATATATTGTTCGCCCACATTGGCGAAGGATGAGCCGGAATAGCCCAGCAGGCAGAACCCGGCCAGCGCCGCGAATGCGCCCGAAAGCATGAACAGCCCAACGCGGATCACGCGTACAGGCACACCCGCCATAGAGGCCGCCTGTTCGTTGGAACCGATGGCGTAGATGCGATACCCGAAGACGGTGCGCCGCAAAAGAAAGGCCATGAACACGCCAATCAGAAGCCACAACCAGATGATGCCCGGCAGGCCGAACAGAAAAGGCTGCGTCACGAATTGCGACAGCATGGGCGCCGCCCGCCCCGACGGAATGCCGCTTCGAATGACGACCAGAAGCCCCTGCAAAACGCCGAGCATACCCAAAGTCATCACCAGCGGCGGGATGCGAAGCAGCGTCACGCCCAGCCCGTTGAACATCCCGAAAAGTGCACCGACACCGACGCTGACGAGGATCGCGGGCAGAATGCCTATATCCGCCCCATTCATCACATTACCGGCAAGCACGGCGCTCAATGAAACGATGCCGCCGACTGAAAGGTCGATGCCCTCGCGCCCGCCCAGAATGACAAGATTCTGGCCCGCGGCGACAATACCGAGCAGCGCCGCGACGATGAGCAGGCGCAATATCTGCTGAAGGGAGGCAAAGCCCGGTGACAGCGCTTCGCCGATCAGAAGAAGAACCACGATCAGGGCCAGTGCGATGACCAGCGGTTGCTTGATGAAATTCACGATGGCGTTGCTTCCGCTGCGCGATGTGCCTGTTGCGATACTCATGCCCGTGCGCTCCGGCTGACCAGGATACCGGCCATCAGGGCAAGCAGGATGGCGAGACCCTGAACAAGGTTTTGCCACTCGGATGGCGTGCCGACGAAAAAGACCAGCGAGTTGATGAGGCCGATGATCAGCGCGCCGACAATCGAGCCCAGAACCGTTCCGAACCCGCCGGAAAGCGCGCTGCCGCCGAGAACAACGGCGGCGACACTGAACAATGTCATCTTGCCGCCGACCAGCGGATCACCGCTCGCCGTATCGCCCGTCACACAAAGCGCGGCAAGCGCGGAGAAGAATCCGCACAGCACATAGCCTTTGATGCGGATCAGCGTGACCGGAAGACCGCTCTGGAAAGCCGCTATCGCATCATCACCAACCGAAAGCATCTGCGTCACGAGCCGCGTGCGAGCCAGCGTTCCGACAATGATGGCGACGGCAATGACGATAAAGAACACAAACGGAATGCCGAAAAAACGCCCGCCATAGGTGAGCCAATAGGCCTCCGGCGCGGGCGTTCCCGCCACCGGCAAGACATAAAGCGCCAGTCCCGTGAAGAAGATGCTTGTGGCAAAGGTCGCGACAATGGCCTGCAAGCGCAGACCGGCGACAATGATGCCGTTGACCAATCCCGCCGCCGCGCCAACCAGCGCGCCCGCGAAACAGGCCAACAGCACCACGCCAGGCCCGCCGCCCAAACGCTCCATCAGCACGATGATGACGACATTCACCAGCGAGACGATAGCCCCTGCCGACAGGTCGATATCACCGGAAAACACCACATAGGTCTGGGCGACCGCCAGCAGCATCAATGCGAGATAGGTGCTGAAAATGCCCGTTACCGCGCGAAAACTCAGGCTGCGCGGCTCAAAAATTCCATTCAGGGCGAAAAGCACGATGAGAATGATGAGCGCCGGTATGAACGGGAAACTCGCCAGCAGCGCCTTCATGCCGCTTCGCTTTCCGGGGGCTGTCGTCAGGTCGCTCATTGCGCGGCCTCATATGCTGCCTGATAAAGATTGAAGCGGGTGCGGTCGGCTCCCGTCAGTTCACGCGAAATCGAACCGCCGTTGAAAACAAGAATGCGATCGGAATTGTTCAGCAGTTCGGCATCCTCCGATGAATAGAGCACGATGCCCATACCCTGCTCCGCCAGCTCGCGGATCAGGGCGAAAAGATCGGTCTTGGCCGCGAGATCGATACCCTTTGTCGGATCGTCCAGCAGCAGGATATCGGGCCGGTCGACCAGCCACCGCGCAATGATAATCTTTTGCTGGTTGCCGCCGGACAGCGCGTTGATGGGCTGGTCGAGCGAATGATATTTCGCCTTCAGTGCCAAGAGCGGCTTGAGCACCGCTTCTTTCAGCGATCCGGGCCGCACCAGCGAGATCCTGTTGCGCAGGAAATGGATGGGGGTGACGTTTTCGAGAATGGGCCGACCGGTCAGGGCGCCGTCGCGCCCGCGATCGCCGGAGACATAGGCGCAACCATGACGAATGGCTTCGCGCGTCGACGCCATGGATCGTTTCTCGCCCTTGAGCTCGATCGTTCCGCCCGTGTGGCGCTGCGCGCCGAACAGCGCGCGCAACACGGCCGATTGCCCCTGCCCGTGCAACCCGCCCAGACCGACGATCTCGCCCTTTGCGACATGCAGGGAAACCTCGCGAAAACCCTTTCCGCTCAAGCCGCGAACGGAAAGCAGCACGCCATCGCTCGATGCGTGCACCGCGGGCGCTTCGCTGGAAATCGCCAGATCGTCGCGATCCCCCACCATCTGGCGGATGACCTGCGCGGGCTCCGTCTCGGCGATAGGCGACGTCGCGACAGTCTCACCATCGCGCATGATCGTCACACGGTCGCCAATAGCGAATATCTCATCCATGCGATGGGAAATGAAGACGATGGCGCGACCTTCCGCCTTCAGCCGTTTCAGCACCTCAAAGAAGCGATCCACTTGCGCACGATCCAGCGCCGAGGTCGGCTCGTCGAAAATGAGGATGTCGGCCTCGCTCGCCAGCGCTTTCATGATCTCGACAAGCTGGCGCTGGTCGGCGCGCAACGTATCGACCGTTGCATCGGCGGAGAAATCCTCCCCCGCAACATCCGTGAAAAGAGCAATATAGCGCTGCGCGGTGTCGTCCAGCGCTGTGCGATCCACGAACAGGCCTGCTCTTGCGGGCATCGCTGGCAGGCAGATATTTTCAGCAACGGTGCGGCGTGCGGCCAGCGAAAGTTCCTGACAGAAAATGCCGATGCCAAGCGCACGCGCGGCGCGCGGCCCCGACACGCTGACCGGCTTGCCATTCAGCAGCACCTCGCCCGCGTCCGGCTTCACGCTCCCCGCCACGATCTTGCACAGGGTGCTCTTGCCGGACCCGTTCGAGCCCATCAGCACATGGACCTCTCCGGGACGCAAATGCAGATCGCCGCGGCGCAAAGCGAGCGTCGCGCCATAGGCTTTCTGCGCGCCACGGATCACCAGTTCAGACATATCGCAACCTTGCCGTATGAGCTTGGGGGATACGCGGCGAAAGCCACGCATCCCGACAGGTCCGGGACCTTACTTGAACAGCGCCAGCGCTTCGTCGATCGACAACTGGCTCGTATAGGAATAGTAGCCGGGTTTGCCTTCGACCGCCTTGGTCACTTCCGCGAGATTGCTGGAATCGATGAACGGGATCGGCAAATAGAGCGCATTGCCATACTGGCCAGCCGTCGCCGGTTCCTTCAGCTCCTTGCCCTGAAGCAGCGGAACCGCAACATTCAGCGCGCTTGCCATGACGCCCGGAGGGTTCACGGATGCGCCGGAGTTGAGCTTCTTCTCGTTCCAAAGATCGATGAAGTCCTTGCGGATCTCGCCGGTCGCGGCGATGCCCTCGGTCTTGCCCGCATCCATGATGGACTTCCATGCACCGGCGGCCATGCCGTCCTGAACCCAGACGCCATTGATGTCCGGATAGGTCGCAAGCAGGTTCTGCATGGCCTGCTGGCCCTGCGCCTGATCCCAGTTGGCATTGACCTCGTTCACGACCTTGATATCAGGATAATTGGCGAAAACTTCCTTGTAGCCCGCAACGCGCATTTCGTTGGCCGGGTGGCCCGCAACGCCGTTGATGGCGACCACATTGCCCTTGCCGCCCAGTGCTTCCGCTAGCCACTTCGCGCCAGCCGCGCCCCATGCCTTCTGGTCGATCCCAATATACATGGCGTCCTTCGACGACACTTCAGCGTCGGTGGAAATCACCAGAATGCCCTGTTCCTTGGCCTGTTTGAAGATCGGGTCAAAGGCCGTCGGGCTGTTCGGATTGATGATGATGGCGTCGACGCCCTGACTGATGAAATTACGCACATGGGCGATCTGGCCGGGCACATCGACATTGGCGCTCTGCACCACGACCTCGACATTCACGCCCTTGTCTTTCCATGCCGCGGCAGCGGCCTGCGCCTCTTCAATCATCTGGGTGCGCCATTCGCTGCCAACCCAGCCATTGCTCAAGCCGATCTTGAAATCCTCAGCCTGTGCGGCAAACGCCGAGATCGCCAGGGCGGCGACGGTAGACAACGCGATTGCAGAAATTTTCATTGTGAGCTCCTCCCCTGAAACCAATCAAAACCATAGTAATGCAAAAATGAAATCGATTTCAAGAGCCATTTTAGGCCAAAAACCCCATATTCTGGCTCCATTTGGGGATTCGTCGGTTATGGGCGCGAGAGTGCGTCAATGGATGCCCCTTTGTTCACACGGGGACACCGGAATTGTTTCATGCAATTGATGACATGCCCGGCCACGCCTCCCGATCGCCGGCTTCACTCTTCGACTGAAAATATTTCAGGAAGAGGGCTTGGATGTGGCCATCAATCTCCCGCTGGAAAAAATCGGTTAAAACGCGTATCTTGGGCGAGGGCACGACTTTTTCATGAATCCATTTCACTCCCGTAGCCAAGGGTGCGCAGCATGCCGCGTGTACGAATGATTGCCCGATATCAACCATTGATTGCCTTATTGCCTTGTTCCCGCGCATGGAACCGAAGCGTGAAAACTGCACTCGGGGGGCTCGCCATCACCCTCGCCCTGTCGCAGTCCGGTTTTGCGCAGGAGCCTCTGCCAGCCGCGAAGGGCGAGATCATTCTCCGCATTACTGGCGACATCACCAACGAAAATGCGCCTGATGCCGCCGCGTTCGATCGCGAAATGCTCGAACGCGTCGGCACGCTGACGGTCACGACCTCGACCGCGTGGACGGATGGAAAGCATGAATTTACCGGCGTCCTCGTCAGGGAGGTTCTGGAGCGGGTGGGCGCCGACAAGAAGACCGCCGCTCGCGCAAGCGCGTTGAATGATTATTCCATCGAGATCCCGATTGCCGATTTCCAGAAATATGACGTTATCCTCGCCTGGAGGATGGACGGCAAGGATCTGACCGCCCGCGACAAGGGCCCGCTTTGGATCGTTTATCCGCGCGACCATTTTCGCGAGTTGCAGGACGAACGAAACGACCAGCGATGGGTCTGGCAACTGAACCGGCTGAACATAAAATGACACTGCGCGGCGGAGCGTGGAAAACATATCTTCTGACGGGAACGGCCATGCTGGCCTTCGTCATTTTCCTGACCTTCGCGCTCATCCGGCTCGTGCAGATCGAGCACGAACTGAAAAGCACGTTCGGCGAAAGCCTGCTTCATGCGCTGATGAACGCGCAATATCAGGGGGCGCTTCTGGTGATGGGCGCGCGCCGGATCGATGCGGAGCCGCGAACGGAGGAATCCGTCGCGCGGGTGAAGCTGCTCTACGACCTGTTGCTCAGCCGCATGACCCTTCTCGGCGAGGGGCCGATGGCGCGGCAGGTCGCCGCCCTCGGCTTCGCTCCGCAATTCAGCAAGCAGACCAAGGCCGTCAGGGATATCGAGCCCTGGTTCGACGCAGCGCTGGCGAAGGGAGAACCGATCGGAGATCGGCTCGAGCAAACCATGCAACCACTGCTCGACGAGATCCGCGACGCCGCGATAGAGTTCGTCTTCAACGAGCGCCAGACCATGGGGGGGCGGCGGGACCGCTACCAGAGATCCCTGTTCGAAATTATTGTCTCGGTCATCGGCATTCTCGCCTGCGGTTGCGTTCTTTCCCTGCGCCTCCTTCAGGAATTGCGGCGCAGCGAAACGACAAAACATCAACTCCAGCATGAACTGGAATTTTCCGCCCTGGTTCTGAACGCCAGCACCGAAGGCATAGCGGCTTTCGATCAGGACATGCGCCTGACGCACTGGAACGAAGGCATGGCCAAGCTCTTCGGGGTGGAGAGAGAAAATGTCATCGGCCTGAAAGTCTTCGAGAAGTTTGATTTTCCTGACAATCATCCGGTCAGGGAAATGGTGCTGGCAGCGCTTCAGGGAAAGCGCACCTACCAGTCGGACCACTATCTGCCGCAAGCCGAACGCTACGTGGAGAAGGAAGCTTTCCCCATTCTCGAAGACGGCGCGGTCGTCGGCGGCATCGTTTTCATTCGCGACGTGACCGACCGCTATCAGGCCCACCGCAAGCTCGAGGAAGACAGGGACGCGCTGGAGCGGCTCGTCAAGGTGCGCACCGCGGATCTCCGTCTCAAGGAGTTGCAGTTGAGAACGGCCATCAACACGGCGCCGGATGGCTTTGCGGCATTCGATGCAAGCGACAGACTTGTCGTCGCCAATCCGCGTGCAAGGGAGTTCTTTCCTGATAAACCCGAGCTTTTCGAACCCGGAACGCCGCTCCAATCGCTGCTCGCCGGAGGTGAATTGCCGCTGCAACTGCCGGAAAAGCGCGTGGAAGCAGTGGAGAATATTCAGACCGGTGAGATGCAGCTTCCATCGGGTGACTGGCTGCTAGTCACGCTTCGCCGCTCTGTCGAGGCGGGAAGCGTGATGCGTTTCGCCGATGTGACCAGCTACAAGGAATCCGCGATGGCGCTTCAGACGGCCCTTGAACGCGAACAGAATCTTCGTGAGCTTTACCGCGGGTTCGTCTCCATGGTCTCGCACCAGTTTCGCACGCCGCTTGCCATCATCGACTCCAGCGCGCAGCGCATGATGCGCCGGGGCAACGACATGGACATCGAGGAAATCAGCACCCGGACGGAGAAAATCCGCCTCGCCGCGATGCGTCTGGCGAAACTGGTCGACAGCACGTTGACCGCGGCGCGTCTCGATTCCGGCCGGATCGACTTCAATCCCCGTCCGTCGGATTTTGCAAAACTCATTCAGGATGCCTGCGAACGGCAACGCGAACTGACGCCGGAACGCATTTTCGACATCACGATCGATGGTTTCCCGGCCCGCGTGAATTGCGACCCGCTGCTGATGGATCAGGTCATCGCCAACCTCGTTTCCAATGCCGCAAAATATTCCCCGGATAACCTGCCGATCCAAATACGGGCATCCGAGGACGACGACATGGTGGAAATGACCGTGCAGGATTACGGGATCGGCGTTCCCGCCGATGAGATTCCCCGGCTGTTCGAGCGCTTCTTTCGCGCCCGCACGGCTGCTGGTATCGAGGGCACCGGCATCGGCCTTCATCTGGCGCGGGAGATCGCCCGCATGCACGGCGGCGACATTACGGTTGAAAGCACGGAAGCCATCGGCACGACATTCACCCTCAGCCTGCCACTCAACCAAAGGCATTCACGGAACCGGAGCGTGCTGCGATGAACCGGGACACCATCGGCCCCAACCCATCATCCGCAACCTCTCTGATCCTCTGCGTGGAGGACGAGAGCGACCTGCGGTCGGATATCGTCGAGGAACTGATGGCCGCCGGCCATGATGTCATGGCGGCTGGCAACGGGCGCGAGGCTCTGGACCTTCTTGACGAGCGAAGGCCGGATCTGGTGCTCTGCGACATCACGATGCCCGTCATGGGCGGTTTTGAGTTCATGAAGGAAATGCGCCGCCGCTGGCCGCATTTCGGCGATGTGCCTTTCGTATTCCTGACCGCGCTTGCAGACCGGGAACACATCATCCACGGCAAGACCGCAGGCGCTGACGACTATCTGGTCAAACCAATCGACTATGACGTTCTTCTTGCGACGATCCAGGCGCGTCTGGCGCAGGTCCAACGCATGCGCAACGCCGGGCTCGCCGGGTTCGAGCAGGAACGCAAGGCTCTCACGGCTCTGGCGGCCAGAGGGGCGAGCGACGCGATAGCGGCCATCGGCAGCACGCTCGACAGAATGGCCGCGGGTGTCATCCTGCTTGAAACCGGCGGCGCAATGAAGTTCATGAACAGCACTGCGCGCGACCTCATCACGGAAGCCGACGGCATTGCATGGGGCAATACAGGTTTGCGCGGCGCAACGCCTCCGGCAACCCAGTCGCTGAAACAGGCTCTCGCCGATGTCGCCAGCACGCCCGCCGCCCGCAGGACGATCACGCTGCCGAGAAGCCTCCGCCTGCCCCTGCTCGTTGAAGTCAATTCCTTGCGTGCCGAGGAGAACCTCTCGTCCCTCAGCACCGCCGTCTTCATCGTCGATCCGGAACGCCGCTCGCCGCTTTCTCCGCTGGTGGCCGCCCATCTCTACGGCCTCACGCCGACGGAAGCCCGATTGGCCGCTGCCCTGACCGACGGAAAAAGGCTCGATGAAATAGGCGCGGAGATGGGCGTCGCCCAGACGACGATCACCTTCCACCTCCAGAACATCTTCCGAAAAACCCAGACCAGCCGGCAGGCCGATCTCGTGGCGCTGCTGATGCGCAGTGCTACAGCCCTCAAGACGGAAGGCTGATATCAGTTTTCGAGCTCTATCCCGTTCTGCTCCAGAAAGCGCAGCATCGTATCGTCCTCGACCAGATCCGCCTCGATGTTCTCGACCGCCGTCCGAACCCGATGCTCGTAGCGCTGCCTTGACGCCGGAGAGGCTGGTCCGCGATCGAGCTTCGCCTGCAACTCTTCGTCCGACTTGCCATAATAGTGATTGAGCTGGAGACAGTCCGCCGAATAGAAGTTGGCCTTTTTCCGGCCTTTTCGGGTTGCCCTGAACCCGACATCATTGGCGGTCAGCGACCCGAACGCGCGTGTTTCAAAATGATGGACGCTGACTTCCGTGACCTCGCACGGGTCGACAATGCATTTGAAGTTCGACGCGTTCTTCTTTCGGCTGAGCGGGTCGGCTCCGCGCTTGGTATAGTTTCTCGCCACCGGCCCCGCCGGTCGCTTATTGTGACCGTTGCTGCCAAACATGTGCCATGGCAACGAGACGTTCGGGAAGCCGTTGACCTTTTGCATGGCTTCTTCAACGGTGCGCCCGGTCTTGGGTAGGAGAAACTCATCCACGTCGATGAATGCCATCCACCGGAACCGGCTACCGAAATTCAATATCGCGTGGCAGAACGCAATCACTTGCGAATTCAACAGATTGCCCGTTGACGCGTCCGTCATGCGCCCCGCCCAGGGAACGACAGTCAACTCGCTCTCGGAGAGGCAGTCGCGAAGAACCGAGAGCGTATCGTCCGATGAGGCGTCATCATAGATGATAAAATGGCTGATACCCACGGCCCTGTGGAACCGGAGCCATTCGCCAATGTAGCTGCCTTCATTCTTGACGACGGCGGCAATGGCGATGCCTGAACGGTCGGATCGGGCGACGGGCGGCTGTATCTTGATCTGCTTGGTATAGGGCGGCGCTTTCTTGAACCAGCTCATCTTCTTCTCCGTATTCGCACGCTCGGCGCGGCGCTTGCCGCGCGGTCTTTCAGTTCTCTATTTCGATTGGACAGAAACGCAAACCCGACGGCCTATTCTTTCCGGAAGCGCGCGTCATATTCCAGCCCGATCTTCAGCAGTGCCGATATGGGCGAGAAATTCCAAAGCGCGATCTCCACTTCGTCACAAATGCTCCGGGCCAGGGCGAAATGGGCAAGCAATCGGTCCTCGGCGCTCGCTATTCCCGACTTGGCCATGGTCCCCTCCGTCTCATAGAAGCGCGGCGCGTTGGCGTTCGATATATCGATGCCGAACAGGCCGATGCCCTGGGGATGGCAATAGATCGCAAATTGCAATGCTGTCACCGCCACGGAGCCGGCCCCGACCGTGCCCTCCGTGGGGTCCAGCGACAACGCCGCCATATGGGATTGGTTCGTTCGAATGAAGGGAAGCTTTTCCAGTTCGTCGTAGGTTTTTCTGCCGGAACCGTAGGGCTTGCGCAGATCATCGATCAGTATGATCGTTTTCGCCGCGAGCCAGCCGGGGTTCAGTTCGCAGATAGCCCTCAAAACTCCGACAGAAAAAAGGCAGGTCGCGGTTTCCGGTATTTTCTCCCGCATCATCGGAAAATGACGCGAGACAAATCGCTCGTCCTCGATTGCAATTGCAAGCGGATCGGCAATCGACGTTCCAATCAGATCGATCGCGCCGTTGAGAAGGATCGCGGAACCTGCCTCCAGCCGCGGCAGGTCGTTCATGGCGATGGAGGGACCGGAGCCGATGATATGAATATGCTGCCGCGAGTGCTTTTTCAGGTGCTCCGGCGGATGAAGACGCGCGACGCCCTTCCCCTTATAGACGGCTTCGCCCGGCTCGCCATTCGCTTCGCGCGTGATCGTGAGAAAGGGCCACCAGTCGTGATTATGCGCCCTGCCGCGCCCCCAGAAAACCGGCGACAGGATTTTGATGAGCGAGCGCCGCAGTGGCCGTGCCGAACGAAACCGCATATTGCTTTTCAGGCCCCCCGCATCAGGCGAATATCTTCCCGTCCGCCCGGCGATCATAGAGAAGACGCGCCAGCTTCATGTTCCTTGGCCGGAGAAAATCGCGAAAATAGGGTATGTCCTCGACCGGCCTTCTGTCCATCTTCTCAATTTCGGGACCGGACATATATTCAAATCCATATGTCCCCCTGTTGAGGAGAAACGGATCGAAACGCTTGCGCCCGTTTCTGAATACCTGCGGAAAAGGCACATGCATTATGATCGGGGAATGGGGAAACAATCGCATATATCCCAATCGGGACAGGCGTTCCTTGTTCGCCCGCTCGCCCTCGCCGAAGGCCCAGTTGATTGCCTTCAGCCGCCCGACATGAGTGATGCCGACATCGGCATAGGATGTTTCGCTGTCATAGCGATAGGCCTTGATATCGCCCAGTATTTCATAGCCGCTCCTGTTGCGAAGAAACCGCGGGTCGACCTGAATGACCTTGTCGCTACTATCGAACAACAGCGCGTATTCCTTGCAGATATGCTCATCCATTGGCCGAACAAACTGCATGTCATCCTGAATAAAGAAGACATACTCATATCCATTGTTGAGCGCGTATTCATACGACATCTGGATATTGTCGTAGAGGTTTCCATGCCGCTTGCCGATCTTTGGTGACGTATTCGTGAAAACATCGATGAACGCAGACCGATAGTCTTCGATATGGCCAATCGTTTTTGGATCTGTGCTGTCGTCATCGATGAGGATGGCATCGAAGGCGCCGCACATTTTCATCATGGATTCAATGCAGTTCTTCAGCGCATCTCCCATATTGTATGAAAATACGCAGAGCAGGGTGTTTTCGGAGTTCATGGATTCAAGGCCCAGATATCAACGGCCCTTGCGGCCGCCAGCACAAGGGCGCTGTTATAGCCCCTCTTTTTTCATGCGCAAGCGGCAAGGGAGCAACCGGAACGTGTATCCCTACAGGGAAAGCTCGTTGCGCCATGGCGGATTGGCGCCGGGACGCGAGACAGTCACCGAGGCGGCGCGAATGCCGAGATCGAGGGCGGCGCGAATCTGGCCCTCGTCGAGGTTCCGGATCAACGGTTTCGACAGCAGCCCACCCCCATGCAGCGCCGCGAGCAGCCCCGCATTGAACGTATCGCCCGCGCCAACCGTATCCGCGACCAGGACAGGCCGCGTCGGGACAGTCACCTTGTGACGGGCGGTATAGGCCACCGCGCCTTCAGCGCCTTTCGTGATGGCGATCAACCTTGGCCCATGCTCCAGCCAGCGCGCGACAATCGCATCCGTCTCGCCCTCCTCGCCAAACCAGGCGAGATCCTCGCCCGAAAGCTTGACGATGTCGGCCATTTCCACCATGCGCCGGATGCGTGCCTGATGGCTTTCGCGGTCCTTGATGAAACCCGGGCGGATATTCGGGTCGAGCATCATCACGCGATGGCGATATTCCCGTTTCATCAACGCTTCATAAGCGGCCCCGGCGGGATCGTTGATGAGGCTGATCGCGCCGAAAATCATGGCGCTAACGTCATTTCCGATCGCCGGAATATCGATTTCGCTCAACATCCGCCCTGCGGTGTTCTCGTCGTAGAAAGTATACCGCGCCTGCCCGTCGACAAGCCGGACGAAGGCCAGCGTTGTCGGACGATGCGACACGGCGCAATAGCTGTTGTCGACATGGCTTTGAGCCAATGTATCGCGCAGCAACTCCCCAAAAAAATCCGAGGATATGCCGGTGAAAAAGCCGGTCGGCACGCCGAGCCGGCCGAGCGCGATCGCCGTGTTGAAAAGCGCCCCACCTGCCAATGGCGCATAGGCGGCCTCGCCTTCGGCGCTCCTGCGCGGCAACATGTCGATCAATGCCTCGCCGCAGCAAAGGATCATGTGAAACCTCCCGTTTCTAGCACTCATGCAGGCGCGAAAAGGCATAGAACGCCACAACATCACATGCAACCGCGTCACATGGCGGCGCTACAGGACGCATTGTTTTGTTGCCGAGCCTTGTTGCCGGACGTTCACATTTCTGACGGCGGAGTATGAAAGAACACAAGAGCACCCACTTGACGGGTGCCACCAAAAAGGAAGGTCGCCTTGACGAAACTTTACAGATCGCCGAATGGCTGTAATCTCAGGCTTTCACGCAAGGCAAACCTCGCCGATACAATTGTTGATGACAACACCGCCTCTATTTCCGCCGGATCGCCCCCCGGCATCCAGTTTTCGCCACGAACCGCGGTTTCGCTGCCCCCTGCGATTCGCACGCCAGTCGAGTTCGATCGCTCACATTTGAAACGGGATTGATGCAGAAGCCATGATCAAGACGATCCAGACCACACCCTATGATGACCAGAAGCCCGGCACGTCGGGCCTTCGCAAGAAAGTTCCCGTCTTTCAGCAGCCCCATTATGCGGCCAATTTCATTCAATCGGTTTTCAACGCGCTTGAAGACTACAAGGGCAAGACGCTGGTGATCGGCGGCGACGGCCGCTATTTCAACCGCGACGTGATCCAGATCGCCATCCAGATGGCCGCTGCCAATGGCTTCGGGCGGGTCATGGTCGGCAAAGGCGGCATTCTCTCCACCCCCGCCGCCTCCAATATCATCCGCCAATACAAGGCGTTCGGTGGCCTTATCCTTTCCGCCAGCCACAATCCCGGTGGCCCGCATGAGGATTTCGGCATCAAGTACAATATCGGCAATGGCGGTCCGGCTCCTGAAAAAATCACCGATGCCATCTATGCGATGTCGCAGAAGATCGACTACTATCTGATCGCCGATGCGCCCGATGTCGACATCGACACGATCGGCACCGGCAGGATCGGCGAGATGACGGTCGAGATCATCGATCCGGTGACCGACTACGCAGCACTCATGGAAAAGCTGTTCGACTTCGACGCGATCCGCGACCTCATCAAGTCCGGCTTTACGCTGCGCTTTGACGCCATGCACGCCGTCACCGGTCCCTACGCCAAGGACATACTGGAAGGTCGGCTTGGCGCAAGGGAAGGTTCCGTCCGCAACTTCGTTCCCCTGCCCGATTTCGGCGGGCACCATCCGGACCCCAACCTGGTTCACGCCAAGCACCTGTTCGATCTCATGATGTCGGCGGACGCTCCCGATTTCGGCGCGGCATCCGATGGCGATGGCGACCGCAACCTGATCATCGGCAAGGGCATTTTCGTCACGCCGTCGGATTCGCTCGCGCTGCTTGCAGCCAATGCCCATCTCGCGCCCGGCTACAGGAACGGCCTCAAGGGTATCGCCCGGTCCATGCCGACCAGCGGCGCGGCGGATCGCGTCGCGGAAAAACTCGGCATCGGCATGTATGAAACGCCAACCGGATGGAAGTTCTTCGGCAACCTGCTCGATGCCGGCATGGCAACCATTTGCGGCGAGGAAAGCGCCGGCACCGGCTCTGATCACGTCCGCGAAAAGGATGGCCTGTGGGCCGTTCTGCTCTGGCTCAACATTCTGGCCGCCCGCCGCGAAAGCGTGAAGCAGATCGTGGAAAGCCACTGGACGACCTATGGCCGCAACTACTACTCACGCCATGATTATGAAGAGGTGGACAGCGGCAAGGCCAACGCCATGATCGCCAGCCTTCGCGAACGGCTGGGCTCGCTCCCCGGCACGAAGATCGGCGGCCTCACCGTCGAAATGGCCGACGATTTCGCCTATCACGACCCCGTCGACAAATCCGTCAGCGAGCATCAGGGCATTCGCGTGTTGTTCGAAGGCGGCTCGCGCGTGGTCTTCCGGTTGTCCGGAACCGGCACGTCGGGAGCAACGGTGCGTGTCTATATCGAGCGTTTTGAGCCGGACGCCACGAAGCACGGCATCGAAACGCAGACCGCGCTGGCGGATCTTATCGCTGCCGCCGAGACGATCGCTTCCATCCGGTCCAATACGGGCCGCGACAGACCGACGGTCATTACCTGATTGGTCCTATGATGCAAAAACCCGGATGTCCTGACATCCGGGTTCCCGCGTTCAAAAATCAGACGATGCCGCCGCCTCCGGCAGTAGAAACCGGACGCTCGCCCGCCACCTTCCCGCGGTATCCGCTGGCCCGATAGGCGGCGAGCGGATCGATGGCGCCACCGGCACGACGCCGCGCTTCGGCAAGGATCGGCTCGACATCGGTGCGATAGGCCCGCTTCAGCGATTCCGAGGCCATAAGCGCATCATTCTCATCCTGATAACCGGCAAGCGCCTTGCGATCGACGAGAAGCGCCTGCGCAAAGGCACGGCGGATTTCGTTGGCGCTGGAAATCAGGCTCTCGATCGGGTCCGTCACATTGTGCGACTGGTCGATCATGTGCGCGGGATGAAAACCCCTCGCTCCACGATCTTCCGCATCCACCAGTTCGTTGAAAACGAGGAACAGGCGATAGGGATCGATGGAACCGGCGTCGAGATCGTCGTCGCCATATTTCGAATCGTTGAAATGGAAGCCGCCAAGCTTTCCGAACTGGATCAGCCGCGCCACGATCATCTCGATATTGGTGTTGGGGGCATGATGGCCGAGATCGACAAGGCAGAACGCCTTGGGACCGAGCGTCTGCGCGATCAGATAGTTCGTGCCCCAGTCCTGCACGACCGTCGAATAGAAGGCGGGCTCATACATCTTGTGTTCGGAGAAGATGCGCCAGTCATCCGGCAGCGCCTTGTAGACTTCACCCATGGCCGCGAGATAGCGCTCGAACTGCCGGGTGAAATTGCTCTGTCCGGGGAAATTCGAACCATCGCCGATCCAGACCGTCAGTGCCTTGGAGCCGATGGCATTGCCGATCTCGATGCATTCGATGTTGTGCTCGATCGCCTGCGCGCGCGTGCCCGCATCGACATGGCTCAGCGAGCCGAATTTGTATGTTTTCGCCTGATCCGGCGCGTCGGAGAAGGTGTTGGAATTCATGGCGTCGAAGCCAAGGCCCAGCGCCTGCGCATGGGCCTTGAGTTGCTTCGGATCGGCCTTGTCCCATGGGATATGCAGCGAGACATTGGGCGTCGCACGGGTCAGTTGCTGGATCACCGCGCAATCGTCGAGCTTGTCGAAAATGCCTCGCGGCTCACCAGTGCCCGGGAAGCGGCCAAACCGCGTTCCGCCGGTGCCGACGCCCCACGAAGGCACGGCCACAAAAAACTCAGCCACCTTGGCGGTGATGGCTTCGATATCGATTGTGCGGCGGGCGAGATGCGCGCCAAGCGCCTCATAATCGGATTTCAACGCCGCCGCGCGCCTGTTGTTTTCCTCAGCGACGAAATCCGGCGCGATCTTCAATTCGGTCATCAATTTCTCCCCCAGAAACGAGATAAGACACGGCGGACCAGCTCCGCCGCTCCCAGATCAGCGCGTGAAACTCTGCTGGTTGCCAGCATCGACATTGATGATATTGCCGGTGGACTTGGCCGACAAATCGGATGCCAGGAAATAGATCGCTTCGGCGATATCTTCCGGGAAGACATTGAGTTTCAGCAGAGAGCGCTTGCGGTAATGCTCCTCCAGATCCTCGACCTCGATCTTCGACGATGCCGCGCGCTGCTCGCGCCATTCGCCGTTCCAGATCTTCGAACCACGCAGAACCGCATCCGGGTTGACCGTGTTGACGCGGATGCCAGCCTCCGCGCCCTCCAGCGCGAGACAGCGGGCGAGATGGATTTCCGCGGCCTTGGCCGCGCAATAGGCCGAAGCGCCGGGCGACGCGGCCAGACCGTTCTTGGATGCGACGAAGACCACATTGCCACCGAGGTTCTGACGGCGGAACAGGCGAAACGCCTCGCGCGAGACGAGGAAATAGCCGGTCGCCAGAATGTCGATGTTACGGTTCCACATTGCCAGCTCGGTATTTTCAATCGACGCCGACGATGCGATTCCGGCATTGGAAACCAGAATATCGAGACCACCGAATTCGATGCAGGCTTCCGCGAAAGACGATTTGACATCCGCTTCCGCCGTCACATTGAGCTTGACGCTGCGCACCGCATCCGCGCCAAACCGCCTGGCGAAATCCTCATGCGCGCTCTTGAGCGATGCTTCGTCGATATCGGCAAGCATGACGCAAGCGCCCTCTCCGATCAGCCGCTCAGCCGTGGCGCGACCAATGCCACCGGCACCACCGGTAACAAAAGCAACGCGGCCCGCGAGCGATTTCGGCTTTGGCATGCGCTGAAGCTTCGCCTCTTCCAACAGCCAGTATTCAATGTCGAAGGCTTCCTGTTCCGGCAGGCCCTGATATTCGGAAACCGAGGACGCGCCGCGCATCACATTGATGGCATTGACGTAGAACTCGCCGGCGATACGCGCCGTTGCCTTGTCGCGGGCGAAAGACAGCATGCCAACGCCGGGGATCAGGAAGATGACCGGATTGGGATCACGCATCGCGGGTGAATTGGCGTGCTTGCAGCTTTCGTAATAGCGGCTGTAATCGGCGCGGTAATCGTCCAGCGCCTTGTCCAGACCGGCAACGACGGCATCCACATCGGGCTTGGCCGGATCGAAATCCAGAACCAGCGGGCGGATCTTGGTGCGCAGAAAGTGGTCCGGACAGCTTGTGCCCAGCATCGCCAGCGGACGCAACTCGTTCGAATTGACGAATTCCAGAACCGCGTCCTGATCGTCGAAATGACCGAGCTTGCGCTCCGCAACGCCGATCTTGCCGCGGATCAACGGGGCAAGACGGGCAGCGATGGCGCGGCGCTCCTCAACCGGCAAACTGCTTGTCACCGAACCGCCGAAAGCAGCCTTGCCTTCGGTTTTCGCCTCAAACCAGACGATGGCCTTGTTGATGATGTCGAGCGTCAGTTCGTAGCATTCCCTGGCGTCATTCGCCCAGGTGAACAAGCCGTGGCTTTCGAGAACGACACCCTTGGAATTCGGGTTCGCCTTGACGAAAGCGCCAAGATCGAGACCAAGCTGGAAACCCGGACGACGCCATGGCAGCCAGCCAATTTCAGCGCCGAAAATCTCCTGCGTCAGTTCTTTGGAGTTCTTCGACGCGGCAATCGCGATGATCGCATCGGGATGCATGTGATCGACATGCGTGAACGGCACGAAACCATGCAACGGCGTGTCGATGGAGGCGGCGCGGCTGTTCAGGTTGAAGGTGCAATGCGGGAGGAAGCCGACCATGCGGTCTTCGTCCTCGACGCCCTTGTAAATGCCCTTCAGCGCTTCGAGCTTGTCCTGATAAAGCGTTGCGAATCCGTCCAGCTTGATCGTGCCAACATCGCCGCCCGATCCCTTGACCCACAACACCTGAACCGGCTGGCCGGTCAGCGGATCGGTTTCCGTGACCTTGGCCGACGTGTTGCCGCCGCCATAATTGGTGATGCGTTTGTCGGCCCCAAGCAGATTTGAGCGATACAGCAATTTGCCGGGCTCATCGAGGCTCGCCGCCTTCTGATCATCCCAACGATTGTCCAAAAGTTGGACCTTGTTTGCCATATCGACCTCCCATGTATTTTGCGCGCAATGTATTTTTGCGCGCCGGCAAAATGCCGCCAATCTGCCTGGTGGCGCAGAATATGGAGCGATCTGGTTTTCATTGTCAATCACAAACGATCAACTTCAATCATATATTCCGTATTGTGCAATGCGGTATGAAATTATTTGATCGAAGTTGATTGACACTGACAAGACTAGACGCAATAGATAGGCACGCAGGGAGGAGCAACCATGCACGAGCGCGAACGCCACCGGATCATTCTGAGCGCAGTTCAGGAAAAGCCGGTCATAACCATTCAGGATATTGTCGAGCTGACCGAAGCATCGGAAGCGACGATCCGCCGTGATATCGCTGCCCTGCACGTACAGAACAAATTGCGCCGCGTGCGCGGCGGTGCCGAAGCACTGCACCCGCCGCAGCTCACCCAGCTCGCCGGACGTCATTTCCACGTTTCGGAATCCGAGAATGCCGACCGCAAGCGGGCCATCGCGCGCGAGGCAGTCGCGCTTTGCGAGGAAGGCGAGGCCATCATCATCAATGGCGGCACGACGACATTCCAGATGGTGCATTATCTCGCCAGCCGCCGGTTGCAGGTATTCACCAATTCATTCGCCATCGCCGAGCATCTGGTTAAACATTCCAAAAGCACCGTGACCGTTCCGGGCGGCGCAATCTATCGCGAGCAAAGCATCATCCTCTCGCCTTTCGACAATGACGTGACACGCAATTTCTATGCACGCCGCATGTTCATGGGCGCTCAGGGCGTCAGCGCCATCGGCGTGATGGAATCCGACGCGCTGATCATTCAGGGCGAGCAGAAGCTGATCAACCAGGCGGACGAGCTGATCCTGCTGGTCGATTCATCAAAGTTCACGCGCCGTTCGAGCCTCATCCTATGCCCGCTTGAGCGCGTGACGACCATTATCACGGATGACGGCATAACGGACGCCGATCGCCGGATGGTCGAGAATGCGGGAATCAACCTGATCGTGGCCAGCGGTGTCGCGACGGGAACGACGAGGAATTCCGTTCCGGCAGCCGGATAACGCACTGGGGCGGTGTGTTCGATTAAACCAAGGGAGGAATAGGCATGAAACTGTTGAAGACACTTGCGCTTGGAACGGCCATGGCCGTCGCCATGCTCGCAACGCAGGCGCACGCCGAGACGATCAAGATCGGACTCATTGCAAAATCGCTCGGCAATGGCTTTTTTGAAGCAGCCAACAAGGGCGCGCAGGAAGCAGCAAAAGAGCTGGGCGACGTCGAGGTGATCTATACCGGCCCGACCAGCACCACGGCTGAAGGCCAGATCGAGGTGATCAACGCCCTCATCGCTCAAAACGTCAACGCCATCGCGATTTCCGCCAATGACCCGGATGCAGTCATTCCCGCCCTCAAGAAGGCGGCGCAGCGCGGCATCAAGGTCATCTCGTGGGATTCGGGCGTCGCTCCCGAAGGCCGTATCGTTCATCTCAATCCGTCGTCGAACGAGTTGATCGGCAGGATGAACCTGCAACTGGCCGCCAACCATCTGCCCGACGGCAAGGGCGATTTCGCCATCCTGTCCGCCACCACCACATCGACCAACCAGAACATCTGGATCGATGAGATGAAGAAGCAGCTCAAGGACTTTCCCGGCCTGAACCTCGTTACCACGGTTTACGGCGATGATCTGGCCGACAAGAGCTACCGCGAGGCGCAAGGGCTGTTGACGTCGCATCCGAACGTCAAGGTCATTGTCGCTCCGACCACCGTTGGCGTTCTTGCCGCTTCGCAGGCTGTGGCTGACGCCAAGAAGATCGGCGATGTCTACGTGACGGGCCTTGGCCTGCCATCGGAAATGGCGGGCGCCATCAAGTCCGGCGCGACCAAGGAATTCGCGATCTGGAACCCGATCGACCTTGGCTATTCCGCAACGCAGATCGCCTACCACCTCGTCAAGGGTGATGCGGACGGCGCTGAAGGCAGCGAGATCGAAGCCGGCCGCATGGGCAAGATCAAGATCGGCGCCAATGGCGAAGCAGCCATGTCCGATCCGTTCATCTACGACAAGTCCAACATCGACGAATTCTCCAAGATCTTCTGATCTAGCGAAAAACCCGATAAAGCCCGGCGGTCATGCCGCCGGGCCTCTCTGTCTCGATACGGTACATCCATGACAAGTATTGCGATCGCCAAGGACATGCAGGCTTCCACGACCCCGCGACCCGACCCGACCCCGCTTCTCGAAATGCGCGGCATTTCCAAGAGCTTTCCGGGTGTGAAGGCACTGGACAATGTCGATATCCGGCTTTTCCCCGGCACGGTTGCCGCGCTGATCGGCGAGAATGGCGCTGGCAAATCCACCCTCGTCAAGATTTTGACCGGCATCTACCACCCCGACGAAGGGCAGATCCTTGTCGATGGCAATCCCGCTGAATTCCCGAACGCGCAGACCGCCATCGATCATGGCGTCACCGCCATCCATCAGGAAACGGTGCTGTTCGACGAACTGTCGGTGGCCGAAAACATCTTTCTAGGCCACGCGCCGAAAAACCGCTTCGGCCTGGTCAACTGGTCGGCGATGAATGCGCGGGCGCTTGCCCTGCTGCATACACTCGAGACCAATATCGATCCGCGCGTGCGGCTGAAGGATCTTTCCATCGCCCAGCGCCACCTCGTCGCCATTGCGCGCGCGCTCTCCGTCGACGCCCGCATCGTCATCATGGACGAACCGACGGCTGCTCTTTCGCGCAAGGAGGTCGATGACCTCTTCCAGATCGTCGGAAGGCTCAAGGCGCAGGACAAGGCAATCCTCTTCATCAGCCACAAATTCGATGAAGTCTATGAAATCGCCGATAACTACGCGGTTTTCCGTGACGGAAAATCGGTGGGCCACGGCGCGCTGAAGGATACGCCGCAAAACGAGATCGTTCGCATGATGGTCGGGCGCTCGGTCGATCGGGCCTTCCCGAAAATCGACGTGACACCCGGCGAAACCGTTCTCAAGGTCGAGAACTATTCTCACCCGACGGAATTTCGCGATATCTCCTTCGAGCTGCGGCGCGGCGAAATCCTCGGCGTTTACGGGCTTGTCGGCGCCGGGCGCTCGGAAATCGCGCAATCGCTGTTCGGCGTCACCAGGCCCTCGTCCGGCAGGCTGTCGCTGGGGGGCCGGGAAATAACGGTGGCGAGCCCGAACGAAGCCATTCGCCACGGCATCGTCTATGTGCCGGAAGAGCGCGGCCGTCACGGCGCTGTCCTGCAATTGCCCATCTACCAGAACATCTCGCTGCCGTCGCTGGCGCGGACCGCCCGATCCGGCTTCCTGCGCGCGGCGGCGGAGTTCGCCCTCGCCCGCAAATATGCCGAGCGTTTCGATCTGCGCGCCGCCGCACTTTCGGTGCCGGTCGGCACGCTGTCCGGCGGTAACCAGCAGAAAGTCGTCATCGGCAAATGGCTGGCGACGCAACCCAGGGTCATCATCCTCGATGAGCCGACCAAAGGCATCGATATCGGTTCGAAGGCCGCGGTTCACGCTTTCATCAGCGAACTGGCGGCCGAAGGGCTGAGCATCATCATGATTTCTTCCGAATTGCCGGAGATCATCGGCATGTCCGACCGCGTTCTGGTGATGCGCGAGGGGCTTGGCGTCGGCCAGTTCGAACGGGGCGATCTCGACGCGGAAGCGCTGGTGCGCGCCGCCACAGGAAACGCATGACATGAAGCATATTCTCAAACATCGCGAAATCCTGCTGGTTGGCATCATTGCCGTGCTGATCGCGGCCTTCTCGACCCGCGCGCCGGGCTTCGCCACGCCGAAAAACCTCGCCAATATCTTCAACGACACGTCGATCCTGATGATCCTGGCGCTCGGCCAGATGGCCGTCATCATGACCAAATCCATCGACCTGTCGGTGGCGGCGAACCTCGCCTTCACCGGCATGGCGGTTGCCATGCTGAACGCCGCGCATCCCGAAATCCCGCTGGCCCTGCTCATTCTCGCCTCAGTCGGCATCGGCGCGATCCTCGGCGCGATCAACGGCCTTCTGGTGTGGAAACTCGACATTCCGGCCATTGTCGTGACGCTTGGAACGCTCACCATCTATCGCGGCATGGCTTTCGTGCTGTCCGGCGGCGGTTGGGTCAATGCGCACCAGATGACGGAGAGCTTTCTCCAGACGCCGCGCCATGTTTTCCTTGGCTTGCCCATCCTCGGCTGGACGGCGATCGCCATCATCGCAATCATCTATGTCGTGATGAACCGTACATTCTTGGGCCGCGCCATCTACGCGTCCGGCGGCAACCCGACCGCCGCCGTCTATGCGGGGATCGATGTCGGCCGAACGCGCTTCCTCGCCTTCGTCCTTTCCGGCGCGCTCGCGGGCCTGTGCGGCTATCTCTGGGTGTCGCGCTACGCCGTCGCCTATGTCGATGTCGCCGCCGGTTTTGAACTCGATACGGTCGCGGCCTGCGTCATCGGCGGCATTTCTATACTCGGCGGCATCGGCTCCGTCGCGGGTGCGGTGCTTGGCGCGCTTTTCCTCGGCGTCATCAAGAACGCGCTTCCCGTCATCGATATCTCGCCCTTCTGGCAGATGGCGATTTCGGGCTCCGTCATCATTCTCGCCGTTATATTCAATGCCCGTCAGGAGCGCCGCAAGGGCCGCATCATCCTGCGCGACAAGGGCGCGAAAACCTATGAAGAACCTATTGGCAAAGAGGCCACCGCATGAGCGCCCCGGTCGAAAAGCGTCACATTCCCGACAGGCTCGGAACATCGCTCACGCGGCTCTTCTCAAGCTGGGAGACCCTGCTTCTCGGTGTCGCGATCCTGATCTTCATCGCCAATTCCTTTGCCTCGCCATATTTCCTGAACGCGTGGAACCTCTCTGACGCGACGTTCAACTTCACCGAAAAGGCGATGATCGCCTTCGCCATGGCGCTGCTGATCATTGCCGGGGAGATCGACCTTTCCGTCGCGGCGATCATCGCGCTCGCCTCGACCGCCATGGGTGCTGCGGCGCAGGCTGGCGTCGGAACGCCGGGGCTGGTCGCCATCGGGATCGGCACGGGCCTGGCCTGCGGCGCGTTCAACGGCACGCTCGTTGCGGGGCTGAAATTGCCATCCATCGTCGTCACCATCGGCACGATGAGCCTGTTTCGCGGCATCGCCTATATCGTTCTCGGCGATCAGGCCTATGGCGACTACCCGGATTCCTTCGCCTATTTCGGACAGGGCTATGTGTTCTGGGTGATTTCGTTTGAATTCCTGCTTTTCGTGATCTTCGCGATCCTCTTCGCCATCCTGCTGCATGCCACCACCTTCGGGCGGCGCGTCTACGCCATTGGCAACAACGAGTTCGCGGCGCGGTTTTCCGGCATCCGAGTCGAGCGCATCAAGTTCATCCTGTTCCTGCTGACCGGTGTCATGGCGGGCGTAGCCTCCGTGTGCCTGACCTCGCGGCTCGGCTCCACCCGCCCCTCCATTGCACAGGGCTGGGAACTGGAAATCGTTACCATGGTCGTTCTCGGCGGCGTGTCGATCCTTGGCGGTTCTGGCACCATCGGCGGTGTGGTCATCGCGGCCTTCGTGATGGGGCTGGTCACGTTCGGGCTGGGGCTGCTCAACGTGCCGGGCATCGTCATGTCGATTTTCGTGGGCCTGCTGCTCATCGTCACGATTTCCCTGCCGATCATCATTCGCCGTCTGCAACACGGGAAGCCCGCATGAGCGCCATGGAAAAGCATGCTTTCAAGATGCATCTCAAACCGGGCATGGAAGCCGAATACAAGCGCCGCCATGACGAAATCTGGCCGGAGCTTGTGGCGCTTCTGCACCAGTCGGGCGCATCGGATTATTCCATTTTTCTCGACCGCGAAACCAACACGCTTTTCGGCGTTCTGAGCCGTCCGGCCGATCATGCGATGGACAGCCTGCCGGAGCATCCGGTCATGAAGGAATGGTGGGCGCACATGGCCGATATCATGGAGACAAATCCGGACAATTCACCCGTCCAGACCGATCTTGCCCCCGCTTTCCATATGCCCTGATCGCCCATGAATTCCGCTCTCCGCATAGCCGTCATCGATGTCGGCAAGACCAATGCCAAGCTCGTTATCGTCGATGGCGAAACGGGGAAGGAACTGGCCGCGCGCACGACGCCCAATCGCGTCATCGCAACCGCCCCCTACCCGCATTACGATGTCGACCGGCTATGGGCTTTCTTCCTGTCGGCTCTCAAGGAGTTCGCGCGGGAACCGGGCATTGACGCCATCTCCGTGACGACCCATGGGGCAAGTGCGGCCCTGTTGGGCGAGGATGGGCTGGCCATGCCGGTGCTGGATTATGAGCATATCTATCCAGACGCCATTCAAAAGGCCTATCGCGCGCTTCGGCCCGACTTTGCCGAAACCTGTTCCCCGCCCCTCACCGGGGGGCTCAATCTCGGTGCGCAAATCCATTTTCAGAAGACAGGTTTTCCCGACTTGTTCGCGAAGGTCAGAACCATCGTCACCTATCCCCAATACTGGGTCTGGCGGCTCACCGGAAACGCCGTGAACGAAGTGACGTCGCTCGGCTGCCACAGCGATCTCTGGCGGCCACGCGAAGGCGTGTTTTCGTCATTAACGGACAGGATGGAACTGCGCAGCCTCATGGCTCCTGTCCGCTCCTCCTTTGATTCTATCGGCTCGCTGCTGCCAGAAATTGCAGACCATATCGGCGTCGACAAGCCAGTCCCGGTCCATTGCGGCATGCACGATTCGAACGCCTCGCTGCTGCCGCACCTGACAGACCGCAAAGCGCCCTTCTCCGTCGTTTCGACCGGCACGTGGGTGATATCCTTCGCCGTCGGCGGGCAATTCGACAGGCTCGATCCGGCGCGCGACACGCTGGCCAATGTCGACGCCTATGGCCGCGCCGTCCCCTCGTCGCGCTTCATGGGCGGGCGGGAATTCGACACGCTGACGCAGGGCGAACCGGTCGAGCCGGACGAGGAAGCGCTATATCGGGTCATCGACGGCCGCATCATGGTGCTGCCGAGCATCGCGACCGGCACAGGCCCCTACCCCAACCGCATCGCGAGCTGGCCGAACGGCAAGCCGATAAACCATGCCGAACGCACGGCGGCCGCGTCGCTTTATGTGGCTCTCATGAACAATGTCAGCCTCGGGTTGATCGGTGCGGACGGGCCAACGATCGTCGAGGGCCCTCTTGCACGAAACGCGATCTACGTCGCAGCCCTGCAAAATCTGACGGGGCGTCCCGTCATCGCAGTTCCCGGCTCGACCGGCACGAGCCATGGAGCGGCCCTGCTTGCGGGCGCGCGCATTGCGCCGCCACGGGAAAGCCCCTCAACCCTGACGCTTCCGGCAGCCTTCACAAACTATGCCGCTGCGTGGGACAGGGCCCTGCAAGAAAAATAATCCTTTCTTGAAATTCCCACTTCAACGTACAAATAGAATTCTTCTCCGCCCTTTGCCGCTCTGGCATCACGGGCTCATGACCGGACCGACAGAAGGAACCCTCTATGGCCGCAGAAGCAGCAACCCATGGTCCTGATCTCGTCAGCGTGGTTGTGCTGCTTGCAGCCGGTGTGATCGCGGTTCCGGTTTTCAAGCGGCTCGGGCTTGGCTCCATTCTCGGCTATCTGGCGGCTGGTCTTGTGATCGGCCCTTTCGGGTTCGGATTATTCTCGGACCCCGCCACCATCCTGCATGTCGCCGAACTCGGCGTCGTCATGTTTCTCTTCATCATCGGCCTTGAGATGCAGCCCTCGAAACTATGGGGCCTGCGCGGCGAGATCTTCGGGCTCGGCGCTCTTCAGGTCGGCATCTGTACATGTTTGCTGACAGGCGTCGGCTATTTCACGGGCTTTCCGCTCATCCCATCCTTCATTGCCGCCTCCGGCTTCGTGCTTACATCCACCGCCATCGTCATCCAGCTTCTGGAGGAACGCGGCGAAACCGGCACGCCGACAGGCCAGAAGATGATATCGATCCTGCTGCTGGAAGACCTGGCCATCGTGCCGCTGCTGGCACTGGTCGCCTTCCTCGCGCCCATTGCGCCGGGAGCGGAAACCACAGGCATCGCGGAACGCATCCAGGAAATATTCATCGGCATCGGCGCGATCGTGGCGCTGGTGGTCGCGGGCCGGTATCTGCTGAACCCGCTTTTCCGCATTCTGGCCGATTCGCGCGCCCGCGAGGTGATGACCGCCGCCGCATTGCTTGTCGTTCTGGGTTCGGCCCTCGCCATGCAGATGAGCGGCCTTTCCATGGCGATGGGCGCGTTTCTCGCGGGTGTCCTTCTTTCCGAATCCACCTTCCGCCATCAACTTGAAGCCGACATCGAGCCCTTCCGCGGCATCCTGCTCGGGCTGTTCTTCCTGGCAGTCGGCATGTCTCTGGACGTGCGCGTGGTCGTTGAAAACTGGCAGATGGTCATCGGCTATGTGCTCGCCTACATGGCGGTGAAGGCGCTTGGCATCTATCTGGTGGCCCGCCTTCTGCGATCCCCGCACCCTGAAGCGTTGCAACGCGCTGTCGTCATGGCGCAGGGCGGCGAATTCGCCTTCGTGCTCTATTCCTCGGCGCTGGCAGTCGGCATTATCGACGGCAGGGACAATGCGATCCTCACCGCCGTGGTCATCCTGTCGATGGTGCTGACCCCGCTTCTCATCATCGGGCTGCGCCACCTTCAGCCGAAACGGGTGCAATCGCTGGACGGCGTGGACATCGCGGAGGAACTGTCGGGCAGCGTCCTGATCATCGGCTTCGGGCGCTTCGGCCAGATTGTCAGCCAGCCGCTCCTGCTGCGCGGCGTCGATGTGTCGATCATCGACAATGACGTGGAAATGATCCAGGCCGCAGCCGAATTCGGCTTCAAGGTCTATTACGGCGACGGAACGCGGCTCGATATTCTTCATGCGGCAGGCGCAGGACGCGCCGAAGCCGTTCTCATTTGCGTCGAGAAATCCGAAACCATCACGACGATCGCCCATCATCTCAAGAACGAGTTTCCCCTCGTCAAGGTTCTGGCTCGCGCCTTCGATCGCGGCAACGCCATCGAACTCATTCATGCAGGCGTCGATTTCCAGATTCGCGAAACCTTCGAGTCCGCGCTCGTTTTCGGTCAGGCCACCCTGGAAACGCTCGGCGTCGATCAGGACGAGGCTGCCGAACTCATCGAGGATGTGCGCCGCCGCGACCGCGAGCGGCTTGATCTTCAGATCACGGGCGACCAGACTGCCGCCCGCAAGATGATGAAGGGCAACACGCCGGTTCCGACCCCCCTGTCGGTGCCGCGCAAATCCGGCCAGCCCCTCAGTCAGGAAACGGCAACTGCATTGGCGCAGAAGCATCCTGACGCAGAACGGAGTGAATAATGATGGATATGGAAAGACACATTCGCGACATTCAGTCCTGCACGCAGTTCTGGCGTGAGGCCGGTCCCGACCGCTGGTTCCTGAAGGACGACGCCTTCGATGCCGCCTTCCGCGAGCAATTTCTCGATCTGCATTTCATGGCGGCATCACGCAAGCTCGATCACTGGGCCGAAACGGCCGAAGGTTGTCTGGCGCTGATGATTCTGCTCGACCAGTTCCCGCGCAATTGCTTCCGTGGAACGGGCCATATGTATGCCACCGACCCGCTGGCGCGTCACTTCTCGAAAATCGCGCTGGAGAAAGGCCACGACCTTGAGGTCGAACAGAATTTGCGGGTTTTCTTCTATCTCCCGCTGTCGCATTCGGAAAATATCGAGGATCAGGAGCGGGCCGTCGAACTGAACCTCCCGCTCGGCCCCGACACATCGAAACATGCCGTTCAACATCGGGATATCATATTGAAATTCAGTCGTTTTCCGCATCGAAACCCGATGCTCGGGCGCGAGACGACTGGGGAAGAACAGGCGTTTCTCGATACCGGCGGCTTCGCCGGCTGAACGAAAATATGCTCAAAAGCTGCGAAACGGGTTGATCGGCAACCCGCCGCCATGCCATTATTGCAGAACTCGCTAGCGACGCCTTTCAAAAATCGGCGCGAATGAGCGTATCTGACAACAGGGATTTAACCAGGCTTCAATGCCGGACGAACAGTCTGACGAACCTTCCAGTCCTGAAGCGCGAAGTACGCGCGCGCCGATATTCCGGTGCAGGCAATTATCAGGGCTGAGTTTCCGATCCCTCCCTTTATCCCACAAGCTTGCCGTGGTTGCGATGGCATTGGTCATGTCCGCAGGCGCGGTTGCGCGCGTCTGAAGGATTTTTTCCGTCAATGGAATGGTTAGCTGACCCTAATGCCTGGATTGGCCTCTTCACACTGATCCTGCTTGAGATCGTGTTGGGCATCGACAATCTGGTGTTCATAGCAATTCTCGCCGACAAGCTGCCGCCGCATCAGCGCAACAAGGCCCGCGTCCTCGGCCTATCGCTTGCGCTTATCATGCGGCTTCTCCTGCTGGCATCGATTTCATGGGTCGTCACGCTGACAGCCCCGCTTTTCACCGTTCTCGGCTACGGTTTCTCAGGCCGGGATATCATCCTGATCGTCGGTGGCCTGTTCCTGCTGTTCAAGGGCACGATGGAGTTGCACGAGCGTCTCGAAGGTGGCCACGGGCCGCAGGAGAGTTCGCCGGTTCACGCCGTCTTCTGGCAGGTCATTGCCCAGATCGTCGTTCTCGATGCCGTGTTCTCGCTCGATAGCGTCATCACCGCCGTTGGCATGGTGCAGCATCTCGAAGTCATGATGATCGCCGTCATCATCGCCGTTGGCGTCATGATGGCCGCGTCCAAGGCGCTGATGAACTTTGTCAGCCGTCATCCGACGGTGGTTATTCTCTGCCTTGGCTTCCTGATGATGATCGGTTTCAGCCTGATCGTCGAAGGCTTCGGCTTCCACATTCCGAAGGGCTATCTCTACGCTGCCATCGGTTTCTCGGTGCTGATCGAGGCCGCCAACCAGGTCGGTCGTCACAATCGCGAAAAGCTGGTCACGACCAACGATCTTCGCGACCGCACGGCAGGCGCGGTTCTGCGCCTGCTTGGCGGCGGACGCGGCGAAACCCCGCTTTCCGACACTGTTGACGTGATCGCCGAGCAGACGGCCGCCGGTGAAGTCTTCCTGCCGGAAGAAAAGGAAATGATACGCGGCGTTCTCGATCTTGCGGACCGCCCGGTTCACTCCATCATGTCGCCGCGCAACGAGGTCGAATGGCTCGACCTCGACTCAACTGATGAAGAAATGCGGCAGGAAATTCTGGAGCTGACCCATTCGCGCATCATTCTGGCGCGCGGACAGGTGGACGAATTTGTCGGCGTGGCGCTGGCGAAAGATCTGCTTCACTATCTCGCCGATGGAAAGAACGTCGAATGGGACAAGGTTTCGCGCCAGCCCCTCGTCCTGCACGAGAATGCAAGCGTGCTGAAGGTCATGGAACAGCTTCGTACCGCCCCGATCCAGATCGGCATCATCCTCGACGAGCATGGCTCCTTCGAAGGCGTCGTGACGCCGACCGATATTCTGGAAGCAATCGCTGGCGACTTCCCCGACGAGGGCGAGGAAGCGCCGACCGTGCAGCGCGGCGACGATGGCTCATGGACGGTTGACGGCTATGTCGATATCCGCCGTCTCAGCGGTCTGGTCAACAAGGATCTGGTCGACGACAGCGACCGTTACACGACGCTCGCCGGCTATATCCTCTGGCATCTCGGCTCGCTGCCAACCCAGGGTGAAAAAATCACCGTCGATGGCCTGAGCTACGAGATCGTCGAGATGGACGGGCGCAATATCGGCAAGGTGCGCATCACGCCGGTCGACACCACGGCGGCTTATATTTAAGCCGCCTGCATTTCAGCCATGCCGGCTCGGATTTGCACGAGTCGGCATGGCAGCCGGGTCACGTCCAGCCTCGCGCCAGAACATTCATTGGGAAACACGACGATTCAATCGCTCTGAATGGCTGCCTTAATGACGCTGATATTATTGCGCATCATGTCGATATAGGTTGCTGCCGGGCCATCATTTCCCGACAGCGCGTCGGAATAGAGCGTGCCGCCAATCCTGATTCCCGTCTCGCTGGCGATCTGCTCGATCAGGCGCTGATTGGTAATGTTCTCGACAAAGATCGCCGATGCCTTGTCTTCCCTGATCTGCCGGATAAGCGCCGCAACATCGGCAGCAGACGCTTCGGCCTCGGTCGAGACGCCCTCCGGAGCGAGGAACTTCAACCCGTATTCATGCTCGAAATATTTGAATGCATCATGCGACGTGATGATCGTCCGCTTGTCTTCGGGGATCGCGGCAACCGTGTCCTTGATGTCGGTATCGAGCGCCGCCAGCTTTTCCAGATAGCGCGCTGCATTGCTCTTGTAGGTGTCGCAGCCTTCGTTGTCGGCATTGCAGAACGCAGCCGCAACATTGTTCACATAGACTTGCGCATTGGCGACGGATTGCCAGGCGTGGGGATCGAATGCCCCATGATCATGGCCGCTCCCATCAGCATGCCCGACCTCGGCTTCTTCCCCCTCGTGATGATGTTCCCCGTCGTCGCTCCTGAGGGTCTCGATCCCGTTGGAAAGTTCGACAATAGTGGCTTTCGTGCCGCTGGCCTCGGCCAGCCGCTTCAGGAAGCCTTCAAACTGGAGACCGTTGACCAGCACGATATCAGCGGCCGACATCGCGACGGCATCGGCAGGGCGCGGCTCGTAGAGATGCGCATCGCCATCCGGGCCGACCAGCGTTTTCAGCTCGATCCGGTCGCCGCCGACATTGCTGGCGAAGTCCCCGATGATCGAAAAGCTCGCCACCACTTTCAGCGGCTCGGCATAGGCCGGTGCGGCAGAAAAAGTAGGTAATGTTATAACGGTCAAAATAGTGGCAAGCCGAAATTGTCCGAGCATCCTGCTCTCCTTGAAGGTTCGTGAGTGTTATCAGGCAGTCCTGTGACGGTGCTGGCGCGAGTTGAGAACGCCGCGCGGGCCAAACAGGGTCGAAGCGAAATAGACAACGCCCGCCGACAGGATGATCGCCGGTCCGGAAGGCAGGGACGCGTGGTAGGACAGCAGCAACCCAGCAATGCTGGATGCGATGCCGATCAGCGTTGCGACGACGCACATGGGGCCGACCCGTGTGGTCCAGAAACGGGCAGCGGCGGCAGGCAGCATCATCAGCCCGACCGACAGCAGCGTGCCCAGCGCCTGAAATCCGCCAACGAGATTGAGTACCACCAGCCCCAGAAAGATGAAGTGCACCGGCGTTCCGAGACGGCTGACCGAGCGCAGGAACAGCGGATCGAGGCACTCCGCGACCAGCGCCCTCCAGAAGACTGACAGCGTGACAATCGTGATGACGGCGATGGAGCCGATCAGCGCCAACGCATCATTGTTGAGCGCCAGAACCGTGCCGAACAGCACATGCATGAGATCGATGCTGGACCCGCGCATGGAAACGATGAGCACGCCGAGCGCCAGGGAAATCAGATAGAAGGCGGCAAGCGACGCGTCTTCCTTCTGGATCGTAAAGCGCGATACGGCGCCGGCTCCCAGCGCGACGATCACACCCGCGATCAGCCCGCCAATGGTCATGGGCACGATCTGGAGCCCGTAGAGAAGGAAACCGACAGCAGCACCGGGCAAAATGGCATGGGCCATCGCGTCGCCGGTCAGGCTCATGCGGCGCAGCATCAGGAAAACGCCGACCGGACAGGAACTGACCGCCAGCGCCAGCGCCCCCCAGAGCGCTCGCTGCATGAAGCCGAATTCGACAAAGGGAGCGATGAAAAAATCATACATGGCTCACGCAGCCTCCGAGCCGGATTTGCCAGCGACCGGCGCATGACCATGGCCTTCATGGTGATGGTCATGCGCATGATCGTGACGATGCTCGCCCTCGTCCGGCGCGCACCATGGCGCGTCCTCGTTCCACGCTTCGTGGAACTGCCGCGCGCGCAGCAGATTTTCCGCTCTCAGCGTTTCCCGCGTCTCGCCCCACGCGACCGGCAGGCGCGCCAGCAACAGCGTCTCGGGGAAATGGTTGCGCACAAGGTCCAGATCATGCGCCACCACGAGCACTGTCCGCTTTTCACCGTGCCAACGCTTGATCAGCGTGATCAGATCGCCCACCGTCTTCGCATCGATGGCGTTGAACGGCTCGTCGAGCAGGATGAGATTGGCGTCCTGCAACAACACCCTTGCAAAAAGGACGCGCTGAAGCTGGCCGCCGGACAGCGTATCGATGGGGCGCTTCTCGAAACCTTCCAGCCCGACCGCCAGCAACGCTTCGGCGATCGCTTCGCGATCCGCTGCCGTATGCCGCCCGAGCAGCCCGCGTCGCGGCCAAAGCCCGAGTGACACCAGATCATAAACCCGCGCGGGAAAGGTGCGGTCCAGTTCGGACTGTTGCGGAAGATAGGCGGTCCGCACATCCTTTCCTCGAACGCACGTGCCCGACATCGGCTTGAGCACACCGGCGATACCCTTCATCAGCGTCGACTTGCCCGAACCGTTGGAACCGACGACCGCGATTAGCGAACCGCCCTTGATCTCGCCACTGAGATGGTGCACAGCCGGGTGGCTGTTGTAGCCAAGTGTCAGATCACGAAAGGTCAGGCATGTATCTGTCATATGATCATCCGGATGTGGCCTCGTCGCTCCTCGCCAGAGCGGGCAGCACGCTGTTTCTTGACGACGACTATGTTATGATATTACATTCGTCAATACAAAGATCATTAAAAAGTGGATTTCAGAATGACCGCCGCACCTGCATTGACCAAGAACCAGACTTTGGTGCTCGATGCCCTGGCGAAGGCTGACGGGCCGTTGAGCGCCTATACGATCCTCGACAAATTGCGGGATGATGGCTTCCGCGCGCCGCTTCAGGTCTACCGGGCGCTCGACAAGCTGCTGGATTACGGCATGGTCCACCGCCTCGAAAGCATCAATGCCTTCGTGGCCTGCAATCATCCGCAATGTCATAGCCACGGCATGATCGCCTTCGCGATCTGCGAAACATGCGGTCAGGTGACGGAATTCGCCGATGGCGCGATCGAAGCGCGCGTCAAGAACTGGTCGGAGGATAATGGCTTCAAGCGCTCGAAAACCACGATTGAAATTCGCGGAACCTGCGCCAATTGCCTCGCGGCCTGACCTAGCGGTTGACCGCATAGGCCCGAAGGAAAACATCCACGGCCTGCGTAACTGTATAGGTGAGGCGCTCCTCTGATGGCGGATGCGCCATGGAGCCGAAAAGCCGGCGGCGGTAGATGCCCGATTGAAACAGGTCGAAAAGCTGGAAGGCGGCGAGTTCCGTATCGTCGATAGCCAGTTCGCCCGCCTCGACCTTGCGACCAAGGATAGTCTTCAGGAGATCCTGTCCCTTGCGCGGCCCGTTATCATAAAAAGTCTGGCCAAGATGCGGCATGCGTTCAGCGACGCCGATCACGGTGCGTTGCACCCGGATCGCCTCTTCGGAGGCGATCAGCCCCACCAGCTTCACACCGAAGCTGATGAGCGCATCGCGAAATCCTTCGCGATTCTCCAGCGAATGAATGATGTCGGCAAAAAGAACCGCGCGAACATCCTCGCAAAGCGCCTCGAACAATTCTTCCTTGTTCTGAAAATAAACGTAGATCGTGCCTTTGGAGACGCCCGCTTCCCGCGTGATGTCGTTCATGCTGGCGGCGTCAAAACCCATTTGGGAAAAGATGCGCCGCGCACCATCCAGAATCTGCTTGCGCTTCACCGGATCCTGGCCAGCAGCCAGCCGGGGCGGGCGACATGCCTTGCATTCGTCTGTCATATCCGAGGCCATTCGAAGCCCTTCACCGCCATCACAAAACAAATTCTTCGAACCGACCGGTTCGATCATCTTGATATGGCGCTTATTATAAGCTAAATCAACCATCGAACCGATCGGTTCAATGCGTATTGTCCCATTTACCATCATCACGATACGATAGACAGGAAAATCGCCGCCATGTCTGCGCCACATATTTCATCGGGGGCGGAAGTCCGCCCATTCCCAACGAAGGCGCCAGCATCGGAGCCTGCCGGCGAAGCGCCCAACCGGCACGAGATGGGCGAAGCCGTCCGCCCCGCCGCACCAAAAAAGCGCTCATCGCGTGGTTTCGTTCTGCCCGTCCTGCTCGCGGCGACGCTCGCCGGTGCCGGTTGGTATGGTTATCACTGGTGGACGGACGGACGCTTCATGGTTTCGACGGACGACGCCTATATCGTTGGCAAGATCACATCGATCGCACCGAAGATCGGCGGCTATGTCGCCTCGGTCGAGGTCACGGAAAACCAGGCCGTCAAGGCTGGCGATCCGATTTTCACCATCGATGACGGCGACTACCGCATTGCCTTGCAGCAGGCTGAAGCCCAGATTGCCACCCAGCAGAAATCGCTCGACCGGATCAACGCGCAGATCGAGGCCGCCAAGGCAGCACTCCAGCAGGCGCAGGCCGCGAAATCGGCAACGCAGGCCGTCACCGACAATGCGGCGACGACGCTCGACCGCGCCAACCAGCTTCACACCACAAAATTTGCATCCCAATCGCAGCTCGACGCCGCGACCGCGGCCCTGAAACAGGCGCAGGCCAATCTGGAAGGCGCGGACGCCAAAATCGCCGCCGCCAGCGCCGACATCGCTGTGCTGAAAGCGCAATATAACGAGGCCGAAAGCGGCATCGCATCGCTCGATCTCGTCCGGGACAAGGCCGCGCGCGACCTTTCATTCACGACAATCCGTGCGCCTTATGATGGCGTGATCGGCAATCTCTCCGTCGAGAAAGGCGCGTTCGTCAGCACCGGCCAGCGCCTTGCCGCCCTCGTTCCGGTTCACAATCTCTATATCGAGGCGAACTTCAAGGAAACGCAGATCGCCAGGATCGCGTCTGGCGAAAAGGTCCGCATCACCATCGACGCGATGGACGATGAGCCCTTTGAAGGAACGGTGACGTCGCTTGCGCCGGCGTCAGGATCGGTGTTCTCGCTGCTGCCCGCCGAAAACGCGACCGGCAATTTCACCAAGGTCGTCCAGCGTGTTCCGGTGCGGATCGATTTCCCCGAAGAACTGCTCGCCAGCGGCAAGTTGCGCGCGGGGCTGAGCACGATTGTCGAGGTCGATACGCGCACGGCCCCGATATCGCACGGAACGCTCGCCTCAACGGATTAACGGCCCCGAACCATGTCCAACGCCACGACAATCGGCAATCCCGCCGCCTCCGGTCCAGCGGCTGAGGATCGCATAGACCCGAAGCGCGCAATCGCCTTCATGGCGATGGTCTTCGGCATGTTCATGGCAATTCTGGATATCCAGATCGTGTCCGCCTCGCTGGCCGAGATCCAGGCCGGACTGGCGGCCAGTTCCGACGAAATCTCGTGGGTCCAGACATCCTATCTGATCGCCGAAGTGATCATGATTCCCCTTTCGGGATTTCTGGGCCGCCTGATGTCCACGCGCGTCCTGTTCACGGTTTCGGCCGCGGGTTTCACCGCAGCCAGCGCCCTGTGCGCAACCGCCACCAGCATGGAGCAGATGATCGTCTACCGCGCGATCCAGGGGTTCATCGGCGGTGGCATGATTCCCAGCGTTTTCGCCGCGGCCTTCACGATCTTCCCGCCATCCAAGCGCTCCATCGTTTCACCGATGATCGGCCTTGTCGCGACGCTCGCGCCCACCATCGGCCCGACTGTCGGCGGCTATCTGAGCAGCGCCTTTTCATGGCACTGGCTGTTTCTGGTCAACATCGTTCCCGGCATTCTCGTCGCCATCGCGTCGTGGAAGCTGATCGACTTCGACAAGCCGAACTGGGCGCTTCTCAACAAGTTCGACTGGTGGGGCCTCGCGGGCATGGCGGCTTTCCTCGGCTCGCTCGAATTCGTGCTTGAGGAAGGCCCGCGCAACGACTGGATGCAGGATGAAACGGTGCTGTTGTTCACCATCGTCCTGACGATCGGCGCCATCGTTTTCTTCTACCGCGCCTTTTCGCAGGAAGAGCCGATCGTCGATCTCCGCGCCTTCTCCAACGGCAATTTCGCGCTGGGGTCGGTCTTCTCCTTCGTTATGGGCATCGGGCTCTATGGGCTGACCTATCTCTACCCCGCCTATCTCGCGCGGGTGCGTGGTTTCGATTCCTTCATGATCGGCGAAGCGCTTTTCATCAGCGGCCTTTCCATGTTCATGACCGCCCCCGTTGCCGGGTTCCTTTCGACGCGTATGGACCCCCGCGCCATGATGATGGTGGGCTTTATCGGCTTTGCCGCCGGTACATGGGTCATGACCGGGCTGACAGCCGACTGGGATTTTCATGAATTGTTGCTGCCGCAGATCCTTCGCGGCTGCTCGCTGATGCTGTGCATGGTGCCGATCAACAACCTCGCGCTCGGAATGCTCCCGCCCTCGCGCATCAAGAACGCGTCCGGCCTTTTCAACCTGATGCGCAACCTTGGCGGCGCGGTCGGTCTTGCCATCATCAACACGATCCTGACCAATCGAAACGCCATGCATTACGAGCGGCTTTCCGAGCATGTCCGCTGGGGCAATGAAATTGCCGAAGACAAACTCCGGTCGATGGCCCGCAATTTTGAAGCCTACGGCCTCGACGGACCGGCGGCGGCCTTGCAGAAGATCTCGCAGATGCTGCACCAGCAGGCAACCGTCATGGCATTCATCGACGTGTTCTATCTGCTGACATTGCTCTTCGTGTCACTCGCCGTCTTTGCCGTGATGATGCGCAAGCCCCCAGCGGCGGCAAGTGGTGGTGGCGGCGGTCATTGACCCCGCCGCGACCAGGGACCGGGAAAACTCCCCCGCCTCGCCACCGCTTTTGAAGGGGCCCTCCGGTATTATTTTTGCCATTTTGATGACGGATCATTCCCTCACTTTCGCGCAAGTTCTTTCGCTTTTGCGCAAGCCGGTGTCGTTTCTGACCGCATTTCGCCGTGCGGCGATGAGCAACAATGTCCATAAGCGACATGCCGTCACAAATCTCGCCTAACCGGCTGTTTTCCGAAGCTTTACGCCAGTTTCAGCCCCTGTCACAAATTGCCGGGGTGTCGATTGCCAAGCCTCGAAAAAGGTGGTTCACTCAATTGCGAGGCTCGGATTTTCAACTCGTGAACTGTCATCCGGGTGACATATGCCGCCCGTATCGGGAGGTCACAAACGTGACGGGCTGAGCCAACGGCGTTTGCCGATTTAACAGGGGAGTAGTTTTATGCTTGGGTACTCTAAACGCGTCCTGTCCTTGACGACAGCATTGGTTTTCGCCGGCACGGCCATCGCTTCCGCTGAGCCGTCAGCCGAGTTGATCGCCGCTGCCAAGGCCGAAGGGCAACTGACCACCATCGCCCTTCCGCACGACTGGTGCGGATATGGCAAGGTTATCTCGACCTTCAAGGAAAAATACGGCATCGAAGTCAACGAGTTGAACCCCGATGCGGGATCGAGCGACGAAGTCGAGGCGATCAAGGCCAACAAGAACAACAAGGGCCCGCAGGCGCCTGACGTCATCGACGTCGGCTTTTCCTATGGCCCCTCCGCCAAGGCAGATGGCCTGACGCAGCCTTACAAGGTCTCGACCTGGGATTCGATCCCGGCCGAAGTGAAAGACGCGGATGGCCATTGGTATGGCGACTATTACGGCGTTCTCTCCTTCGAGATCAACAAGGATCTGATTGATAATCCGCCGCAGGACTGGGCCGACCTTCTCAAAGACGAATACGCCAACTCGGTAGCACTTGCCGGTGATCCGCGCGCTTCCAACCAGGCCATCCTCGGCGTCTATGCCGCCGGTCTGTCAAAGGGTGCCGAGGGCGGCGCGAAGGCCGGTGAAGCCGGTCTGGAATTCTTCAAGGAACTGAACGCCAAGGGCAATTTCGTGCCGGTCATCGGCAAGGCGGCCTCGCTGACGCAAGGCGCAACACCGATCATCATCCGGTGGGATTACGGCGCTCTGGCCGACCGCGACACGCTGAAAGGCAATCCGCAGGTCGACGTCGTGGTTCCGGCCTCCGGCGTTGTAGCGGGCGTCTATGTGCAGGCCATCAGCGCCTATGCACCGCACCCGAATGCCGCCAAGTTGTGGATGGAGTTCCTCTATTCGGACGAAGGCCAGTTGCTCTGGCTCGAAGGCTATTGCCACCCGATCCGCTTCAACGACCTTGTGAAGAACGGCAAGGTTCCGCAGGAATTGCTGGACAAACTGCCACCGGCAGCGGCCTATGAAAAGGCCATATTCCCCACTCTTGAAGACCAGAGCACGTCACATGACGTCATCACCAAGCAGTGGGACAGCGTCGTCGGCGCAAACGTCCAGTAACGAAACCAGGGCATTCCGGGCGGCGCGAGCCGCCCGGATCGTCTCAAGGTACGCGGACTTTCCATGACCGATCTGATATCCGGCCAGCACGCACGCAGTGTCCCGCCCGTCTTTGACAGCGGTTCGAAGGGTATGAAACTGCCACTCCATTGGCTTGGCGTCGTGCCCTTCTTTCTCTTCGCCCTTATGTTTCTGATCCTGCCGACCTTCTATCTGATTCTCGGCGCATTCCAGAATCCGCAGGGCGAGTTCACCCTGCAAAATGTCATCGGCCTGTTCGAACCCAATATCCTGAGCGCCTATTGGATTTCGATCCGTATCAGCCTTGCTTCCGCAATATTGGGCGCACTGCTCGGGCTGGCGATATCGATCGCGATCGTGCGGGGCGGCCTGCCGAACTGGATCAGATCCGCTACCTTGACGTTCTCCGGCGTTGCATCGAATTTTGCGGGCATCCCGCTTGCCTTCGCCTTCCTGGCGACGCTCGGCCGGCTCGGCCTGGTGACTGTCCTGCTCAAAAGCTGGTTCGGTATCAATATCTACGCGCTCGGCTTCAATCTTCTCTCCTTCTGGGGCCTGACGATCACCTATCTTTTCTTCCAGATCCCGCTGATGATCCTCATCATCACGCCTGCGATCGACGGATTGAAAAAAGAGTGGGGCGAAGCGGCGTCGACGCTGGGCGCGACGACCTTCCAGTATTGGCGCATCGTCGCTATTCCCGTTATCTGGCCAAGCTTTCTCGGCACACTCGTGCTGCTCTTTGCAAACTCCTTCGGCGCCATCGCCACCGCCTACGCGCTGACCGGCTCATCGCTCAACATCGTGCCTATCCTGCTCTATGCGCAGATTCGCGGCGACGTTCTGCACAATCCGCATCTCGGCTATGCCCTCGCCTTCGGCATGATCGTCGTGACGGGCATCTCCAACATTCTCTACATCTGGTTCCGCACACGCAGCGAAAGGTGGCTCAAATGAAACTGGGACGCGTTTTCGCATGGCTGACCTTCGCGCTTGGCACCCTGTTCTTCTTCCTGCCGCTCATCGCAACATTCGAATTCTCGCTTCGCCTGAAGCGCGGTGAATATTCGTTCGAGGCCTATCGCATCGTACTGGCCGATCCGCGCTTTCAGGAAACCTTTGCCTATTCGGTGCTGATCGGATTCCTGACCATCATCGTCGGTATCCTTCTGGTGGTGCCAACGGCTTACTGGATCAGGCTGCGCCTGCCGCATTTGCGCCCGGTCGTCGAGTTCATCACGCTGCTGCCGCTCATCATCCCGGCCATCGTGATCGTCTTCGGCTATATCCGGATGTATGGGTCAAACTCGTACCTGCCGTTCCTTGGCTCGCGGCGGGGCAGCGACGTGCTGCTGATGATCGGCTATGTCACGCTGGCCCTGCCCTATATGTACCGCGCGGTCGATACCGGCCTGCGCAATATCGATGTGCGAACACTCACGGAGGCGGCGGAAATTATGGGCGCGAAATGGCCGACCATTGTTGGCCGCATCATTCTGCCCAATGTGCTGATCGCCGTGCTGTCGGGCGCGTTCCTGACCTTCGCCATTGTCATGGGCGAATTCACGCTGGCAAGCCTGCTCAACCGCCCCGCCTTCGGCCCCTATCTGCAATTGATCGGCGCCAACCGGGCCTATGAGCCTGCGGCCCTTGCCGTCATTGCCTTTGCAATCACATGGGCCTGCATGGCCATGATCCAGATCCTGTCCCGCTTCGCACCGAAATCGGCCAACCGGCCCCATACGGAGTAAGAAAAGAATTTATGACCGCACCATTTCTGAAAATTGAAGGCGTCAGGAAAACCTTCGGAACAGTCACGGTCGTCCGCGACTTCAATCTTGATGTTTCGCGCGGCGAATTTGTTTCGTTCCTCGGCCCCAGCGGCTGTGGCAAGACGACGATGCTGCGTGTCGTCGCCGGTTTCGAGGCACCGAGCGATGGCCGGGTTTCAATCGACGGGAAAGACGTCACATCGCTCAAGCCGAACCAGCGCAATATTGGCATGGTGTTTCAGGCTTATGCGCTGTTTCCCAATCTGACGGTGGCGCAAAACATCGGTTTCGGCCTGAAAGTGGCAGGCGTCTCCAAGGCGGAAACCGCGCATCGCGTCGAAGAGATGATGAAAATCATCGGCCTTCCGGATTTTGGCGGGCGCTATCCGTATCAGCTTTCCGGCGGCCAGCAGCAGCGTGTCGCGCTTGCCCGCGCGCTCGCCCCCAAGCCGCAAGTGCTTCTCCTCGACGAACCGCTATCGGCGCTCGACGCCAAGATCCGCATTTCGTTGCGCGAGCAGATCCGCGAAATCCAGAAAGAACTGGGCATCACCACGATTTTCGTGACCCACGATCAGGAAGAAGCGCTGTCCATGTCCGACCGTATCGTCGTCATGCATGACGGCGTGGCGGAACAGGTTGGCACGCCGTTCGAAATCTACAATCGTCCGGCCTCGCGCTTCGTCGCTTCGTTCGTGGGTACGCTCAACATGCTCGAAGCGACCGTCGCCGATCCGGTCAGGGGGATTGTCGATCTCGACGGAAACACACTCCGGATCGATCATTCGCTGAACGGCAAGGCAAAGGGCGATCCCGTATCACTCGCCGTTCGCCCGGAAGCGATCATTTTCGGCGGTTCCAAGGGCCACAGCGAAAATGTGGAAGGAACCATTACCGACGTCAGTTTCCTTGGTTCGGTCATCCGCATCCGCGTGGCGCTCGGCAACAACAGCATCTCATTGGATACGTTCAACGATCCCGCCTCGCCGCCACCGGCGCGCGACGAAAAGGTCAAGCTCAGCTTTGCCGCGAGGGATCTGCTGGTTCTCGGCGACTGATCGCACCGGATATTTCCCGTTCCGGAATGGATGGCCGGGTCAGGCCCGGCCCTGACGATGGAGAGGAAATACGACACGGCCTTTCGTCGTCGCTGACATGACCGTTGCTGTGGCGAAGTTGCGCAATGCTTCTTCGATTGCCTCCCACATCAAATATCGTCATTCCCGGCCTTGCGCCGGGAATCCATGCCTGAGCAATCAGGCTTTGCCAACAATGAACGTTTTGAAAAACACCAATATCTCCCGCCAGCGGGACCGGCGTGAGTGCGTCAAGAGAAAGAAGCGGGCGGCCAGGGCCGGAAACGCTTTGGTGATTCAGGGTGGTCTGGCCACCCGCGATGCCTGATTGATCGTCCTGTGCCGCGTAGTCATGAAGCGGGGCTGTCAATTCCGCTTCATCCGAGACCTCCGGACCATCGACCCCTGAAGGCCGATTATCATCGCTTCAGGCACCATCGTCTTTCCCGATTTCTCCGGTCGCGCTCCGGGTCTTTCAAAAGACGACGGCCGGATTATGCAGCGTGGCGGCAGGGCGTGGATAAACAAACCTTCAAAAAACACCATTGCCCGCCCTATCACCCTGACAGAGCGGGCAAATATTTTCATGTTTCGGCACAAAGACCGAAATCTATCCCCGATTAAAGATTGCCCTCGATGGCGTTGTCGAGAAGCGCGAGCGCCGCCTTTTTCGTCAGCTTCACCGGGTTGCCGCCTGCGGTCGGATCGACAATGGCCATCTCGGCGATCAGCGTCTTGCGCTTCTTGTCCATGTCGAGACCTTTGATCAGGCCCGGCAAGGTGTTGGGCACCTTCAGATCCTTGCGCAGCTTGAGAATGGCCTTGGCGAAGCCGTCAAACCCGCCCTTGATGCCAACGTAATTGGCAAGGCGCACGATGCGCTCCTCAACTGCATCGCGGTTGAAGGCCAGCACGTAGGGCATGAAAACCGCATTGGTCATGCCATGATGCGTGTCGTAGAGCGAGCCGATAGGATGGGAGAGCGAATGGATCGCGCCCAATCCCTTCTGGAACGCAGTCGCGCCCATCGCCGCGGCACTCATCATGTTTGCACGGGCCGTCAGATCCTTGCCATTGGCAAAGGCCTTAGGCAGGTTCTCGAACACGAGGCGAACGCCCTCGACCGCGATACCGTCGGCCATGGGGTGATAGCCCGGCGCGCAATAGGCTTCGAGGCAATGCGCCAATGCGTCCATGCCCGTACCGGCAGTGATGAAGGGCGGCATCCCGACCGACAGTTCCGGATCGGCAATGACCGTGACCGGCAGCATTTTCGGATGGAAAATCACCTTTTTCGTATGGGTTTCCTCATTGGTCAAAACGCCGGCGCGGCCAACTTCCGAACCCGTTCCCGCCGTGGTCGGCACGGCGATGATCGGCACGATGGCCTTCTCGTCGGCGCGTGTCCACCAGTCGCCAATATCCTCGAAATCCCAGACCGGGCGGGTCTGCCCTGCCTGAAAGGCGATGAGCTTGCCGAGATCGAGCGCCGAGCCGCCGCCAAAGGCGATGACGCCATCATGCTTGCCCTTTTTGAAGGCCGCAACGCCCGCCACGAGATTTGATTCAACCGGATTGGGCTTCACCTGCGAGAATACGCCATATTTCACCTTCGCCGCATCCAGAATAGCGAGGGTTTTGGCGACCGCAGGCAGCTTGGCAAGGCCCGGATCGGTAACGAACAGCGGCCGCTTGATACCCGCCGCTTCCAGCACTTCCGGCAATTCCTTGATGCGGCCAGCACCGAAGCGCACAGTGGTCGGGTAGTTCCATTTGGAGATCAGCTTGCTCATTTGGGCAGGTCTTTCAGATTTTTTCACGAAGATGATAGGATTTCGGACGGGTCAGATTGCCGAAGCCGATGGAGGAAAGCGCCGCGCCCTTGCCCGTGTCCTTGACGCCGGTCCAGACCAGCGCGGGATCGAGATAGTCGCAGCGGTTCATGAACACCGTGCCGGTTTCGATGCGGTCGCCAAGCAAGGCCGCATGGTCGGTATCCGCAGTCCAGAGCGATGCCGTCAGGCCGTAGGGACTGTCATTCATCAGCGCGATGGCCTCTTCGTCATTGCGCACTTTCATGATGCCGACGATCGGGCCGAAGCTTTCTTCCCGCATGACGCTCATCTGATGATCGACATGGGTAAGCACTTCCGGCGCCAGATAGGGCGAACCCGCCTTGTCATTGACGACACTCATGCCGACATGCGCCTTTGCGCCCTTGCGCAGGGCCTCCGCCTTCTGCTCGCGCACGAGATCGGCAAAACGGGCCTGCGCCATCGGTCCCAGCGTCGTCGCCTGTTCGAGCGGATTGCCAACGACATATTGTCTCGTCAGATCGACAAAGCCTTCGACAAACCGGTCGTAAACCGCCTCATGCACATAGACCCGCTCGATACCGCAACAGCATTGCCCTGAATTGAAGAACGCGCCGTCGACCAGATTGGCGACCGCGTGATCGAGATTGACGTCGGGAAGCACATAGGCCGGGTCCTTGCCGCCGAGTTCCAGCCCCAGCGTCATGAACGTGCCCGCCGCCGCTTTCTCTATGGCGCGCCCGCCGCCGACCGAACCGGTGAAATTCACATGGTCGATCCGGCCCGAACCCAGCAGCTTTTCCGTCTGTCCGTGGCTGAGAACGACATTCTGGAACACGCCTTTCGGCAGTCCGGCGATCTCAAACGCCTTGGCGAAGCGCTCGCCCGCGAGCAGGGTTTGCGCAGCGTGTTTCAGGATCACCGCATTGCCCGCCATGAGGGCGGGCATGATCGTGTTCACGGCCGTAAGATAGGGATAGTTCCATGGCGCGATCACCATCACGACGCCCAGCGGCACATGCTTCACATAGCGCCGGAAGCCCTCACGATCATCCGCAACCAGCGGCTTGAGCGCCTCCTCGGCGATTTTCGCCATATAACGCGTGCGCTCCTCGACGCCGCCCTTCTCGCCGCCATAGCGCACCGGACGCCCCATCTGCCAGGCGATTTCCGGCACGATGTCATCGTTCATGGCAACCAGCGCATCGAGGGCCGCAAGGCAATAGCGGCTGCGCTCGGTGATGCTCAGCGCCGCCCAGTCGGCCTGCGCCTGCCTTGCCGTCTCCACGACAGCGTCCACCGCCTTGTCCGAAAGGATCGGGCGTTCCGCATAAACCGAGCCATCAATGGGCGAAATGATCTTGACCGTATCGGTCATGCTTTTGTTCCTTTGTTGAGACAGGGGCAAAGGCCGGACCAGCCATTGCCGGTCATGCTAATATCGTTCAAAGCCGCGATGCAATTCCCAGTCGGTCACGCGACGATCATATTCGAGTTGCTCCCAGCGCGCGGTGTGGACGTAATGCTCGATCACATCCTCGCCAAGCGCTGCTTTCAGCATTTTGGATTTGGCCAGCGTTTCGGTCGCTTCGCGCAGCGTTTTTGGAATCTCCGGCGCCCTCGCGCTGCCATAGGCATCGCCCTCGAAGGGTTTGGTCAGTTCCAGTTTCTCATCGATACCGGCAAGACCGGACGCGATCAGCGCGGCGAAGGCGAGATAGGGATTGAGGTCGGCACCGCCGATGCGACACTCGATGCGAATGCCTTTGGTCCCCTCGCCGCAAAGCCGGAAACCCGCGGTGCGGTTGTCGCGGCTCCAGACCGTCTTGGTCGGCGCGAAAGTGCCCGCCTGAAACCGCTTGTAGGAATTGACATAGGGCGCGAGGAACCATGTGATATCCGTGGCATATTTCAACTGCCCCGCCACCCATGCGCGCATCAGCGGCGACATGGTGTGTTCCGCCTTGGGATCGTAGAAGAGCGGCGTCTTGCCATCGGCGCTCCACAGCGAATTGTGGACATGGCTGGAACTTCCGGCGAGCGAATAATCATATTTCGCCATGAAGGTGATGGCCTTGCCCATCTGTTCCGCGATTTCCTTGCAGCCGTTTTTCATGACCACATGCCGGTCCGCCATTTCCAGCGCCTCCGCGTAGCGAACATTGATTTCCTCCTGGCCCGGCCCCCACTCGCCCTTGGAGTTCTCGACCGGGATTCCCGCACCGTAAAGACCGTTGCGGATGGCGCGCATCACCCCATCTTCCTTGGTGGTCGACTGGATCACGTAGTCCTGGATATAGGGCGACGCGGTCGCCATATTTTTCCAGTGTTTCTCGCGCGCGCTCCTGTAGGTTTCGTCGAAGAGATAGAACTCCAGTTCCGACGCGAAATAAGCCAGATAGCCACGCTCCTTCAGTCTCGCCAACTGGCGTTTCAGGATGCCGCGTGGCGAATGCGCGAGATCGGAATGGTCGTGATGATCGAGCACGTCGCAAAGCACCAGCGCCGCCTTTTCCAGCCAAGGAATGCGACGGATGGTGGAAAGATCCGGCTTGATGACAAAATCGCCATAGCCCTGCTGCCAGCTTGCCGCCTTGTATCCGGGCACAGGCTCCATATCGATATCGTCGGCCAGAAGATAGTTGCAGCCATGTGTCTCGTCATGGGCCGATTCCACGAAAAAACAGCCATGAAACCGCTTGCCGATGAGACGGCCCTGCATGTCGGCAAAAGCGGCGATGACGGTATCGATCTCGTCATTCGCCACTGCCCCTTTTAGCTCATCAAACGTCAGATTTCCGGCCATTCAAGACTCCAGCTTCCGATATGTGCAGGCAAATTGCATCCGGCCTCGATCGCCGGATGCAATTTGATGATGATTATGTCCGTGCCGCCGCTGCCTGGCTGGCTGCGTTTTCAGCGTGCTCCAGCGCAAATTCCTCTTCCGGCGACAGAATGAGCTTGTGGCGTCCGATCAGCGCGAAATAGGCGATGAACACCGCAAACCAGACCGCGACGCCGATGATGCCCTGCCGATAGACCGGATCGTTAAGCTGGAAATACAGCGTCACCAGCGCAATCACGATGGTCAGAACGGCACTGGGAATACCGAAGGGATTGCGGAATGGCCGTTCGATATGCGGCTGGTTCTTGCGCAGCAGAATGAACGAGACCGCCTGCATGATGTAGCTCAGCATCGCGCCAAAAACCGCCATGTTAAGCAATGTGAAGCCGATAGCCGCACCACCCCGTTCGGCACCGAGCAGGAACCACAGGCTAAGGATCACGAGAAGCCCGAGGATGGCGCCCGCAATCATCGCAACATGCGGTGTTTTGCGCGTGCCGTGCGTCACCGAAAGGAGCGTCGGAAAATAGCCCGCGCGGCTGAGCGAAAATATCTGCCGGCCTTGGGCGAAGATGATCGTATGGAACGATGCGATAAGGCCGAGCACGGCAACGAGCGCCAGCCCCTTGGCAATGCCTTCGCCATAAATCGCCTTGAAACCATCCAGCAGCGGCTCGCCAGACGAACCCAGCGCAAACGAACCGATCCCGACGACCGATGGATTGAAGGTCAGGATCGCAAAGGCCGATACGACGAGGGTCAGGACACCGAGAATAATGCCTTTTGGCATATCGCGTTTCGGATCGACCGATTCTTCGGCGGCAAGCGGAAGCTGCTCGATGGCAAGAAACAGCCAGACAGCGAACGGAAGAGCAGCAAGTGCACCGCCAATGCCATTCGGCAGGAAAGGGCCATTGCCTTCAGGCAGTTCGACGCCGCCCGGCCCGATATTGAATGCCCAGCGTGAAAAGTCCATATGGCCGATGGCGGAGAACCAGAACACGACCAGACAGACAAGCGCGAGAATGGTCACGACCAGCGTGACGCGGAAAGACAGCGCGACACCCCAGATATTCAGGCCGAGGAAAACAATATAGGCGGCGATCCACCAGACCGGTTGAAATTCCGGAGCCGTGCCGAAAATGCCGGTGAGATAGGAGCCGATAAAGAAAACAATGACGGCGGGCGTCAGAACATATTCAACGTTTTCGGCAAGGCCGGTGAGGAAGCCTCCCCAAGGCCCCATCGAGGTTCGCGCGAAGGAATAGGCCGCACCGGTATGCGGCAGGGCCGGCGACATTTCAGCGATCGCAAAGGTCAGCCCCAGATACATGATGGCGATGATAATGGTGGCAATGAACATGCCGCCCCAGCCGCCTTGCAGCAGCCCGCCGTTCCAGCCCGAGAAGTGGCCGGAAATTACCGCGCCCACGCCCAAAGCCCACAAGTGCCACACATTCGCATGACGCACGAGCTGGCGTTTCTCGAAATAGTCCTTGTCGCGTGTTTGATACGCGACGCTCCCGACAACTTTTTTTCCTGCACTTGCCATGTTAATCCCCTGATTTACTGGTTCTATTGACTGTGAGTGCATTCCATTTGCCATCCTGCGATGACGATATGACTTCCCGGTTTTCGCAATTGCCTATGGGAAACCGCTTTCCCTCGAATTGCCCTGGTCCTTCAACGTCTCCCTGATGATGCGCGTGAGCCTTTTGCCCCATTCTTCTTCTTGAGTTGATGTCGTAATCAGATTGTTGCGGATTTCGATCATGACGCAGGGCGCGTTCCGCGCGCGCCCATGCCGCTCCAGCGTGTAATAAACCCTGTCGGCTGGCGAATAGGGCTCGTTAATGCCAACGCAGAGGCCCTTCTCGCCCTGAAGCCCGGCGATGACCGGTCCAGACAGGCGTTCATCCCCATCATGGATGATGCCGATGTGCCACGGCCGCGCCTTGCCCTGATAAACCGGCGTAAAGGAGTGAACCGCGACGAACATCGGCTCGGGAAGCCCTGCTGCCGCCCGTTCCGCGACAAGCGCTTCGATCGCGCGGTGATAGGGATCGTGCGACAGCGCGATGCGCTCCTGCCGTCCGGCTTCATCGAGACCCGCATTGCCCGGAATGACGGTTCGTTCGCTCGTCGGCGGAATGAGGTCCGGCGCGTCGAGCGGCCGGTTGCAGTCGATGATAAGGCGCGAAACGCAGGACTCCACCAGCGGCGCATCGAGCAGCCTGCTCATGGCCCGGCTTACACCGAGCGCACCCGGATCCCAGGCGATATGAGCCGTCAGATCATGATCGGACAGACCCAGCGCGCCAAAGCATTCCGGAATATGGTTGGAAGCATGATCACAAAGCAAAACAACAGGGCTTCGACCCGCGCTGTTTACGACCCGAGCTGCCTCCGGAATGGAACATGGCCCCCGCTGTATTCCCATTCAAGCTCCTGTAACATTCGTTACAATTGTTTTTGGATTCCCTTATGCGTATGATTTCATACATTGTCATCGGATTTGTCAAATGGCAAATTTCAACAATCCGGTTTGTGTGTTGCGCCTTGCTCGCACAGCCACTATCGACAGCGGGCAGAGAACAGAAACAGGGGGAACGGCCGTTTCATGAGCACCAGTATTGCCGAACTGATCACCGTCAAAATGGGCGAGATGCCAGCCAGCGAGCGCAAGGCTGCGCAGACGCTCATGGCCAATTATCCCCTGATCGGCCTGAGGACCGTTGCGGACTTCTCGGCGCAGGCTGGCGTCAGCTCACCGACAATCCTGCGCTTCGTGTCGCGGCTCGGCTTCCAGAACTATCCGGAATTCCAGTCCGCGCTTCAGGAGGAACTGGCAGCGCAGATCCAGTCGCCCCTGATCCGCAACACCATCATGAAGCCACCGTCCGGTGCGGTTGCCACACTGGTGGCCTCGGCCATCGAGAACATCACCGAGACATTCCGGCATCTGCCGGAAAAGCAGGTCGCGGAAGTCATCGCCACGCTGAGTCGCCCGCGCTCCCGCATATTCCTGATCGGCGGACGCTTCACCGACCCGATCGCCCGCTACATGGCCGCGCATCTGCGGATCATCCGCTCCGGCGTTTTCCATATCGACGGGCAGGAAAGCATCTGGCGGGACCAACTCATCGACATGGCAAAGCGCGACGTCCTGCTCGTCTTTGACATCCGCCGCTATCAGGACAGCCTCATCCGCTTTGCCGAACAGGCGCAAAAGCGCGGCGCCGAAATCGTGCTTTTCACCGACCAGTGGATTTCACCGATCTCGCATTTCTCGCGCCATGTCATTGTCGGGCGAACCGCCGTTCCCTCCGCCTGGGATTCGACGACGGCGCTTCACCTGGTGGTGGAAACACTCATCGCCGGTTTGACCGGCCAGATGAACCAGAGCGGCGAACGTATCCAGTTGATCGAACGGCTTCGCAACGGTTAATCCCATTATTCCCGCATCGCATTCTTTCAATCCGCCCGCTCATCCTTTAGTCATGGGGCATATCTGATAATGACGAAGGAAGAAGACATGCAACAGGCAGACATCGGTTTGATCGGTCTTGGCGTCATGGGCGCAAATTTCGCCCTGAACATCGCGGAAAAAGGCTACCACATTGCTGTCTTCAATCGAACGAAGGATGTAACCCGCGAGTTCCATGCCAACTCGGGCGCGTTCAAGGAACGCATCATCCCCTGCGATACGCTGGAAGATCTTGTCGCCAGCATCAAGCCGCCGCGCCCGATCATCCTTCTCATCAAGGCGGGCGAGCCCGTCGACCAGCAGATCGCAGCGCTCAAGCCGCATCTCGGCAAGAACGACATCATCATCGATGCCGGTAACGCCAATTTCCACGACACCGTTCGCCGTCTGAAGGAGCTGGGCGAGAACGATCCAACCTTCGTCGGCATGGGTATTTCCGGCGGCGAGGAAGGTGCGCGCCACGGCCCGTCCATCATGGTGGGCGGCACGCCGGAATCCTATGCGCGGATCGAAAAAGTTCTCGATGCTGTCGCCGCCAAATACAAGGGCGAACCATGTTCGGCCCTTCTCGGCCCCGATGGCGCCGGTCATTTCGTGAAGACGATACATAACGGCATCGAATATGCCGATATGCAGATGATTGCGGAAATCTACGGCATCCTGCGCGACGGGCTCGGCATGCAATCTGCTGAAATCGGCGATATCTTTGAAAAGTGGAATGCCGGTCCGCTCAATTCCTATCTGATCGAAATCACCGCCAAGGTGCTGAAGGCAACCGACAAGGAAACCGGCAAGCCCGTTGTTGACATCATTCTCGACAGCGCCGGCCAGAAAGGCACGGGGCGCTGGGCGGCGATCGAATCGGAAATGCTGGGCATTCCCGCAACCGGCATCGAAGCCGCCGTCGCCGCACGCTCGATTTCCTCCATGGTGGCGGAACGCGCCCGCGCCGAAAAAGCCTACCCCGGAAATGAACCCGGATTGAACGCCGCCGACCGCGCCAGGCTGATCGACGATCTGGAACAGGGCCTGCTCGCGGGCAAGATCGCTGCCTATGCGCAGGGTTTCGCCGTCATGGCAGGTGCGTCGCAGGAGTATAACTGGAATATCCCGCTCGCCGCCACGGCGCGCATCTGGCGCGCGGGCTGCATCATCCGTTCGCAGTTCCTCGATCTCATCGCCGCCGCCTTCGAGGGCAAGGAACAGGACAATCTGATGCTGGCTCCAACCTTCATCGAGCCGATGCAGCAGGGCTCCGCTGCTTTGCGCCGTGTTCTCTCGCAAGCCATTCTGGCAGGCCTGCCCATGCCCGCCCTCTCCTCGGCGCTGAGCTATTTCGATAGCTACCGCAAGGCGCGCGGCACCGCCAACCTCATCCAGGCGCAGCGCGATTTCTTCGGCGCGCATGGCTTCAAGCGCCTCGACAAGGAAGGCGACTTCCACGGCCCATGGTCGAACGACGACTGATCGAGCGTAAACCCATCGTCAAGGGATGGATTGTTCAACAAATGTAGACAATCCATCCCTTTGCGCGGTCTTTTCCTGCCGCTCCTTTTCCCCACATATGGCCCAACAGGACACTGCCCATCAATTTGCGGGCCCATCATCTTGCGGACCCATAACCTTGCGGGATGTCAGCCATATGAGGAGCTTCAACCATGGCCAGCACAATCGGAAACCAGATCAAGGGGCTTCACCACGTCACATCGATGGCGAGTGACGCCAATGCGAACAACAGTTTTTTCACCCATAATCTCGGCCTGCGCCGGGTGAAGAAGACCGTCAATTTCGACGAGCCGAGCGTATATCACCTTTATTATGGCGACGAGACCGGCACCCCCGGTTCGGTGATGACCTATTTCCCCTTCCCGAATATCCGGCAGGGACATGCAGGCACGGGCGAAGTGGGCACCACGGTTTTTTCCGTTCCGGAAGGCTCGCTCGACTTCTGGGGGCAGCGCTTTGCCGAACAAGGCGTCACGGGTCTTCAACGCAGTGAATCCTTCGGCGAGAAGCGGCTGCATTTTCTCGGCCCCGACAATGACGGCTTCGCGCTGGTGGAAACCAGGGGCGACAGCCGCGCGGCATGGGCCGGGGGCAGCATCGGCGATGATGAGGCCATTCGCGGCTTTCACTCGGTTTCCATGCGGCTGCGCGATGATGGCGCCACGTCCGAGCTGCTGAAATTCATGGGATATGAGGAAGCCGATACGTCGAACGGCATCAAACGCTTCATCATTCCGGGCGGCAACGGAGCCGATGTGGTGGATATTGAAACCCTGCCGGGCGCGGCCCGTGCCGATCTTGGTGCGGGTTCCGTGCATCATGTTGCCTTCGCCGTTGAAAACCGCGCAAAGCAGCTTGAGGTGCGGCAGGCGCTTGCCGATACCGGCTATGCCGTAACGCCTGTGATCGACCGTGATTATTTCTGGGCTATCTATTTCCGCACGCCGGGCGGCATATTGTTTGAAGTCGCCACGAATGAACCGGGCTTCGACCGTGACGAGGACACAAAACATCTTGGTGAGGCGCTGAAACTCCCGCATCAGCACGAGCATCTTCGCGCCCTGCTTGAAAAGCATCTCGAACCGATCAAGGATTGAGCGTCATGGCGATCAACACATATCACTATCGCGAGCACCCGGCCGAAAGGCCGGGCGTGCCGCTGCTTTTCCTGTTCCATGGAACAGGCGGCAACGAAAGCCAGTTCTTCGATTTCGGCCACCAGCTTTTACCCGCCGCCAGCATCGTCTCGCTGCGCGGCGATGTCTCGGAACAGGGCGCCTTGCGCTTTTTCCGGCGCACCGGCGAAGGCGTTTACGATATGGACGATCTGGCACAACGCACGGCGGCGATGAAGAGCTTCGTCAAGGCGCATATCAAGGCGGCCAGCCCTTCCGCAACTATCGGCCTTGGTTATTCCAACGGCGCGAATATTCTGGCGTCCACCATGCTGGACGATCCGTCGCTGTTCGACGCGGCGGTTCTCATGCATCCGCTGATCCCATGGCAACCGGAAAGCAAGGCGAACTATAAGGACAAGAAGATTCTTATGACTGCCGGTGAGAACGACGCGATCTGCCCTGCGCCGCTGACGCAGGGCCTTGCCGATTATTTCACCCGGCAAGGCGGCAATGTCACCCTGCAATGGCATCCCGGCGGACACGAAATCCGGCAGGAGGAAATCTCCGCCATTCAGGACTTCCTGCAACCCTACAAGTAGAAAAAGCCCCGCGGAAAGCGGGTTTTTTTTGTCAGGCGGCCGCCAGTTGCTCCACCTCGATGGTCACATGGGAAAGCTCGTGGATATGCGCGAGCTTTGCGCGGTATTCCGACAGTGCAGCGGGTTCCCGCGCCGTAATTGACACGATTGCCGCGTGATGGCCGGGACCAACCCGCCAGACATGCAGGTCGGTGATTTTTTCCCGATCCGTTTCGATCGCTTCCCGGATTTCATCCGGCAGGTCGTCACCGTCGGGAAGGGTGTCCAGCAACACGCCGCCAGCATCGCGGATCAGCCCCAACGACCAGCGCGCGATCACCAGCGCACCGACAATGCCCATAAGCGGATCGGCCCAGAGCCAGCCATAATAGCTGCCAAGAAGCAGGGCGGCGATGGCCAGAACCGACGTCAGCGCATCGGCCAGCACATGCATATAGGCAGCGCGCAGATTGTTATCCCTGCCCTCGGGCCGAGCCGCCACATGCGGCGCATGGTCATGATGATCGGCGTGATCATGTGAGTGCGGATGGTGGTGCTCATGGCTGTGACCGTGATGGGAATGATCGTCTTTCAGCAGCCAGGCCGACAGCAGGTTGACGGCCAGCCCGACCACGGCAACACCAATTGCTTGCGAAAAACTGATCGGCACCGGATTGGCGAGCCGCACAAAGCTTTCCCAGCCGATCAGCAGCGCGATCAACGCCAGAATGATCGCGCTGGCAAAGGCCGCCAGATCACCCACCTTGCCCGTACCAAAGGTAAAGCGCGGATCGCGCGCATGTTTGCGGGCGTAGAGATAGGCCAACGCCGCGATCAGCATCGCAGCCGCATGGGTCGACATGTGCCAACCATCGGCCACGAGGGCCATCGATCCGTAGATTGTGCCAGCAGCGATCTCGATCACCATCATGGTCGCAGTCAGTGCGATCACGAGCCAGACGCGGCGCTCGTTTCGTTGGTGATTATCGCCGAGAAAGACGTGGCTATGACCGTCCCGGTTGAATGCTTCAGATGCCATCGACATGATCGCGCGTCCTTTCCATTATTTCATATAGGCCGCTACTTCATATAGGTTCGTATGACCGCGGCGAGTTCGTCCGCGCCTTGCCGGCGGTCGGCTTCGCTTTCGGCATGAAGCACATGCTCCCGCAAATGCTCCTCGATCAGTTCGCCCGTCAGCCCGTTGAATGCGCCGCGTGTTGCGGCAAGCAACTGGAGAACCTCGGCACACGGCGCTTCGCCTTCGAGCGCCCGTTCGGCTGCCTCGATCTGGCCCTTGATACGCCGGATGCGGGCAAGCAGCTTTGGCTTCTGTTTTTGCAAATGGGACATCGTTGTCGTTCCACCATATACTATACCCCACTATAGTATATTGCTCCGGGCAAAGCCAAGCTTTTCATGGACCCGAAAACAAGAACGCGGACGTCCAGAGGAAGCCCGCGCATTGAACGCAACCGGGAAACAGTGGATCAGGCGGAAAGCCGCACCGCCAGCGCCTCGCGCTTGACGCGCCGCCCGGCCGGCGTCAGCAAGCCATGGGCGCCATCGAGATGACCGGCCTCCAGCTCCAGCGCAAGAAAGCGGCGGCGTTCGACCGGACCCGGCATCGCAAGGCCCGCCGTCTTTTCGACCGAGAAGCCGAAACGGCTGTAATACTCCGGATCGCCGACCAGAATGACCGCACCGTGACCGAGCCGCTTGGCTTGCGCAATCGCATGCCGCATCAGCGCGGAGCCGATGCCCCGTCCTTCCGCCGAAGGATCGACCGCCAGCGGCCCGAGCAGCAGCGCTTTCACGGGCTTGCATGCAGCATTGAAACCCGCCTGCACATCCCACAGCCGGACCGTAGCGAGCAGCGCGCCATCGGCAGCGCGCGCAACAAAAGCCAGCCCAGCGGAAGGCATGCGGCCCTTGCGCAGTTTCTCGGACGACTTGCGGCGACGGCCCTCGCCCATCGCGCGATCCAGAAGGATTTCACGCGCGGCAACATCCTGCGGCAGTTCACCAGCGATCACGAATGACGGCACGGCAACCGGCACAACGGTTTCCGCAACATCATCAGCAATGAGAGCGACAGCGTTCATTTCTTTAACCCAACCTGAAATCGGATTGCGCAACATCAACCCTCCTGCGCCGGTCAGCGCAGGTGAGCATTCCCTGAACCGGATTAGCGCCTGTTCAGATGACGTAGGATCGGAGCGGTTCGAAACCGTTGAAGGCAACGGAAGCGTAGGTCGTGGTGTAGGCGCCCGTCCCCTCGATCAGCAGCTCGTCGCCGATGGTCAGCGACACAGGCAGCGGATAAGGGGTCTTTTCATACATCACATCGGCGGAATCGCAGGTTGGCCCTGCCAATACGCAAGGTTCCGTCGCGTCGCCGTCGCGCGGTGTCAGGATCTGATAACGGATCGCCTCGTCCATCGTTTCGGCCAGACCGCCGAACTTGCCGATATCGAGATAGACCCAGCGCACATTGTCATTGTCGGCCTTGCGCGAGACAAGCACCACTTCGGTCTTGATCACACCCGCATTGCCCACCATGCCACGGCCCGGTTCGATGATGGTTTCCGGAATATTGTTGCCGAAATGCCTGCTAAGCGCCTCGAAGATCGCCTGGCCGTAAGCCTGCGCGGTCGGCACGTCGCGAAGATAGCGGGTCGGGAAACCGCCGCCCATGTTCACCATCTTCAGCACGATGCCTTCGCCAGCGAGCGTGTTGAACACGCGCTTCGCGTCGGCCAGCGCCCTGTCCCAGGCAGTCAGATCCGTCTGCTGCGAGCCGACATGGAACGACACGCCATAAGCCTTCAGGCCAAGCGCTGCCGCCTGCCGCAGCACATTGACTGCCATTGCCGGTACGCAGCCGAACTTGCGCGACAGCGGCCATTCGGCGCCTTCGCCATCGGTCAGGACGCGGCAGAACACGCGGCTGCCGGGAGCGGCGCGGGCAATTTTTTCCACTTCCTCGACGCTATCGACTGCATAGAGATCGATGCCCAGCTCGAAAGCGCGCGCGATATCGCGCTCCTTCTTGATGGTGTTGCCATAGGAGATGCGGTCCGGCGTCGCGCCGGCATCGAGCGCCATTTCGATTTCGGCCACGGATGCCGTGTCGAAGGACGAGCCATGCGTCGCGAGAAGGCGCAGGATTTCCGGCGCTGGATTGGCCTTCACGGCATAGAAGATGCGTGAATTCGGCAGCGCCTTTTCAAAAGCCTGATAGTTTTCGCGCACGACCTCGAGGTCGACAACGAGGCAAGGTCCGCTTGGTCGGCGGGTTTCGAGAAAATCGATAATACGCTGCGTGGCCATGACGCCCTCCAGTCCTGCGGCCATAGGGCCGCGCCAATAGGTGCTGCGAATCCCTCCGGCCCCCGCCGGATCGTATTCGCAAGCGACAAAGTGCATGGTGCTGATCGACGCGGAACCAGCCTGTGGAGACCCTGGAACCACTCTTGCAGTCATGCGGTATTGGATAAACGCTTCAACAGCGTCGATCCGCTTTGTCTGCCTTGGCTTGGAATTGGGAAGTCCCATCCGCACTGCCGGCAATGAAGGTGTGCCTCTTCAGTAATTTCGGCTTTTGGACAGCCGAAAGACACCAGAAAGGCCCGCACCGTCGTTGCTTCAAGGTGTCCTCGGTTTGTTGGTTGGCCATCAAACCGGCTGACGGAAATTCCGTCAGGTACCATCCCGGTTATTCTCCCATTAAGAGGTCCGGGGGACACCCACAGGCACGTGCGACTTTGGGCAGCCGCGATATAAGGAGAAATCTGTGACCAATCAATGACAAATATCACTATCCTTGATTTTTTTCCCGTTCGGATATTGAACAGAGAATGTGAAATCACTCGCGGAGAATGAACAATGAGCCAGCTCGACCCGTTCAACGCCTTTGTGGAGCGCCCCGAAAGGCTCGAATTCGCCACGGAAGGCCCGCTTCACGGCGAAACCCTTGGCGTGAAGGACATATTCGACGTCAAGGGGCTGGTCACGGGCTGGGGCAATCCGCAACGAAAAAACGAATCAGCCGCCGCGACGGCAACCGCGCCATCGGTGCAGAAGCTGATTGATGCTGGTGCGCAATTTGTCGGCAAGACCCAGACGGACGAGCTGGCTTTCTCGCTGATGGGCCAGAATTCCCACTTTCCCCGGCCCATCAATCGGGCCGCGCCGGAACGGGTGACCGGCGGCTCCTCATCCGGCTCGGCGGCGGCTGTCGCAAGCGGGCTTGCGAGCATGGCAACCGGCTCCGACACGGGCGGTTCGATTCGTGCGCCGGCAAGTTTCTGCGGACTTGTCGGGCTGCGCACGACCCATGGCCGTATTTCACTCGAAGCTACGATGCCGCTGGCCCCGAGCCTCGATACATTCGGCTGGTTCGCCCGCGATATCGATCTTTATGAAAAGGTCGGCGACGTGCTTCTCGGGCCGGATACGCATGGCGAGAAGCTCGGCCGCTTCCTCTACATGCCGATCCTGGAGCACCTTCTGGGCGGCGAGCAGGAAACGGCTGCCTATCGCCCGATGTTCGGCTCGGTTCGCGCCGTCATGGGCGCACCGCGCGCCGCCGCCCAGCCGACCGCCTCCATCGATGAGCTGTACCTCTGCTTCCGCCAGATACAGGGCGCGGAAGCCTGGGCTTCCCATGGTCAATGGATTTCGGAACGCGATCGCGGATTGGGGCCTGGCGTCAAGGACCGGTTTGACTATGGCTCGACTATTGATTCCGATACGGTCCAGACCCAGATCAGGCGGCGGGAACGGTTTCGCGAGGAACTGGCCTCGATCCTCAACGGAGATGGAGTTCTCGTCTTGCCGACAGTTCCTGGTGCCGCGCCGCTTGCCAGCAGCAGCTTTGAAGAATTGCAGACCTATCGCGAGCGGGCGTTGCGCCTGCTCTGCCTGTCGGGCCTTTCGGGGTTTCCGCAAATCAGCCTGCCGATCGGCCGGGTCAATGATGCGCCTTTCGGCATTTCGCTTATTGGCCCCGCTGGCAGCGACCGTCAACTGATTGCTTTGGGACGCGAGATTATCAAGGCTGCGGAGAAAAATGACTGATGGATACGCTCACGCGCATGCGCGCCTTTATCGACGTCGTGGAAGCGGAAGGCTATTCGGCCGCGGCCCGAAAGATCGGCCGGTCCAAGGCCCTGCTTTCCAAATATGTGCGCGAGCTTGAAGACGAGCTGGGCGCCCTGCTGCTCAACCGCACCACGCGGCAATTCTCCCTGACTGAAGCCGGTCACACCTATTACCAGCGCGCCACCGAAATCCTGCGCGAGGTCGAGAGCCTTCAGGACGCGGTTCGCGATTCCAGCGGAGGAGTCAAGGGCCGGATCAAGATCTCGGCGCCGCGAACCTTCGCTGACGCAGACATTGGCCGCTGCCTCGCGACGTTCTGCATTGATCATCCCGATATCGTTCTCGATGTCCGCCTTGATGACCGCTTCGTCGATCTGGTCGAGGAAGGGTTCGATCTCGCAATCCGCATCACACGGATGGAGGATTCCTCGCTGATCGCAAAGCGCCTCGCGCCCTTCCGTCCCGTGCTGTGTGCGGCACCCGCATTGCTCGAACGGCTTGGCGCGCCAGAACGCCCGGAAGACCTGGCAAAACTGCCCTGCATTGTCGACACCAATGGCCGCACGCGCAATAACTGGCAATTTCGCAATTCCGAAGGCAATTTGATGACCGTGCAGGTCAACGGCCCTATGGAAGTGAACAGCCCGCTCGCCACGCGGGTAGCCGCTGTGGAAGGACTGGGCTTTGCCATGCTGCCGGATTTCATCGCGCAGCCGGAAATCGATAGCGGCCGCCTCACCGTTCTGCTTGACGAATATGTCAATAGCGATGCGGGCATCTACGCCGTCTATCCGCACCGCCGCTATCTTCCGGCCAAGGTTCGCGTTCTTGTGGATTATCTCGCCAAATGGTTCAAGGATCACGGCGCCTCATAAAATTGTGATGTTATCTTATATCGTCCCAATTTCGCCTCCTTCCCAATCGATTGCACATATCCGAAGAGGTTTGATGATGCGACGAAACCATGGGCTATACCTCGCCGCATTGATGGGCGGGCTGGCGATTGCTTCAGCCGCTCAGGCGCACCCGCATGTCTTCGCCGATGCCCGCCTCGATGTCAGCGTGAATGCCGGTGGCATCGTGCAAAAGCTCTCCCATGTCTGGCGGTTCGACGACCTGTTCTCCAGCACTGTGCTCATGGAGTTTGACAAGAACGGCGATCTCCTGCTCGACGATGCCGAACTGGCCGAACTCTCCAAGACCATCAACGAGTCCATAGCGGAATATAATTACTTCCAGACCGTGCTTCAGGACGGCAAGGACGTGCCCATGAACCCGCCGCAAAACCTGATCGCCGATTTTCAGGACAGCCAGCTTCTGATCCTTTTCGAAACAACGCCCAAGGCGCCGCTGAAACTGGTCCACACCGTTTCGTTCGGGATCTATGATCCCACCTTCTATACCGCCATCGATTATGCCGAGGACAAGGACATGCATGCCGCCGGGGTGCCGGCAGACTGCCAATCAACCGTCGTGCGGCCAGATCCTGATGAAGCGCTTGCCGCCAACCAGTCGACGCTGACTGAGGCTTTCTTCAACGATCCCACAGGGACGGACATGTCGAAGATTTTCGCCACCCGTCTCGAAATCACCTGCGGAGCAAAATAATGCCGTCAAGAAAATCCTGTCTCTTCACGGCTACTCTCGGTGCAGGCCTGTTGCTGGCGGGATACGCAATGGCGCAATCGTCGCTCGGTATTGGAACCAATGAAGTGACGCTGCAACCCTCCGGCCCTTTCGCGGGACTGATCCAGTGGGTGAACGTGCAGCAGAAGAGCTTTTATCTCGCCATGACCGGCGCGCTGAAAGCCATGCGCGACGACCCCTGGCAAGCATCGATCCTGGTCGGTCTTTCGTTTCTCTACGGTGTTTTCCACGCGGCAGGCCCCGGCCATGGCAAGGCCGTCATCTCGTCCTACATGCTGGCCAATGAAACGACGCTGAAACGCGGCATCCTGCTTTCCTTCGCGTCATCGCTGCTTCAGGCGATTACCGCCATTCTCGTTGTCAGCGCGACCTGGTTCGTTCTGCGCGGCACAAGCATTTCCATGACCAACGCCACCCGCTACATGGAAATCGCAAGCTATGTCCTCATCATCGCTTTCGGCCTGTGGCTCCTGAAGCGCAAGCTTCCGGCGTTCCTCTCTCCCTCCCCGTCGCTGCTCGTCCAGCCATCGCATGATCGTTCACATCATCACGATCATGGACATCATGGGCATGATCATCATCACAATCATCACCACCATAGTCACGGCGAGGTCTGCTCGACATGCGGCCATGCCCATGCGCCGGACCCGACGCAACTGGCCGGTGATTTCAACTGGAAAACGGCATGGTCGGCCATCGTCGCCGTCGGCCTGCGCCCCTGTTCCGGCGCGCTGATCGTGCTGACCTTCGCGCTTCTCAACGGCCTTGTGCTTGGCGGCGTGCTCTCGGTCTTCGCCATGGCGCTTGGCACCTTCATCACGGTGGCAACCCTTGCGACGCTCGCCGTAACCGCCAAGAACGTGGCGGTGCGCATCGCGGGCGGCGGCGGGCTATCGTCGCGCATACAGAGCGGGATCGAGGTTGGCGGAGCGGTACTGGTCGTCTTGCTTGGCGTGGTGCTGCTCACGGCAGCCCTCAGCCTGTAAGGCCGTAAGGGAAAGGGCCTCAGTCCTTGCGCTTCTGATAGCGGCTGCGCAGCCAGAAAACGCCAAAAAAGCCAACGACGAAAAGCGCGGCGAAGATACCGGCAAGGATGGGCGATGCGTTGCCTATCGAGATCATCAGGCTCGGCATGAAATAGGCCACGATACCGAAACCGACAAAGATGATGGCAGCGGCAATCGCAGCGCTACGGTTTTTCGGATCGATCATGCTCATTTCCTTCAACGCCTTGCCGCAGCTGGCCGGTCAGCGCCCACGGCCCGCATCGGCGCAATAGCCAGTCTCAACGTTCGCATGATCTATTCCATAGCTTTCCGCAAGCTGCTTTTTGATCGCACCGATCACATCTGGCCTTTTGGCGCCATCGTTGAGACGCACATGGGGTATCGCCATGACCCGGTGCTATCCGCACGTCACCTGCTTCTGCCGTCGACGGGCTGAGCCTCTATCGCCCGGGCATCGACGCCTTCGAGGCAGTTGATGTTGACGGCGACGATTTTCGCTCCATCCGGCATTTCGCCAAAGGCAAAGCTTTCCACCCCACAGGTGGAGCAGAACAGGTGCTGGATATTCTTCGTATTGAACCGATACTCGGTCAGATTGTCCTGCCCTGATTTTAGTTCAAAATTTTCACGGGGCGTGAAGGCGAGAACGAAACCCATCGGTTTGCACCGTGAACAATTGCAGGTGACGGCCCCGCCCAGGTTCACATCAACCTCGTAGGTGACCGCGCCACACTGGCAACCGCCCCGATATCGTTGTTCTTGCATCTTGTCCTCCTGAGATTGCATTTCCCGACTATCCGCCCAGATTTTCGCGGATTGTATCCAACCGCATCTTCTGGTCGCCTTTCTCATCGAAATTCTCCGGCGCCAACCAGGTTTCAAAAGCCTTTTTGGCAACCGGCCATTCGCTGTCGAGCATGGAATACCATGCCGTGTCGCGGTTCTCGCCCTTGACGATCATGTGCTGGCGGAAGATGCCTTCGAAGGTGAAACCGAAGCGCTCGGCCGCCCGCTTGGACGGTTCATTGGCATTGTTGCATTTCCATTCGAAGCGGCGATAGCCCAGCTCATCGAAAACATAGGTCGCAAAGAGGTAAAGGGCCTCCGTCGCCGCAGGCTGGCGCGAGACGAGCGGCCCCCAATAAACATTGCCGATCTCGATGGCGCCATTGGCGCTGTCAATGCGCATCAGGGCCTGACGCCCCGCAATCACATTGGTTTTCTTGTCGATGACGGTGAAAAACAGCGGATCGACACCCGATTCGGCCCGGCGCAGCCATGGCTCGAACGCCTGATGGCTTTCGGGTGGATATTCGGGAAGCCAGCGAAAACGCTCCGCCGCATCCGGAACGGTGGAGGCTGCGTAGAGGCCATCGCCGTGCCATACGGCGTCAATGGGTTCGAGCCGGACATATTGCCCTTCCATCTTCACGCGTGATGGCAGGGGACGGGCCTTCCAGTTCTTCAGATCGGTCATGACGGCTGCTTTCCCATTGGACAATGGTTTGGATATTCAACGCATAGCTGAAAACAGACCGGACAGGAATCCCCTATTGTCACGATCGCATGGAGCTTCGGTCCGTCGAGACCGCCTTGACCAGCGCGAATACGTCGTCACCCGCCGCAAGGTGCAGTTCCGCTATCGATTTTCGGGTGAGCCGCGCAAAAATGAGCTGGTCTCCGAAATTCAGCGCAACCTGTGCATCGGGTCCATCTCCGTTGGTAATGGAGGAAACCCGAACGGGCAGAATATTGCGGATGCTGATTTCGGACGGTGCTTTGCGCGCCAGCGAAACATCCCGCGCCCTGACCCGCAAGCGGACATCCATCCCTTCGGCAAGCCCGCCTTGCGACACCTGAAACACATGTCCATGCAGGTCGACAAAAGCCACGCCATATGCCGCATCGATGCCTGTTACGTGCCCTTCGAGCAGCGCGCTTGCCTCGTCCCGCGTGAAGGCCGCGCCGAGGTCAGTGCGGGAAAACACCGAAGCAGCGGGCCCTTTGGCAACGAGTTTTCCGCCAGAGAGAACAACCAGCGTATCGGCAAGCCGCGCCACCTCATCCACTTCATGACTGACATAGATGATAGGAATGCCACTCTCATCGCGCAATCGCTCGATATAGGGCAGGATTTCCTGCCGCTTGTTGTGATCGAGCGAAGACAGGGGCTCGTCGAAGAGCAGCAGGGCCGGGTTGGAGAGAAGCGCCCGTCCGATAGCCACGCGCTGGCGCTCGCCGCCGGACAGGGTGGATGGCTTGCGCTCCAGAAGATGGCCTATGCCAAGCAACGCGACAACCTCGTCGAATGACCGGCCCGGCGAGCGCCGTCCCGCCCACAGGGCATAGGTCAGGTTACGACGAACCGAAAGATGCGGAAAAAGCCGCGCGTCCTGAAACACATAGCCGATGCGCCGCTTTTCGGGCGGGAGATTGATCCCTTGCGCGCTGTCGAAAAGCACATGCGGGCCAATTGCTATCCGCCCCTCGCGGGGAGAAAGCGTGCCGGCCAGCATCTTGAGGATGGTCGTCTTGCCCGCGCCGGAATGACCAAAGAGCGCGGTGATCCCTTTCTCCGCGGAGAACGATGCCTCAACCGGAAACTGGCCGTTCCGGCCCTTGATGGAAACGAAAACGCCATTCATCGGCTGCGGCCTCCGCTGAGCGCCCGTTGCAGCCATTCCGAAAACACCACGGCGACAATGGAAATAAGCGCCGAAACGATGATGAGTTGCAAGGCGGCGGCATCGCCCGTCGGCGATTGCAGAAGGGAATAGATAGCCAGTGAAAGTGTCTGCGTTTCTCCGGGAATATTGGAAACAAAGGTGATCGTTGCGCCGAATTCGCCCAACGCCTTGGCGAACGCGAGAACGCCGCCCGCGAGAACACCGGGCAGCAACAGCGGCAGCGTGACAGTCAGGAACGTCATGATACGGCCTGCGCCAAGCGTGCGCGCGGCTTCCTCTAGCCCCCTGTCGATCATCTCGATGGAAAGACGGATGGGCCGCACCAGCAGGGGAAAGGCCATGACGCCTGCCGCAAGCGCCGCCCCCGTCCAGCGAAAGGCGAAGGTAAATCCGAACCACTCATTCAGATAGCTTCCGAATGTGCCGCGCGCGCCGAACCAGACCAGCAACAGATAGCCGGTCACGACCGGCGGCAGAACCAGCGGCATGGTGACAAGCGCCTGCAACAGGCTCTTGCCCCAGAATTCATAGCGGGCGAGCACCCATGCAACGGCGAAAGCCACGGGAAGCGAGAAGAGGATTGCGACAAGCGCAATCCTCAACGAAAGAAGAATGATCGCCCATTCGGCCTCGCCAAGCTGTATCAACTGCCAGCCTCGGCCGCCGGAACGAATCCTTTCTCCGATATGATGGCCTGTCCGGCCTCACCCGAAAGATAGTCGAGGAAGGCCCTGATTTCGGGCGTCACCGTACCGATTGCCGCAGCCGGATAGACAACAGGCTTGTGGCTGCTGGCGGGGAAGCGATAGGCTTCCACCAGACCGGGAGCCGCAGCGCGATCCGACGCATAGACGATGGCAGCTTTCAGTTCGCCCTTGCGAACAAATTCGAGTGCGACACGAACATTCTCCGTGAAAACGGCATTCTTTTCGACATCGGCCCAAACGCCCAGCGATTCCAGCGCAGCCTTGCCATATTTGCCGGCAGGCACATTGGATGGATCCCCCATGGCGAAACGTTCATGCGTCAGGATCGTCACATCATCCGATCCCTTTTCGGAAGCCGCAATGACCAGCGCGTTGCCGGCAATGATACGACGGCTTTCCTTGTCGATGAGGTCGCGTTCGGCCAGATAGTCCATCCAGTCGAGATCGGCGGAGATGAACACATTGGCGGGAGCGCCCGCCTCGATCTGCTTCGCGAGCACCGAGGATGCCGCCAGCGACACGACGACCTCGCTTCCGCCTTTCGCCTTGAAGTCGGCGACGGCTGCGTCAAGCACATCCTTCATGCTGGCGGCGGCAAAAACCGTCACCTTCTCGGCAGCGGTGGCAAACGATGCCTGCAACGCAGCGCAGGTCAAAAGAAAAGAGAACAAAAGATTTTTCATGGTTCCATCCTGTCTTGCCGCCATGGCGGCGTTTCACCCCGGCCGAAGCCGCGGGCTCGTTCAACATGATGGTGGGCTGATGGAGGCAGCCGCGACCCGGATACCGTCAAACCCTTGGCACGCGGGCAGCCATCCTGAACTGCCCAAATCCGGCTGGACATATGTCGAGCCTCGTTCCAGACCTCGTTGATGAGGAACGATGGGAACATAGCCCCCGGTTTTTCGTTTTGGCAAGGGCGGATTGCATTTGATCCATGTCACAGAACATCTTTACCGCGTTGCTAGATTGCGCTGGCACGCCGTCAGATTCGGTGTTCAACTGCCAGCATCATACGTACAACCCGAAAAAGGAGTCCGATATGCCAAAGGAAAAGACACCGAAGGATCGTCGCAAGGCGCCGCTTTCCACCCCGACCGATCTCGGTTCGAATGCCACGAGGGATATTGCCGGCGCGCTCAACGCATTGCTGGCGGATATTTTCGCGCTCTATCTGAAAACCAAGAATTTCCATTGGCACGTCAGCGGACCGCATTTCCGCGACTATCACCTTTTGCTCGATGAGCAGGCGGCAGAACTGCTCGCCATGACCGATGGCGTGGCCGAGCGCGTCCGCAAGCTTGGCGGGACGACACTGCGCTCCATCGGCCATATCGCGCGGCTGCAACGCCTTGAAGACAATGACGCGGATTTCGTCGATCCGCAGGATATGCTCGCAGAACTGCGCGAAGACAATCAGGCGCTCATCGGCAGCCTGCGTACCTGCCACGAATTGTGCGGCGAGGAACGCGATGTCGCGACCGTCAGCATGATCGAGCCCTGGATCGACGAAGCCGAACGGCGCGTCTGGTTCCTGTTCGAGACAGGCAGGCGCTGAACTCCGTACCGGAAAGAACAAGGCGCTTCTCCCGAAGCGCCTTGTTCAGGTCAGATCCTGAAGCGCCGTGCTTTGTGAAAATCGGCTCCGATTGTCAGGCCGATGCTTTGGCGCTCGCGACCGTCGCCTCGATATGGTCGATCAACGCATCCGGAATCTGGAGGCGCCCGGCAAGGAGGTCCAGATATCCGCGTTCCGCGCGCGTTTTCGGATCGATGGTCAGGCGTGAAGCGGTATAAAGCTCAACGCGCTGCGCATCCGTCTGCGCGGCAGCCACAAGGGCGTCGAGATCGACCGGCGAGTTCAGTTCGTTGGCAAGAAAATCCCTCACATCGCTGTTAAGGCCCGACAAGGCGAGCTTGTCTCCGATGCGTGCCTTCTCCGCATCGTCGATGTGGCCGTCGGCCCGTGCGGCGGCAATCATGGCACGCACCAGCGTCAGCGCAAATTCATGCTCGCCCTGCGGGGCCGTGGATGGATGAAACGTGTTGTCTTCCGGCGGAAGCAGCACTTGGGAATCAGCCTCGGCTGTCTGTTGCGGCGCCTTTCCGTTCTGGTAGTTCTGATAGGCCTTGTATGCAAGACCTGCGACAGCCGCCAGACCGCCAATCTTAACCGCTGAACCAGTGACCGAGCGGCCAGCGCTTGTACCCAGAAGGATCGCGGCCAGTGCGCCCGTTGCAAGAGGATTGTCCTTGGCGAGCTGCGTCGCCTTGCCAACGCCGTCGCGCAGCGTGGTGTTGGAACCTGGAACCTGGGTTCCCAGAAAATCATCAAGTATTTTCTTCGGGTCAAGCATCGGTGTCTCCCTCGTCTCGGCCGTAATTGGCTAGGCCCAATCTAGGAATCGCTTGATGGCAATGCAATGACAAGCGCAAAAAAGCCCGATGCTTTGCGACAGCGTCCGGCAGCAAGGTTAACTGCCGATGTGACGCTTTTGTCCGCGCGCGGCCGCCAGCCTGACCTGATGCTGGCGTTCGGCATAGCGGGCGCGATCTTCATCCGTCCGCTCATGATAGCAGTTCGGGCAGGAGATCCCTTCCTCATAGAGAGGTGAAGCATGATCGGCCCTCGTGATCGGCTGGCGGCAGGCGCGGCACAGCTCGACCGTCCCTTCCGCAAGGCCGTGAACGACGGAAACGCGCTCGTCGAATACGAAGCATTCCCCTTCCCACTTGCTTTCGGAAGGCTCGACCTCTTCGAGATATTTCAGGATGCCGCCCTTGAGATGATAGACGTCGTCGAACCCCATTCCCTTGACGAAAGCCGTCGCCTTTTCACAGCGAATGCCGCCGGTGCAGAACATGGCAATCTTCTTGCCTTCGAGTTGCTCGCGGTTGTTTTCAACCCAGCCCGGAAACTCGGTGAAGGTCTTGGTCTTCGGATCGATCGCGCCTTCAAACGTGCCGATGGCGACTTCATAGTCATTGCGCGTATCGACGAGGATCGTATCGGGATCCGAGATCAACGCGTTCCAATCCTGAGCAGCGACATAGGTTCCGACACTTTTCAACGGGTCGATGTCGTCGACACGCATGGTGACGATTTCCTTTTTCAGCCGCACCTTCATGCGGTTGAACGGCATCTTGCTCGCATGGGAATATTTGATTTCTGCGCCGCGGAAAGCCGGTTCCCGCTCCAGCCAATCGATCAGTTTCGCGATCGCCTCACGCGATCCCGCGACCGTGCCGTTGATCCCTTCCGACGCCAGCAGCAAGGTGCCCTTGATCCCTTCCCCGCAGCAAAGTTTAGACAGGGGTTCTTGCAATGACTCAAAATGAGGCACCGGCGCAAACTTGTAGAGCGCCGCAACCTTGAAGGGCAAATTTGAAGAATGATCGTTCATGCGCTGCAACTACTGCCCCAGTCGGGCAATTTCAAGATCCCGGATTGGCTGTTTATCCAACAGGGCTGAAATGCCGCGACAATAGCGCCGACCTGGAGCGAGAGGAAAGCGCGATGTTTACAAGAGACACAATCAGGGAAATCGAAGCGGCCGCCATTGCCGCCGCCATCGAGCCCGCAGCCCTTCTGGCCGTGGCGCAGGTGGAGAGCAGCGGGCACGCAACGACAATAATCAACGAACGCCCCGAGCCATTGGTTCGCTTTGAAGGGCATTATTTCGATCAACGGCTGAAAGGCGCGCAAAGAGACGAAGCGAGGCGGCTTGGGTTGGCGTCCCCGAAGGCCGGAGCAGTCCGGAACCCGTCAGGTCAGGCGCAGCGCTGGATGTTGATCGAGCGCGCCGCCCGGATCGACCGGTCCGCCGCCTATGAATCCGTTTCATGGGGCATCGGGCAGGTCATGGGCGCTCATTGGTCATGGCTGGGTTACGCCAGCGTGGACGCGCTCGTCGCTGAAGCGCGGCGCTCGGTCGGCGGCCAGATCCATCTCATGGTGCGCTTCATCACGCGGTCGGGTCTTGCCGATGCGCTCAACGCGCATGACTGGCCAGCGTTTGCGCGGCGCTATAATGGCCCAAACTATCGCGCCAACCAATATGACGAGAAACTCGCCGCCGCCTATGCCGGATACGGCTCGACAGCATCCCCGGCGAAAGCGCCGCCGCCTTCCGGCCTGTTGCGCCGCGGCATGCGAAGCAGTTCCGTCACCAGCCTTCAGCGAAGCCTGACGGCGCTGGGCTATGGGTTACAGCCTGACGGCATTTTCGGCGTGGCAACAGAAAGCGCGGTAAGGCGTTTCCAGAAGGATCACGGGCTTGTTGATGACGGCATCGTGGGTCCGGCAACATTGCATGCCATCGAATCCACGCTTGCCAGCACCAATCCGTTTCTTTGGATCTGGGCATTTATCCGTCGCAGTGCCGTTGCAATCTTCCAATAGGCTTCAACTCCGCTTTCAAAGCCGATGGACAAAGAAACCAAGGACATTTAATCGGTTCAGGACGCACCAAGTATGATTATGGAGAAATGCCGTGCCACAGAAACTCGACCTCTTGCTGCCCATCGTCAAAAGCCAGCCTGTCATTCCGGTATTGCTGATCAACAATGCAGCCGAAGCGGTTCCTCTTGCACGTGCACTGGCCGCTGGTGGTCTTCCGGCCATCGAAATCACCCTGCGCACGGAAGCGGCTCTCGACGCCATTCGCGCGGTTGCAGTCGAAGTGCCGGAAGCCGTTGTCGGGGCGGGCACCATTCTGAATGCGCGGCAATATGAGGAAGCGTCCGCCGCGGGATCGCGCTTTATCGTAAGCCCCGGCGCCACGCCAGAGCTTCTGGCGGCGGCCAATGAGGGCAAGGTGCCGTTGCTGCCCGGCGCGATTACGCCCGGTGAAATCATGGCCCTTCGCGAGGAAGGCTACACGATGCTGAAATTCTTCCCTGCGGAACAGGCTGGCGGAGCAGCATTCCTGAAATCCCTGTCCTCGCCCTTCGCAGGCACATTTTTCTGCCCGACAGGCGGCGTCAGCATGGCCAACGCCAGATCCTATCTCGACCTGCCCAATGTGTTGTGCGTCGGCGGCTCATGGGTGGCACCCGAAAACCTGGTCAAGGCAGGCAAGTGGGACGAAATCACAAAGCTTGCGGCAGAAACGGCTTCGCTCAAGAAATAAGCGCGAACACCATCCAAAAGCAAAAGGGCTCCCGTCGGGAGCCCTTTTTTTGTGCTTGATCTGCCAACGTCAGTCGGCGGATTCGAACTTGGCAATCGACAGGAATGTCACGGCCTTGCCAGTGAACTTATTCGTGTTCTGCGAGGGGAGTCCCTGCTCGAAGCCAGCCGTATAGACTTCCGTCGGGGCTGTTCGCATCGCCTTGTTAACCGACGCCTTGCGGACAATGCTCGTCTCGGCATTCGCGACCGTGGAGCTGGCCAGCGCCATGGTCGGGATTTCTGCCTGTACGGGCACCACGACCGGCGCGGCGTGTTTTGCAGCGGAAGGTTGCGGCTTCGCACCTTTTTCGGTCGTGCGGACACCGGTATCGACAAGCGCGGCAGGATTTGCAGAACCTGCCGATGCTGAATCAAGCAATGTGCGGCGTGGCGACGACTTCGGGCTGACCGCAGCGACCTGCTGAACCGGCTCCTGGGCAACCGGCGCAGTCCTATCTGCTGCCGGGATGAGGCCTGCGACAGTCGGCGCGGCAGCGACACCTGGACGAGCCTGGGGAACGACTGCGGCGACGGCCATCGGCTCAATCGCAGGCACTTGGCCGCGGCGCGGATTGTCGAGCGGCACCGGAACGAGCGCGGCAATGGCCGTCTGGACCGGATCGGCCGCCGCAGGCTCAGCCGCCATCGGCACGACATCGGAATTGGCTTCAATTGCCCCACGGATAGCATCGACAGCCGATGTCGGGCGGGTAGCCGGCAGAACTGCAAGCGCCGCCAACGGTGCCTGTTGCGGCTCGACCGAGGCAACCACGGCGCCAAAATCAGGGCGGCGAACCGGGACCGGCACGGCAAAGGCCAGGGCTGCCTGCGCTTCCGCACTGGGAACCTGCGGCGCTGCAACCGGCAAATCAGGACGCGGAGCCTCCAGAGGCCGCGGCACATCGCGATCAGGCAATGCCGGTGCGATAGCCGCTGGCGCAGGTGCCGCCTCCGGAGCAGGCCGCGCTGGGGCCGCAGCAGGCGTGGCAACCGCCGCCGCAGGACGAGCAGCCGCAGGACGCGATGGTTTGGCCGCCGCCATCAAGACTTCGCTTTCACCATTGTCCTCTTCTTCGTCTGCGCCGCCGCCAAACAATGCGCCAAGCAAGGTCTTGCTGCTGCGCTTCGTCGGGCTGGCGCTGGCAATTGCGATATCGCCGCCACGGGATTTCCGGGACTCATAGGCGGCAAGCGCCTGCTGATAACCGGGCAACGGCTTGCCATCGGAAGGAACGTGGATCGTATTGCCTTTCGGGAACACGGCCAGCAGTTCCTTGCGGCTCATGCGCGGCCAGTGACGGACGTTGCCGACATCGAGATGCACAAACGGCGAGCCTGAACGCGGATAGTAACCAACGCCGCCGCCCTGATATTTAAGCGCCGTTGAACGGAGCAATGCCAGCCTGACGCCCGGAATATAGAAATCCATCGCCTTGCCGAGCATATGCGTGCTCTTCTTGGCAACGCCGCTGCTACGCGACCTGCCGCGCAGCATGGAATTGGTTGCCGGTGAGCGATAGGCGGAAACGACGTGAATGTAATCGCGCGCGTTGGTATCCTGATAAACCTGCCACACGAGATCCAGCAGGCGCGGATCCATCTTGGTGGGCTCGTTGCGGCGCCAATCACGCAGGAAACGGTTGATCTGGTTCAGGCCGCTCTGGATATAGCGCCCGTTCTTCTTGTAGGTGATCTCCGCTCGCTCCTTCGTGTGAATGAAGTAGAGCTTCAGCGTGCGCGTTTCGGCTGCCGCCTGGGATGGTGCCAGCGCAACTGCGGAGAAAGCCAGCAGGAGGCCACACCACGCTATCCGCTTCATCCGCGACACAGCCGAAGAAGCTTTCTTTTTAAGAACCCTGAACACCAATACCGTCCCAACCTTGACTGTCTAATTCAGCCCCCGACAATACGACTATCGGATTTAATGGTTAATGGTCGCTTATTGAAGAACAATTACGTTGATAGAATGGCAAATTAATTCCGGGAATCCAGAGATCTCTGCCATGGTTAACAGATTAATAATGCGCCAATCACCCCGCTGCCAACCCCCTGCGGCCGGGTTTTTCAAATCAGAGCGAGGTTTCGACGTCGATGCCGTATTCTTTCAGCTTTCGATAGAGCGTTGACCGGCCTATGCCAAGACGACGTGCAATCTCGCTCATCTGCCCGTTGTAATGGGCGATCGCAAAGCGGATCATCTCCTCCTCGACCGACGCAAGCGTGCGAATGTTTCCACGCATATCCAGCGAGCGGAGGAGCCCGAACTGGCCGGAAAGTCTGGTTCCGTCGAGATGTGTTTCCGCGTTCTGGGCAGGTGCCTCGCCGGAATCCATGTCCTTGCCCGTCATTGCGGGGGCTGCAATCGGTCGTGATACCGGCTGGCCGGCCCGTTCCAGCGCTCCATCCATGTCGATGCCGTGCGTTTGCGCGCGGATCTGCGGGAAATCATCAGCCGTCAGCACTTCGCCTTCGCAAAGGACCACCGCCCGGAAGACCGCGTTTTCCAACTGGCGAACATTTCCCGGCCAGTCATAGGCATCGAGAATCGCCATTGCGTCCGGTGTCACGCCCTTTATGTGGCCCCGCCCCTCTTCGGCGGTAAAGCGGGCCATGAAGTGCTCGACCAGGTGCGGAATGCCCTCGCGCCGCCCACGCAACGGCGGCACGATGATCGGAAATACGTTCAGCCTGTAATACAGGTCCTCGCGAAAGCGGCCCGCACGCACCAGATCGACCAGATTGCGATGGGTCGATGAGATGATCCTTATATCCACCTTGGTTGGCTGTCGCGCCCCGACGGGCTCGATCTCGCCGCTCTGAACCGCCCGCAGCAGCTTGCCCTGCACATCAAGCGGAAGATCGCCAACCTCGTCCAGAAACAGCGTTCCCCTATGGGCCTCGACGAACTTTCCAACGTGGCGCTCGGATGCGCCGCTGAAAGCGCCCTTCTCATGGCCGAACAATATGCTTTCCACCAAAAGCTCGGGTATGGCGCTGCAATTGACGGTAACGAACGGCCTGTTCCTGCGTTCGCTTGTGCCCTGTATCGCCCTTGCAACCACTTCCTTGCCGACGCCCGATTCACCTTCAACCATGATCGGGATGCTGGAGGTCGCAGCCTTTCTCCCCAGCCTGACGACATTCAGCATTGCCGGGCTCAGCATCACGAGATCGTCGAAAGTCAGCCGCTCGGAGCTTGTCTCCACGCTCCGTCGGGCCGCGCCTTCCAGCGCTTCCACTTTCAGCGCGTTGACAATCGATGTCTGCAACCGCACCGGATCGGCTGGCTTTACGAAATAATCGAAAGCCCCGATCCGCATGGCGTTGATGACGGTATCAATGCCTTCGCGCGCCGTCTGCACGATGACGGGAAGGCGGTTTCCGTTGTCCCGCATGTTCTGGAGGACCGCAAGACCGTCCAGATCGGGCATGGTGAGATCGAGAATGACAAGCGCAACTTCATCGCCGCGGGGGCCGGAAAGCATTGAAAGGGCAGCCTGGCCGCCATTCGCCATAATGGCCTCATGCCCGGCGCGCTCAACGACAGATTGCAGCAACCGGAGCTGTATGGGATCATCATCCACGATAAGGATCGGATCAGACATGAGGGCCCTTCTTGTTCAGGCTAAATCAATCGGAATAATAATCTGCACTGGATCATTGTGACACAGGCCTCTAAAAATCAGTTCAACAAACAAACTGAACATAGCTTCATGCTATTGATTCGAATTTGAGCAATACCTGCGATGGGAATCAATATGGCTTTTGAATTTACTGGCAAATGCGTTGCCGCTCCGCACGAACAGACGGGCGCAACCAGACGCAAATCCGACAGTCAACTGTTTGGCGACCTGCCCGAATGGAACCTGACCGACCTTTATCCTTCCCCCGACAGCACTGAACTGACCGCTGATCTTGAACGCGGCAATCGCCTCGCAAATGCCTTCGAAGCGCGTTGGAAGGGGCACCTTGAGGAAGAGGCCGCAAAACCGGCGGGCGGTGATTTCGCCGAGGCCATCCGATCCTATGAAGAACTGGAGGAATTGCTCGGCCGGATCGTTTCCTATGCGGGGCTGCTCTACGCAGGCGATACGTCATCGCCAGCCAACGCCAAACTCTATGGCGATATTCAGCAGAAGATCACCGACACCAGCACGCATCTCATCTTTTTCGGCCTCGAACTGAACCGCATCCCCGATGCAACCATCGAGAAGGCGATGGATGGAAACCCGGCCATCGGCCATTATCGCCCATGGCTGGTGGACCTGCGAAAGGACAAGCCCTATCAGCTCGACGACCGGACGGAGCAGCTTTTCCATGAGAAGTCGCTCACCGGGCGCGGTGCGTGGAACAGGCTCTTCGATGAGACGATGACGGCGCTGCGCTTCGACATCGAGGGCGAGACGCAGCCGATCGAGCCAACGCTGAACCTGCTTCAGGATCCCGATGGCACGGTCCGCAAACAGGCCAGCGATGCGTTGGCCAAAACCTTTCAGGAGAATATCCGCACCTTCACGCTCATCACCAATACCTTGGCGAAGGACAAGGAAATCTCCGACCGCTGGCGCGGCTTCGAGGATATCGCCGATAGCCGCCACCTCGCCAACCGCGTCGAGCGGGAGGTCGTCGATGCGCTGGCAAGCGCCGTTCGGGACGCCTATCCCCGCCTTTCGCACCGCTATTACGCCATGAAGGCCAAATGGCTTGGGCTCGGCCATCTCGACAACTGGGATCGCAACGCGCCGCTGCCGGAAACACCGCAATCGGTGATTTCATGGGACGCGGCGAAGGACACCGTGCTTTCCGCCTACGGCGGCTTCGCGCCGGAAATGGCCGACATCGCCCGCACTTTCTTCGACAGGAACTGGATCGATGCGCCCACCCGCCCGGGGAAGCAGCCCGGCGCCTTCGCGCACCCCACCGTTCCTTCCGTACACCCCTATGTGCTGCTCAACTATATGGGCAAGCCGCGCGACGTGATGACCCTGGCGCACGAACTGGGGCATGGCGTACATCAGGTGCTCGCGGGCAGGCAAGGCGCGCTGATGGCCTCGACGCCCCTCACGCTTGCGGAAACGGCCTCGGTGTTTGGCGAGATGCTGACGTTCCGCTCGCTTCTGGAGCAGACAAGGGACCGGCGCGAACGCAAGGCCATGCTGGCGCAAAAGGCCGAGGACATGATCAATACCGTCGTGCGGCAGATCGCTTTCTACCTGTTCGAGCGGCAGGTGCACACGGAACGCCGCGCTGGCGAACTGACCTCGGAACGTATCGGCGAAATCTGGCTGGATGTTCAACGCGAAAGCCTTGGGCCGGCAATCAGGCTCAACCCCGGTTATGAAACCTTCTGGGCCTACATCCCGCATTTCATCCATTCGCCGTTCTACGTCTATGCCTATGCGTTCGGCGATTGCCTCGTCAATTCCCTGTATGCCGTCTACCAGAATGCGGAAAAGGGCTTTCAGGAGAAATATTTCGACATGCTCAAGGCTGGCGGCACCAAGCATCACAAGGAGCTGCTTGCGCCATTCGGGCTCGACGCCTCCGACCCCGCATTCTGGCAAAAGGGCCTCTCGGTGATTGAAGGCATCATAGACGAGCTGGAAGCCATGGATTGAGGTTGACAAGCATCGGCCGGCCTGGCTCGACGAGAAGGGCCGGTTGTTCGCGGCTCATCCGAACAAGGTTTTTGTAGAGGAATCCGATACAAGACACGCACAACGCGAAGCGCCTTCCGGACTTCGCGAAGTATCGGAATGTGCGGATTCTGATTAGCCAGCTTATTTCCCCGCAAAGCGAATACGGCTTTATTATGACAGGCTTCTGTGGTCTACCTAAAACCAAGGTGGGGAAATTCGACCGCCAAAAGCCGATCAACGAAGCATGGAGCGTAAAAATTGGCGAAAGCAAGCTGGCCTGTCTATGGCGAAATAACCGGTCCGATTGTCATGATCGGTTTTGGGTCCATTGGCCGCGGAACCTTGCCGCTGATCGAGCGCCACTTCAAATTCGACAAATCCAGGCTCGTCGTCATCGATCCGAGTGCTGAGAACCGCAAGATCCTCGATGAAAAAGGCATCCGCTTCATTCAGGAGGCGGTTACCAGGGAGAATTACAAGGAGTTGCTGAAGCCATTGCTCACCGATGGCGGCGGACAGGGTTTCTGCGTCAATCTCTCCGTGGATACATCATCGGTTGATATCATGCGGCTGTGCCGCAAGCACGGCTCCCTTTACATCGACACGGTTATCGAGCCCTGGCTCGGTTTCTATTTCGACGAGGAGACGGACAACGCCAAGCGAACCAATTATGCACTCCGCGAGACGCTGCTGGCGGAACGCCGGAAGCATCCCGGCGGCAAGACCGCCGTGTCCTGCAGCGGGGCCAATCCCGGCATGGTGTCGTGGTTCGTCAAGAAGGCGCTTGTTGATCTCGCCACCGAACTGGAGCTGAAATTCGAGGAGCCGAAGACGGGCGATCGGGAAGCATGGGCGAAGCTCATGAAGCACGTCGGCGTCAAGGGCATTCACATTGCAGAGCGCGACACCCAGCGCGCCAGGGATCTGAAGCCTTTCGGCGTGTTCTGGAACACCTGGTCGGTCGAAGGTTTTATTTCGGAAGGCTTGCAGCCTGCCGAACTGGGCTGGGGCACCCATGAAAAATGGATGCCCAAAAACGCGCGCAAGCAGAAAAAGGGCAACAAGGCAGCGATCTTCCTCGAGCAGCCGGGCGGCGACACGCGGGTCCGGTCATGGTGTCCGACGCCGGGGCCGCAGTTCGGCTTTCTGGTGACCCATAATGAAGCGATCACGATCACCGATTTCTTTACCGTTACCGACAGGAAAGGCGACATCACCTATCGGCCGACATGCCACTATGCCTATCACCCGTCGAATGTGGCGGTCCTGTCCCTGCACGAAATGTTCGGCGCCGGCGGCAAATCACAGCCCATCCACCACGTTCTCGACGAATCCGAGATCGCCGACGGGGCGGACGAACTGGGCGTCCTGCTTTATGGCCATGACAAGAATGCCTATTGGTATGGCTCGCAATTGACGATCGAGGATGCGCGCAAGCGCGCGCCCTACCAGAACGCCACAGGGTTGCAGGTCACGTCGGCCGTGCTTGCGGGCATGGTCTGGGCGCTGGAAAATCCCGATGCCGGTATCGTTGAAGTCGATGAAATCGACTATCGGCGTTGCCTGGAAGTGCAACTGCCCTATATCGGCCCGCTTCGCGGCTATTACACGGACTGGACGCCGCTGGACCACCGGTCGACCCTTTTCGACGAAGATCTTGACCGCAAGGATCCATGGCAATTCCGCAACATCCTCGTGCGGTAATATCAATTTACATGCAAAACCATTCAACGGCACCTCACGGTGCCGTTGTTTTTTTGATTTTAATAAGCTTTAACAACAAGATCATTGCCTGGCTTATTCAAAACGCAGATGTGCTCCAGTGCGTTTCTTGTTTTTGCTGCATTCTGATTCAAGCATCAGATCGGTTCTACGGGGAGACTATCATATGAAGATCTATCGTATCGCGGCGCCAGTCGCAGTTTTGTCACTTGTCATCGCCGGTTGCCAGACAGGAGGCCCTGCTGGCGGTCCTGCCGTTGTTCAGCCGAGCAGCATTGAAGGCCAGTGGATCGATGCAAATGGCATTGTTTCAAGCTTCAACGGCGGCATTTTCGAAACCCGCACCAGCGACACGAACGAAAAGCTTGCTGAGGGCAATTACCGCTATCAGTCAGGCCAGCTCGTCGAGATCGACATGCGCTCGCTCGTTCGCGGAACCGCGTCGAAGGTCAATTGCGCCGTTGTGACGCCGAGCCAGTTGAACTGCACGTCGTCCGCAGGCGCACAGTTCAGCCTGTCGCGGCGCGCCTGATCGGGGCTTCTCCCTTGATGCTGTTGCTTTCGGCCTTGCCTGTTGCTCAAATTCTGATTTGATCGCACAGTCGCAGCGCCGGAAGCTGCGGTCATCGAGTGTGCGTGTAGGGGACATGCACATCGCAAGGGAGATCAATATGCGTCATACCCTCGTCAAGGCATTTTTCGCATCGTCTATTCTCGCCCTGGGTGCAGGAACTGCATCTGCCGATTACACGTTGAATATTCTTCATATCAACGATCTCCATTCACGCATGGAGCCGATCAATAAATTCGATTCCACCTGTTCCGCGGAAGAAATCGAAAAAGAAGAATGCTTCGGCGGCATCGCGAGGGTGAAGACGAAGATCGACGAGCGCAGGACTGCGCTCTCCCGGAATGACGGCAATGTGCTCGTTCTCGATGCTGGCGATCAGTTTCAGGGCTCACTGTTCTACACCACATACAAGGGTGACGACTCCGCCGAATTCATGAACGCCATCGGCTTCGATGCCATGGCAATCGGCAACCACGAGTTCGATGACGGGCCAGAAGGCCTCCTGCGTTTCCTGAACAAGGTGAATTTCCCGGTTATTTCCGGCAACACCGTTTCGGAAACCGACCTGCCGATCCATGACAAATACAAACCATATGTCATCAAGGAGATCGGCGGGCAGAAGATCGGCATTGTGTCGGTGCTAGCTACCGATACGGATGAAACCGCTTCACCCGGACCGAAGGTCAAATTCCTCGATGAGATCGAATACCTGAAGCAGGCTGTCGCTGACCTTCAAAAAGAGGGCGTGAACAAGATCGTCGCCCTCAATCACGTCGGTTACGTTCGCGATCAGGAAATTGCGGCGGCGGTCGATGGCATTGACGTGATTGTTGGGGGCCACAGCCACACGCTTCTGTCGAACACCGATGAAAAGGCGCTCGGCCCGTACCCGACCATCGTGAAAAACCCTTCCGGTAAGGATGTTCCGATCGTTCAGGCCTATGCCTACTCGAAATATCTCGGCGATATCGCCGTGACGTTCAACGACAATGGCGACGTGATCAAATATGAGGGCGCGCCGATCCTGCTGGACAAGACAGTGAAGCCGGACGAGGCGATTGCCGCGCGGGTCAAGGAGCTTGCCGCGCCGCTTGAGGAACTCAAGGCCAGGGTTGTGGCAACGACAACGGCTCCAATCGACGGCTCCCGCGAGACCTGCCGCGCCCGCGAATGCGAGATGGGCAATCTCGTGGCCGATGCCCAGCTTGACCGCGTCAAGGATCAGGGCATCACGCTCGCTATCGTCAATGGCGGCGGATTGCGCGCTTCCATCGGTGCCGGCGAAGTGACGATGGGTGATGTTCTCACCGTCCTGCCGTTCCAGAATTCACTGGCCACCTTCCAGCTCAAAGGCGCGGATGTGATCACCGCTCTTGAGAACGGCGCAAGCCAGATCGAGGAAGGCGCCGGGCGTTTTTCACAGGTCGCAGGCATGAAATACAGCTTCGACAAGACAAAGCCCGCTGGCGAGCGCATAACTTCAGTTGAAATCAGGGACGGCGACGGCTGGAAAGCGATCGACAAGGACGCGACCTATGGCGTGGTCGCCAATAATTACCTCCGCTCGGGCGGCGACGGATACAAGATTTTTGCCACGAACGCGCTGAATGCCTACGATTACGGCCCGAGCCTTGAGGATACGGTTGCTGAATATCTGGCGAAGAACCAGCCCTACAAGCCTTATGTCGATGGCCGCATCATTGACGTCGCAGCGGCACAACCGGGAACCGGACAGTCGCCCGCCACGACCACGCCAGACGCCCCTGCCCCCGCTGTCGGACAATCTGCAACCGCGCCCGCTTCGCCGTCCCCAAGCGCTGCTGCCGATGCGAGCACGGAGCAAACCTACACCATTCAGCCCGGCGATACCTATTGGGACATTGCCGAGAAATTCTATGGCGATGGCGCTCTATGGAGGACGATTGCCAAGGCCAACCCCATGCAACGCGCGCGTGCGTTGCATGTCGGCGCAAACCTGACCGTTCCGGAAAAGTGATGCCGGTTCGTCGCCTTCATGGCCCCGGCTTCCGGGGCCTCCGATTGATTGACATCAATGCGCTGCGTCCAATCGCCTGCTTGAAATCGGGGTCTCGATGACTAGTTTTCGGCAGGCGAAAGTTTCCAGATGAACATTCAAGGCAAGATTGACATGACGCAGGCAGAAAAGACCTCTGCATCTTCCGCATTGCTTCCCGTAGCGGAGTTGAAGAAGACTGGCGTCCTGCTCGTCAATCTCGGTACACCGGACTCGACAGAGACATCCGATGTTCGCCGCTACCTGAAAGAATTCCTGTCGGATCATCGCGTGATCGAATGGCCACGCGCCATCTGGCTGCCGATCCTTCACGCTATTGTTCTGAATACACGCCCCAGAAAGACGGGTGCGAACTACAAGAAAATCTGGAACAATGTGCGCAACGAATCGCCGATCCGCACCATCACCCGCTCGCAATCCGAAAAGCTGGCCGAAGCGTTGCAGGATCTTCCAAATGTCGTGGTGGACTGGGGCATGCGCTATGGCCAGCCCTCGATAGAGGACGCGGTGACGCGGCTGCGGCGGCAGGGTTGCCAGCAGATCGTGATGTTCCCGCTGTACCCGCAATATTCGGCGAGCACGACGGCGACCGTCAATGACAAGTTCTTCGAAGGCCTGATGAGGCTGCGCTTCATGCCCGCAACGCGAACGGTTCCCGCCTATCCTGACGAGCCTTCATATATCGAGGCGCTCGCGCGTTCGATTGAAGGCCACCTGGCCTCTCTGGATTTCGAGCCGGAAGTCATATTGGCATCCTATCATGGCATTCCGCTTTCCTATGAACAGCGCGGCGACCCCTATCGCGAACAATGCAGGCAGACGACGCAGCTTCTGCGTGAGCGTCTTGGCTTCGACGAGAACAGGCTCCGGTTGACCTTCCAGTCCCGTTTCGGGCCGGAAGAATGGCTCCAGCCCTATACCGACAAGACGGTGGAAATGCTGGCCAGGGATGGGGTCAAGTCCATCGCAGTGTTCAATCCCGGCTTCGTCGCTGACTGCCTTGAAACGCTTGAGGAGATCGCCGGTGAAGCCGCCGAGATTTTCCATCACAATGGCGGGGAGAATTTTACCCATATCTCCTGCCTGAACGACTCCGAAGACGGCATGCGCGTGATCGAGACGATTGTGCGGCGCGAGTTGCAAGGCTGGGCCTGACCGCGCACCGGAACGGCTGGTTTCGAGCTTTTCTTGCCCTCAACTGATCGATGTGCGTTATTCCTGATGTGCATGTCAGGTTGATTCGCGCGGGCGACTCGAAAGGAACACACTATGCTTCTCGATGGCTTGGATTTCACCATCCCGGTTCTGGTGGTTCTGGTTCTCGTCGCCCTCTTTGCTGGCGTCAAAACAGTACCGCAAGGCTACAATTACACCATCGAGCGTTTTGGACGATACACCCGCACGCTTTCCCCCGGTCTCAACATCATTGTTCCGTTTTTCGACCGCATCGGCGCGAAGATGAATATGATGGAACAGGTTCTGGATGTTCCCACGCAGGAGGTCATCACCAAGGACAATGCGCTTGTCGCGGTCGATGGCGTCGCGTTCTACCAGATTCTGAGCGCGCCGCAGGCAGCCTATCAGGTCTCGGGCCTCGAAAACGCAATCCTCAACCTGACCATGACGAACATCCGGACAGTCATGGGCTCGATGGTTCTCGACGAACTGCTGTCCAATCGCGACGCCATCAATGATCGCCTGCTTCACGTCGTGGACGAAGCCGCAAACCCCTGGGGCATCAAGATGACACGCGTCGAGATCAAGGACATCAATCCGCCCAAGGATCTGATCGAATCCATGGCGCGCCAGATGAAGGCCGAGCGTGACAAGCGCGCCCAGATCCTCGAAGCGGAAGGCGACCGCAACGCCCAGATCCTTCGCGCCGAGGGCCACAAGCAGTCGCAGATCCTCGAAGCTGAGGGCAAGCGCGAAGCGGCTTTTCGCGAAGCGGAAGCGCGCGAACGGCTTGCGGAAGCAGAAGCCAAGGCAACGCAGATGGTGTCCGATGCGATTTCTGCCGGGAACGTGCAGGCCATCAACTATTTCGTCGCCCAGAAATACACTGAGGCTCTTGCCAAGATCGGCACAGCCAACAACCAGAAAATCGTGCTTATGCCGATGGAAGCATCGTCGCTGATCGGATCGCTTGGCGGCATCGGCGCAATTGCCAAGGAGGTTTTTGGCGATGCTGGTGGAGGCGGCGCGGCTCCAGTTCAGCCCGGCCGAACTGTGCCTGCGTCTGGTGGCAACCGCAGCCGTACGAGCTGATTTCCGTCGGAGGCCATCATGCTGCAACGCATCGTCAATGAACTCGGTCCGTGGAACTGGATCGTTCTTGGCTTCATCCTCCTGCTGCTGGAGTTGATGCTGCCCGGCGTGTTTTTCCTTTGGATCGGCGTTGCCGCGCTCATCGTCGGAACCATAGCCGTTCTTGTCGGCTCCGCCGCGGGTTTCGCGTGGCAGATGCAAATCGTTCTGTTTCTGGTGCTGGCGGTTGTGACGGCTCTTGCCGGGCGCAAGCTTATTGGTGCGCGCGATTCCGTCACCGACGAACCCTTGCTCAACAAGCGCGGAGAACAGCTTGTCGGCCGATATGCGACACTGGAAGAACCCATCGTCAACGGGCGTGGCCGCGCCCGGATCGGCGATACCACCTGGCGGATCAACGGCGCCGACGCACCGGCCGGAACGCGGGTTCGCGTAACCGGTTTCGATCAGGGCGCGCTTACAATCGAGCCGCTGGACGACAAGGCCGGATAAACCGGAGCCCCGCGGTTTTCCGCTCCCATCCCGTTTCGGATATTGGCAAAATCAGGCCGCACCCACCCGCAGCAGGTCATGCAGATGAACAATGCCAACCGGCATTTCATTCTCGACAACGATCAGGGCCGTAATCGACGATGAGTTGATGGTATCCAGCGCTGAGGCAACCAGCGTATCGGGATCAATCGTCTTGGGCTTGCTGGTCATGACCTCCTCGACGTTCATCGAAAGCAGATCGTTGTCGATGTGACGGCGCAAGTCGCCATCGGTAATGATACCCGCAAGATGGCCCTTATCGTCCACGACCCCGACGCAGCCGAAGCCCTTCGCCGATATCTGCATGATCGCCTCACGCATGCCGCCATTGCTTTTGACCAGCGGGATCTTGTCCTTGCCGTGCATGACGTCGCGGATATGGGTGAGACTGGCGCCGAGTTGTCCGCCCGGATGGAATGTCCTGAAATCCGTTGCTGTAAAGCCCCGCGCTTCAAGGAGTGCGACGGCGACCGCGTCGCCCATGGCAAGCTGCATGAGCGTCGAGGTCGTCGGAGCCAGCCCATGCGGACAGGCCTCCTGAGCTTTCGGCAAGGAGAGAACAATATCCGCCGCACGGCCAAGCGCCGACGTCACGCCGGATGTGATCGCGATCAGCGGAATTCTGAAGCGTCGCGAAAAATTGATAATGCCCTTCAGTTCAGCCGTTTCGCCCGACCAGGACAAGGCAATGATCGCGTCGGCGCGCGTGATCATGCCAAGATCGCCGTGATTGGCTTCCGCCGGATGAATGAAGAACGCCGGCGTCCCGGTGGAAGCAAGGGTGGCCGCGATTTTCGAGCCGATATGCCCGCTCTTGCCCACGCCTGTTATAATGACGCGGCCCTTGATCGACGAGAGCTGCTCCACCGCCGCCGCAAACGGCTCTGCGAGGCCGTTTTGCAGGCCGTCCATCAGCGCTGAAAGGCCCGATTGCTCGGCGTTGAATGTACGCAGCGCCGACTCGACCGCCGCACTCTTGTCTATCGCTTTTTTATCCAGTGCTATCATGGCCGGAGCGTTAGCGCTTTCTTCGCATCATGTCCACAATCCAAAATTGTGTCTAATCGATTATACTTTGCATTGATTGCAATTCTGTTCCTACGGAAACACCAGTGGAAACCAAGCATTAACCATAGCTGTTTACGGTCGATATCGTTCCGGAGCATATGAATCCATTGACGACGCGCAAGGTAAATCTTCCTCACGGCCTGAAGCCGCCTTTTCCCGATGAACCAGGCATCCGGCCGGGGCGTTTGCTATTTGCCGTGGCTTTTACCGGTCTTGCTCTCGCGCTTGCGTCCACATCCGTCCACGCGCAGGAAAATGCGCCTCTTCGCGGCAATGTTGATGAAGACGTGCTGGGCGCGACCCGCTCGACCGACCCCTTGTTACGTCTGCAAAACGCACAAATTACGGCGGAGCAGGAGAATACGGGAATTCCCTCCCCGCCCTATCAACCCGCGAGCCCCGGCGCCTTGCCGGAGGAGGCCAACACACCGGCAGATCAGGCTGGCAGCACCCTGTTGCCAGGAATTTCCTCCACCGGACAGGCTGCGGACCGCGATGGCGAAGCGCGGACGGCACGGACAGATCCGGAAACCACCGGCTCGATCGAACAGCCATGGGGGCAGCGGGCCCTGACCGTCGACAGCCTCGAAGAAATGAACGAGCGCGCCGAACGCGAGCAGCCCGTGGAAGGGCCTATCGAGAGCCGTTATGTAGCAACGGAGGAAGACCCGTTCGCTCCAACCGGCATCCGTCTTGGAACATTCACGCTGCGCCCGTCCATCGAGCAGGGGTTCCGGGCCAGTTCCAACGTCCAGTCGAGTTCGTCGGGCTCCAGCGGCGTTCTGTCGGAAACCACATTGCGGCTGAATGGGGCGACGGACTGGTCGCGTCATGCGGCATTCCTCGACGCCTATGGCCGTTACGCCAAGTCGATTTCGGGCGAAGATTATACCGACCCGAATGTCGGCATCCGGGCCGGGCTGCGGCTGGACCTCGCCAATGAAGCGGAAGTGACAGGCGAAATCGGATACCTGCTCCGGCAGGAAAGCGCGTCCGACCCGACCTTCATCACTGGCACCGTCGATCGCCCGAATGTGCACACATTTGATGCCCGACTGGGTGCAACCCGCGATATTGGCCGTTTCTTTGCCGGGATCGAGGCCGATATTCGCCGAACGATCTACGATGACGCCAAGCTGATGGATGGCACGACCGTCAGCCAGAAAGATCGCAATGCCACCTTCGCCAGCATGGCGCTGCGCGGCGGCTTTGAAATGTCACCTGCTCTCCGGCCATTTGTCGAGGTTGAGTTTGGTCGGCTTGTTTATGACGAGACGTTCGATATCAACGGTTACGAGCGGTCCGGCACCCGTCTCGGGCTGCGCGGCGGCGTCGAACTCGACATCACGGAAAAGCTCAACGGCGAATTCGCGATCGGCTATGTCGATCAGGCCATAGACGACGCGCGCCTTGACTCTGTCGGCGGCTTGAGCGTCGATGCCGCGCTCGACTGGTCGCCGGTCCGCGGCACCGATGTCCGCCTCGATGCCTCGACGAATGTCGAGGGCGCGACAGCACCGGGTGACAGCGGTTCCATACTCTACCTCGCCAATATCGGCGTGACACGTCAGATACGCTCGGATCTCAGTGTCAATGCGGCCATCGGCGGATCGGTACGCGACAATCGCGACGGCACCGGAACGGATCTCGGTTTTCGGGCGGAAGCGGGCGCGACCTACTGGTTCAACCGCTTCGTCGGCCTGAATGGCAGCGTGAGGCACGAACTGGTCAAAAGCGACGTTGCCTCACGCGAATATGACGCCAGCAGCGTTTATCTGGGAATGACGCTGCGGCGTTGACTGCTCTCAGCTCCTCGCTTCCCGGCGGCGCTCTATCGGACGGATGGTCTGCAACAGATCCTCGATCCGTGTCTGCACGTGATCACGCATATCGAAACGCGAAAGCGCGAAGGCGACATTGGCTTCGATAAAACCTTCCTTCGAGCCGCAATCAAACGTCAGTCCCTGATAGTGATAACCGAAGAAGGGCTGATTGCTTGCGAGCTTCAGCATCGCGTCGGTGAGCTGGATTTCCCCGCCCGATCCCCGCTCCTGGCTTTCCAGCATGCCGAACACGTCCGGCTGAAGGATGTAGCGCCCGTTGATGAAAAGATTCGATGGCGCTGTTCCCTTGGCCGGTTTCTCGACCATGGCTGTCAGCTCGAAACCATTTCCAACCGGCTTGCCTTGCCCGACAATGCCATATTTGTGTGCTTCTTCCGGGTCGCATTCCTGCACGGCGATAATATTGCCGCCAGTCTGTTCATAGAGCTCGACCATGCTGGCGAGACAGCCTTTTTCCGACTGCATGATCATATCCGGCAGCAGCAGCGCGAATGGCTCGTTTCCGACCAGTTCACGCGCGCACCAGACAGCATGGCCAAGACCCAATGGCGCCTGTTGGCGGGTGAAGCTCGTCGTACCGGGCGCGGGCAGAATGCGCTGGAGATGCTCCAGTTGCTCTTTCTTGCCGCGTTCGGCCAACGTCGAATAAAGCTCAACCTGAATGTCGAAATAATCCTCGATGACCGCCTTGTTGCGGCCTGTGACGAAAATCAGGTGTTCAATACCTGCTTCCCGCGCCTCATCAACGACATATTGGATGACAGGCTTGTCGACGACTGTCAGCATTTCCTTCGGAATCGACTTGGTCGCCGGCAAAAAACGCGTTCCGAGTCCCGCAACCGGAAACACTGCTTTTCGAATTTTCTTGTGTGACGTCATTTCAGCCCCTGCTTGAGGTAGTAACTGCAAAGAGCCCTGCCGGGCTCAAATGCGCCTTAGTTGACAGAGATCGTGGCATTATCAAGTCATGCAAATTGATTAAATTTTCACCTCTTATAGCGCATCCGGCTTGACATGGTAAACCAAATGCTAACCTTGGCATGGTTAGGTTGGTCTTTGATCAGAAACCCTGAAAACGGATTTCATGGAGAAAGACATGCTTGTAAAACCATCGACGCTCACCAGGCGTTTGATCGCGCTGACGGCGACTGCCGGACTGGCCCTGTCAATTGTAACCGGAAGCGCCTTCGCCGATGCCGGTTTTCAGCGATGGATCGCCGATTTCCGCTCGGTCGCCGCCAAAAGCGGGGTCTCGACTTCGACCTATAATCGCGCCTTCACCGGTGTCACGACGCCGGACCCTGAAGTGCTGGAAAAAGCCCGCTATCAGCCCGAATTCACGGCTCCGGTCTGGGACTACATCGATAACCGCGTCAACGAAAACTCCGTCGCCACCGGCCAGCAGATGCAACGGAAGTGGGGCCGTTGGCTCGACCGCATCGAGAAAGCCTATGGCGTCGACAAGACCGTTCTGCTGGCCATATGGTCTATGGAAACCAATTACGGTGAGGCCATGCAGCGCGAGGATATCATGCGCGACGCGGTTCGCTCGCTGGCGACGCTCGCCTACGCCGACAAAAGGCGCGCCAAATACGCCCGGACCCAGTTGATATCAGCAATGAAAATCCTTCAGTCCGGCGATATCGACCGCAGCCACCTGACCGGCTCCTGGGCCGGGGCCATGGGCCACACGCAATTCATTCCGACGAGCTATCAAGCCTATGCGGTAGACGCCGATGGCGATGGCAAGCGCGATATATGGAGTTCCGTTCCCGACGCATTGGCCACAGCCGCCAATCTCCTGCGCAAGAATGGCTGGGAACCGGGCCGGACCTGGGGGTATGAGGTTGTACTCCCACCGGGCCGCAAATTTCCGACCGGCTCCCTGACGCTGGCGCAATGGCAGAAACTTGGTGTCGTCCGCGCCAACGGAAAGGCATTTCCGCGCGGTGCTGAAAAGGCCGAACTGAAGGTTCTCGACGGGCGAGAAGGTCCGGCTTTTCTGATGACCAGGAACTTCTTCGTTATCAAACGCTACAACAATGCCGACAAATACGCGCTCGGCGTCGGCCTTCTTGCCGATCAGATTGCCGGTTATCCCGGCCTGCGACGCGACTGGAACAGACCGTTCACGCCGATCACGATGAAGGAGCGCGAAGAGCTTCAACAACATTTGTCCCAACTCGGCTACTACAGTGGCAAGATTGACGGTAAAATCGGCTCCGGCTCCCGGGACGCGATCCAGCGGTTCCAGTCACGAATGGGCTTGACGCCGGATGGACACCCCAGCAAAGAGGTGCTCTCCGTCCTTCGCCGGAAGTGATTGTTGGAAGAGTTGAAAGGTGGACGTGAGGCAGGCAGGCAAACGATTCAAGTTTTTTCTGATCTGCCTCAGTTCGACGATTGTCTGGACTGCGGCGGCAAGCATTGTCGTGCCTGACCTTGCGCAAGCGCAAGAACGCCGCAATCTTCTGGATTTTCTTTTCGGGCGCCCGCGCGGCGAGCCTGAATACCGGCCTCGACCGGAATTGAGGCCAGCGCCACGACGGGTCAAGCGGCCCCAAAAACCCCAACGTCAAAAGGCCCGCCCCGCAGCCCGCTCATCGACCAATGGGCAAGCAGCAAGTCCGATGGCAAACGACACGCCACCGGCAATCGTCGAGAAAAAGCCTGATGCCAAATCCGTTCTGGTCGTCGGTGATTTCATGGCAGGCGGGCTGGCCGATGGACTGGACAGCGCATTTTCTGAAAATCCGGGCGTACGGATCGTCGATCGGACCAACGGCTCCTCCGGTTTTGTCCGCGACGATCATTTCGACTGGCCAGCGCAGATCGGCGACATTCTCACGTCCGAAAAACCCGCCGTCATTGTCATGATGATCGGCTCGAATGACCGGCAGCAGATCAGGATCGGCAATGAGCGGGAAGCGCCGCGCTCTGACGCTTGGAACAAGGAATATCTGAAGCGCATCAACGCCTTTACTGCCAAGGTCAAGGAATCGGGGATACCCCTTGTCTGGGTGGGGCAACCCTCATTCAAGTTCAGCGGCATGTCGACCGACTTGCTGGCCTTCAACGAGATATACCGAAACGCAACCGAAAGTGTGGGCGGCAGTTTCGTAGATATCTGGGACGGGTTTGTCGATGAAAAGGGTGAGTTCATCACATCAGGCTTCGACATCAACGGACAGACCGTGCGTCTGCGCTCAAATGACGGCATACGCCTGTCGACGGCTGGCAAGAGAAAAGTCGCGTTCTATACCGAAAAGCCGCTGCAACAAATTCTGGGCGAAGGCACAGCGCCCAATGTGGCAGCGATCAAGCCCGGAAACATGCAGACCCCAACCCTCGATCCGCTTGGCGCGCTTATCAAGCTTGATCGCGTCGCTCCCATCGGTTTCACCGACCCCGAAATGGACGGTGGCAAGAATCTCCTTGGAGCCGGTCCGCGCAATGTCGTGCCGAGCGCCAAAATGCCCCAGGATCTTCTCGTCATCGATGGCAAGCCGCCGGCATCGCAGCCGGGGCGCATCAATGACTTCTCATGGCCGAAAAAGTCACAAGCAGCCGCAACGGCAGCAGGCCCGCGGGCACAAACAGGGACGGCACAGTAAATCAGGGACACGCCAGACGAGAGGCATGTCCCTGATGCATTTTCAGAACGTGTTTTTGAGCGTTGCCTAACGCGGCAGCACCGAGGTTCCCATCAGGTCCCGATCGATCGCATGCGCAGCCTGACGGCCCTCCCGGATCGCCCAGACAACCAGCGACTGTCCGCGTCGCGCATCGCCCGCCGCATAAAGCTTGTCGAAGCTGGTGCGATAATCCTGATCATCGGCTTGCACGGAGCGACCGCCGCGACGATCCGTATTCATGGCAATCCCGCTGCCCAGTTCCTTGATGAGATTGCCCTCGTCGGGACCGGAGAAACCGATTGCGATGAAGGCGAGATCGGCCTTGATAAAGAATTCCGTACCGGCAACCGGCTTGCGGCGATCATCCACTTCACAACACTTCACATGCGTGAGCTTGCCGTCTTCACCGATAAATTCCAGCGTCGCCACCTGAAATTCGCGATCCGCGCCCTCGGCCTGGCTGGAGGATGTGCGCATTTTGGTCGCCCAGTAAGGCCAGACGCTCAGCTTGTCTTCCTTTTCCGGTGGCTGTGGGCGGATGTCGAGTTGCGTCACCTTGACAGCGCCCTGACGGAACGCCGTGCCGACACAGTCAGAAGCGGTATCGCCGCCGCCGACAACCACGACATGCTTGCCTCCCGCAACGATCGGCACCGACGGCCATGCAACGGACTGGATATCCTCTCCGCCAATGCGGCGGTTCTGCTGCACAAGATAGTGCATCGCGTCGTGGACTCCCTCAAGCCCGGCGCCGGGAATATCGGCCGGACGGGGGGTTTCCGATCCGCCACAATACAGAACGGCGTCATACGCATCGACCAGTTCAGCGACAGGCTTGTCGACGCCGATATTGACACCGCAGAAAAATGTCACGCCCTCGCCTTCCATCTGGCTGATGCGGCGATCGATCAGGTGCTTTTCCATCTTGAAATCGGGAATGCCATAGCGCAGCAATCCGCCCGGACGGCTCTCGCGCTCATAGACATGGACCTCATGACCCGCCCGGCCAAGCTGCTGGGCGGCCGCCATTCCTGCCGGTCCTGAACCGACAATGGCCACTTTCCTGCCCGTTCGCGCGGCGGCCGGCTGTGGCACGATGAAGCCCATTTCATAGGCCTTGTCGGCAAGCGCCTGCTCGACGGTCTTGATCGCGACCGGCGCATCCTCAAGGTTCAGCGTACAGGCTTCCTCGCACGGCGCGGGGCAGATCCGCCCCGTGAATTCGGGGAAATTGTTCGTCGAGTGGAGGTTGCTGATCGCCTCCTCCCACTTGTTGTTGTAAACGAGGTCGTTCCAGTCTGGTATCTGGTTGTGGACCGGGCAGCCCGTCGGGCCGTGGCAAAACGGAATGCCGCAATCCATGCAGCGCGCCGCCTGCTTCTTGACCTCTCCCTCGTTCATGGAGATCGTGAACTCGCGAAAATGCCGAATGCGGTCCGAGGCCGGCTGATACTTCGCCACCTGCCTGTCAATCTCAAGAAAACCTGTAACCTTACCCATAAGTCTTTTCTCCGCTCGTCCTGTCGAGGCGCGCCGTCCAATCCTTCATCCTGATATTGGAGGCGGGGAATGAACCCGCGACACGCGCCATCGGTGCGGCACATGTCGCGGGGCGAAATAAATGGCCTATTCGGCAGCGACACCCATGCGCATGCGCTCCATTTCTTCGAGCGCACGGCGGTACTCCACCGGCATGACCTTCACGAATTTCGGACGGTAGGCTTCCCAGTTGTCGAGAATGTCCTTGGCCCGTTCGGAACCCGTATAGTGCATGTGGTTGGAGATAAGCTGCACCAGCCTCTCCTCGTCATGATGGGTCATATTCGCCGAAACATCGACCCGGCCCTTGTGCATCAGGTCACCGCCGTGATGATGCAGCTTCTCAAGGATGTCATCCTCCTCGGGAACCGGTTCAAGCTCGACCATCGCCATGTTGCAGCGTTGGGCGAAATCGCCAGCCTCATCCAGCACGTAAGCCACGCCGCCGGACATCCCGGCCGCGAAGTTACGCCCCGTCTGACCGATGACGACCACGATGCCGCCCGTCATGTATTCGCAGCCGTGATCGCCAACACCTTCAACCACGGCCACCGCGCCGGAGTTGCGGACGGCAAAGCGCTCGCCCGCGACACCGCGGAAATAGCACTCTCCCTCGACCGCCCCGTAAAGAACAGTGTTGCCGACGATAATCGAGTTTTCCGGCACGATCTTCGCGTCTTGCGGCGGGCGAACCACAATGCGGCCTCCACAAAGCCCCTTGCCGACATAGTCGTTGCCATCGCCGATCAGCTCGAACGAGATGCCGCGTGTCAGGAAAGCGCCGAAGGACTGGCCAGCCGTGCCGCGCAACGTCACGGAGATCGTGTCTTCGGGAAGCCCCTTGTGCCTGTAGCGCTTGGCGACTTCGCCGGAGAGCATTGCGCCTGCCGAACGGTCGACGTTCTTGATGCCGATGTCGATCTTGACCGGTGACTTCGATTCCAGAGCCGGAGCCGCCTGCCTGATCAATTCCCGATCAAGCACCTCCTCGATCGGATGGTACTGGCGCTCGGTCCAACATGTCGCTTCTTTCGGAGCTTCGACTTTGTGGAAGATTTTCGAGAAGTCGAGACCCTTGGCTTTCCAATGGTCGATCATCGCCCGCTTTTCCAGTAGTTCGGAATTGCCAATGACCTCCTCAAGCCTGCGATATCCCATCTGAGCGAGCAGGGCGCGTATTTCTTCCGCCAGATAGAAGAAGAAGTTGATGACATGCTCGGGCGCGCCCTTGAAGCGCTTGCGCAAAACCGGATCCTGCGTCGCGACGCCCACCGGGCAGGTGTTCAGATGGCACTTGCGCATCATGATGCAGCCTGCGGCAATCAGCGGAGCCGTCGAGAAGCCGAATTCGTCCGCTCCGAGCAACGCGCCAACGATGACATCGCGCCCCGTGCGCAACCCGCCATCGACCTGCAAGGCGATGCGGGAGCGAAGACCGTTGAGCACCAGCGTCTGATGCGTCTCGGCCAAGCCCATTTCCCAAGGGCTGCCCGCGTGCTTCAGCGAGGTGAGCGGCGACGCGCCTGTACCGCCATCATAGCCGGAAATCGTGATGTGATCGGCCCGCGCCTTGGCGACACCGGCCGCAACCGTGCCGACGCCCACTTCCGAAACCAGCTTGACCGAAACATCCGCCGCCGGATTGACGTTCTTCAGGTCGTAGATCAGCTGCGCCAGATCTTCGATCGAATAGATGTCGTGGTGCGGCGGCGGAGAGATAAGGCCGACGCCCGGTGTCGAATGGCGCGTCTTCGCAATCGTCGCATCGACCTTGTGGCCGGGCAACTGACCGCCCTCGCCGGGCTTCGCGCCCTGCGCAACCTTGATCTGCATCATGTCGGAATTGACCAGATATTCCGTCGTGACGCCAAAGCGTCCCGATGCCACCTGCTTGATCGCGGACCGTTCGGGATTCGGTGTGCCGTCCGGCATCGGATAGAGCCGATCCGGCTCCTCTCCGCCCTCGCCGGTGTTCGACTTGCCGCCCATCCTGTTCATGGCAACGGCGAGCGTGGTGTGCGCTTCGCGGCTGATTGAGCCGAAGGACATCGCGCCCGTCGAGAAGCGCTTGACGATGTCCTTGGCCGATTCGACTTCATCGATCGAAACCGGAACCCGGCCCGTTTCCTCAGCCATCTTGATCCGGAAAAGGCCACGAATGGTCTGCGCCTTCGCCGTCTGGCTGTTCAGCATGTCGGAATATTCCTGGAACGTCTTCGGATTGGACGTCCGCACCGCGTGCTGAAGCTTGGCCACCGAATCCGGCGACCAGAGATGCGCTTCGCCGCGCATGCGGTAGGCATATTCCCCGCCGACATCCAGATTGTGCAACAGCACCGGATCGTTGCCGAAAGCATCGCCATGCCGCGCGACGGTTTCCTGCGCCACCTCGTCGAGGCCAATACCTTCGATCATCGTCGCAGTTCCAAAGAAGAACCGGTCGACAAAATCCTGCTTCAGCCCCACCGCATCGAAGATCTGCGCGCCGCAATAGGACTGATAGGTGGAAATGCCCATCTTGGACATGACCTTGAGGATGCCCTTGCCGATCGACTTGATATAGCGCGTGACGACTTCATGCGCATCGACTTCCGGAGGGAATTCGCCGTGTCTGTGCATTTCGAGAAGCGTGTCGAATGCGAGGTATGGATTGATCGCCTCAGCGCCGTAACCGGCAAGGCAGCAGAAGTGATGCACTTCGCGCGGCTCTCCGGATTCGACCACGAGGCCGACCGACGTGCGCATGCCCTTGCGGATCAGGTGGTGATGAACAGCGGCCGTCGCCAGCAGCGCCGGGATCGGAATGCGATCCGGCCCGACCTGACGGTCAGACAGGATGATAATGTTGTACCCGCCATGCACCGCGGCCTCGGCGCGCTCGCAAAGCCGTTCCACCGCACCCGGCAGACCCGCGGCACCTTCCTCGGTGTTGTAGGTGATGTCGAGCGTCTTGGTATCGAAGCGGTCTTCCGTGTGGCCGATGGAGCGGATCTTTTCGAGATCGCCGTTGGTCAGGATCGGCTGGCGCACTTCCAGGCGCTTCTTGCGCGATGTTCCGACCAGATCGAAGATGTTCGGACGCGGGCCGATGAACGAGACGAGACTCATCACCAGTTCTTCGCGAATAGGATCGATGGGCGGGTTCGTCACCTGAGCGAAGTTCTGCTTGAAATAGGTGTAGAGTAGCTTCGACTTGTCTGACATCGCCGAAATCGGCGTGTCGGTGCCCATCGAACCGATGGCTTCCTGACCGGTGGTGGCCATTGGCGACATCAGCAGCCTGGTGTCTTCCTGCGTGTAGCCAAATGCCTGCTGCCGGTCGAGAAGGCTGACATCCTTGCGGAGCGCGCGCGGCTCAACCGGCTTCAGTTCTTCCAGAATAAGCTGGGTATTCTTCAACCATGTCGAATAGGGGTGTCTGTTGGCAATTTCCGACTTGATGTCCTCATCGGAAATGATGCCGCCCTTTTCCATGTCGATCAGCAACATGCGTCCCGGCTGGAGACGCCACTTCTTGATGATCTTCTTTTCCTCGACCGGAACAACGCCGGACTCGGACGCAAGAATGACCAGGTCGTCCTCCGTGACGATGTAGCGGGCCGGTCGCAGGCCGTTGCGATCCAGCGTCGCGCCGATCTGGCGCCCGTCGGTGAAGGCCACGGCTGCCGGTCCATCCCACGGCTCCATCAGGGCCGCATGATACTCATAGAAGGCCTTGCGGTCTTTCGAGATCAGCTTGTTTCCGGCCCAGGCTTCCGGGATCAGCATCATCATGGCATGCGCCAGCGGATACCCGCCCTGGAACAGGAATTCGAGCGCGTTGTCGAAGCAGGCCGTGTCCGACTGCCCCTCATAGGAAATCGGCCAGAGCTTGGAAATGTCGTTGCCGAACAGTTCGGAATCGACCGATGCCTGACGCGCGGCCATCCAGTTGACATTGCCGCGCAGCGTGTTGATCTCGCCATTATGCGCAACCATGCGATAGGGATGCGCCAGCCTCCATGACGGGAAGGTGTTGGTCGAAAAACGCTGGTGAACCAGCGCAACCGCGCTCTCGAAACGAGGATCCGTCAGATCCTTGTAATATGCGCCCACCTGATAGGCGAGGAACATGCCCTTGTAGACGATCGTGCGGGCCGAAAGAGACACGACATAGAAGCCCCGGTCGTCGCCCTGCCCCTCCTGATAGATGCGATTTGAAATCACCTTGCGCAGAACGAAGAGACGGCGCTCGAAATCGTCTTCGGTTTCGATGTTGGGGTTGCGCGCGATGAATACCTGCCGGTGAACCGGTTCGGTCGCCTCGATTTCGGGCGCCTTCGACAACGAGGAATTGTTGACCGGCACATCGCGGAAGCCAATCAGCGATTGGCCCTCCGACGCGATCACCTCGGCGATGATCGTTTCAAAATGCGCCGCCAGTTCGCGGTCCTGCGGCATGAACAGATGTCCAACGGCATATTGACCGACGGGGGGAAGCTCGATGCCCTTCTCGGCCAGTTCGGCCCGGAAAAAGGCGTCCGGTATCTGCACGAGAATGCCCGCGCCGTCGCCCATCAGCGGATCGGAGCCGACCGCGCCACGATGGGTAAGGTTTTCGAGCATGAACAGCCCGTCCTGCACGATCTTGTGCGACTTCTTGCCCTTCATATGGGCGATGAAGCCGACGCCGCATGCATCATGCTCGTTGCGGGGATCGTAGAGACCTTGCCGTTTGGGAGGTGTCATGGGTTTGGCGGTTTTGGCCGCACGGTTCTGTACATCCTGGCCTGGCGCAGTTGATACAGATGGCGTCAATTCCGTCATCGTCTTTCCTTCCCTTTAACTCTTGGTCTCTGATTTTCAGGCCATCAAATTCTGGTGGCGTCCGGTCTGTCTTACGTTGGGGATATCAACCCCCTTCGAGTGCATGCTCACATCAATAGTCTATGTTCACCGGAACGATGCGAGCGCGAAAGCGTGGGGCAGCGTACCGATAGATCAGTTTACACGACAAAAAAGGCACGGGGAAACACCGGGCCTTCCTCGGCTGCGTATAATAAGACAGCATTGCTGTCCTATTCTCTATGCCAGAATTCCACCCCCCCTTCAAGACCGAAAAGCAAAAAATAATCGCGATTGCAGAAATATTATTACCCTATACCTCAAAATATTTTTTGAAAATTCTGTTCCGCTGCGAAATGAGCATTCTACCCCGCATTGCGCCGCAGTATCGAAGGAGTCAGATTGCGGCTGGCGGGCTCCAGGGACTACGGTATAACGGGTTCAATTCAGGGAATCGCCGGATGCCGGCCACACACGGAACGGGACACTTCAATGCATTTTGGATCTGACAACTGGGCGGGCACGCATCGCAAAATCAACGAAAATCTCGCGCGCAATGCCGACGGTTTCGCCGCTGCCTATGGTTCGAGCAAGCTCGACAAGGCAATCGAGCAGCGCTTCAATGAAATTTTCGAGCGTGAAGTCGCCGTCTTTTTTGTCGGCACCGGAACCGCCGCCAACTCGCTGGCGCTTGCCAGCGTCAACCGGCCGGGCGGTGTTTCATTGTGCCATCGCGAAGCGCATATGATCGAGGACGAGTGCGGCGCACCGGAATATTTTACGGGCGGCGCGCGCCTTCATCCGGTTGACGGCCCACTGGGCCGCATCGACCCGAACAATCTTCGTCGCGAACTGAAGCGCTTCAATCCGGATTTCATCCATGCCGGGCAACCCATGGCCGTTTCGATTACCCAATCGACGGAAGTCGGTACACTTTACGGTCTCGATGAAATCGCAACGATTGCCGGTATTTGCCGCGAGCATGATCTGCCGCTGCACATGGACGGAGCCCGCTTCGCCAATGCGCTGGTTTCTCTCGGCTGTTCACCCGCAGACATGACCTGGCGGCAGGGCGTCGACATCGTTTCATTCGGTGGAACGAAGAACGGCTGCTGGTGCGCCGAAGCGCTTGTCTTCATGGACCCGGCGCATGCGAAGGATCTGCCATTCATCCGCAAGCGCGCCGCGCAGCTCTTTTCGAAGACGCGCTTCATCGCCGCCCAGTTCGAGGCCTATCTCGCCGACGATCTGTGGATCGAACTGGCAACCCACGCCAACGCAATGACAAGCCGCATCGCGGCCCATATGCGCGCATCGGACAAGGTGTCCCTGGCATGGGAGCCGCAGGCGAATGAAATCTTTGCGGTCATGAAGCGCGATTTCTCCGCCAGACTTCAGGAAAAGGGGGCGGTATTCTATGAGTGGAACGCCCCGCACTCCCATGTCGACCACATTGCCGAAGACGAAACCATGGTGCGCCTCGTCACCAGCTTCGCCACAACCGAAGCCGAAGTCGAGCAGTTCGGGGCTTTGCTGGCATGAGATAGCAAAACGGCGCCTTACGGCGCCGTTTCTATATCGCTGACAGATCAGCTTAGTGGGATATCTTGTTAGTGGGATACCTTGGCCTCGATCTGCTTGGCGTCCTTCGGGGACACTGTAGCAACTGCGATCTTGCGCGGCTTCATTTCCTCGGGGATTTCGCGCTTGAGATCGATGTGCAGCAGGCCATTCTTGAGGCTCGCACCGCTGACTTCAACATAGTCGGCAAGCTGGAAGCGACGCTCGAAAGCGCGCGACGCAATACCGCGATAAAGCGTTTCGGCACCGTCTTCGGTGGTTTCCTCACGCTTCTGACCCGTTATGGTCAACTGATTGCGATGCGCTTCGATTTCAATCTCGTCTTCCGCAAAACCGGCTACAGCCATCGTGATGCGATAGGCGTTATCGCCCGTCCTCTCGATATTGTAGGGCGGATAGGACTGTCCGCCTTCCGGCTGCGCGAGCGAGTCGAGCATGGTGAAAAGCCGGTCGAAACCAACGGTCGAACGATAAAGCGGTGAAAAATCAACATGACGCATAAGTAAGCCCTCCTTCAGAGCGACGATTGCGTTGTGATCCCTGTGAAGGCCCCCATCATTGGCAGACCTTGCGGAACCAGCAGTCCCTTTTTTCGGCGACTGCATGATGTATCTGGGAAGGATCCAATGGCGTTTCAAGACGTCGGCCTCAAACGAATGACCGGGTTTCCTGAACACAATATGAACAGAGTCTTCGGACTTCGTTCAGTCGGCCGCGCATAAGCTGCGACTCATGTTCGGTGCAATTCCGAAGTTTGAAGAGGAACAGGATCATGAAGAAAACCATTCTCGCGGTTGCCGCTGCCGTCACAATGCTTGCAGGTTTCACGGCGCCATCCATGGCATCGGACACCTCGCCAATGGTTCTCAATGTGGATCATCGGGATGGCGGCTGGGATAACGGTCGTCATGGAGACCGGCACTATCGCGATCACCGCGGCCATCGCAGCGAAATCGTGAGCCCTCGCCGCGTTTCCTCGATGCTGCGCCATCGCGGCTATCGGGTCGGCGATATCGATCTGCGCCGCGGCCGGTACTACGTCAAGGCCAGAAACCATCGCGGGCACCGTGTCAAGATCGTGGTTGATGCCCGCAGCGGCCGGATTCTCGATGTCGACCGCGCAGGCCGTGACCGCCGCGACCGTCGCGACGGATGGCACCGCACCAGCGACGGCGTCTACCTCGAACTCCGGACCTACTAATCACACCAGGCAGTAGATCCAGAGCCGTGGACCGGGTGTAACGTCCCTTCCCCCGGAACACGAACGACCGGAAGTCCTTGCCGGCTTCCGGTCGTTGACGTTTTGTTTTGACCTTTCCGAACTTCCCCTCTACCACCAGAGCAGGCATGCGGATCACAACGGGATCAGCGATGCGATCCGAACTCTTGAGGTCATTGCGCAAACCGATGCGGCCATTGGTCGAAACACTAGCCAATCCCATTCCGTCCGGGACACATCCCGGAACATTGAAAACGCACGACGGTCATGATCTCCGCTACACGATAACGCCCGCATCCGGCCGCCCCCTGAAGGGCACGGTCATCGTATTGCAGGGGCGCAATGAGTTCATCGAAAAATATTTCGAAACCACAGCCGATCTCTCCCACCGAGGCTTTGCGGTCGCCAATCTGGATTGGCGCGGCCAAGGCGGCTCCACGCGGTTGATCCGCGCGCAGGATCGCGGCTATGTGCGCAGCTTCAATGACTATGTGAGTGATCTGGAACAGTTTTTCGAGGATGTGTTGCTGCCGGATTGCCGCGCGCCCTACTATATCCTTGCACACTCGTCCGGCTCGCTCACCGCGCTTCTGGCCGCGCCAAAGCTCGCAAACCGTGTACGGCGCATGGTTCTGGTGGCACCGCTGCTGGAACTGGCGGGCGACGGCCCCCATGCCCGTCTTGCCCATTTCCTGACCCGTGCGCTGACGCTGGTCGGCCTCGGATCGCTGCACGTGACAAACGGGCCGCGCCAGGGCGAAATGCCGTCATTCGACAACAACAACCTGACCAGCGACCCCAGGCGCTTCCAGCGAAACCGTGAGTTGCTGAGGCTGGCGCCGGAACTGGGCTCGGGCCGGCCCACGGCCGCCTGGGTTTCCGCTGCCACAACGGCGATGCAGCAGGTACAGGAGCCGGGCTTCGTCGAGAAGATCAGGATTCCAGCCCTGATCGTTGCTGCGGGCATGGATCGTGTCGTCTCGACACCGGCAATCGAAAACTTCTGCCGAAGGCTGCGACTCGGAAACCTCATTACGATCGACGGCGCGCGGCACGAGATCTTGCAGGAAGCCGACTATTACCGCGAGCAGCTTCTCGCGGCCTTCGATGCCTTCATACCCGGATCGGACCCCGATTTTTCAAGCGTGCCCTGACGCACCCCGCAGCAGCGCGCTTTGGAGCACTTCCAGCAAAAGTGCGAAGCGCCTACGCGGGGAAATCAATCCACTGGACTGATTTCTTATCCCGCTTCGATGCGTAGGATAATGCGACGAAACAAAGGCTTAGAGCGGTTCCAACGATTCCGTTTAAACCGGAAGCGCTCTAACCGTTCAATATCTCAAGCGCCGCGACATGAAGTTCCGCCGACCCCGATGCAACCACATCGCCGCCGTTTTCCGCCGGACCACCATCGAACGACGTCACGACACCACCGGCATTTTCAATGATCGGAATCAGTCCGACAATATCATAGGGCTGCAATCCGGACTCAACGACCAGATCGACATGGCCCGCTGCCACGAGCGCAAAAGCGTAGCAATCGACGCCATAGCGCGCCAGCCGCACAGAGCTTTCAAGGCGATCGTAGGACGCGCGTTTATCGCCCTTGAACAAGGCTGGCGTCGTCGTGAAAAGCGTCGCCTCCGAGAGCGGGCGCTTGCGTGTCGCCAGCTTGCGCGAACCGCCCGGTCCTTCGTAATACGAAGCCTGCCCGTCCGAATAATAGAGTTCGCCGGTAAAGGGCTGCGACATCATCCCTGCTTCGGCGTTGCCGTTGATGGTCAGCCCGACCAGCGTACCCCATGTCGGCAACCCGGAAATAAAAGCGCGCGTCCCGTCGATCGGATCGATAACCCAACAATGGCTATGCCCGGGATTCTCCGAGCCGAATTCCTCACCCAGAATGCCGTGATCGGGAAATTCGCTCTTTATCAAATCCCTGATGGCGCGTTCCGCCTCGCGGTCTGCTTCCGTCACCGGATCGAAGCCAACCTGATACTTGTTGTCAACGTCGTAAACCGTGCGAAAGCGCGGAAGCGTCTGCGCTGCGGCAGCCTGCGCCAAACGCAACAGGAATGATTTTTCAACGATCACAATGAACTCCCGAATGATCAACTGCCGGAATGGCACAATTTTGAACGACCGCCTAAAAAATAGACACGAAATAGAGATGCACAAAAAACCGAACTTTCGGATTGACATTTGTGCGATGCAGCATAAAGTTGGCGGTGAACAGGGTGACCTGTTTATGCCCTCCTTGGGCGTTTCCTCCCTAGACTTCGACCGCGCGAAAGCGCGGTCTTTTTTTGTTCCCCATCGGCTTTCGGCTATTCTGCCGCCAGCGGCATGTCGATGAAATGATAATCCGGCATCGCCGTCAGGTCGGCCATGAACCTGTTGAGATCGCGGCGCAACGTCTCGAAACCGGAGGTCTTCAGAAACAAAGCCTCATCCATGTAGATGCCCCGGTTGATTTCGATCTGCAAGGCGTGCGAACCCTTGGCCGGACGACCGTAATGCTCGGTGATATAGCCTCCCGCATAGGGCTTGTTGTGGGCGACGGCATAGCCCATGCCCTGCAAAAGCTCCATGGCGAAGAGCGAAAGCTCCCTGCACGCGCTGGTGCCAAAGCGATCACCGATGATGAAATCGGGGCGAAAACCGGCGTCGCTGATTCGGATTCCCGTCGGCATCGAATGGCAATCGATCAGGATTGAATAGCCGAAGCGGCGCTGCGTCGAGCCAATCAGCGAGGCCAGGAATTCGTGATAGGGCTTGTAGATCGTCTCGATACGGCCCATCGCCTCCGCCAGCGGAATGCGCCGCCCATAGATTTCCTGCCCCTCCCCGACAAGTTTCGGGACCGTGCCGAGCCCCCCCAGGACACGCGCCGATCGCGAATTGAAATGCGGCGGCAGCGGTTCGTTGTACATGCGGGGATCGAGCTCGTAGGGCTCGCGATTTGCATCCAGATACGCGCGGGGAAAATGGGCGATCAGCATGGGTGCGCCCAGCGCCACCGCCCCGCCGAACAGATCCTCGACAAAACTGTCTTCGGAACGGCGTATCGCCATGGCGTCGAGCCGCGACTGCTCCAGAAAATTTATCGGATAGCAGCGCCCGCTGTGAGGAGAGTTGAACACGAAGGGAATGCGCTGCTCCGCCGGCGCACGCACTTCAAACGGCACCACGGCATTGAAGTCGCGTTCGATCATGATTCTGCCTCCCGGACGATAAACTGACGGGGTTGCTCTGCTCCTGCACCCTGCCAGCATACGCCTGCGCTGTCCAGCCTCGACATATCAACAGCATAATCCTACTTTCAGGCGGAGCATTCACCTGATATTTACCAAAAAAGCGCTTCGTAGTGACTGAAAGCGCCTTGGGCAACGAACCAGTGGCGAAAAGTAATTCGGACGGAATCATGAAACGCATACTTCTTGCAGAAGACGACAATGATATGCGCCGCTTTCTTGTAAAGGCGCTGGAAAAGGCTGGTTATCACGTAACGCATTTCGACAATGGCGCAAGCGCGTATGATCGCCTGCGCGAAGAACCGTTTTCGCTGCTGCTCACCGATATCGTCATGCCAGAAATGGACGGCATCGAACTTGCGCGCCGCGCAACCGAAATCGATCCGGACCTGAAAGTCATGTTCATTACCGGGTTTGCGGCTGTTGCGCTCAACCCCGACTCAAATGCGCCACGCGATGCGAAGGTTTTGTCAAAACCGTTCCACCTTCGCGATCTGGTCAATGAAGTTGAAAAAATCCTCGTCGCGGCCTGAGCAAAAGCCGCGACAAGTTCTCCAGTTTCAGGATAACTGAAAAAACTCACCTATTCACTATTGACGGGCGCAACGCGATATGGTGTATCCGCCGCGTCGAGTGGGCGTGTAGCTCAGCGGGAGAGCACTACGTTGACATCGTAGGGGTCACAGGTTCAATCCCTGTCACGCCCACCATTCGATCCTCCCTTTTAAATCAAGGGTTTGTTTGTCTTCGAGGCATGCTTCTGCCTCGAACTTCGCGCGATTTACCCCCTCTTTCATCTTGTCGCCCGGTTTCCACGTTCTATTCCTCGGTCTTCGCTGGGAGTTGCGCTTGGCATTGGAAATCTGGAGGCAAAATGTTCCGACTTTCAAAATGGCTTTTTGCGGTGATCGTGCTGGTGGTGCCAATCGATGCAGCTCTTTCCGGGCCCGGCAAGCATTTTCCCGATGCTTCCGAAACCGTTCCCGAATTGATCACCCTCTGGAACGAGAGCAACTCGACCTGTCGCGGCGCAAATGGCGGCGATGTCAAAGTGGCAGCCGCCTGCCTTTCGCGCTCGGTCTACGGGGTGGCTCTCAACGAACGGAACTGGTGCTTCGGAAAAAAAGACGAATCAGGCGCACAGATGGAATGGCATGCCTGCGAAAACGATTCCCTCCGCTTCCCGCCTTTTCAAATCGAGAGCCGTTGAGCTGTCCCGGCGGCTCGAAATGAATGCGGGAAGCAAAAAGAGCCGACCTGCCCATCTCTCGCCATGTTGTCCAATAGGCTGGGCCAAGGTCTTGGGGCTTTATGGCTAATGGAGGGAATAGCCATGTTGAAAGCCATTCTGATTATCCTGGCGGTTTTGGTCCTGATTCCGGTCTGTGCGCTCGCGGGCTATGGCATCGGCCATCTGATAGCGCCATTCTATTTCGATGATTTCCATGATCGCGATCTTGCAGCGGCCATCTACGGCATGCCGCTGATCGGCTTTCCGCTCTACATCATTTCGATGTTCGTACTCTGGCGCATGGCCCGTTCCCGTTAATTGCTGCGCAATGGCGGTAAACCGCCAGTCGCCGCCATTGCGGCAAAACCTTCGGTCCATTAGAGATTTCGCATCTTCCATCTCGATGCGAGCCCGAAATAACATCATGGCCGAATTTGACCTTGCCGCTTTCGAACGAGCCTTCCGCGCCCTGCCTTCTAGCTTCAAGGGGCCGGGTGGCGTCGCCGGCGTCGTCAAGGATGGCCAGGTGATCATGCGGGAGGCTTGGGGCTACGCCGATCTGGCGACACGTCGCCCCATGACCACCGGCACGCTGATGCCCATCTGCTCGATCAGCAAGCAATTTACCTGTGCCGTGCTGCTTGATGTGATTGGCGATCCCGCGCGTCTGGATGGCAAGGTCAGGGATCACCTGCCGAATTTTCAGGGCAAGCGGCCCGGCATCACGGAGCTTTGCAACAACCAGTCGGGCCTTCGCGATTACTGGGCGCTGACCGTTCTCCATGGGGCCGCTGCCGAAGGCGTGTTTGGCGCCGAGGACGCAAAAACGCTGTTTGCGCGAATGCGCACGACGCATTTCGATCCCGGCAGCCACTATTCCTATTCCAACGGCAATTTCCGCATCCTCTCCGATCTCATCGAAGATCATGCGGGTCGTTCTCTCGGCGAACTCTATGCGGAGCGCATTTTTGATCCGGCGAAGATGCAAACGGCAGCATTCACGCCCGATACAGGCAATTTTCCAGAGAGCGCCGTCGGCTACGAAGGCAATGATACGGTCGGTTACTTCCCTGCGACCAACCGCATCTACTGGTCGGGGGATGCCGGAATTTCAGCAGCTCTCGACGATATGCTGGCCTGGGAATGCTTTATCGACGGCACTCGCGATGACGCGGACGCGCTGTATTCCCGCCTGTCCGCACCGCAACACTTCGCCGACGGCACACCATCGCGATACGGTTTCGGGCTTTCGCACGAAATGATCGGCGATGTGCCGATCAGCGGCCATGGCGGTGCGTTGCGCGGTTTCCGTTGCCGCCGCCTTTACGCCCCGTCCGAGCGCCTGTCGGTCGTCGTGATGTTCAATCATCAGGCCGATGCGCATGCCGCATCCCTGTCGCTGATGGAGACCGCCCTCGGTTGCGGGAAGCCGAAGACCGTTCCGAACGGGCAGCTTGGCAACAAGGGGTCGGGCTTGCTCGGCCACTATATCGACCCCGGAACCAATCTGGCCCTGCGGGTATCGGCGGCAGGCAACGGCGCGATCGAGGCTCAATTTGCCGTATCGCCGGAAACGCTGACGCCGGATGCCGATGGTGTCGCGCGTAATGCCTCCATGACGCTCATACAGGACGGCGATGCGATTCGCATGGAACGGCCAGGCGAGAATCTGCGAACGACCCTGACCCGAATTTCCGGCGTGGCGGAAAACGACATCACGGGCCGGTTCCACTCCGCCGAACTCGATGCCTGGCTCGATATCGCATCGACCGGCAACGCGACCTATGGCGGCTTTGAAGGTTTTCTCGGCAAGGGCGCCATGCAGGCCATGTATCCCATCGGCAAGGATGTCTGGTTGCTGACCTGTCAGCGTTCGATGGACGCCCCGGCGCCCGGCAACTGGACCGTACGGATCAAGCGCGATGCGACCGGCAAGATGGACAGCCTCATCGTGGGATGCTGGCTCGCCCGCAACATTGAATATCGAAGGATCGCCTAACCGCGAAGAGCGCGGCCTCCCCATTCTTCAATCGTCAGGCGAACATCCTCGAATGCCAGCTGGAGAAGATCAATCATGGCAAGCTCGGCGCGGCGGCCATCGCCGCTGACGATGGCGTCATGAACCCGCTGATGATCGATCACCCCGCTGCGCAAGGCCCCGTCGCGTCTCTCCTTGAAACGCGTCGTCCAGTCGATAATGGCGCAAATACTGTCGGACAGGGACATCAGCACCTGATTGCCCGTCGCCCTGAATATCGCTTCGTGAAAGGCCCGGTCGGCGCGCATCCCCTCCTCGCTCGTGGCGGAGGACGCCTCCATCAGCGAGAGAGCGCTGGCCATGTCGGTTGCGTCCGTCTCCCCGTGCCGTTGAGCGGCGAGCACAGCCGCCGCTGGCTCGATAATCCTGCGAACCTCGAACAGGTCGCGCACCAGATCCTGATCCGGTGAATCAAGGCCAAACAGCCAGCCAAGAACGTCCTGATCGAGCAGATTCCATCGGGATCGCGCATTGACGCGGGTGCCGATCTTGGGTTTGCTCTCCACCAGACCCTTGGCGGCAAGCATGCGAACGGCCTCTCGATAAGCCGTTCGCGAAACACTCAACCGTTCGCTGAATTCGATCTCGCCGGGCAACACGTCGCCGGGCGCGTAAACGCCTGACACGATGCCGGACCCCAGTTCTCCGGCAATATGATTGTGCAGCCGGTGCGTGGTTTTCATCATGTTCCCTGCGCCTTTTGTCGATCGGCAGATGCGCTCGCAACCGTCATACCCCAGGCAGGCGCCGCGAAAAAGCTTCGATCCATTCTGGCCCGGTTCTTCATCACATTTCCTCGGAAGATTCCCGAACATCTGAAATTCAATCTATACAAATCTATTTGTCTTAGTATATGACTTTATAACGAGAGCCGATACGAACAGCGAGGCTGGAGCCACATCTTCAGCCAGCCATATCGAGCTTCAGAATAACGGGATCAGCGGAGGAACCGGCGACAGCCGGAATATGACATGACAGCCAGACTTGTTCAGCTTTTGGATACACTCGGCGCGCGACGCGTCGCCCTGGTACAGGACGATGGATCGGCACTACTTCTGGAAGGCGTCAAGACGACTTACGATCTGGCGATGGAAGCCATTGAGCGCGGCATCGCACTGGCAGACCTCGCTGCGGGAAAGCCGGTTGAACAGCCCGTGAATATCCGTGAGGCGCTGGCGGAAGGACGCGTTCTCGCGCCGATTGACCATGCAGATCCCGCTCACCTTTATATGACCGGCACCGGCCTGACGCATCTCGGCTCCGCTGAAGGGCGCGACAAGATGCACAAGGCAGCCGCGGCCACTGAGAAGCCGACGGATTCCATGCGGATGTTTCAATGGGGTGTGGAGCGCGGCAAGCCGAATGAAGGCGAAGTCGGCGTGCAGCCGGAATGGTTCTACAAGGGAGATGGTTCATTCGTCACCGGCCCCGGCGCACCGCTCGTCTCTCCGGCATTCGCGGAAGATGGCGGCGAAGAACCGGAAATCGCCGCTATTTACACTATCGGCCCTGATGGCACGCCCTTCCGGCTCGGCTTCGCGCTCGCGAACGAATTTTCGGACCACGTTACCGAGCGGCAGAACTATCTGTGGCTCGCCCACTCGAAACTGCGTCCGGCTTCGCTCGGTCCCGAACTTTTGACCGGCGCGCTGCCGGGCGATGTCGAAGGCAGCTCGCGAATTATCCGCGATGGCAAGACTCTATGGGAAAAGCCTTTCGTTTCCGGCGAAAACAACATGTCTCACCGGATCTCGAACCTCGAGCATCATCATTTCAAATACGATTTGTTCCGCAAGCCCGGTGACGTCCATGTCCATTTCTTCGGAACCGCTACTCTCTCTTTCTCCGATGGCTTTCAGACGAAGGAAGGCGACATATTTGAAATCGAAGCCGCACCGTTTGCCTTTGCCCTGCGCAACCCTTTGACCGTCGCGCAGCCAAAGGATGTTCGTGTGAAGCAACTGTAAGGAGGAAAACATCGTGGCTCCAATCCGCATCGGCATCGTCGGCGTTGGAAAAATCGCTCACGATCAGCACCTCCCCTCCATTGAGAAGAATCCGGGTTTCGAACTCGTCGCCGCTGTCAGCCGCAATGCATCGGTCGATGGCGTTGCAAACTTCCATACATTGGAAGACATGCTGGAGAACGGCCCTGAACTCGATGCCGTTGCCCTTTGCACCCCGCCCTCCGTCCGGCAGGAGATTGCGCTGGCGGCACTTCGCAAAGGCAAGCATGTGCTGCTCGAAAAGCCGCCCGGCGCAACGCTGAGCGAGATTGACGATCTCATCGCCATTGCGGAGAGTGACGGACTATCGCTTTTTGCGACCTGGCATTCGCGCTTTGCCGCCGCAGTTGCCCCCGCGAAGGAATGGCTGATGGGCAAAACCATCCGTTCCGTGGATGTTGAATGGAAGGAGGATGTGCGCCATTGGCATCCAGGCCAGGAATGGATCTGGGAGCCAAGCGGTTTCGGCGTATTCGACCCCGGCATCAACGCCTTGTCGATCATGACGGAAATCCTGCCCTTTCCCATTTTCCTGACCGACGCGAAACTGACCTTTCCTGAAAACAGGCACGCTCCGATTGCCGCCAGTCTCAAGTTCCGCGATTCCACCGGCGTTCCCGTCCATGCGGAATTTGACTGGAGGCAAACCGGCCCGCAAACATGGGATATCCGCGTCGAGACGGATCAGGGCGCGCTCCTGCTGCAAAATGGCGGCGCACTGATGAGCGTTGATGGAGCGCCGGTCATCAACGCCAGCGACACCGAGTATGACGGAATTTACCGGCGGTTTGCGATGCTCATTCACTCGGGTACGTCCGACATCGATCTTCGTCCTCTCCGCCATGTGGCTGACGCCTTCATGTCCGGAAAGCACGAGAGAAGCGAGGCTTTTGTCGATTGATGAGCCAGCCAGCCCTTTCCCCGCAACAGAGCGCGATCCGCCGCATCCGCTTCGGCATATTGGCGGATGGGCGCGACGTCGATGCGATTATGCTCTGCAATGCCGGAGGTCTGGAAACCACGATCCTGACCTATGGCGCAACGGTTCAGTCGCTGTTCGTTCCGGATTCGCGCGGTAACAGGGCGGATATCGTCCTCGGCCATGACGATCTCGAATCCTATGTCGAAAACCGGCGTTTCTACGGGGCGACCATCGGACGTTTTGCAAACCGTATCGGAAAAGCGCGGTTCACACTCGATGATGCCGCATACAGCCTTGACAGCAATGAGGGCGAAAACACGCTGCATGGCGGCAGCGACGGATTTGACCGCGTTCTCTGGCAAATCGATGAAATCGGCGACGGTGCGGATCCTTCGCTCTCTCTCGTCCATGTGAGCCCGGACGGCGCAGGCGGATATTCCGGCACCTTGACGACGCGGGTACGTTTTACCCTGACACGCGCGAATGATCTCGTGATCGAATACGAGGCGCAGACGGACAAGCCGACGGTCGTGAACCTGACGAACCACAGCTTTTTCAATCTTGGCGGCTCGGACCAAAAAACCGGGATCCTCGACCACGCCATGCAGGTGAATGCCGATGCATTTCTTGCGACCGATCAGGCGCTGATCCCGACCGGCGAAATAGTGCCAGTTGCCGGAACGCCACTCGATTTCAACGTCGCTGCGCGGCTTCGCGAGCGCGTAACCGACACCACCCATGATGCGATCCGGACCGGCGGCGGGATCGACCACGCCTTTTGCCTGCGAGGCGCGGCGACGAGCGAGGCAAGGCTGGTGGCAACGCTTGAAGACCCTGCTTCCGGCCGCACGATGCAGGTTCTGACGACCGAACCGTCACTTCAGATCTATACGGGCAACCGGATCGAGAACGGCACGAAGGGCAAGCGCGGTCGTATCTACAATCAGCATCATGCGCTTTGCCTCGAGGCGCAGCACTATCCGGATTCGCCCAACCGGCCGGCTTTTCCGGCTACGCGGCTTAATCCCGGCGAAACATATCGGCAGACAACGATTTACCGCTTTCCAGGAGCGGCAACGACAAACACAGAGATTGAATGAGGACAGGAAAATGACCAAGGGATCGACCAACGGAGCAACACCGGGCAAGCCAAGAAGGCGTTCTCAAGCCTGGTTCGACAATCCCTCAAATCCGGATATGACCGCTCTTTATCTCGAGCGGTACATGAATTTCGGCCTGTCGCAGAAGGAACTGCAATCCGGCCGCCCGATCATTGGCATTGCCCAGACCGGCTCCGATCTTTCGCCCTGCAACCGGCATCATCTGGAACTGGCCAACCGCGTGCGCGAAGGCATCCGCGAAGCGGGCGGCATCGCTATCGAATTTCCCGTTCACCCCATTCAGGAAACCGGCAAGCGCCCAACCGCCGGTCTTGACCGCAACCTTGCCTATCTCTCTCTGGTCGAGGTGCTTTACGGCTATCCGCTCGATGGCGTCGTGCTGATGATCGGTTGCGACAAGACCACACCCGCCTGCCTGATGGCGGCGGCCACCGTCAACATTCCGGCCATTGCGCTTTCCGTCGGCCCCATGCTGAACGGCTGGTTCCGTGGCGAGCGCACAGGGTCTGGCACGATCGTCTGGAAAGCCCGTGAAATGATGGCCGCTGGCGAAATCGACTATGAGGGCTTCGTCAAGCTGGTGGCGTCCTCCGCCCCCTCGACCGGCTATTGCAACACAATGGGCACCGCCACGACCATGAACTCGCTTGCCGAAGCACTGGGCATGCAGCTTCCGGGCTCAGCGGCCATCCCTGCCCCCTATCGCGACCGGCAGGAGATCTCTTACCTCACCGGCATGCGCATCGTCGAAATGGTCGATGAAGATCTCAAGCCTTCCGATATCATGACACGCGACGCGTTCATCAATGCCATTCGCGTGAATTCGGCCATTGGCGGCTCGACCAATGCGCCGATCCACCTCAACGGGATCGCCCGCCACCTCGGCGTCGAGCTTGATATCGACGACTGGCAGGCCTTTGGCGAGGAAATTCCGCTGCTCGTCAATCTCCAGCCTGCCGGCGAGTATCTGGGCGAGGATTATTACCATGCCGGCGGTGTTCCCGCGGTCATCAGCCAGCTTCTTGCACAGGGGCTGATCAACGAGAACGCCATGACGGTCAACGGCAAGACGATGGGCGAAAACTGCAAAAACGTGCCGATTGTCGATGAAAACGTGATCCGTCCGTTCGACAGGCCGATGAAGCAAAATGCCGGTTTCCGCGTGCTGCGCGGCAATCTCTTCTCTTCTGCAATCATGAAAATGAGCGTGGTATCGGAGGAGTTCCGCAACCGGTATCTGTCAAATCCGAACGATCCGGACGCCTTCGAAGGCCCGGCTATCGTCTTTGACGGTCCCGAGGATTATCATGCCCGCATCGACGACCCCGACCTGAAAATCGACGAAACCTCCGTCCTCTTCATGCGCGGGGCCGGTCCCATCGGCTATCCTGGCGCCGCAGAGGTCGTCAACATGCGCGCGCCCGACTACCTCCTCAAGAAGGGCGTGCGTTCGCTCCCCTGCATCGGCGATGGCCGGCAGTCCGGCACATCCGGCTCACCCTCCATCCTCAATGCCTCGCCGGAGGCGGCGGCAGGCGGTGGCCTTGCGCTTCTGCGCACCGGAGACAATGTTCGTATCGATCTTGGCAAGGGAACGGCGAACATCCTGATTTCCGACGAGGAACTCAACCAGCGGAAAAAGGAACTGGACGCCAATGGCGGCTACGCCTATCCGGCGAGCCAGACACCATGGCAGGAAATCCAGCGCGCCATCATTGGACAGATGGAAACGGGAGCGGTGCTTGAGCCAGCGGTCAAATACCAGCGGATCGCCCAGACAAAAGGGATTCCGCGCGACAACCATTAGCGGAGAAACGCGACTGAGAACCACGCAAGCCGATATTCCCTGTTTACTAAAATCATATTGTATGATTTTTTAATTGTGCTGAAGTTCTCACTGGAGAGGAGCTTCGCAGCGAGATCGAGTGACGTATCATCGTAGCACAGCGCCCGCGAAAAACCGGCAGGAGGCCGGAGCGGGCGTCAGGGAGGAAAGAATGAAACAATTGAAAGCACTGGCGGCCGCGACATTTCTGGCCGCCGTTACAGCGGGAACCGCCTACGCGGCCGACCTGACCGTCGGTTTCTCGCAGATCGGATCGGAGTCGGGCTGGCGCGCGGCTGAAACGACCCTTACCAAGATGCAGGCGGAAGAACGCGGCATCGACCTGAAATTTGCCGACGCCCAGCAGAAGCAGGAAAACCAGATCAAGGCGCTCCGTTCCTTCATAGCGCAGGGCGTCGACGCGATCCTGCTCGCACCGGTGGTGGCGACGGGCTGGAATTCGGTTCTCGAAGAAGCGAAGGACGCTGAAATTCCCGTCATCCTGCTCGACCGGACAATCGAGGCCCCGGACGATCTCTACATGACCGCCGTCACATCCGATCAGGTTTATGAAGGCAAGGTCGCGGGTGAATGGCTTGTCGGCGCAGTCGGCGACAAGGAATGCAACATCGTCGAGCTTCAGGGCACGACCGGTTCATCGCCCGCCATCGCGCGCAAGAAGGGCTTCGAGGAAGCCATCGCAGGCAAGGCCAACCTGAAAATCACCCGCAGCCAAACCGGTGACTTCACCCGCGCCAAGGGCAAGGAAGTCATGGAAAGCTTCATCAAGGCTGAAAACGGCGGCAAGAACATCTGCGCCCTCTACGCCCATAATGACGACATGGCCGTCGGCGCCATTCAGGCCATCAAGGAAGCCGGCCTGAAACCGGGGACCGATGTTCTGGTCGTGTCGATAGACGCCGTACCGGACATTTTCCAGGCCATGGCGGCCGGAGAAGCGAATGCAACGGTCGAGCTGACCCCGAACATGGCCGGCCCTGCCTTCGACGCGCTTGAGGCATTCAAGAAGGACGGAACCCTTCCGCCCAAGTGGATCCAGACGGAATCGAAGCTCTACACGCAGAAGGACGATCCGATGAAGGTCTACGAGGAGAAAAAGGGGCTCGGCTACTGATTGTCGGACGCTTCCGCCCGTCCTCAACCGGATGGATGGAAGCGTGATCCGCCGGGTTCGCGCCCGGCGGGCGTCTGCCACTCCATGAACAGGCATCCGGCAGGCAGAATGCCTGTCGGCAGACAGAAGCGACGCTCATGTCCTCACATTCAGATGATCTTTATCCGGCCCGCGATCTTTATCAGGCCAGTGGCATCAGCAAGTTTTTTCCGGGATCAATTGCGCTCGACAATGTCGATTTTACCCTGAAGCGCGGTGAGGTCCACGCTTTGCTCGGCGAAAATGGTGCGGGCAAATCGACGCTGATCAAGTGCCTGACCGGCGCCTATCATCGCGATCACGGGAAGCTGGTGCTCGACGGTGCCGAAATCAACCCGCGCAGCACCCTTGAAGCGCAAACGCTCGGCATCGGCACGGTCTACCAGGAAGTGAACCTGCTTCCCAACCTGAGCGTCGCCGACAACATGTTTCTCGGTCGGCAGCCGAAACGCTTCGGCATGGTTCATGTTGCCAGAATGAACGGAATGGCGAAAGACATTCTTTCGCAATACGGGCTGGACATCGACGTTTCGGCCCATCTTTCCGATTTTTCCGTCGCCGTGCAGCAGATCATCGCGATCGCACGCGCGGTCGATCTCTCCGGAAAGGTTCTCATTCTCGATGAGCCGACAGCAAGCCTCGATACGCACGAGGTCGAGATGCTGTTCAATGTCATCCGCAATCTGCGGGACCGCGGGCTTGGCATCATATTCATCACCCATTTCCTCGAACAGGTCTTCGCCATTTCGGACCGGATCACCGTCCTGCGCAATGGAAAGCTCGTCGGCAGCAGGCCCGTCGCCAACCTTCACCGCATGGAACTCGTGACCATGATGCTGGGCCGCGAACTGGAGCAGGAAACCCGGATTCAAGGCGGCAGTGGCAGCGCCGAACCCGGCAAGGTCGCCATGCGTTTTTCCAACTTTGGCAAGGCGGGAAAGATCAAGCCGTTCGACCTGGCGATCCGCCTCGGCGAAGTCGTCGGCGTCGCCGGGCTGCTCGGCTCCGGACGGACGGAAACCGCGGAACTTCTTTTCGGCGTCGAGACAGTCGATAGCGGAACGGTGGAGATCGACGGCAAGCCTGCCACTATCAATTCGCCCCGCGCGGCTATCGCCAATGGTTTCGGCTTCTGTCCCGAGGACCGCAAAATCGACGGCCTCGTGGCCGATCTGTCCGTCCGCGAAAACATCATTCTGGCCTTGCAGGCGCGGCGTGGCTGGTCCCGCCCCATCAGCCGCCGCGAGCAGAATGCTCTGGCAGACCACTATATCAAGGCGCTCGACATTCGCACGACAGATCGCGAAAAGCCCATCGGCCTGCTTTCGGGCGGCAACCAGCAAAAGGCAATTCTGGCGCGCTGGCTGGCAACAAATCCCCGCTTCCTCATTCTGGATGAGCCAACGCGCGGCATCGACGTTGGCGCCCACGCGGAAATCATCCGGCTGATCGGCGACTTGTGCGCCCAAGGCATGTCGCTTCTCGTCGTCTCTTCGGAACTGGAAGAACTGGTCGCCTATTCCTCTCGCGTGCTTGTCCTGAGAGATCGCGAACACATTACCGAACTCACGGGCGAGCAAATTACGCCGGGGCAAATCGTTGCGGCCATAGCGGCCAGCGAGCAGGAGGGCGCGACGCAACAATGAATTCAATTTTCAAGCCAATGCGCCGTTTCGCTCCCCAGATCATAGCCCTGGTCGTCATCCTCGGCCTTAACGCGATGGTGTTTCCGAGTTTCTTCGATCTCCAGATCCAGAATGGACGGCTTTATGGAAGCCTGATCGATGTGCTCAATCGCGGTGCGCCTGTGGCCCTGCTGGCGATCGGCATGACGCTCGTTGTCGCCACGAAGGGCATCGATCTTTCCGTAGGCGCCGTCATGGCAATCAGCGGCGCGATAGCCGCATCCGCTATCGAGAGCGGCCATTCATTGCCCGTGACCTTGTTGCTGGCCATCAGTGCGGGTTTGCTGTGCGGCTTGTGGAACGGTTTTCTGGTCGCGGTTCTCAACATTCAGCCCATTATCGCGACATTGATCCTGATGGTCGCGGGACGCGGCATCGCCCAGCTCATCACCGAGGGCGCAATCCTCACCTTCAACCATCCCGGCCTGATTTTCATCGGCAGCGGATCGTTTGCGGGCTTTCCGCTGCCCGTCCTCATCTGGGTCATGCTCGGCATCGTAACTGCGCTTGTTGTACGGCGGACAGCGCTTGGCATGTTGATCGAAGCCATCGGGATCAACCGGAAGGCCAGCACCCTTTCCGGCGTCAACAGCCGCGTCCTGCTGATCGCTGTCTATGCCGTATCGGGCCTTTGTGCGGCCTTCGCCGGTATCATCGCCGCCGCCGACATCAGGGGCGCGGACGCCAACAATGCTGGCCTGTGGCTGGAGCTCGACGCCATTCTCGCCGTCGTCATCGGCGGAACGTCCCTGCTCGGCGGCCGTTTCAGCATTGTCGCATCCCTGATGGGCGCAATGATCATTCAGGCCATCAACACCGGGATCCTGCTTTCCGGCTTTCCTCCTGAATTCAATCTCATCATCAAGGCAGCGATCATCATCGTCATTCTGGTGCTTCAGTCGCCAACCGTGCAATCGCTGATGATCTTCATGCGCCGCGAACCGAGGCAGGCTATTTCAACGGAACATCGGACATCATGAAGACGAAGTATCTGCCCCTCATCGCGACAACCCTGATCTTCATTCTTGCCTATGCGGTCTGCTACATGCAGTACCCCAACATGCTGTCGACCCGCGTGATCGGCAACCTGCTGACCGACAACGCCTTTCTCGGCATCGTCGCAGTCGGTATGACATTCGTCATCCTGTCCGGCGGGATCGATCTGTCCGTGGGGTCGGTCATCGCCTTCACCGGCGTGTTTCTCGCGGTCGTGATCGGGGCTGGCGGCGTTCATCCGCTGGCCGCATTCGCGCTCGCCCTCATCGTCGCGACCCTGTTTGGCGGCATCATGGGAGCGATCATCCATTTTCTGGAAATGCCAGCCTTCATCGTGACACTTGCGGGCATGTTTCTGGCGCGCGGCATGGCTTTCGTCCTGTCAACGGAATCCGTCCCCATCAATCACGAATTCTACACGCAATTGCAGGGGCTCTACTGGCGCATGCCGGGCGGTGGCCGGCTCACGCTGATCGGCGGGCTGATGGTCGTCGTCTTCATTCTGGGCATCATCCTCGCCCACCGAACACGGTTTGGCGCAAACGTCTATGCGCTTGGCGGTGGCGTGCAGACGTCGCGTCTGATGGGCGTTCCTGTTGGCAAAACGACAATCGCAATCTACGCGCTTTCCGGCTTCCTCGCCGGATTGTCCGGCATCGTCTATTCGCTTTACACCTCCGCCGGCTATTCGCTGGCAACGGTGGGTGTCGAACTCGATGCAATCGCTGCCGTCGTCATCGGTGGGACATTGCTGACCGGCGGGGCCGGCTTCGTCGCCGGTACATTCATCGGAATTCTGATCCAGGGTCTGATCCAGACCTACATTACTTTCGATGGTAGCCTATCGAGCTGGTGGACGAAGATTCTCATCGGCCTCTTGCTGTTCGCCTTCATCTTGTTGCAGAAGGGCATCCTATGGATATCCGATAACAACCGGAAACTTTTGAAAGGACGAGCAACGCAGTGAAAGGTCTGTTGGAAAGTGCAATTTCCGGGCGCAACATGCGGACGAGCCACGCCCATGTTGTCGATCAGATCGGGCGCGCCATCATTTCGGGCGAACTGGCCATAGGTGACACTCTTCCCGGCGACGCGGAACTGGAAGCGCGCTTTCAGGTGTCGCGCACCGTGCTGCGCGAAGCCATGAAGACGCTTTCGGCGAAGGGGCTGATCGTGCCCAAGGCCCGTATCGGAACAAAGGTGACGGATCGCAGCCGCTGGAATCTGCTCGATGCCGACATCCTCGTCTGGCACCTTGAAAAGGGGATAGACGAACCTTTTCTCACGCATCTGAGCGAAATTCGTCTTGCGATAGAGCCCATGGCCGCAGGATTGGCCGCAACAAGGGCGACCCCGGAAGACATCGCCCGACTAAGAAAGCTTGGCGAGGAAATGGGATCGGCCGATCATACGGCAGAAACGCTGGCGGTGGCCGATCTGAAATTCCATCTCGCCATTGCCGAAGCGTCAAAAAACCCGTTCATGCTTTCGGTCAGCACGCTGATCGAAGCGGCTCTTGTGACGGTCTTCAGACTCAGTTCACCAGCGGCGAACCCGGAGCACATCGCGGCGGGCGCAATCTCCCATCTGAAGATCGTCGACGCCATCGAGCGTCGTGATGTCGAAGCTGCAAGGAAAGCGATGGAGGGTGTCATCCTCTACGGTGTCGAACGGGTTCTTGCCGCTGTGATCGAGCCCTCGACCTAGAGTCTGTCAGATCTACTCTGAACCATAGCCGGCATGTCTGAGGTAGTTTGAGCATTCCTGCGGACTGAAGGCCTTGAGGAGTTCGCCGATACGTCTCCATGTTGTTTCGACGGTTCGCTCTT
>JBOHIW010000012.1:0-137604 GCA_050726055.1 Phyllobacterium sp. | reverse complement strand
GTCCTCAAATCCAGGGAAAGGGGTCTCGCCATCATTGCTGGCCTCCCCACCAGCAATGATCTTGAATCACAAAACAGCCCTGCAGGGAATCCCGAAACGATTCCATGTAACGCTGACAGACTCTAGTAACCGCAGCAGCCCTCTGCAAGCTCCCCTTGGCCTGCCCCGACTTTGTGGTCTGGTTTCATCAGACCACATCACGAGTATAGTGAATCCTTCAGTTCGTCTGGATGAACGGGCTTGTATAAAACTCGAAAGCCGGTCCTGCTGGCATCCAGCAATTGTTCAGGCGACGTGTCTCCCGTTACAAGCAACGCCGGCACATTCCTATTCAGGCGTCGCCTGATCCGGTCAATTGCTTCAGGCCCTTCAAGACTGCTGCCAAGCCGATAATCCGCAATGATGAAATCGACCTCTGCCTCGTTTGACGAATTCGCGGTCGGAATTTTATTAAACAGATCGTCAAGATTCCGTCCTGCAATCACGCGATGGCCCCAACTTGAGAGCAATTGCGTCATGGCTTCAATCACTGCTCGATCATCGTCAAGAAGGACAATGCTCAAGCCCGAGGTTACCGGGGTAGAGACATGGGAATGAACCGGCATGATTGCCGCACTCAAGGGAAGGGCGATCGAAACGATCGTTCCGCGATTTGGTATTGAGCGGATCTTGATATCATGCTTCAGAAGATCCGCAGTTCTTTTCACAATGGAAAGGCCGAGCCCGAGCCCCTTTTCCCTGTCACGTGCTTCATTGTCGAGTTGATAAAACTCATCAAAAACGGACGTCAGTTGATCCTTGGGTATTCCAGTACCCGTATCGGCTATCTGAACAATCACCCTCCCGCAACGATGGCGACAGCCCAGAATAACGCCGCCGCAGTTCGTGAACTTGAGAGCATTGGACAGGAGATTACCCAGAATCCGCTTGAGCAGTATCGGATCGGTTTCGACCCATGCAGACGTTTGGACAATGCCAAACCGAATGCCTTTTTCCCTCGCGATGCCGGAAAACTCTTCGTGGAGATCATTGAAAAACCGGCTGAGCGCCACCGGACCGATGACCGGCTTCACAACGCGCGCGTCAAGCCGGGAAATATCGAGAAGGCTGTCCAGCAGACCGCTCAGGTTTATGACGACAGTTTGCATTCGCTGAGAAAGCGTGTGGGCGGCTTCGGAATCAACGTCACTTCTTCGGCTCCAGGCACCGAGCGTGGCGATGAACAGGCCCAGAGCATGAATGGGTTGGCGCAGGTCATGACTGGCAGCAGCAAGAAATCGCGATTTGGAGCGGTTGGCCGCGAGGGCCTTATCTCGTTCTTTTTCCAGTCTTGAAATCAATACGCTGTTTTCGAAACGAAGCTGAATGGTTTCGATGAACGCGTTGAAAGCCGTGCGACTGTAGTAGAGGTTCACGCCCGCCAGACAGATAATGAATGCAAGATATGTCCTCGAAATGGGATCGGCATCGGTCGCCGTGCGAATGGCCATGGGGAGCAGCATGGCAGTCAGCGTTCCGATATATGCAGGTGGATAGGCTGACAAAGAAGGATTGGCACCGCAAACAAGACCGGTCAACACGATGCACGTAAAGGCAAGAAGGTGAGGTTCGGTGGATAGGTATCCGAACCATCCCAAACACCCCCATAGCGCCGCCGAAAGCCACGATAGGGCTGCGAAACTATAAGTCCATCTTTCGAGCGATGACGGCCCATTGTGTTGTCCCGTTCTCCGGTGAAAAAAACACCACGACAGGACAACCCGCGCGATTGTGACTATGTAAATAGCTGTCACCCACGCGAACAGCGCAAGAGCTGAAAAATGGGTGTGCAGAACATAGATAACCGGCAAAGGAATAACGAAATTCGCGAACAGAACAGCAAAGGATTGTCTATATAGCAGTTCGATCAGTGGTGCCTGAAGAGCCGGTGCAATTTTCATGTTTCAAGTATTTACCCCTACGCAATTGCAGTATAGACCTGAAAAAATGGCAGTCTGACAAGGTATTTCATGCTTCATCCAATAAGAATTATCATCGCAGACGATCATGCGATTGTCCGCGAAGGTTTGAAGCTCCTTTTATCCACGATGGAGCAGATGCAGGTCGTCGGCGAAGCCACGGATGGAAACAGTCTAACCGAGGTATTGGTTGCGCAACCTGCGGATGCGCTGATTTTGGATCTCGGCATGCCTGGCGTGATAGGTTTCCAGTTTTTAAAGAAGATCAGGGAAGATCATGAATCGTTGAAAATCCTGATCCTTTCCGCGAACATTGATCCACAAGCCGTCGAGGCGACAATACGCGCCGGTGCGAACGGGTATCTCACGAAAAACGGCGACCCGTCGGAAATTGTGGTGGCTCTCGAAAAAGTCTCGATTGGGGAACTTTATATCGAGGAGGCGCTACGTCACACATCCGCTCCATGTCCGCCCGCCATTGTCATGTCGGATGTGTTTGCGTCGGTTGATCTTACCAAAAGGGAGCGGGAAATCTTGGGCTGGATCGCCAAGGGAGCGACGGCCAGAGATATTGCGGAGTATCTTGGGATAAGTCCCCTGACTGTACGCAAACACCGCGAGAATCTGATGAAGAAACTCGACCTGCACAGCACCGCGGAAATTGCCAGATACGCATTTCGCATCGGAATTCCAGTTGACTGAAAGCGCAAAACCGGAAGGCTCGGCGCCGAGGCAAGCCGTCCACGGATAAAACCGAAGTATATTTGAAATAATTCGCTTCGATTTATTTCATTTTAATTTGCAAAATACGGCAATGATCGTATTTCATTTTTTGTTCTTACGTATGAACCTGATGAGACAGTAGTTCCACAATTTTTCAGATTTTGAGGGATTGGAATCATGGATTACAGTCAGCAGTTAAGCCTTAATACGCCATCTTATGGTGATATAAACGACGACTTGCGCACCATTATTGCGACAATGCTTGGTGAAATTCCGGAATTGGGTGGAATCCTTGAGGGGTTGGCGTATCTTCTATGGCCCGACAGCGGTACGGATATCTGGCAGCAGATCGAACAGGATGTTGAACAGTTAATAGATCAAAAGATCGATGGCGAAGTGTACAGCCGGGTACAAAGCGCACTCGTCGGCCTTCAAAACGCTGTCAACGACTATTCGGCGGCAATTCAAGACAAGTCCACATCCCCTGCTTATCGCGGCGAAAAATATTCGTCCCTTGAAACCGCGTTCGCGACAAGCGCTCCTTATTTTCAAGAAAGTGGATACGAGGTTCTGCTTCTGCCGTTATTTGCGCAGATGGCGAATTTGCATCTCTCATTGTTACGGGATGGCGTCACCTACGGGCAAACATTTGGATGGAACGATGCGGACGTCGCGGAGCAAGCGATCCTGCTGACCGACACGGTCAATCAGTATGTCAACTATGCTTACAGCACATACAACACGTATCTGCAGGGGCTTCACTACTCGCCCTACACAGACTCTGCCGCGCAGGTGCAAAATGACTGGAACTTCATCTGTAGCTACATGAGCCAGACCAACCTTTCCGTTCTCGATTATGCATACTACTGGCCATACTTTGACGTTTCACTCTACCCCGGAGCGGTTCAGGTTCCGCCGCCGCCTCGTTTGATCTACTCCAATATCATTGGATCGATCACGGACAATAACACACCGCAAGACCCACGAGAGTTGCCACAATCATTCAACGGGATTAGCGCGATAACCATCAGCGCGGGTAGTTATCTTCAGGAAATGACAGTCCAGCAAACCGACGGCCATTCCTATGTAATTGGTGAAACCACAGCCACTTTATATCCGACGGTTGTGGTAAGCGCGGGCAATCCCATTGTCACGGTATCCTCCTGGTCAGGCTCTACAATCGATGCATTGGCTTTCACATTCGCTGACGGGTCCAGTACCGGACGAATGGGCGGATCCGGAGGCAATGCCGCTTCATGGAACTTTACCAACGAATATCTTGCTGGATTTCGATGGTTATCGTTGAATTGGGATATGTCCAATTCCGTTGGGGCAATTACGTGCGCGTTCACCATGGAAAACAACTCCTCGGCCTTGCCAACGCCCGAAACTGCGCCCGTCGTCGATTGGCATACATTTATCGCGAATGCGCCCTTTCCCTCAGCGAACCAGCCTGTTTGGCCGTCGGATGCGGGCGTTTCCTACGCTGTTGCCTATTTCAATGCCAACGGACAAGGTTCTATCGGACCGTGGAGCGATCCGGTTGGAGCCACCTATGCCCTTCCGGAACAGATTTCCTTGCCCATCGATTCCAGCGGAATTGCCACAGGTCGCTATCTTTACCGGCGCTTTGTATCGAGCGCGAATGTGCCGTCCCAGCCCCAACTTGTTCATGTCATCTGGAACAATACCGATACGATCTCTGGAGACTATAATTTTCTGCCGACACCCGTTCTTGCGCCGGCCGTAGATCCGCGGACCTTTGCCAAAACAGCGCCATTGCCTCCGGACTCACCAAATCCCGTTTGGCCGGCAGACGCGAACGTCTGCTACGCGGTTACATTCTACTCGACGATCAATGACGGTGTCGTGTGCGAGAGCATGTTGAGCCCTTGGTCAACGCCCATGGGCGCAACATATGCCTTGCCGCAAAGGATCGCCATTCCGACCGATCCAACAGGCATGGCTGAAGGGCGCTTTTTGTACAGGCGTTTTCAATTAGGCGACAACACATTCACGCTGCCTGAATGTGTCCTCCAAATCGCCAACAACAGCGATCATTTCTGTGCGGACAACAATTACACCGGGCCTATCAAGTCATAGTTCTTCACATCTATTTCCGCCCTGCGCCAGACGATTCCTGACGTGGGGCATTCCACCCGATATCCGCTTGATTACGGTCCAGGATCAAAAGGCCGCAAACGAAGCTTGCTTCAATGGCCTTCGGGTGCGGCTCGGCCTGAAGGGCATATTCCGCCGAAACAGGACTTCTGCCACTTTGTCCCGAACCGCATGCGAATCCGCTCATCGGATCGAAGCGGGATCAGAACTTTATGGCCAGCGCTGCATTGAAGGCATGTTGCCGTGCGCCATCACCGAGCTGACCCTTATAGGAAAAATCCAGATTGGCTGCCGGAGTGATGGCCAGATCAAGGCCGGCTTCGAGGGCGAGCGCATCTTCTGAGATCGGCAGGCCTTCGATCTCGAACGGCGTGCCGCCAGCGAAGGCGAGGGTGGAAGTCGGTACGATATCACCAAAGGCATGACGCCAGCCGAGCATGCCCCGGACGATGATGCTCTGGCTTCCGGTATTGAAATCCGTGGCTGCATGAATGCCAAGCGTGGTGAAGGTCGTACTCGTGGTGGAAGGTGCGGCTCTGACGCCCATTCCGCTGCCATCCTCGGCGAACCGGTCCGTCCTGACGCTGGCATGAGCGAGCCCTGCGAATGGCTCAAGACGGAGGTTGGCCACGGACATCCGGTAGCCGAGTTCGCCGAAAACCTGTGCAGTGCCAGCGTCATACTCCGCTGTCGGCCGACCATCAAAGTCGTAGAGGTAGCTGCTGAACCGAGGCGTGCGCCGGGTTTCGATATCGTGCCAGGTGTAGGCGGCACCGGTCCGCAGCGCGACCGCGCCCCATTCTGCGCCACCGTAGACGCCAAGATGGGTATTCTTCGAAGAACCGGACGAGGTGGCTTCCTCGCTCTCGAAGGTGGTGTGGCTGTAGCCGCCAAGGACACCCAGCCGCCAGTTTTCACTGATCGCCACGTCACCACCGAACAGCACACCACCGACGGAACTCTCCAGCCCTGCCGCATTGGCCGTGCTGTCTACGTCACTCCAGACGCCGAACGCCTGGCTCCAGATCGCGAAACGATCAGTCGTGGCGGGCGCGAGTTCGAGGCCATCCGGGCCATAGGCCATGACCGAGAGGGCAGGGGCAGAGGCGTCGGTTAAAGCAGAGCGCAGGCGCGATGTGACGGCTCTGTCGATGAGGCTGCTTTGGGCGACGAGCGTTCCGGCGAGCGAGGCATGAACCTCGCCGGCAAGCTGGTTGAAAGCAAGGCCCGCTTCCTCTTCATTCAAGGTTGTGACGATACCGTAGAAGAGGTTGCTCACACCGAGGCTTTCGATGCCGCCTGCGACCGCCGCGCCGTTGCGGCTGGTGGCAACATCGGCGAAAGCAACGCTGTTGCGCGCGACGTCGAGATAAATATTCGTCGGATCATAGGCGAGATCGAAATCGAGGAAGGCGTAGCAGTTACAGACATCCGTGAACCGTCCGGTGACGCCGCCGCCAGCCGAGAGAATGGTGTGGCGGCCATCGCCACGAAAGGCGCCCGGCTCGAACCCGATATCGACCGATCCGCCCTCGATGGTGGCCGTGCCGGCGATGTCGAGACGGCTCGTGCCGTCCGGCGCGCCGAGTTCCACGACCAACCAGGCGCTCTCTCGCTGACGATAATCGCCGTCGATGGTGAGCGTGCCACCATCACGGTTCCAGCCGGCAAATACGCTACCATTATTGTCGACATCGCCGAAGATCGTGCCGTTGCCCGAGAGCATGCCCTCCGGGCCAACGAAGGTCCGGGAAGCAATGCTGCCGCCTATGGCGAGCACGCCACCATCGATGCGCGTATCGCCGCCATAGGTGCTGTCTCCAGACATGATCAGTGCGCCGTCGCCGGATTTGACCAGCCCGCCCGCGCCGGTGATATCATTCTCCCAGACGCTCCTGCCTCCGCTGAAATTGACGTGAAAATCGCCCCAGTCGAATTTACCCGGTCCGAGCACTGCCTTGCCGGCGTTGAGCAGGCCGTAACCATATAATTCGTCCGGACCAGCATCGCCGACATCAAGGGCCGTTCCCAGCAGCACCTGCCGGACCTGCGCCATTGTCATATAGGGGAACATCTGTGAAACCAGCGCAGCCGTTCCGGCGACATGCGGTGCTGCAAGGGATGTTCCCCATGCCGTCGAATATCCTCCGCCGGGAGCGGCAACATAGAGGTCTGTACTCTCGGGCCATTCGAACTCCTGAGTTTCTGGATTGTAATTCCAGTCACCGCCGCCCGGTGCGACCAGACACCAGTTCTTTGCGACACCGCAGGCATTTGACCAGGATGCCAGATCAAACGGAGACGCCCCGGCAACAGCCAGCCATCCGGATTCCAGCTCAGGAAACAAATATGGCAAGCCAGCTTGCAGAGATGGTTGATCCCAGCCCTCGTTTGCTGACCCCCATATCAGAAGTGCGTCCGCCGCAACGGCGCGTCTATAAACGGGAAGGTGTTCCGCAAGGAGAATTTCCTCGTCCTCTGCCGTTGTATCCGTGATAGGTATAAGCGTGGCATAACTGTTATTGATGATGCGCACGCCTTGATCGAGGAGTGCCGAGATTCCATAAATATCGCCTTTTCCATCATAAATATCGCCATCTCCATTGTCGTCCAACCTGTTTACCATAACAATCGTCGCGCCGGGCGCTACACCGTGCATTCCGATCCCGTCGCGATTAGCGACAATAAGGGAAGAGACAGGCGTGCCGTGGGCATCGGTGTCCACAGTCCAGGGGTACGAAGGATCATAGGTAATGCCTTCAATATAACGACCTGCAAATTCGGAATGATTCACGTCGAGACCGGAATCCACGACACCGATCTTTACGCCGGTGCCATCAACGCCCTTTGCATAGGCATCAGCTGCTTTGATGAGATCCAGCCCCCATTGCGCGCGATATTCCGGCGTTCGCCATGTTTCCGGATCAGTTGGATCGCCGACCGTCTGCCCGGTCGCTGCACCAATAGAAATGCCCCAAGCGATCATTGACAAAAATAGAGTTGCAATGCCGTGAGTGGTGCGCGCAATACCCGCCATCTGAAAAAACCTTAATGCCAAGAGGGAACCTTTTAGCAATCATCTCGAGGTATGGTCGATACGGCATATGACGTATTTTTTGTGCTTCAGGCTTGGCGTCATTGTTATTAAAGCAATACAATAACTCCCGTATCCAAGTACCTACAAAACAAGTTGAATCATATTACATATACGTTAGGATAATTGCATCAGCCCCTGAAATCCCGATCGAGGCGCAGTGGCAATCGGACGATAAATTCGGCTCCACCTGTTTTAACGTCCGCGAGGCAAAGTTCTCCGCCAAACCTTTTGACGATCTGTCGGCTGATCGGTAGCCCCAGACCGACGCCGCCCTGCTGTGCATCCTGCCCCCGGAAGAACTTCGTGAAGACACTCTCGCGATCACTCGAAGCGATGCCCGGTCCGTTGTCGGTCACCCGTGCTTCATAGGCCATATTCCTGCTGGTGCGGCTCGAAATGACGACTTTCGGGTTGACGTTCGGATTGTGCTTGATGGCGTTCGAGATCAGGTTGATGAAAACCTGAGCAAGGCGGTCCCGGCTTCCCAGCACGCGCGCATTGCGAGCGCGGCGGCCGCACGTAATCTTCACTCCTGCGGCACGGGCGAGGGGTTCGCAGGTTTCGATTGCCTGATCGATAGCGGTTTCAGGATCGAAGACCGTCACTTCCCAGGTCTGTGCCTCCGGCTCCATGACGTTCAGGTCGAGTATCCCGTCAAGAAGACGGGTCAGGCGGAAGCTCTCGGACTGGATGATACCGAGGAAGTGGAGCTTGCGCGCTTCGTCCAGATCCCTGTTCTTGAGAAGGATTTCGCTGAAGGAGCGGATCGCCGTCATAGGCGTGCGGACCTCGTGGCTGACCTGACTGAGGAACTCGTCCTTTTGAACGTCGATCTCGCGCAGCCTTTCATTCGCCTTCGCCAGTTCCGCCGCCGTCGCCTCAACTTGACGCGACTTGCGCTCCAGTTCCGCCGAGTATGCCCGTATCTGTTCTGCCTCGCCAACAAGGCGTTTCAATTCTTCGACGCTGATCGTCTCATTGGTGACGACCTGTGACACCAGGGAGCGCGCCGAAGCCGCGCCGACATTCGCCGCGAGCCGTGCCTCGACCAACGAAATGAGTTCCTCACTGGCGACGGAAGCCCTTCCGCCAGCTTCATCGAGATGGAAGAGACGTATGGTTTCCTCAGGTCCGAGTATACGCCCGGCTATCTGGCGTAAATCCGAAACCTGAGCTGTACGCCGGATCACGCTGAGTTCGCTTTCCGTCTGCCGCCTGAAGACGTCTATGAAAAGCGTTGCCTGCAATCGGGCGAGGGGGGTCGGCTCGCGGATCAGTGAAACTCCAACGAAAAGCGCGATGTTGACGGACATGCTCCAGAACAAGGCGTGGACCAGCGGATCGAAATCGGCAAGGCCAAACAGGGCGTAAGGTTTCAGCCACAACAAGCCGAACAGCCCATTGTCGATAACATGCGCCGACATCAGGAAGGCGCCTTCGAAGCTTGGCAGGAAAAGCGTGTAGCTCCAGACGATGAAGCCAGCCGCGAGACCGGCGATCGCGCCCGCTTGTGTTGCGCGGCGCCAGTAAAGACCGCCAACAAGGCTCGGCATGAATTGGGCGACGCCGCAGAACGAGATCAGCCCGATAGCGGCCAGGGCCCCCGATGTTCCGCTGAGCCAGAAATAAACGAAGCCCAGCAGGATGATGACGCAGATGCTGATGCGGCGCACACGGAGGATGAAGCCGCGGGCGGTTTGTCCGCTGGCAGCCGGCACCATGCCGAAGCGCACCGCGAGAGGCATGACCAGATGGTTCGATATCATGGTCGACAGCGCAATCGAGGAAACAATGACCATGGAGGTCGCCGAAGAAAACCCGCCGAGAAAGGCGAACAACGCAATCGCGTTCTGGCCGGAGGTCAGCGGAAGTGTCAGAACGAAGAGATCGGGATCCGACCCTGCAGGGAGGCCTTTGAGTCCAGCAATGGCGATCGGCATGATGAAAAGGCAGATCAGGAACAGATACAGCGGGAACAGCCAGGAAGCGGTGCGGAGTTGGCGTTCCGATGTGTTTTCCACGACCGTGACCTGAAACTGGCGCGGCAGGCAGATCACAGCCGCTCCGGCAAGGAAGCACAGAGCCACCCAGCGCGTGCCGAAACTGTCGGGATTGGACAGACTGACCGGCGCACTGTCAAAAACCGTGGCGGATGTATCGGCCAGTCCGAACACGACCCAGATACCCACGGCCAGCAAGGCCGACAGCTTTACGACCGCCTCCACGGCGATCGCTGCGATCACTCCATGATGGCGCTCGTTGACGTCGATGTTGCGGACACCGAACATGATCGAGAAAACGCACAGTCCAGCCACCACCCAGAATGTCGTGACGAAATCGGGCTCAAGCTCGACGCTCGCAGCCACGACCGCACCGGCGGGAAAGGTGATCACCTGAAAGCTTGAGGTGAGCGCCTTCAGTTGCAGCGCGATGTATGGCGTGGTGCCAATCAGCGCCATGATCGTGATCAGCGCACCGAGCGCGGGGCTTTTTCCGAAACGCGCGGAGATAAGGTCGGCGATCGAGGTCGTATGATAGACGCGGCCGACTGTGACGAGCTTGCGCAGGAAGAACCACCAACCGGCGAACACCACTGTCGGGCCGAGATAAATCGTCACGAACTCCGCGCCGTTTCGCGCCGCCGACCCGACCGCTCCGAAGAACGTCCATGACGTGCAGTAGATGGAGATGGACAGGGTGTAGACGAGCGGCGAGGAGAGCCAGCCGGAAGGGTTCCTGGATGCTCTCCGGTCGCCAGCGAAGGCAACGAGGAACAGGAACAGCACATAAGCCAGGCAAACCAGAACGACGAGGTTGACGGGCAGCATGTCGCTATCCCCGTTCGTCGGATCGAGATTGATCCTCCGGCTCGCTCGGCGGTTGACCGACGCGGTGCGCGAGGAAAAAGGCTATGAGAATCGTGGCGGCCCAGACGGCAAAAATATAGAGCACGATCAGCGGAATGCCACCGGGTGTGGCGGACGTGGCGAATATCCCGATCAGTGGTGGCGTCAGCAGCAATGCAGCAGCGATGGGAAGGATCGTCGCCAGATCCCGAAAACCCTGCCCGCTGGATTGTCTGGAAGCCAAGATCACCCCCCCGTCAGCTCACGCACCCGCTCGACGACTTCAGCATTGGAGAAGGGCTTTGTGATGAAGGCCGTTGCTCCGGTCGCTTCCGCCGCCTTGCGATCGGCTGCCTGCCCCTTGGCGGTCAGCACGATCACCGGCAGGTTTTCGAGCGCCTTGTCGGAGCGCACCGAACGCAGAACATCGAAGCCGCTGATCCCCGGCAGCATGAGATCAAGAATCAGCGCCGAATAGGCTTGCCTGCGCAGCCGCCTGAGCGCTTCGGTTCCGTCCAACGCGGTGTCGATGTCGAAATCGGCCCGTTGCAGGATAAAGCTCAAGGATTCGACTATATTCGGCTCGTCCTCAACGATAAGCACCCGTGTCTTTGACAATACCCGGTAACCTCCCCTTATTTCACCCTTTTCTTTTCATCCTACACACATCGCGAGCGCCGGGGATATATCTTTGTTGCGATAGCCGTATCAAAGGAAAAGCGGCGCCTCCTGGCGATGACTGCATTTCTCGCGCGGACACAGGCGGCATGTCGTGCCTACCGGAACCATGGTTTTAAGATCGCGGCGGTCGATTCCGTCGCCATAGACCACGCGGTCAGCCTCGGAGGCGGGGCAAGCGAGCATGATCGAAAGCAGATGCCGTGGAAAAGTGACCGACTGCGGCCTCTTTTCAATTGCACGGGCAAAGAAAAGAAAGCGGTCGCTGGAAGGTAGCTCGCCGAATGACCGCACTGTCGCCCCCGGGCTCTGGAAGGCGGCGTAGATCACCCATAGGGGGCAGGCGTTGCTGTAGCGCGGCAACGGCAGGCGAGGCAGGGGAAGACGCTTTGTGACATAGCCCGACGGATCGGAGCGCATGAACGCGAAATGCACGCCTTCGGCACCCGGGCGGCGCAGTGTCGCAAGACGATGCGCCGTCTGCTCATAGGAGACGTCGAACTGTCTCGAAAGTGCGTCGATATCGTAGCGCCACCGCTCCGCAGCGCTCAGGAACGGATCGTATGGCATGAGGATCGCCGCGGTGACATAGGCGTATAGTGCGGATGCGGCGAGAGAACGCGCCTCGTCGGAAGCGAGGGTTGGCTGGTCGGCAACAAGCGCCGCCACCGCGTTTCGCGCCATCGGTGCGGAGGCGTCCTTGAGCCAGCGGAAACGTCGCGATTGGGCATTGTCAATGACCGTGTTGTTTTCCCATGACTGTTCGCTTTGCCGCCATCCTGGCTCGGTAGCATCCAACATTCTCCCCGCCTGCCCATGGAGATGCAGAAAATCTGCCGCGACCTGCTCCAGCTCAGCGAAATAATTGCCTGATTCAAACATGAACGCATCGACCTGCTCAGTCGATGTGTCCGAGGCCACGCGCATGTCCGGATTGTCGAAAAACTGGACCAGTGACCTTGCCGCATAGGAGAGCTTTTCGCTGTCAGCGGCAACGATCTTCAAAAACCGCTTTCGCTCCGCGATATTGAGCTGGTCGTCTTTTTCGAGGATCTCGGACGCGGACCGGACGGCTGTCACGCTCGTCAGGATGCGGTGGACATTCTCACCGAGAAACGGATCGCGGTTGAGCCTGTCCGCCAGCGCCAGAACCGCCTGGTTGCGGTCGACAAAGCCCCGATAGACTCGCAACAGCAGATTGGCCCAGTCTGGATGGCGACTGACAAATTCAGCCGCTTTTTTGGGAGAACCGGAAGTTCCGGCGAATTCCGGATCGACCGAAAGCTCATCGAGGCTATCAATGGTCCGCCGCTCGGTCGTGTCGTCGAGATCTGAACGAGCAATGCCGAGACCTGCCGCAATACGGTCAATAAGCGCGCCGGCAATCGCGCGTTTGTTCAGTTCGATGAGATTGAGATAGGACGGCGAAATGCCTGCCCGTCGCGCCAACTCTCCCTGGGTGAGGCCGATGCGCTTGCGCTGCGTCCGTATCTTCAGGCCGGCCAGATTCTGGGTCATTGGCGCCTCACAATTTATATCGATTTGTAAATTACTGACAAAACAGCATCCACGCAAACACAAAATTTTACAAAAAATATATACTAAACCAATGGCTTATTGCCGCGATGACAAAAAGCGACAACAATACTGACAGAGCGAACAACGCTCAACGAGCGACGGTCGGGAGCCGGCGCGGTATCCATGGGAGGCATTGATGAAATTCGAGAACGTGAATCGTCGTTTCATTCTCAAGACCGGCGCGGCACTGGGCGTAAGCCTTGCCGCGCCGATGCATTTCATTCGCGGCGCTTATGCCGAGGACATGTCCTGCAACATGCCAAAGGGCGATACAGTGACCTTTGGCTGGAACGTACCACTGACTGGCGCCTACGCCGACGAAGGCGCGGACGAACTCAAGGCATTCCAGCTTGCCGTCAAGCACCTCAATGGTGAGGGCGACGGCGGAATGATCAACACGATGAAGCCGACCGTGCTCAAGGGCAACGGCATTCTTGGCAAGAAGGTTGCCTATGTGCACGGCGATTCGCAAACCAAGTCGGATGCGGCACGTGATGGCGCCAAGCGCATGATCGAACGCGACGGCGCTATCATGATTTCGGGCGGTTCATCGTCGGGCGTGGCCGTTGCGGTGCAGGGCCTCTGCCAGGAACTCGGTATCGTCTTCATGGCTGGCCTCACCCATTCCAACGATACGACCGGCAAGGACAAGAAGCGCTACGGTTTCCGCCACTTCTTCAATGCCTATCAGTCGGGCGTGGCGCTCGCGCCAGTGATTGGCGAAGCCTATGGCAAGGACCGCAAGGCCTATCACCTGACAGCCGATTATACCTGGGGCTGGACGCAGGAAGAATCGATCAAGAAGGCAACAGAGGCGCTCGGCTGGGAAACGGTGAAAGCCGTGCGCACACCGCTCGGCGCGGCCGACTTCTCCCAGTATATCACACCGGTGCTCAATTCAGGCGCCGACGTGTTGATCCTCAACCACTACGGCAAGGACATGGTCAATTCGCTGACCCAGTCGGTGCAGTTCGGTCTGCGCGACAAGGAGGTCAACGGCAAGAAGTTCGAGATCGTGGTTCCACTGTTTTCAGAGCTCATGGCGCAGGGCGCTGGCGATGCGGTCAAGGGCATCTACGGTACCGGCAACTGGGACTGGAAACTGGAGGACGAGGCGACCAAGGCCTTCACGAAATCCTTCGGCACGGAATATGGCGCTCCGCCCTCGCAGGCGGCCCATACATGCTATGTCCAGGCCTTGCTTTATGCAGATGCCTGCGAACGCGCCGGCACCTTCTTTGCTCCGGCCGTGATCAAGGCGCTGGAAGGCTTCGAATTCGACGGTATGGGCAACGGCAAGACGCTCTATCGCGCCGAGGACCATCAGTGCATGAAATCCTGCGTGGTGGTAAAGGGCAAGGAGAACCCGAAGGACAAGTATGACCTGATGGAAGTGGTCAAGGTCGTGCCGCGCGAGGAACTGACCTACGATCCCGCGATATTCGGAGGTGAACTCGGGCCATCTGACCCCAAGCAGTGCTGAACTGAGGGAAAAATATCCGGCCGCAAGCTTGCGGCCGGATCACTTCCATTTATGTCGACAGTCAACATGGGCGAATGAGGATGGACGCGATACTGCTGCAAATACTGAACGGATTGGACAAGGGCGGCGCTTACGCATTGATCGCTCTTGGCCTTACCCTTGTCTTCGGAACGCTTGGCGTCGTGAATTTCGCGCACGGTGCGCTGTTCATGCTGGGCGCCTTCTGCGCCGTCACCTTCAACAAGCTCCTCAATCTGGAAAGCGTTGTAATCGACCCGGAAAAGACGACGGCTTGGGGGAGTCCGCTGGAAATCCGCACCCCCTATGTCGAAGCATGGCTTGGAGATTTCGGCTCCTTCCTCAATGACTATTCCGTTCCAGCCTCGATACTGCTCGCCATCCCGGTGATGCTGACGATTGGCATCGTCATGGAACGCGGTCTGATCCGCCATTTCTACAAGCGCCCCCTTGCCGACCAGATCCTGGTGACGTTCGGCCTGGCGATCGTCATCCAGGAAATCATCAAGCATTTCTTCGGAGCAAACCCGATCCCGCAGCCAGCGCCAGAGGCGTTGGGCGGAACTGTCTATGTCGGGATACTGTTCGGAATGGGCCAGACGCTGGCCTACCCCTTGTGGCGCATCGTCTACCTGTTGTTCTCGCTGGCCATAATCGGCTCGGTCTTCGCGTTCCTGCAATTCACCACCTACGGCATGGTGGTGCGCGCTGGCATGCATGACCGCCAGACCGTCGGCTTTCTGGGCATCGACATCGAGCGGCGCTTCACGGTCGTGTTTGGCCTCGCTGCCGTGGTCGCGGGCGTTGCGGGTGTCATGTATACACCGATCCTGCCGCCCGACTATCATATGGGAATGGAGTTCCTGGTGCTGTCCTTCGTCGTCGTCGTTGTCGGTGGCATGGGTTCGCTCGGCGGGGCGGTGGCGGCGGGTTTCCTGCTCGGCATCCTGCAATCCTTCGCCTCGATGAACGAGATCAAGGCCATCGTGCCGGGCATAGACCACGTCATCATCTATCTGGTTGCGGTCGTCATTCTGCTGACGTTGCCGCGAGGGCTTCTCGGCCGCAAGGGCGTGATGGAGGACTGAGACCATGCTCAACAACATCGCACGCAACGATTGGCTGCTGCTGGCCTGCTTCTCGGTCGTGGTTCTCTGCCTGCCAATCATCCTGGAGCCGATCGGCGCGGCCTATCCCGCACTAATGCAGAAATTCTGTATCTTCGGCATCTTCGCCATCGGCTTCAACATCCTGTTTGGCCTGACCGGCTATCTTTCCTTCGGCCATGCGGCCTTTCTCGGCGTCGGATCCTACGCGGCGGTCTGGTCGTTCAAGCTCTTCACCATGAATGCCATTCCGGCTATCGTCATGGCCGTTGCCTTCGCCGCCCTGTTCGCGCTCGTCATCGGCTATGTGTGCCTGCGGCGGTCGGGCATATACTTCTCGATCCTGACGCTCGCCTTCGCGCAGATGAGCTACAATCTGGTCTATTCGGTGCTGACACCACTGACCAATGGCGAGACTGGCCTTCAACTGTCGCTCAAGGATCCGCGCGTTATCGACGGGCTGTTTTTCGAGCCCGCAGCCGGACTGCCCAGGGTCAATCTCTTTGCATTCAACATCAGTGGCGGTGGCTATGCCGGGTTCTATCTGTGCGCGGTAGCGCTGATCGTCTGTTTTTTCATCTCGCTGTGCATCTTCCGCTCGCCTTTCGGCATGATGCTGCGAGCAATCAAGTCCAACCAGATGCGGATGCGCTACACCGGCTTCAACACGCGACCCTATCTGCTGGCCGCTTTCGTCATCTCCGGCATATATGCGGGGCTGGCCGGCGGACTCATGGCCGCGACTGATCCGCTTGTCGGCGCCGAGCGGATGCAATGGACAGCATCCGGCGAGGTCGTGCTGATGACCATTCTCGGCGGCGTCGGCACGCTGGTCGGCCCGGTGCTGGGCGCGGCGGTAATCAAATATTTCGAGAACATCTTCTCGTCCTTTAGCGATAGCACGCTGCATAGTGTCTTTGGCTTCCTGCCTGATGCAATCGAAACACCCGTGGTCGGCTTTCTTTCCCTTTTCGTCGGTGATGGCTGGAATTTGACGCTCGGCGTGGTCTTCATGCTCATTGTCATCTTCCTGCCGGGCGGCATCATGGAAGGGTTGCGCCGCATCTTCGCATTATTCAGGCGGCCGCCCAACGGCAGCGTGAAAGTTCCGACAGTTCAAACCCAGCCAGCGGAGTAGAAAAAAATGTCGAAACGCAACATCGTTCTGCACGTAGCAGACGTAGACAAGAGCTTCGGTGGGCTTCACGCTTTGTCCGATGTCGATCTGCAGGTGGAGGAGGGCACTATTCACGCCATCATCGGGCCCAACGGCGCGGGCAAGTCGACCCTGCTGAATGTGTGCATCGGGCGCATCGCACCCGATAGTGGTGCGGTCGTTTTCGACGGACAGGTCATCACCGGCAAGCAGCCGCACGAAATTAACCAGATGGGCGTCGTGCGAGTCTTCCAGACGCCGGAAATCTTTCCTGATCTGACACTCCTGCAAAATGTCATGGTTCCCGCTTTCGCAAAACACGACGGATCATTCAAGCTGAATGCCATGGAACCGGTGTCGAAACGGACAGATATCCGCGACGAAGCCCTGCATTGGCTGGAGGATGTCGGCCTTGCCAACCAGAACGACACAATTGCGGCCAGCCTGTCACGTGGCGACAAGCGTCGACTGGAACTTGCCATGGGGCTAGTTCAAAATCCGCGGCTGCTTCTGCTCGACGAACCAACGGCTGGCATGTCGCGCCATGACACCAACTCGACGATCGATCTTCTGAAAAAATTCAAGGGCAGGGGCATGACCAAGGTCATCATAGAACATGACATGCATGTCGTGTTCTCGCTGGCCGACCGCATCACCGTGCTGGCCCAGGGCAGGATCATCGCCGATGGCCCGCCCGAGGAAGTAAGGGGCGATCCGAAGGTACAGGAAGCCTATCTGGGAGGAGCGCATTGATGAACATGATGACAATGCCCGCCGCAGACGCCGCGCAGGTGCAGCCAGCCTATTTCAGCGCACGCGACATCCATGCCTATTATGGAGAGAGCTACATTGTTCAAGGTGTCAGCTTCGATGTCGCCGAAGGCGACGTCGTTGCACTGCTCGGCCGCAACGGTGCTGGCAAAACCTCGACATTGCGCACTCTGGCACGTGCTGGCGATCCGGAGCTGAAGTCCGGCGAGATATGGTTGAACGGAAACGCGATCCACACGCTCAAGGATTTTCAGGCAGCACAGCTCGGCGTTCAGCTCGTCCAGGAAGATCGGCGCATCATTCCCGGGCTTACCGTAGAGGAAAATCTCCAGCTGGCGCAAATAACCGAACCGAAAGGTTGGCCGCTTGAAGAGATCTATGAACATTTTCCCCGGCTGGCCGAGCGGCGCAAGCAGGAAGGGATGACACTGTCAGGCGGTGAGCAGCAAATGCTCGCTGTCGCCCGGGCGCTGGCGCGCGATATCAAGCTGCTCCTGCTCGATGAGCCCTATGAAGGTCTGGCCCCCGTCATCGTCAAGGAAATCGAACGCATCGTGCACGACATCAAGCAGCGCGGCATTACCACCATTATCGTGGAGCAGAATGCCGTTGCCGCCCTGCAACTTGCAAACCGCGCCTTGATTCTCGACATGGGGCAGATCGTATTTGACGGCTCCGCGAGCGAAGTTCTCGACAACGCGGAACTCCGCAACAAATATCTCGCGCTCTGAAAGAGCTTCATCTCATCGCGGCATGAGCGGCCGGTAATGTCTGTGCCCCTTTCGTAGTTGGGGGCACAGCAGGCGCATGCGGTCGGAAGACCGCTTCACATATGCGCTCTACCTAACTCGCGTAGCGTTGAACGCCGTCCATCCAGGTTTCGCTGACCTTGATCTTGCTGATTTTCGCTTGAGGATCAGTCGGGTCTTGTTCGAGCAGTGCCAAATCCGCGAATTTGCCTGTTTCGAGCGTGCCGATCTGATCGTCCATATGACATTGCCACGCAGCGTCGATTGTTACGCCGCGAAGCGCAGCCTCGACCGGAATACGCTCGTCGGGGAAGAACACGTCACCCCCTTCGTTCATGACCCGAGTGACGGCATCTTCGACATAGCGCAGCGGCTCGATCGGCGTTACGTTCCAGTCCGAATGGAACGAAATCTTGAGGCCAGCCGCAAGAGCCGACGCGCACGGATCATAGAAGCGTGCCCGCTCCGGCCCCAGCAACCGGTCGCGGAACGCTTTGCCCCACCAACGCACATGGCCGATCAGAAAAGACGGCGACAGTCCCATCTGTTTCATTCGGGTCATCTGCTCGGGATGGAAGACACTGCAATGCTCGATGCGATGCCGAAGGTCATTATTTGGCGACTGACCAAGCACGGCCTCATATGCGTCAAGGGTCATATCAATCGCTGCGTCGCCATTGGCGTGAACGCCGACTTGCCAACCGCCGTCATGGGCCCTGCGGATAACCTCCGTCACCTGGTCCAGAGTATAATTCAACGCGCCGCGCGCATTCGTGCCAAGATAATTTTCCCGTTGATATCCTGTCTGGGCCTGGTTCGATCCATCGGCCCACGCCTTGATGCCGTCGACACGGAAAAGATCATTTCCCCGCCCGGGCTTGATACCTTCTTTTTCCCATTCGTCCATTACCGTCGACACCAGCATGCCGCGATAGCGGACAGGCGCGTTACCGCCGCCCAGCACGACATCCAGCAGTTGGAGATCCTTCGTGCCAGCCATGATCCCGATACCGCAGTCATGCAGCATCGTACATCCTACCGAACTGGCGCGCGTGAGCATGCGCTGTGTCCGCTCGACCATCTCGGCAGCGGTCGGCGCCGGCATAACACGGGAAAAGGCCTGTTGTGCGGCCATCTCTTCAAGCCGTCCTGTCAGATTCCCGTTTTGATCGCGAACGAACCGAGCCCCCGAAGGATCCGGCGTATCGCGCGTTATGCCTGCCGCCTTGAATCCAAGGCTGTTCGCATAGGCAATATGGCCATTGCTCTCCTGCATGAAAAACGGATTGTTCGGCGCGAGGGCGTCGAGCTCGGCAAGCGTCGGTATGTGAGCATCACGCGTGATGCTTGCGTCGAACTGCTGGGCACGCACCCAATCGCCCGGCTTGGCATTAGCCACGCCTTGCTGAAGTTTTGCCCACACCGTCGCAAAATCCGGCGTCGTGATGGGGCTGACATCAATCCAGTCTTCGAAAGCGGTAAATACGAAATGCATGTGAGGGTCGATCAACCCCGGCATCAAGGTGCGCCCCTGAAGGTCGACCACACGCGTCTTCGGACCGCTGAACGACTGCACGTCGTCCACTGACCCCACAGCAACGATCCGGTTGCCCCGTATAGCGATGGCTTCAGCGCGTGGCATCTTGTCATTCATCGTCAGGACCGAACCACCCTTGAAGAGGATATCGGCCGGTTCGGAAGAAGAAAGCTGTTGCGCCAAAGCCAGCGCCGGATCGGAACATACAAAGGCCGACCCGGCAGCAGCGCCCAGATATTTGAGGAAATCACGCCTCGAGGCCATGGATTGGAGGTATGTCACCATACCGGGATTACACGCTATGCACATCTAAATTTTCCCCGCAGTTCGACTTAAAATGCTACGTCGATGCTCAATTAATTCTTTCACTTCAAGAATATGTCAAGATGGATACACAAATCGAAAAATGTAGAACGCTTAGTCAATATCGAGCGTATTCATGAATTCTTCGTTATGACATTCATATTTTTTTGCCCATCCTGTTGAATGGAAACCAAATCCGGCTCTGGTCTAGGTTGTTGCAAGCATAACAACTTGGCGGCGGGACATGCTCGACAATACGGGGCAATATTCCAGGGGTGCTCGAAGACTGGATAAGCGGCTTCGAAACGATTCGCTGCTTGATCGGCTTTTCCGGCCTGCTATGCCTCGTCGATTTTCTCCTGATCTTCATGATGCGATGAGCACCCAACCCGATCTTTCCGTCCTTTCGGGTGGCATCATCAACTGCCGTATTTTACGAGAGTGATGCCATTCAATGTGTCAAACCAACACGCCTGGCGGACTGGGTGCGATTTTGTTGCTGGCTTCGCTTCTCCGTTTTATGAGCACCGCCGACAACCGCCCGTGTCATCTCGATCCCGGCTGTCCACCCAAACGAAACAGGGAGCTTTGAAAGCTATGAGTCCTGACGAATTACAAATCCGCCTGCATGGCGCACTAACCGCGCTCGTGACTCCATTCAGGGATGGCGTAGTCGATCATCAGGCATTCTCTACGCTTGTCGAATGGCAAATCAAGGAAGGTATCAACGGGCTGGTTCCGTGCGGGACAACGGGTGAAGCGCCCACCTTGTGCTGGGAGGAGCGGATTGCTGTCATTCGCAGATGTGTGGAGATTGTCGACGGACGAGTTCCGGTGATCGCGGGAACCGGAACGAACGACACGCACTCAACGATTGCCTCAACATCGGCGGCAGCCTCCATCGGCGCCGATGCCGCGCTGATTGTCACGCCCTATTACAACCGTCCGACACAGGAAGGCATCTTCCGCCATTTCGAGGCCGTGGCCCGCAGCGTCAACATCCCCATCATCATTTACAATGTTCCGTCACGGACAGGGGTTGACCTGACGCTTGCAACGATGGAGCGCCTTGCCACCATTCCCACGATCATCGGCATCAAGGACGCGACCGGTGAGTTGTCGCGACCAATGGCCCTGTCGAATGTGGTCGGAGATCGCTTCATCCAGTTGTCCGGCCACGATGCAACAGCCTTCGGTTTCAAAACGATGGGAGGCCGCGGAACGATATCGGTGCTGGCCAACATTGTGCCGCGAGCCGTGGTCGAGATGCACAATGCCTGCCGGAGCGGCGATATTCATACGGCTCGAACGATCAACAACAGGCTACGACCGCTTCTTGCGGCGCTTGAGCGCGAAACGAATCCGGTGCCGGTGAAACACGCGCTGCATCTGAGTCGTGGAATGTGCCCGGAGGTACGCTTGCCATTAGTGCCAGTAGCATCGGATACGGCGGCGGCAATTCAGGTAGCCCTGTCCGAATTCATCCATCATTTTCACGATGTGCACGCACCGCCGGTACGCCAAAGAGCAGTTGGCCGCCTATAGCCGTTCATTTACAAACAGCGTCACGAACCACCCTGATTATTCTATTTCTTCGCTCCTCCCGTCCAATCGAAAAGATATGCGCCGATCGATAGGTTGATGGAGTGCACGGTCTTCGAAGCCGATGCTGCGAGTATAGGCACTCTGCCGCAGCCGATGCACGCCATTGATAGAAAGGTACGAAAGAGATGTTTGGTCGGTTGGGCATGTATCAATACCTCCATCAAAATCAACAAGCGCAGCACGTCCCCTTGCGGGATCGCGATCACCAGCGGTTGGAAACGCAGGCTGCGCCTTATCCGGATGAACTGGCCATGTTCTTACGATTGGGCGGGGTCGTCATTGCCGCGATGGGAGCGGTCGCGCTCGTGATGTGGGTTGCAAACTGACGCCATATCCCGGAAACAAACTTTTTTACAAGGGAAGCAAATTATCATGGGCAAAGCAGCGCAAGAATCCTATCCTCCCTCACGACACAGCCGGTTTACCGTCGGTCACGACGCACAGGGCCGATGGTTGGTATGCGACCGGATGGGCCTCGTTGGCGGTCTGTTCAAGGACAGGGCCTCGGCGATCCATTTCGCCCTGACCGAAAGTGATCATGTTCCGGAAGATGTTTGCTGCGTGCCGGATAGCGCGATACTGAATTTCAACCTCATCTTCGATACGAAGCCAACAACACCCCGGCATTGAACGCCTGGTCTCCCGATGGCCGCGCTGATTTTATGGCGGGGCTCTTCCGTGAACCTCGGATTCAGATCCGCGCCAGTTCGGCCACGCCTTTGACCTGGTCTTGCCAAGAAATTTGCCCGAGGCGATCGGGCTGAAGCGGGTTGGAGTTAAGCCTCCGTGTAACAGCACGATCCGCTCCCGTTGAGAGATCCATTGTTCCGCCTCATCGGAACATATGGTGCGCTCGCAGAGCAAGCGGATCGTGCCTTCCTCGATCTCAATCCGGTCGGCCTCCCGGCGGGCAAGTTCCAGCACGGCATCAGGTATACCGCGCTCATAATATATAAGGTCGGCTGTCTGCAGGGCGCGAATGGCCTTCAGCGTCAAGAGTTCGATATCGTTATCTTGCAGGGAAAGGACGGTCAGCGAGCCTCTTGGCGGCGCTATAGTCAAGCTTGTCGCCATCTCGATCGCTCGTTGCTCGGTGTCCAGCCTGAGAGGTGACGTGAATGCATGATCCGCGAAGCGCTCCCAGAAGAGCCGTCGCTCAGCGGACGAAGGCAAAAGACTGGCAATTCGGGAGCGCAATGACGCGCCGATTCTTATCCAGTCAGACAGGCTTGCGGGCAGGATTGCCTCGATGCGGCGACGGATTGTCTGGGCCAGCACAGGCGTTGCCCCATCGGTTGAAATGGAAATGACGAGCGGCGAGCGATTGACGATGGAGCCGAACTGGAACTGGCAATAGGCCGGACGGTCGATGATGTTGACCGGAACCCCAGCAGAGGTCGCAGCCGCAAAGAAGGTTTCTGCCTCTGTATCGTTCTCGCAATCGGCAATCGCCATGGCCATATTGCTCAAATCCTGACTGCACCAGACCCGTGGCAGGAGCTTCAGGCTTCCACACGCATGGGCTGCGCCGCGTTGCAGGAGGGAGAGCATGGCTTTGCCCGGATGCGGAGCATAGATGTGGACCTTCGCACCACAGGCGGAAAGAAGCTCGGCTTTCCATGCACATCCGTTGGTGCCCCCGGCGACGAGGACAGGCTTTCCTTCGAGCGCCCAGAAAACTGGCAGTTTTGCCAAAGCTGCAATGCGTGGTGCTGCGCTATTCGGCTGCTGCGATGAGGCTTGCATCGATAACCCTCCCGATTTCACTACGGCATGACCCGCAATTGGTTCCCGCCTTGAGTTTTTGACCGATGGCTTCGACATCGGTGCAGCCCTGCCGGATGGCACCGGCGATCTGGTTGACGCCGACCCCGAAACAGGCGCAGACCGTCGCGCCCGGATCGGCCACGCCGTTGCCAGGACGCCCGGCGACCAGCGCCACGCGCTTGCGTATATCGTCATGAAGGCTGCCAAGTTGCGCAGCCATCCAGTCTCGTGCCACGTTCACGGGCTGGGGCGCTATAAAGAAAGCCGCAATCATCCGGTCGCTCGCAAAAAATGCGAGCCTCGTTTGTTCACCCGACTGGTCGGTATAACCAAGCGGATGCGCGTCCTCGGGAAGCGCGAAGGCCCGCCTGCACCAGTCGATCCAGTTTTCGTCACGCTCAAAGGCGAGTTCTGCGCGCCAGCCATAGGCGGTGCGGGCGACGGCCCAATAGGGCGCATCACGCAGATCCGGCTTCTCCATCGAGACGGCAAAGCCATAGGCCTTGGCGGGAACAGGCCGCACGGCAACAGCAGCATTCTTTGACGACGGTTGCCCTGAAAAGCGGTCGACACACGCTGGAACAAGCGTATTCACGCGCGCCCTGGCGACATACTGATCGTTCCAGTGCATGGGCACAAAGACGCTGCCGCGCGGTTGACGGTCGGTGAGGAGGGCTCGCGCGGTGATTTGGCCGTGCGGGCTTTCCAGTGTCACCAATGTGGCGTGGTCGATATCGAGCGCCAGCGCGTCAAGCGGGTGAATTTCGGCAAAGGGCTCGCCAATATGCGCGGCGAGCCGTGGACTGCGTCCGCTTCGTGTCATCGTGTGCCACTGATCGCGTATGCGGCCGGTATTGAGCGTGAATGGATAAGCTTGCTCGCTGCACTGCTTCTCCGGCAATGACGTTGCGATGAAGCGCGCCTTGCCGTCCAGGTGGTAAAAACCTCCATCCGCGAAGAAGCGGGTATTCGTGGCCTTTCGTCCCACCGGTTGCGGCCATTGGAAGGGACGGAGCCTGGCATATCCGTCTCCGTCGAGATCGGCATATGCACCGATGTCGAAATCGCGCTGCCCGTCATTCTCAAAGCCGGAAAGAGCGGCATGTTCTGCGAAGATTTCAGCCGACGTTTCATAGCGGAAATCTTCGGCGAAGCCCATATGGCAAGCCATTTCGGTCAATTGCTGCCAGTCGGCGCGAGCCTCGCCCGGCGCCGGTAAAAAAGAACGCTGTCGGGAAATCCTCCGTTCCGAATTGGTCACGGTGCCGTCCTTCTCGGCCCAGCCGAGCGATGGCAGCAGCACATCTGCAAGAAGGGTTGTGTCGGTGAAGCGCTCGGTGTCCGAGACCACCACGAAAGGGCATTGCTCCAGAGCTGTGCGCACGATATCCGCTTCCGGCATCGAAACGACCGGGTTCGTCGCCATGATCCAGATGGCCTTGATCCGGCCATCTGCAACGGCACGAAACATGTCGACGGCTTTGAGACCGGGCTTATCCGCCACGGCCGGGGATTGCCAGAAGCGCTGGACGCAGGCGCGATGTTCGGCGTTTTCAATGTCCATATGAGCGGCGAGCATATTGGCGAGGCCGCCGACTTCGCGGCCGCCCATGGCGTTGGGCTGGCCGGTCAGGGAAAAAGGTCCCGTTCCGGGACGGCCGATACGCCCGGTCGCGAGATGACAGTTGAGAATGGCATTCACCTTGTCCGTGCCGGATGCGGACTGGTTGACGCCCTGACTGTAGCAGGTGATGGTTTTTTCGGTGCTGGCGAAAAGGCGATAGAAGGCTTGAACCTCTTGAGCACTGAGGCCCGTATGTGCCGACAAGACCTCGCCAGTGAGGCTCGCCGAACAGGCAAGCGCTTCTTCAAAGCCATTCGTGTGGGCTGCGATATAGGCTTTGTCGATTGCACCGTTTCTTGCCAGATGCGCGAAGAGGCCAAGAAAAAGTGCGACGTCTCCATCCGGCGCAATGGCCAGATGCATATCGGCGATCTCGCATGTCGCGGTGCGGCGCGGGTCGATGACCACGACTTTCATATCGGGTCGCGTGCGTTTGGCGGCGGCAAGACGCTGATACAGAACCGGGTGGCACCATGCCATGTTGGAACCCGCAAGTACCACAAGGTCTGCCAGTTCCAGATCTTCATAGGTTCCCGGCACGGTGTCGGAGCCGAAGGCGCGGCGATGACCAGCGACGGACGAAGCCATGCAAAGCCGGGAATTGGTGTCGATATTGGCTGTGCCGATAAAGCCCTTGGCCAGCTTGTTGGCGATGTAATAGTCCTCGGTCAACAACTGCCCGGAAAGATAGAAGGCAACCGAATCCGGGCCATGCTTCTCGATCGTTTCGCGGAAATTCCGAGCGACCAGACTGAGGGCTTCGCTCCAGTCTGCCCTGCGCCCGCCGATTTGCGGGTGGAGCAGGCGGCCGTCCTGCCCGAGCGTTTCGCCAAGCGCCGAGCCTTTGGAGCAGAGACGGCCGAAATTGGCCGGATGGTTCGGATCTCCTGCAATGGTCACCGCGCCATTCTCCGTGCGCGAAGCCAAAACGCCGCAGCCGACGCCGCAATAGGGGCAGGTGGTGTTGACGGCGTCAGCCATGCCGGACCTCCTTCTGCATAACGGTTGCGTGAAGGTGCTTCATGCGACGGCTTCCAGCAGCTTGTCCGCCAATCCCAGCAAAACACGCTCACCATCCAATTTAACCGGGAAGGAGAGCGTGGAACCGCTATCGGCCCCTTGCGCTTCACCCGTTTCCAATGAGATTACCCAGTTGTGCAGGGGACAGGTCACGCAGCCATCATGCACGATGCCCTGGCTCAACGGGCCGTTGCGATGGGGGCATTTGTCTTCGAGCGCGAAGACGCGATGATCGGCCGTGCGAAAAATGGCGATGGTCATGGAGCCGTGCTTGACGCATCGCGCGCCGCGCAGCGGAATATCGTTGATCGTTCCAACGGTGATCCAGTTCGTGGCGGTCATTCTGCTGCCTCCTTGAAACCGACTGTGGCCATGGGCTTGAACTCGTGCTTGTCCTTGCCGGACACGCGCTCCGACCATGGATCGATCTGGGCAAATTTCTGAGAGAAGACGAAACGGTCGAAATAGGCGCGGCGCTTTTCCTTGTCCTCCAGTATCTGGCGGCGGACTTCGCCGTAGCCGACGCGCCCGGCCCATTTGTAAATACGCTCAAGATAGCGCCCCTGTTCGCGATACATCTGAACGAGTGCCGCGATCACCTCCAGCGTCTCATCCTCCGTCTTGACCATGCCCAGCACTTCCGTGCCCTTGATGTCGAGACCGGCAGCGCCTGCGAAATGGATCTCAAAACCGGAATCGACGCAGATCACGCCGACATCCTTGCACGTCGCCTCGGCACAATTTCTCGGGCAGCCCGAAACGGCCATCTTCAGCTTGGCGGGTGTCCACGAGCCCCACATGAATTTCTCGATGCGGATGCCAAGCCCGGTGGAATCCTGCGTGCCAAAACGGCACCAGTCCGATCCGACGCAGGTTTTCACGGTTCGCAAGCCCTTGGCATAGGCCTGGCCCGAGATAAATCCGGCCTTGCCGAGTTCTGCCCATACGGCGGGAAGATCGTCCTTCCTGATGCCCAGCATGTCGATGCGCTGACCGCCGGTAACCTTGACCGTGGGGATGTCGAACCGGTCCACCACATCGGCAATGGCGCGCAGTTCCGCCGCGCTGGTCACGCCGCCCCACATGCGCGGCACGACCGAATAGGTGCCGTCCTTCTGGATGTTGGCGTGGACGCGCTCATTGATGAAACGGGACTGGTAATCGTCGGCATATTCGTCCGGCCAGTCGCAGACGAGGTAGTAGTTGAGTGCCGGGCGGCATTTGGCGCAACCGCAGGAGGTCTTCCATCCCAGTTCTTGCATAACGGCGGGAATGGTCTTGAGCTGCTTGGCCTTGATAAGCCTGCGCACGTCGTCATGGCCGAGATCGGTGCAGCCGCATGCGGGCTGAACGGCGGCCGGATTATAGCCATCACCAAGCGTGAGCTTCATCACCTGTTCGACCAGCCCCGTGCAGGAGCCGCAGGAAGCCGAAGCTTTGGTATGGGCACGCACATCGTCGAGGCTGCTCAGACCTTTGCTCGTGATCGCCGAAACGATGGTGCTTTTACAAACGCCGTTGCAGCCGCAGATTTCTGCGTCATCCGGTAAGGCTGCAACGGCCGCCATAGGGTCCAGCGGGGTTCCTCCCTGATAGGCCTGGCCGAAGATAAGCGTGTCGCGCATGGGCGAAATATCCGTCCCCTTGCGAAGCATGTCGAAGAACCAGGCGCCATCGCCCGTCTCTCCGTAAAGAACAGCGCCGAGGATGCGGTTTTCCTTGAGCACCAGCCGCTTGTAGACGCCAGCCACGGCGTCGCGAAGTACGATTTCCTCGCGGTCGGGCGCATCGGCAAAATCGCCAGCAGAATAGAGACTTACGCCGGTAACCTTGAGCTGTGTCGCGGTCTCGACCGGGCGGAAGGCGGCATCCTTCTTGACGAGCGTCCTGGCTGCTACCTTCGCCATGTCATAGAGGGGCGCGACAAGCCCATAGCAGATCCGCTCGTGCTCCACGCATTCGCCGACGGCGAGAATATCGGGGTCGGACGTCATCATCTGGTCCGTCACGACGATGCCGCGTTCGACATGAAGACCTGCATCGGTGGCAATGCGCACCTCAGGGCGAATGCCGACCGCCATCACGACGATATCGGCGGGATAGAGCGTCCCGTCTTCAAGCAGAACCGCCTCGACGCGATCATTGCCAAGAATGGCTTTGGTATGCGCCTTGGTGTGAATCCTGATGCCACGGCCTTCCAACTCCCTTTGCAGGAGATAACCGGCAGCAGGATCGAGCTGGCGTTCCATGAGGTGCCCCATGAGATGCAGCACCACCACCTCCATGCCGCGCCCGCGCAATGCGGCCGCGGCTTCCAGCCCCAGAAGCCCGCCGCCGATCACCACGGCCCTGGCATTGGGCCTGGAGGCCGCCGCAGTCATGGCGTTGACATCGTCCAGATCACGAAAGGCCATCACGCCGGGCAGTTCCTTGCCCGCTATGGGAATGATGAAAGGGGCCGAACCGGTGGCGATCACCAGCTTGTCGTAAGACGTCTCGCCCCTGGCGGTGAACACACGCCTGTTCTGGCGGTCGATGCGGATGACGGTTTCGCCAAACCGGCAATTGACGCCATGGGTGTCGTACCACGCAGCATCGTGGGTAACGATGTCGTCGAATTGCTTCTCGCCCGCAAGCACCGGCGAAAGCATGATGCGATTGTAGTTGCCGCGCGGTTCAGCGCCGAACAGGGTCACGTCGAATGTTCCGGGCGCGGTGTCGAAAAGGTGCTCCAGCATCCTTCCGGATGCCATGCCCGCACCAACGACCACGAGTTTCTCTGTCATTGAAATTCTCCTTCTTTTAGACGTGTCGCAGCGTGGTCGAGCGCGTGCGCTCCATGCGGGCGATGGACAGGTGCATCCATGCCAATGATGCGATCACAAGGACGAAGAGCAGCATGAAACAGCTCGACCACAGATGGGTGCGATCGGTGAGGAAGCCGAACGCTATCGGCAGGATGAAACCGCCAAAACCGCCGATCATGCCGACAAGGCCGCCCACTGCACCGACGCTTTCGGGGTAGTAGACCGGGATATGCTTGTAGACGGCAGCCTTGCCGAGGCTCATGAAGAAGCCCAGCACAAAGGCCGTGACGATGAACAGTATGGGGCTTACCTCCAAGTGGAAGGTCATCGGGCCGTTGATGCCGCGAACAACGTAATCGGCGGCAGGCAACGAAAGAATGAGCGTGGCGACGGCGGAAACGCCGAACGTCCAGTAGAGAACCGTTCGTGCGCCGAAGCGGTCGGAGAGCACGCCGCCATAAGCGCGGAAGATTGAAGCCGGAATGGAATAGGCCGCGCCGATCATGCCTGCGGTCGCAATATCGAAGCCATAGACGCCGATCAGGTAGCGCGGCAGCCAGAGCGCCAACGCGACGAATGCGCCAAAGACGAAGAAATAATAGAATGCAAAACGCCAGACCTGCAGGTTCTTCAGCAGGGCGAATTCATCCCGGAAGCTCTTGCCGGCAGGGGCCTGTCCGTTGCGGCGGACGATCATGACGGGGTCATCCGTGGTGGCGAACCAGAAAATCACGGCCATAATCGCAAGAGCGGCGGCCCAGAGCAGGGCGACGGATTGCCATCCCCATGCCAGCAGGACGAAGGGAGCACAGAATTTTGTGACCGCTGCGCCAACATTGCCAACGCCGAAAATGCCGAGCGCGGTACCCTGCTTTCCGGCGGGATAAAAGCGCGAGACATAGGCGACCCCGACTGCAAACGATCCGCCCGCAAGCCCGACGCCAAGGGCGGCGATGAGCATTTGCGGCCAGGTATGGGCAAACGCCAGAAGCAGGGTGGCCACTGCCGAAGCCAGCATGGTGACGCTATAGACGAGCCTGCCACCGAAGCGATCCGTCCATACGCCCAGAAACACGCGCGCTATGGAGCCTGAAAGAATAGGTGTCCCGACCAGAAGGCCCAACTGTGTGTCCGAGAGGCCAAGCTCACCTTGGATGCGCACGCCGATAATCGAGAAAATCGTCCAGACCGCAAAGCAGACCGTGAACGCGATGGTGGACATGGCGAGCGCCTGGGCCGGAGTGCTGACGGCAGGCGGAGTAGCGGGGTGCGATACGGTCATTCTACCCTCCTTGATCAGGCGGTAACGGGCCTGATGGCTGATCGTCCAAAATAAAAAAAGCTGCCGGTCAGGACACCACACCCCGTTGAAGGGATTGCAGTACCTGATCGGCAGCTTTGCCTGTGACGCCCGCCATTGGACGCCGTTATTTCCTTGCCCTCTTCGGGCTCGCAATTATGGAGAGCACAAACCGTGCCAGTTTTATTTATGGATTTTGTAAGAATGAAAACAATGGCTTGTCGGAGAATGAAGCTATCGATCCATCGTCAGGCTATCGGCTGTTTTTTCGGCAGCGGGCAATATGTGTGCAAATTATTCCGGCATACCGGGAAGAGTTTGCCGCGCGATGTAAGCGTCGAGTTCGTCAGGGTCGAACAGGATGCGAGGGCGTCGGGCATGAGGGACGGCAGCACGATGACAATCTCCAAATCCCTGTCCGGATGAATGCGACAGGCGGCAAGCCAGTAGCGCAGTTCATAATTGTGCCCGGAATACGGGTGGACGACAGCGAAACGCAAGGCAGGCAAACCCGGGTGCGACGGTCGAGGATGACTGCCCGCAGGGCTGCTCCTGTTTCCTTGGGGTCAAGATTGCCTGATGCCCCATTGACATGCATCGCCTGCCAGAGCGTGTTCGATACCGTGACCATTGCCTCCGAGGCCCATGGCCATGGGTGCCCATGTTGGCGCGGCAAGCGGCGTCAGGCCGAGATTGCAGGCAATCGGCATTGGCGCCAGCATGTGTGCCGCCTCTAAATGGCGGACAGCGAGGCGGTCGCGGATATTGGCCCATGAGGTTTCCCGCACCTGCACGAGATCGAGCCCTTCCGCAGAAGCAAAGCCCTTCTCGCGCGCAACGACAAGAAGCGCACTGTCGAGCAGCGGAAGGAAATCGGCGGCAACGCGGCTTGCACTCATGTTCAATCGTCCCCCAAAAGACCGGCTGTCGTTGTAAGGCTCTGGGCGATATCGGCGATACGGCGGTTCTGGTTCATCGCTGCCTTGCGCAGGAGGGCATAGGCTGCTTCTTCGTTGATCCCCTTCGACCTCATGAGAATCCCCTTGGCCCTTTCGATCACCTTGCGGCTCGCAAGTTCGCTTCTGGCGTCTTCCAGTTCACTTGCAAGTCGCGCGAAGGCATTGAAACGGCTCACGGCCATGTCGAGGATGGATTTGACCCGTTCCCTTTTGAGGCCATCCACCACATAAGCCGAAACGCCGGCATCCACCGCAGCTTCGATGGAGGCCCGATCCGAACGATCCACGAACATCGCCACCGGGCGCTTCACGGCGCGGGAAAGCTGGAACATGTTTTCGAGCATGTCCCGGTTCGGGTTCCCCAGATCAATCATGATGACGTCGGGGTTGATCTCGGAAATACGGCGCGCAATGCCGGACACGTCATGAATAATAACGACTTTTTCATATCCGGCATCCAGCAATCCCGCCTCGATGATCGAGGCGCGAATAGCATTCTCATCGATTACGAGGATGGTAAGGCCGGGCTGCATCATGGAGCCATTCATGCCCTGTTATCGGCAGACTTTCAAGACGATTGCCTATATAAATCACATTACTATATGATGATTAAATTATAGGCATTTATGCAGTGGGACCGCCATTCTGACTAAACCGGTTTGTCCTTGCAACCAGATGTGCCGGAGCGAAAGACATCAATCACGCGAAGCGAGGCACGGATCCAGAACGATATGCGTCTCATCCTGGATCTGCATCGCTCCGCGAACAAGAATACGTTCGCCCACCTTCATGTCGTTGTCCGAGTAGGTGACGCACATCACCCGAATTCCCGGCGCAGAACAAATGGCAATATACCAAAGCACCTCGTCAGTATGAATAAGGGTAAGAGGCCCCGAAGCCCACAAATCTATGCGATCGCCCGCAGGCACCTCGAATCCACCGAGCGTTGCTGCAAGACTGTCACAGCTTGCATTCTCGGCAGGCGTTTCTTCAGGCCCTGCCAGGCCAGGTCTTCCGGCGTAGGTATTATCCTGCGCTGCTGCGTGGTGGCTCGCTCCACCGACCAAGGCGCAGAGAAGGCACAATGAGCGGACCAGACGAAAAGACATGGAATACCCTGAGAGGCTTGGGGTTTGCACCTTGCGACGGAGCGCGCAGCTTTCACATCACAAGGACCAGGATCGCAAGCAAGACCATCGCACACAACGCAGGATGGTGAAACGGTCGAAATGCTGGCTCTTGATCAAAGCGAGCGGATAATGCCGCGCTTTCGTCAAGCCATTGTTTCCATGCATCAGCGCTTCACTACAGGAAGCCTTCGTCTGTGACGATGATTTCCATGGCGAGATCGTGCGGCTGCGGATAGATCGTCGGGATCGCTGACTGGCGGTAGCCAATGCCGATAGCTTTGGGGCTGTTTCGGGCCGCGGCCAGCGTCCGGTCGAAAAAGCCGCCACCATAACCAAGCCGATAACGCTGAAGATCAAAGCCCACGACGGGGGCCAGGATGAGATCAGGCTGCACCTCGGCGCCTCGTTCGGGAACCGGTATGTTCCAGACGCCGCGTGTCAGGGGTTCGCCCGGCTGCCAACTGCGAAAGGTGAGCGGCGCGTTCTTGTCCGTGACGACCGGTAGGGCGCACCGTATGTTGCGCTGCGCCTTGGCGGCAATCCATTCACGCAAGTCCGGCTCTCCCCGGAAGGGCCAATAGAAGCTGACGATGCTATTCGCGAGATCGGGAAAAAGCGTGTCCAGAAATTCAGCGATGCGTTTGGCGGCAAGCTTGCGCCGGTCCACGTCAATCGCCATTCGCGCACTGATCAGACGCTCCCGCTCGGCTTTGCGCCAGCGCCGGACATCGTCCCATTGCTTGCGATCTGTCGACTTGACTTCCCGATACTCGTCGCTGAGTTCGTGCATGAAACAAGGCGGTGAAGCGTATTCACCAAACTCCTCCTCTCGATCCTTCTTCGTCATGCGACACCCCTCCAGATCTTAACCCCTTTGGCTCAAGGCCTTTTTCATGGCCCGCATTTCCTCGAAGCGAGCCGTCACATCGCGCAATATCGACGCCATGCCGATCACCTTGCCATCAGGATTGCGAAGCAACGTGATGGTGAACTCAAGCGAAATAGAATCACCGGCTTTGGTCACGCCGGGTACGGCAAGAACGTCGCCCTCGCCATAGCGGCTTTCTCCCTTCGCGACGACTTGAAAATATCCATCCCAATGTCGTTTTCTGAACCGCTCCGGAATGATCAGGTCGAGTGACTGCGCATGGGCTTCCGCGGCAGTGAAGCCAAAAATACGCTCGGCTCCCTTGTTCCAGTAGCAAATCAGGCCGTCACGATCCGTTGCGATGATTGCGTCGGCATTCGATTGTAAAATGGCATTCGCCAGCAGTTTCGTCACGTCCATGATCGACCCGCTATGCTGTGGCCAATCCAGTACGCTGGGCGGGCCCGGCCTCCACGTCCATATTGCCAAGAGCCTGCGCCAGATCGTCGATAAGATCCATATCACTCTCCAGCCCAACCGAAAGCCGCAACAGCGCATCGCTGATGCCTGCCGCCTTGCGCGCCTCTTCGCCCATTCCGGCATGGGTCATGGTCGCCGGATGGGCAACAAGGCTTTCGACGCCGCCCAGAGACTCGGCCAGCGTGAAAACCTTTACGCTCTCCACGAAGCGCTTGACTGCGTCACGGCCACCGGCGATCTCAAAGCTCAGCATGGCTCCGAAACCGCTCTGCTGCGAACGCGCAATGTCATGGCCCGGATGCGATGCAAGACCCGGATAGTGCACGGCAGTCACTTGCGGCTGCTGGCTCAAGAATACGGCAACAGCCTCGGCATTTTGTTGCTGGCGTTCCACGCGGGGGAAAAGCGTTCTCAACCCGCGAAGGGTCTGGTAGCAATCGAAGGGCGACGCCGTAACGCCGGTTATGTTCGCCCAGTTCCGGAAATACTCGCCATCATCCTTGTTTGCGCTGACGACCGTGCCACCGACGACATCCGAATGGCCGTTGAGATATTTGGTTGTCGAATGGATCACGAAATCCGCGCCAAGCGCGATTGGCTGCTGTAGCGCTGGCGAAAGAAATGTGTTGTCTACGGCGGTCTTGGCCCCAACCGCTGTCGCTTGTGCCGCTATCCAGCGGATATCCACCACTCGCATGAGCGGATTGCTCGGTGTTTCGATCAGGACCAGCTTCGGCTGCTGAGCGAATGCCACCGCCATTGCCTGCGGGTCGTTCTGATCGACAAAGAGCGCCCGAAACTGGCGTTTGGCGGCGCGCATGGAGATCAGCCGGTAAGTGCCACCATAGCAATCATGCGGTGCGATCAGCAGATCGTCGGGACCAAGCACGGATAAAACCAGATCGACCGCAGCCATGCCGGATGAGGTGATGACGGCGTCGGCTCCCTTCTCCAATTTGGTTATCGTGTCGGCAAGCTGGTCGCGCGTGGGGTTCCTTGTCCGGGAATATTCATGGAGACGGGGCTGTTCAAACCCTTCAAATGTGTAGGTACTCGACAGGTAGAGCGGCGGAGTGACAGCGCCAAAAGCGCCATCCTCGCCGATGCCATTTGTGGCTGCGATGGTTTGGGGAGATCGAGGGCTGTTCATAATCGTTTTCTGTTTCCGGCAAGACATTCCATTCGGCGGAAGTTTTGACCTCAGTCGGCCATTTCATTTTGGCATTGACCCGGATGCACGACAAACGCATTCTTATTTCAAATAAACGCAATATAGTTGATATGAATTTTCCATGGATATCGTTCTGGCTCGCACATTTCTCGAAGTGGTCTCAACCGGCAGCTTCATCGCGACCGCTGAAAGCATGCACCTGACACAGACTGCGGTGAGTGCCCGGATCCGTTCTCTTGAAAAGCAGCTTGGCCGTCAGCTTTTCGTGCGCAACAAGGCAGGCGCCCGGCTAACCCCGGCCGGAGAGCGCCTGGTTCGGCATGCCGCCACGCTCATTCAAGTGTGGGAGAGGGCGCGGCAGCAGGTGGCGCTTCCGGCTGGCCGAAGGGAAGGCATCAGTATCGGCGCAGAATTGAGCGTGTGGAATCCTCTTCTCGCGGACTGGCTTTCATGGATGCACCGCGAATGCCCGGATATTGCATTGCGAACCAGTATCGACAAGGCATCTGACCTTCTCGCGCAGGTAGAGGATGGCTCTCTGGACCTCGCGGTGCTGTACCATCCGCAGCAAAAGGCTGGCCTGGTTGCCGAACTTCTGGCGGAAGAAAAGCTCATCATGGTCACCACCGCCGCCGACGGCCATATGAACGGCGAATCCTATATCTATGTCGATTGGGGCCCCTCCTACGCCGCCAATCACCAGGCCGCATTTCCCGAATTGTCCAATCCGGCCACGTCCATATCCCTCGGGCCCCTTGCCCTTGGGCATCTTCTGTCTGTCGGCGGAAGCGGTTATTTCCGCCAGGGCATCGTCCAGCCGATGCTTGCGGACGGGCGGCTCAGGCGCGTTCGTCATGCGCCAGAGTTCTCCTATTCAGCCTATGTGATCTATGTGCAAGGCGCGCCAAAGATCATCACGGATAGCCTGAAAGGCCTGAGAACTGTCGCGCGAATGGAAGTTGCCACCGGGCCATGAGAAAGCTTCCAGTGGCAACTGAATACCAGAGCCTGCGTTCAGCTTCGCAGACCTGGAGCCTCATGGCCGGTACGCGCCACATATTCCGTGTAACCGCCGCCATATTCGTGAATGCCCTCGGGCGTCAGTTCCAGCACCCGATTGGACAAGGCGCCCAGGAAGTGCCTATCATGCGAGACGAACAGCATCGTGCCCTCATATCCTGACAGGGCCTTGACGAGCATTTCCTTGGTATCGAGATCCAGATGGTTCGTGGGCTCGTCGAGCACAAGAAGGTTCGGCGGGTCGAAGAGCATCATCGCCATCACCAGCCGCGCCTTCTCACCACCCGACAGCACCCGGCATTTCTTTTCCACGTCGTCCCCGGAGAATCCAAAACACCCCGCCAGTGCGCGCAACGAGCCCTGTCCCGCCTGAGGAAACTGATCTTCCAGTGACTGGAACACGGTACGCTCACCGTCCAGAAGATCCATCGCATGCTGCGCGAAATAGCCCATCTTCACGCTGGCGCCGAGCGTGATGCTGCCCGCATCCGGCTCTGTGGAGCCCGTCACCAGCTTCAGAAGCGTCGACTTGCCAGCACCGTTGATACCCATGACACACCAGCGCTCCTTGCGCCGCACCATGAAGTCCAGCCCCTCGTAGATGCTCCGGCCGCCATAGCTCTTGTGGACATTTTTCAGGTTGATCACGTCCTCGCCCGAACGTGGCGCGGGCTGGAATTCGAAGGCAACCGTTTGGCGGCGCTTTGGTGGCTCCACCCGGTCGATCTTCTCCAACTTCTTCACGCGGCTCTGCACCTGGGCGGCGTGCGAGGCGCGCGCCTTGAAACGCTCGATGAACTTGATTTCCTTGGCCAGCATCGCCTGCTGCCGCTCGAACTGGGCCTGCTGCTGCTTCTCGTTCTGCGCCCGCTGCTGCTCGTAGAATTCATAGTCGCCTGAATAGGTCGTAAGCCCCCCACCGTCGATCTCGATCACCTTGGTGACGATGCGGTTCATGAACTCGCGGTCGTGCGAGGTCATCAATAGCGCGCCCTCATAGCCTTTCAGAAATTCCTCCAGCCAGATGAGACTTTCCAGATCAAGGTGGTTGCTAGGCTCGTCGAGAAGCATGGCATCGGGACGCATGAGGAGAATGCGGGCAAGCGCCACGCGCATTTTCCAGCCGCCCGACAGCTTGCCCACGTCGCCATCCATCATCTCCTGACTGAAGCTGAGACCCGACAGCACCTCACGCGCGCGGCCTTCCAGCGCATAGCCGTCAAGCTCCTCATAGCGCGCCTGCACTTCGCCGTAGCGCTCGATGATAGCGTCCATCTCGTCCATCCGGTCCGGATCGACCATGGCCGCCTCAAGCTCCCGCATTTCGGCGGCAACGACGCTCACCGGCCCTGCGCCATCCATCACCTCGGCAACCGCGCTTTGGCCCGCCATCTCGCCTACATCCTGATTGAAGTAGCCGATGGTGACGCCTTTCTCCACAGACACTTGCCCTTCGTCGGGATGTTCCTCCTGCGTGATCATCCGGAAGAGCGTCGTCTTTCCGGCACCGTTGGGACCGACAAGACCGATCTTCTCGCCCTTGTTGAGCGCCGCGGACGCCTCGATGAAGAGGATTCGATGGCTGTTCTGCTTGCTAATATTTTCAATACGAATCATGTGTGGATAAGGCCCGAAAAGTTGCGGCGCCCTTATGCCATGCGTGACGGGATCTGTCGCAAATTTTTCGGCACCCCAGGCCTTTGTCTCAAATCATTCGATGGCGGGCAATCCCATCAAAATCAAGACAAGGGGTTCTTCAGGATGAGTTCGACATTGAGGTCTTCAGGCAAGCCCAATCTGTACGGCCTGTCCAGATCGGGATCGTTCAGGGCCAGTTCGAGGCTGAGGGCGGCAAGCGAGGCTTGATCCTGAATGCCGACGCGCCGGATGACTTCCGGGTCCGAATGATCAATGACAACCGTGAAAACGGACAGGGTGCCATCGTTATTGTCCACGATCTCGATCGTCCGGGCCTGTTGGGGATAATCGATGTGAGCTGCCGTGTTGACTTCCCAGATACCGCCGCCGGCGTCGTTGGGATCGGGATGGAACCAGATACGATTGCAATGTGTGTGCCCGTTGACCCAAAGAACGATATTGGGAAAGCGCGCAAACAGGGCAAGAATTTTGTCCGACCCAATGCGATCGCTTTGGTTCTCCCCGGGCGCGCGCGTCAGATTATCGAGGGTTCTCGAATTGTGATGCGAGAAAAGAACGACAAGATTGTCCTTGTTTCCGGTTGTAACGATGGAACCGTCTTCGGCATAGTGGCGCGCGTGGAGACTTTCCAATTCTTTTGTCAGCCAGGCCACATGATCCGCGTCAAGCGAGCCATCCGGCCCTCCATTTGGATTTGTCGTGTCCAGCATCAGGCCAACCAGACCGTCGGCCATATCAAAGCGATAATACGCGGTCTTTTGCCGCAGGTTTTCCTGCGTGAAACCATGCCCTTCAGGTCCGATCGGGCCTTTTTGTTCCAAGTGCATGCGAATGAATTCTTGCTTCGTAAAGGTTCGCCGACCAGCGGAGGCGCGTATGTCGCGCGTTGGCATTTCGGCTAGAATGGCATTCATTGACGCTTCGTCGCTCGCCTTGAGCAGCGCCCCTATGAAATCATCCGGCGTCATGCCAGATGGCAAAGACGTCGGCATTTTATTACCGGTCGCGAGGATCTCCATGAAGTTACTCAAGCCTCCTCCAACGGGCATAACCCCGAGATCCATCTGATCGTGATTGCCGAATGCGGTGTACCAGGGGAAGGCAAGACCTTGCGATGTGACGGACTTGCTCACGGCTTCGATAAAGCCATCGACGGACGGATAGCCGTAGAGCCGTTTCCATGAATCCTCGTCTTGGCCGCCGCCAACCGGCTCCGGGTGCCAGAATGCATCATAAGAAACGCCAGATCCCGGCGCACTGTCCTGAAGTCCCTGATAAAGCCCACCCGCAGCATTGAAACTTGCAGCTTCGCCGTTCAATACGGAAATGACGGATTGAAGCTCATGGAAGCCGCGCGTGTCCGCGTTGTCACCCGTTGAAATAGCGAAATCAAATGGCCGCCCCGAGATCGGCCCTTTGGCGACAGCGTTGATCCTGCGCACCATGGCGTCCAGCACGTGAACCGTAAGCGTATCTTGCGCGCGGGCGGCGTTTGACAACGGCGCTCCCGCTGCCGTCCCTTTATACTGCCTCATAAACGTCAAATGCGAAGGAGACGCAGCATCAATGATATGGAGATCCGTTATATGTGCGAACGAGGCAAGCGCGCGCCGTCGGCTCTCTCTCCCGCTGCGTGCCGCACAAAGCTCCTCACGAACCAGAATTGGCCAACCACTATCCGAGGCCAGCGCCCGATAAGGCTTTCCCTTGACAAGCGGGTCACCGGGAGCGATCGAACGCTTGAGCGTCGTTATGCTTGCCGGGCTTTCCTCCGCCGCGAAAGCACGACTGACCCCGCAATTGCAAACTGAAATAAATGGGGCGGCGATGCCCGCAAGAAGCCCCGATTTAAGAAGCTGGCGGCGCATGGGACTATGTGTAGCTATCTTCTCTTGGAGAAGATTTTGGAGTTTATTCTCCCTCATGTCCGAGCCTCCGCAAGCATTAAACTTAAATCGATAAACCTATGTATTATCCATGTTCTTAAATATTTTAATTCAGCGTCACTGCACAAAAAACCTCGCGACGAAAATTATGTTGGAAAAGTTACTTTATTGTTATTCGGTATACATAAGGCTCATAGACAAGAGGCGTCCGGATTTCGATGATGATGCGGCGACGGGAGCCAAAAAGGCAACGCATTATTTAGCGATTTGCCGAATAGGCGGCAAATGCAATGCTGATCGCTTGGGGTGGCGAGCGGACATCTAGGCAGCAATTGGCCACAAGACGCAGTCGAGCATCAACCGCGCCGCGCAGCCTCGATCGCAGCAACGTCGATCTTCTTCATATCCATCATGACATCGAACGCACGCTTTGCTTCATCACCGCCGACCGCCATCGCTTCCATCAGCACACGCGGCGTGATCTGCCAGGAAACTCCCCATTTGTCCTTGCACCAGCCGCAGGCGCTCTCTTGCCCGCCATTGCCGACGATGGCATTCCAGTATCGGTCGGTCTCCTCCTGATCGTCTGTGGCGATCTGGAACGAGAAGGCTTCGTTATGCTTGAATAAAGGACCGCCGTTGAGACCGAGGCAGGGGATGCCAGCAACGGTGAATTCGACCGTCAATACGTCGCCCGTCTTGCCGGACGGATAGTCACTGGGGGCACGGTGGACAGCACTCACCGCGCTGTCGGGAAAGATCTCGGCATAGAAGCGGGCGGCGGCCTCAGCTTCCTTATCGTACCAGATACAAATCGTATTCTTGGCAATCGCCATTGCGTGTTCCTCCCATTTTGAAACTAGAAATTCTGCGTTGTTCTCCATTCTCCATCTTGCGAAGGGCGGCTAACCTTAACGTCGATGACAGCTTCGGGGAAGGGGGAGTCATCAATCTCATCGCTGCCGCAACCGCATCGCTCCATGCCTGCGTGCTCAAGGACGGGTTCGGGCGGGATGCGCAGCTTATTGCGGGCTTAGTGTCGCGCCGGATAGTCTGGGCTTGGTATCGCCCAGTAACCAACTTGCAGGCTTGCCCTGTCAGATCGTCGAAAACTCGACAAAAAAGTCATGAATACCTGACGCAATGAATTGCACCGCAACACAGGTTAGCAGGAAACCCATGATCTTGGTGACAGCTTGCAAGCCGTGCTCGCCAAGATATTTTTCGATAACCGTTGCCGATGACAGCGCGAGGTAGGCGCAGGAAATGGTGATAGCAATTCCTATGATAACGACGAGATGTCCCAACACCAGGCGATTATCGGGAATCTGCGACCCGTAGCTCATGACCACTGCTATTGATCCCGGACCTGCCAAGCTTGGCATTGCAAGGGGTGAAAACGAAAAATCCAGATTTGCTTGCTTGATTTCAGACGGCTCGGCATCGACTGTTGATGCAGTGTCCTCACCCATGAAGATCATTCGCAATGCAAGTATAAGAATGATGATACCGCCAGCAACCCGTATCCCGGGCATGGAAATGCCAAACAGCTTTATAATTCCGTTACCAAGCAGCAGAAACGCAACAAGGATACAGAATGCGTAAGTGCAGGCCCGCTTGACTTGCGCTTGCTTGTTCGCGGCCGACATTCGTTTGGTCAATGACATGAATAACGGGATCGTCGTGAGCGGGTTCATGATCGGCAGAAGGCCAAGCACAACGATCGCAGTAAATTTTATGCCCGTGACCAACAGTTCCATTGAGATTTCCCTTTTTTAGCCTGGTCGATCGCGGAGGCGGACGACGCCTTCGCCACGTGAGTCGTTGATGAACTGAATTCCGGCAGCAGTGAAGCACCTTTGCAAGACAGCCAGCATAGCGTGTTGCCGGTGCAAATCGTTGGGTGATCGCTGACGAAGAATTTTTGAGCTATGACACAGGATACAAACGACAAAAATTATATCACTCTCAATAAAAATGGCGGAAGAGAATGGGAGTCGAACCCACCAAAGACCGTCTTTCGGCCCCTCCCGGATTTGAAGTCCGGACGCCCCACCAGGAACGTTTCTCCTCCTTGGGCTATCTGCCGACGATACTGTGCGTCAGATCGCCGAACAAGTCCATCCGCCCGCGATTGAGCCGGCGCAGGTCGCCGCGGCGGACTGTGACGCTGTTGCGGTCGAGAAATTCGAGTATCTGGATGGCCACCTTGCGGCCGTTTTCAACACGGTCGCGAAAGCGGGCAGCCGTGAACCAGCCGCTTGCAAACGAGGCGTCCAACTCGCCAAGAACGGCAACGATTTCCGCGATCGTATCGCGCAGAAAGAAATGGTCATGCGCGACTTCGTGAACCCGGCCCATGCGGCTTGCGAGCTTGAGAAGGTGGCGGATATGGTCCTCACGCTCGCCCAGAAGGCTGGCGATATCGCGCACGCGGGGCGGCTGGAAGCGGGCGGAACCACCGATAAGTGGCTGCACCGCCAGCCAGAGCCTGTTATCGGCATCGCTCATCGTCACTTCATGGCCGGAAAGCCGCACCCACGCGCCATCAAGCGCGACAGTCCCCTCGCTTATGAGTTTCTGCAGGGCCACCCGGAAGGCTGGAACCGGCAAGCGGGGCTCCAGTAACAGACGAAGCCGCTCGACACCCATTCCTACCAGATCGGGATTTTCGTCATGAAACCGGGCAAGCCGCCCAAGAAGCGCGTGGTGAAAAGCCCGCCAGTGTTCCGGCAACATAGCCAGCAACGGCTGCCCCAGCGGCAAGATCAATATGTCCAGGGCATCGGTGAACGGCGCGACATCTGCTGCAAGCGCCCTGTCACGGGCGAAGGCGGTCAGGTCAAGAAAGTAGGGCGGCACGGCAAGCAAGGCTAGCACGGCCTTCACTGGATCATCGATTTCACACGCATCGAGCCAGGCTTGCCGCTGCGGGCTGCGGCGCTTGCGGGCGGGTGCACGCAGATCGAGAAAGCGTCCGCCGCCGATAGTGCGTTGTGCCGAGGTGTCACGGATGACGTAGCGATCGCCCGCCGTAGCGGCAATCGGGCGGTTGAGCACGAGTTGCACCCGCGTCGAGGTTCCCGGTTGCGGCTCGTCATCGCCAAGCAACACGATGCGCGCGCCGATTTCCGTTGAGGCATGATGCAGCCTGACCGGAAACCATTGATGCAAGGGTTTGCGCTCATCTGGGAGCACGTATAGCGTCGCGTCGATCCGGTTTGTCGGTGCGTGCAGATCGGGAGAAAGCACCATATCGCCGCGCTCGATTGCCGACCTGGAGATGCCATCGCCAGCCAGATTGAGCGCGCAGCGGTCGCCAGCCTGTCCGGTTTCGCTCTTTCTGTTCTGGGCGTGGAGCGAACGGACTCGAGCAGACTTGCCGATTGGGCTTACAGTCAGATGATCGCCGATGGCCACCTTTCCCGATAACACGGTTCCGGTTACCACCGTCCCAGTGCCCGCAATGGTGAAGCAGCGGTCGACGGCGAGACGAAAGCGACCGGTGGCGCGCCGCCGCTGAAAGGCACGTGCGACCTTGTCAAGCATGGCCTGCAAATCGCCGATGCCATCGCCAGTCCGGGTCGATACGGCGTGAACCGGCACGTCGGCCAGCGCTGTCATGCCAAGCTCGTGGCGCAGCGCGACTTCTACACGGGCGATCTGTTCGCCTCCGACAAGATCGGCCTTGGTGATAACCGCTATTCCATGCCTGATGCCGAGAAGGTCGACAATGGCCAGATGCTCGCGGGTCTGTGGCATCACGCCATCATCCGCCGCCACCACCAGCATCACGAAGTCTATACCCGAAGCGCCGGCCAGCATGGTGTGAATGAATTTCTCATGGCCGGGCACATCGACGAAACCCAGTACCTCACCATCGGGCCGTGGAAGATAGGCGAAGCCGAGATCGATCGAGATGCCGCGCTCTTTCTCCTCCTTCAACCGATCGGTATCGACATTGGTCAGGGCTCGCACGAGTGAGGATTTGCCGTGATCGATATGGCCTGCCGTTCCGATAATCATGGGCGTTCGGCACCCAGTGTCGTGACGTCGGCAGGAGAGGTGAGATCATGCCCTGCTTCTGCCTCGGCCTGCGCCCTTTGCGTCGTATCGAGGGCTTCTCGTGCGGCCGTCATGAACGGTGCGGCCAGATCACTGCCGCCGCCCTTCCCGCGCAACAGCCATATATAGGCCATGAACGGATCGCGCGGAACGCCGCTGCCCATATGCAGGGCGGCGCCCAGCATGGCCTGTCCGTCTGCATCACCCGCTTCCGCGCCGCGCCGCCACCAGCGCACGGCTTCCTCCGCATCGCGCGGAACGCCGAGTGCGTTGTGATAGAGCATGCCGAGCCGTGTCATCGACGCCGCGATGCCGTTTTCCGCAGCTGCAAGCGCCCAGCGTTCCGCCTCGACCGGATCTGCGGGGATTGCCTCGCCCTCGACCAGCATCCAACTCAGCATGTCCTGCGCGGGCGGATCGCCCTGTTCGGCGGCTGCGCGATAAAGCCGTGCCGCTTCCACAGGATCGGTTTCCAGCCCTTCACCCGTGAAATAGAGCGAGGCGAGATTGCGCTGTGCAGCCGGATAGCCCGCTTCCGCGGAAAGGGTCAGCCAGCGCTTCGCAAGACCGGCGTCGCGCTCGACACCAAGGCCCCCGGCGAAACAGGCGCCGATATTGTTTTGCGCCCGTGCGTCGCCCGTGCGCGCCAGAGGCTCCCATAGGGCAAGGGCCGTCTGGTAATCACCCATTTTCGCGGCATCGACCGCGGCCTGCATCGGCTGTTCGTCTGCCGCCGCATTCGACTTTCGGGCAAAGAGGTCAAGAAGCCGTGCCATGATCCCGCTCCCTCACATGGCGGCAAGCCGTGAAAAATTGGCGGCGAAACCGGCCTCATCGTCAAGGCAGCGCAGATCGAACACCAGCATTCCCCGCTCGATACGCCCGATGACTGGCATTGGCAGACGGCGAAGCCGGTCGGCGAGCGCAAGAATTGCGCTGCCGCTGCCATCTATCGCCTGCACTGCCAGTCCAGCGCTGGCGACGGTGGAAAGCGGCAGGGCACCGGACCCGATCTGGCTCTTGCAACTGACTACGGAAACCGAAAATTCGCCGCTGAGGCAGGTTTCGACATGCGGACGCAACCGCTCGCATTGCGCCCTGATTGCGTTCGCCCCGCGCGTGAGCAGCCGCACGGTTGGCAGTCGTTCAGCCAACCGATCCGGATCGCGATAAAGTTTCAGGGTTGCTTCAAGCGCGGCCAGCCGGATCTTGTCGACCCGCAATGCCCGCTTCATCGGATTACTGTTGATCTTCGCGATCAGTTCTTTGCGACCGACGATGAAACCGGCCTGTGGACCGCCCAGCAGCTTGTCACCGGAAAAGGTGACAATGTCCGCTCCCTCCGCCACCGCTTCGCGGACGGTCGGCTCGTGGGCAAGACCGAAACGGCGCAAATCCGCCAAGGTGCCTGACCCCAGATCATTGATCAGCGGGATGGCTTTCTCCCGCGCGGCCTTTGCCAGTTCCGGCGCCCTGACCTCCTTGGTGAAGCCCTCGATCCGGTAGTTCGATGTATGAACCTTGAGGATCAGGCCGGTTTTGTCGCCGATGGCATCGACATAATCGCGCAGATGTGTCCGGTTGGTGGTGCCAACCTCGATGAGCCGCACGCCCGCGCGACCCATGATATCCGGCATCCGGAAAGCACCACCGATCTCGATCAACTCGCCGCGCGAGACAATGGCTTCCCGCCCTTCGGCAAGACTGTTCAGCACCAGAAGCACGGCAGCCGCATTGTTGTTGACAATGGTTGCGTCTTCCGCGCCGGTCAGTTCGCAAACCAGCATACGAACATGGTCGTCGCGTTCACCGCGCTTACCGGTCTCCAGATCGAACTCCAGCGCGACCGCATCGCGCATTGCGAGCGTTGCCGCCTCGATCGCGGCCTCTGCCAGCACCGCCCGGCCGAGATTGGTGTGCAGCACCGTTCCCGTCAGGTTGAACACCGGACGAAGTGAAGATCGGCTCGCATTTTCCAGAACGTCCTGCGCTCTTGCAGCGATACCGTCGCCGACAGGCGTTGCCCCGCCGTTGCGCACATCCTCGCGCACCGTGGCGAGAACCAGACGCACGGCCTCCACGACGGAAGGGCGACCAAACCGCCGGACGGCGTCGGCGGCAATGGCGCATTGCATGATCTGATCGACCGAAGGAATATCGCGAAGGTTTGCTGTCGTATCCATGGCCACCTCACAGCCCGGCAAGAAGCGGCGAAAAACCGCCGCGCCGGTAAGGCCCCTCGCGCATCAGCATGTCGAGGCCAAGGTTCGCCACATCATCGGCCACGGGATCGGCGCCCGGTCCCTTCTGCTGGTAGAGAATTTTTACCCAACCCTTGCACTCGTCACAGGTTTCCGCCTTGATAACGCCGTTGCCGCCCTCGACCTCCTGATAGCCGATGCCCTTCGTCGAGCCGCACAGGACGCATTTGATCCGCACATAATGCCATAGCGTGCCGCAAAGCGAGCAGGCGCAAAAGCGCGCTCCATGAGATCCGGGCCAGCCGACCACCATGGTCGAAACTGGCAGACTGCCGCAAACCGGGCAAACGCCATCAGCGACCGGCTTGACGGATGCGAGGTCGAGCGCCGATGCCAAGCGGGCAAGATGGACCTGCAAACCCGCCCAGGTATAGATATGCTCGGCAATCGCGTCGGCAGGCAGAAGGCCCGAAAAGACAGCGTTCGTCATGGCGCAGCGCTCGTCGTCTCCGGCCCGCACGACATTCGCCAGTGCTTGCGCCGCGGGGGCCGGTTTTTCGAGCGGCTCCACAGCGTCAAACAAATGGTCAAAAATCTCTTTCAACATAGCGCTTTCGGCTGCCTGTCTACGGTCGACCAGCGGCATGGCAAACGCCTGCGCGCGATGCACGGCCTCGTCGTCGGGGCTTGGCGGTGCGGCCAGACTGGCCTGCGCCTTGATCTGGGCCTCCGTCAATCCAACAATGAAGCTGAGATAGGGTTTAAGCGGGCTGGTTTGGGCCAGCAGCCGCAGGCGCGCCGCCCGATTGGAAAACAGCGATACCGGATCAGGCAGTTGGGCAAAGGGAGGGGAAGAAACATCGCCGATCGCCGTCGGATCCGGTGCCACTACAGTCGTTTTTGCCATTTCGCTCCCTCACGAACCCGCCGGGTCACGTGGACCATTGCCAGTGTCTGTTGTCCGGGCCGCTCTATCCGGCAGAGGTCGTCCCGGATTTTCCCTTGCCCGATTTTCCAACCAGTTCCCGCAGCCATTTGCGATGATGCCGCCATGCCCAGCCGCCAGTCACCGATCCGCGCGTCATTGCGCTGATGGTGCCACGAATCCAGATCGCCGCATAGACGTGCGTGATCCACACGCAGATTGCCAACACGGCGGCGACCGAGTGGATGAGTATCGCCCAGCGTTGCTGATCGATCGTTGTGTACCGCCCAAAATATTCACCCCAGGCAATGATGCCGGAGATGAGCAGTACGATGATGAGCAGCGACATTGACCAGAAAACAAATTTCTGTCCCGCATTGTACTTGCCGACTTCAGGCAGTTTCTCCTCATGCCCCGCCAGAACGTCACTGATGCGCGCCAGCCATGTTCCATCCTCGCGTTTCCACAAATTCGCCCGCCAGAAGCGCAGGAACAGGCAGAAGAAACTGAAGAAGAGGACGACGCCGATCCATGGGTGGACGATCCGGGTCAACTGCCCGCCGCCGAAGAGGCCAGTGAGAAAGAAGAGCGAGGGGTGAAACAAAGCCATGCCCGATAACGCGAGCAGCACGAGACTGATCGCGGTGATCCAGTGGTTCACGCGGGTCGCCGCCGTATAGCGATCCACCTTCACCGGCTTGCCGGGATGAACGCGGTCGCCTTTTTCAACATCATAGTCGTTGCTGCTCATGAAGTGCGTTCTCCCGTGAGCTTCTCGGCCTGCTCTTCGTCTTGCTCGGTGACTTTATTCGGGCCGATAAAGAGATAGTGCATAGCGCCCGCCGCGACGGCTAGTCCCATCAGGGCCAATCCCGTATATTTGGTCACCCCCTTCCAGGCATTGACGATGGGGCTGATGACCGGGTTGCTCGGCAGGCCGGCATAGATTTCCGGCTGGTCGGCATGTTGCAGCACATACATGACATGGGTTCCGCCGACCCCCGGCGGATCATAAAGACCGGCATTGGCGAAGCCGCGCGACTTCAGGTCGGTAATGCGGCCTTCCGCCCACTGCGTCATTTCTGCCTTGGTGCCATAGACGATGGCCTGTGTCGGGCAAGCCTTGGCGCAGGCTGGCCCCTGGCCGACTGCGATGCGGTCCGAACAAAGTGTGCATTTATACGCCCGTGGGGTGACTTCCGAGATACGTGGAATATTGAACGGGCAACCCTTGATGCAATAGCCGCAGCCAATGCAGTTTTCATGCACGAAATCGACGATGCCATTGGAATATTGCACGATGGCGCCGGGTGCAGGACAAGCCTTCAGGCAGCCAGGATCTGCGCAGTGCATGCATCCGTCCTTGCGGATCAGCCATTCGAGATTGTCGGTCTCCGGGTTTTCCCATTCGGTAAAGCGCATGAGCGTGAAGGTTTCAGGCGTCAGATCATGCGGATTGTCGTAGACGCCGACATTGATGCCGACTTCTTCTCGCGTGTCGTTCCATTCCGCGCACGCCGCCTGACAGGCCTTGCAGCCGATACATTTGGAAACATCAATGAGCTTGGCCACCGGTTCCTGCAATTGTGCAGGCGGCGTCACGCGAGACGCCGACCGCCGGATCAGGTCCTGCTCCCCGAAACGGGGCGCCTCCGGCGCGGTGCTGGGATTGGGTACAGGTGGAAACATCGCTAGTCCTCCTATCCCACCGGTGCGGTCGTTGGTTCGATGTTGACCAGAAACGCCTTGAATTCCGGCGTTTCGATATTGGCATCACCAACGAACGGTGTGAGTGAATTCGGGCCGAACCCTTTCTTCGCCACACCGATGAAACCCCAGTGCAACGGGATGCCAATAACATGGATCTGCCTGCCATCGCATGTCAGCGGCTTGATGCGCCTGGTCACGACCGCCTTGGCCTTGACCTCGCCGCGCTTGGACCAGACACGGACCCAATCGCCCTTGGCGATGCCCTTTTCCTGCGCCAGTTCCTCCGAGATTTCGACGAAGAACTCTGGTTGCAACACCGCGTTGACCCAGACATTCTTGGTCCAGTAGTGGAAATGCTCGGTCAGGCGGTAGGACGTCGCCGCATAGGGGAATTCTTCCGATGCGGTTTCGGCGAACTGCTTGAAGTCGTTTTCGAAAACGCGCGCCACCGGATTGCCGCGTACTTTCGGAGCGACGACATTTTCGACAGGCGATTCAAACGGTTCATAATGCGCGGGGAATGGTCCATCCCGCATCATACCGCGAACAAAGAGCCGTGATACGCCTTCCGGGTTCATGATGAACGGGCCGACTTCACCCGGCTTCGCGGTTGGCGCGATATCGGGCACGTCATAGCCCGCCCATTTCTGACCGTCCCATTCGATCAGCTTGCGGCTCGGATCCCAAGCCCTGCCATTGAGGTCGGCCGAGGCGCGATTATAGAGAATGCGGCGGTTCGCGGGCCATGCCCAGGACCAATTGAGATAGGCGCCGGTTTCGTCCGGATCATAATTGTCCCGGCGCGCCATGTTGTTGCCGTCTTCGGTAAAGCAGCCCGCGTAAATCCAGCAACCACTCGCCGTGGTGCCGTCGTCGCGCAACACGCCAAACCCCGGAACCTGCCTTCCTTCTTCCAGAACGACCTTCATCGGGTCGGCCGGATCGGTCAGTGTCGCCAGCGCGCGTCCGTTCAGCTCCTTCGCCAGTTCCTCCGCCGTCGGCTCGCCCGGATCGGAATAGGACCAGTCGAGATTGAGGATCGGGTCGGGGAATGCCCCACCTTCCGTCTCATAGAGCGCTTTCAGGCGAACGAAGAGTTGCGCCATGATCCAGTTGTCGGTTTTGGCTTCGCCGGGCGGCGTTCCGCCGGGCCAGTGCCATTGCAGCCAACGGCCCGAATTGGTCAGCGAACCTTCGTCCTCGGCAAAGCAGCTCGACGGCAACTGGAAGACCTGCGTCTGAATGGATGCCGTATCGACATCGTTGAAATCGCCATGGTTTTCCCAGAAGCGGGAGGTTTCCGTCTCCAGCGGGTCCATCGTCACGAGGAATTTCAGCTTCGAGAACGCGTCCGTCATCTTTTTGCGGTTGGGCACCGCCAGAAGCGGGTTGAACCCTTGGCAGAAATAACCGTTGACCTTGCCCTCGCTCATCATGTCGAAAATACGCAGCATGTCGTAATTTGGCACATCGAGCTTGGGCAGCCAGTCATAGGCGAAATCGTTCCCGGCCGTTGCCGCCGCGCCCCACATCGACTTCTGGAAACTGACAAAAAACTTCTTGTAGTTCTGCCAGTAACTTGTCTGGTTCGGTCGCATGGGCTTGAACGCACGCGTCGACATATAGGTCGCGAAATCGACTTCCGTCTCGCTCGGAATATTCATGTAGCCGGGCAGGAGGTTGGACATCAGGCCAATATCCGTCAGCCCCTGGATATTCGAGTGGCCGCGAAGCGCATTCATGCCGCCGCCCCGCACGCCGATATTGCCGAGGATCAGTTGCAGCATCGCCATGCAGCGGATGTTCTGCGAGCCTTTCGAATGCTGTGTCCAGCCAAGCGCATACATGGACGTCATGGTCCTGATCGGCGTGGAGCATTCCGAAATCATCTCGGCCACCTTCAGGAACTTGTCCTTCGGCGTGCCGCAAATGCGCTCGACCATCTCCGGCGTATAGATGGATACGTGCTGCTTGAGCAGGTTCCAGACACAGCGCGGGTTGGTCAGCGTATCGTCCACCACGACAAAGCCGTCGTCGCCGACAACGTAATCCCAGGTCGAACGATCGTAATCGCGCGTGCTTTCGTCATAGCCGGTGAACAGGCCGTCCTTGTATTCGAAACCGTCCTTGACGATGTAGCTGGCGTTGGTGAATGCCTTCACATAGTCCCACTGCACCTTGTCGTTCAGCATACAATAATTGATGACGCCGAGCAGGAATGCGATGTCGGTGCCCTGCCGTATGGGTGCGTAAAAATCGGCCACCGATGCGGAGCGCGTGAAACGCGGATCGACGACGATCAACCGCGCACCGCGATTGGCCTTGGCCTCTGTCACCCATTTGAAGCCGCATGGATGCGCCTCGGCGGCATTGCCGCCCATGATGACAACGAGGTCGGTGTTCTTGATATCCGTCCAGGAATTGGTCATCGCGCCACGGCCAAATGTTGGGGCGAGACTCGCCACCGTAGGGCCGTGTCAGACGCGTGCCTGGTTATCGAATGCGACTATCCCCGTACAACGAACGACCTTGTAGGTCAGGAACGCGGTTTCGTTGGTCGTGGCTGACGCCGCCAGAAAACCGGTACTGACCCAGCGATTGACCGTTACGCCGACCGCGTTCTTCGCAATGAAATTGGCGTCGCGGTCATCCTTGACCAGCCGGGCAATACGGTTCAGGGCATCATCCCAGGAAATCTGCGTGAACTTGTCTGAACCCGGCTCGCGCACCATCGGATATTTGAGGCGCGTGTCGGACTTGACGAAATCCTTGAGCGCGGCGCCCTTCGGGCATAGCGTACCACGATTTGTGGGGTGGTCGGTGTCGCCCTCGATATGGATGATATCCGCAGGCTCACCCTTCCTCAGATCACCCCTGGAATACAGAATGACGCCACAGGCCACCGAGCAATAGGGGCAGGTGTTACGGGTTTCCGTGGTGTTGGTCAGCTTGAAAGGCCGGATCGCTTCGGCATAGGCCTCTTCAACAACCCCAAACCCGAAAGACCCAAGAGCCGTGGCGGCGACGGTGGCAGCCGTCCCTCCCAGAAACTGGCGCCTTGAGAGCTCCATGTTCATAGCATGACACCTCCCTTGATATCCGCCCTGCCGGAGCGGGCTGAAGCGATATAAGCAAGCAGACTAGCACCGCTCGAAACCCACAATCGCCTTGTCAGTTGAGCCGAATATTTCAGTATTGTCAACTGAATGACCAAAGCTGTTACTACTACGCGGGCAACTCGATCCAATATACATGAGTATTAAAATCATATATTAATCATCCGCATTTGCGCAACTAAGTATCGTCCCCTTATCCGGCCTGCACCAAGATTGACGGCCCGTCAGAAATCTATGAAGATGACGGCGTGGGTCCGTCTGCTGCTCCCGGGTTCCGGGGCCATATTGCTGCTTCTGCCGGAACACGCAACAGCGTGGAAGGGCAAGTGCGCGTCTCGGAACAGCGCCCCGGCACTTCGAGCAGCCACCAATCATTTCGGAAGGCGCCGCCAGGCGGTTCAGCGGTCGCGTTATTTGCTCACGCGGGAATATCACGCCTATCAATCGGGAGGATATTGTCATGAATCGTCGCGAATTTTTGAAAGCGGGTGCCGCCGTCGCAGCTGCTTCAGTCATACCGCCCATAGCCATTGCCGGAGGCGCGGATTTTAATCCGCAGCCGTCGGCATGGCGCAGTTTTGAAGTGACCACCAAGGTTAATCCGCAAGCCACCAAGCAGATTGTCCGCGCCTGGCTGCCGCTGGTCCAGTTCCGCGCGGACGACTGGAACCGGCCGGAAGGCAATCGCTGGACCACCAATGCTGCGGTAGCGCGGATCGAGCGCGACCTCGCCAGCGGCGCGGACATGCTTTTCGTCGAGTGGAAAGCGGGCGAAATGCAACCGGTTGTCGAGATTGTCAGCCGCATCGCCACAAGAGATCGGGCAACCGATCTGGCAAGGGCCGGAACTGCCGTGCCGCTGACGGCGACGGAACGCATACGCTATCTCTCAGGAACCCGGCTTGCGCCCGTTGACGGGATCGTCGCGGAAACCGCAAGCCGCATCGTCGGCAACGCGACCAGCGATGTCGAAAAGGCGCGACTGCTCTATGACTGGATGGTCGAAAACACTTACCGCAGGGCGTCCACTCGCGGTTGCGGCGACGGCGATATCGTGGCGATGCTGAAAAGCGGCGATCTTGGCGGCAAGTGTGCTGATCTCAATCCGCTCTACGTCGCATTGGCGCGTGCGACGGGAATCCCCGCCCGCGACCTCTACGGCATTCGCGTCGCTCCGTCGAAATTCGGCTACAAAGCCCTCGGCGCCAACAGTACAACCATCACCAGGTCGCAACATTGCCGTGCCGAAATCCATCTAGATGGTTTCGGCTGGGTGGCGGTCGATCCCGCAGACGTGAGGAAAGTCATGTTGGAAGAACAAGAGGGCGGGCTTGATGCGTCGGACTCGCGCGTGATAGCGGCTCGCAAGGCTCTTTTCGGCAGTTGGGAAGGCAACTGGATCGCCTTTAATGACGCCAACGATCTGGTCTTGCCGGGTTCGGATGGCGGAGCCGCCAGTTTCCTCATGTATCCGCAGGCCGAAGTTGGTCAGGTCCGGCTTGATTGCCTGGAGCCCGATTTGTTCCAGTATTCCATCTCAACACGTGAAATCAGCATCTGATTGAAAGAACCGCAACGACATGGATGACAACACTGCTTCAACTCCCTTGCGGCTGACCGCACTCGCTCACGGTGGCGGGTGCGGCTGCAAGCTGGCTCCGTCTGTATTGCAGGAACTGCTTGCAGGACAGTCGGCCATGCAGCCCTACGCGCAACTGCTGGTGGGCACCGAAACCAGCGATGATGCCGCGGTGTGGCAACTCGACGACCAGAACTGCGTGATCGCCACCACGGATTTCTTCATGCCGATGGTGGACGATCCGTTCGATTTCGGCAGGATTGCCGCCACCAACGCGATTTCCGATGTCTATGCCATGGGTGGGACACCGATCATGGCGCTCGCAATCCTCGGAATGCCGGTGGACAAAATGCCTGCCGAGATGATTCCCGAGATCCTCAAAGGCGGGGCGGCCATCTGCGCCGAAGCCGGGATTCCCGTCGCGGGCGGACATTCCATCGATGCGCCCGAACCGATTTATGGGCTTGCCGTGATTGGAACCTGCAAGGTCGATCATCTGCGCCGCAACACCGGCGCAAGACCTGGAGACGCTCTCATTCTGACCAAGGCGCTCGGCGTCGGCATTTATTCGGCAGCGTTCAAAAAGGACCAGCTTTCTCCCGACGCCTATCGGGAGATGATTGCATCCGTCACATTGCTCAACCGGATCGGTGCGACATTCGGCAAAAATCCCGATGTTCACGCCGTTACGGACGTGACGGGCTTCGGCATTTTGGGGCATGGGCTGGAAATGGCGCGCGGGTCCAATGTTGGTATCACGCTGCGTTATGGCGATCTGGTCATGCTCTCCCATGCAGCCGATCTGGCGCAGCAGGGACGGGTCACCGGCGCGTCAAACCGCAACTGGGCGAGCTATGGCACGGACGTTGAATTGCCGGAGGAGTTTCCGTTGTGGAAACGACACCTGCTGACAGACCCGCAAACTTCGGGCGGCTTGTTGGTCGCCTGCGGGGCCGGTCACGAGGATGAATTACTGCGAACGATCATTGAAGTGGGCTATCCCGCCGCCGCCATTATCGGCACGGTCAGTGCTGGCAGCGGTGTGCGTGTCGTTGACTGAGCCGCTTCGCGACTTTGGCTTGCAAGCAGCGCCGGATCCTAATCGGCGGAATTAAGACAATATTCGTTACGGAAGCGCTTGAGCTTTCAGGCGATTCGGTATCATGTCCGGCGATGCGTTCAGTCGTCTTGTTTATGCTTTTGTTGTTTTCCCCCACGGCGTTTGCGCAGGAGTGCGTCGTCCTGCTGCACGGGCTGTCGCGAACGGAATCATCGTTTCTCGTGATGGAAGAGACCTTGCGCTCCTTCGAATACACCGTGGTCAATGAAAGCTACCCGTCCACCGATGCAACGATTGATGAGCTGAAGAACCACGTCGACGCCTCGGTTGCCGCCTGCGGCAAGGCGGACAGGGTGCATTTCGTCACCCATTCCCTTGGCGGCATTCTGGTGCGGGCGTGGCTGGTCCGCAATCGCCCGGACAATCTCGGTCGCGTCGTCATGCTCGGACCCCCTAATCATGGCTCGGAAATCGTCGACAGTTTCGGCGACCTTGCCCTCTACGAAATGCTGACCGGTCCGGCTGGCATGCAACTTGGCACGGGGAGGGACAGTGTTCCGCGGAGTCTCGGCGCAGCCGATTTCGAGCTGGGCATCATCGCCGGAAACCGGTCGGTCAATCCTGTGCTCTCCCGGCTGTTCGACGGCCCGAATGATGGCAAGGTTTCCGTCGAGAGCACAAAACTCGAGGGCATGGACGACCATATTGTCCTGCCGACCACCCATACTTTCATGATGAACAACCCGCTCGTCATCGCCCAGACGCTGAACTTCCTGCAGTATGGCCGTTTCGATCATGAACTGACGCTGCGCGAGATTTTCCGCCGTGTCCTGCGGAACTAGACCTATGCATCTTGCGAACATGCACGCAGTTGACCGGCCCGCTGGGTGCTCTCCATGATAAGCTGGCGATTAAAAGAAATGCCAAATCGCTACAGGGAGGCAGAATGCGGCGCTACATAGTCATCATTGTCCTGTTGCTTTCGGGGGCGGTTGTCGCAGCCTCCTTCTATCAGCCGCCCATGCGGCTGATGCCGGCACCCGCCATATTTCTCGACAACGATGGAAACACCTTTACGGCAAACCCGTCACTGTTGGCCGACCCGGAGATCAAGCTCTTCTACGCCACCAACCGCTTGCCAATCGGCCCGGCAGCGAACAGGATCTACACGATCGCGCCGGGGCGCGACCTGCACATGGGGGAGGCGACCGTCAGGATCGGTGACGATGCGACAGCCCTGGACCGCATTTATGAATGGTCAACCCGCGCGAGCAATGACACTCGACCGTTTCTCCACCTGAAAAACATGAACGAACAGGTCACGCTCGAAACCGGAGCGGCCATTCCACCGGAAGCCATCGAATGGCTTGAGCAGATCAACAGCGCGCTTGAAGAGAGCCAGAGCAAGGACATCATAATCTATGTCCACGGCGCAAACACCACGGTCGAGCGCGCTGCCGGTCAGGCAGCCCAACTCAGGCATTTCACCGGCAGGAATTCGGTTGTCCTGCTGTTCGTATGGCCGACGGCAGAGAATTTCCTGCGCTATCCCCGTGACATGGTGACAGCCTTTGGCGCTGCCCCTCATCTGGCCAATCTCATCAGTCTCCTGTCGGAAAACACAAATGCAGAAAATATCGACGTGTTCACCTATAGCGCGGGAGCCACGGTGGGCAGTGACGCGCTGGCCCTGATCGGGCGGGATGCGCGAAAGCCCGGCGCCCCGAAGCCACGGCTTGGCGAGGTGTATCATGCCGCGCCTGATGCTGATTTTCGCAGTTTCGTCAACAATATGCGCAACTACGCGGATTACGCCCGAAGGACAACCGTTTCCGCCAACCTGAGCGACAGCGCGCTTCGGCTGTCGCAATTGGTTAACCGGGCCTCGCGCGCCGGACGGCCCGATATGCGGGAGCTGAATGACGACGAAACCAGATGGCTTCTGGATGCGACGCGCGATTATCGTCTCGAATTGTTGCGGGTGCGGCCGGAGAACATTCCGGGCCTGTCGCGGCGGTCCCATGCCTTCTGGTACGACGATCCGTGGGTCAGCAGCGATGTGCTGATCACCCTGCTTTACCATTTACGGCCGGATGAACGGGGGCTGGCCGACAACCTCGCCACATCGGGCGCCCATTACTGGACCTTCATGCCCGACTATCTCGAACGGCTGTCGGCCGTGCTGGCGAAGCTCCGCAAACGGGCTTCGAACCAGCAAGACGATCAATCCTGATCGTTCGGGTCCAAACGTTCGATCCGAACCATGCTGTCACATAGGGTTCGTGAACTTCGCCTATGGACGGCGGCACATTGTTCAACATGGATTTGCTGTCATGGATGCCGTCTCATACTCGCCCGATCTCCTCGCATTCTCGAAAACCCGCAACCCCGCGCCGCCGATGCACCTTGGCAGGCGCTATGATCGCGACGGAAACTTCCTGCCCGAACCGGGAAACACGGTCGTCTGCCATCTGCAAGAGGGATCCCGGACGGAGAAAGCCCTGATCGATGCCCGCGCCAGATATCTGGCGATGCCCGACGCCTCGCGGCTGACCTTTACCCCAATCTCCAGCCTGCACATGACGCTCTTTCAGGGTATCATCGAATATCGACGCGCCTTGCCTTTCTGGCCAGAAGATATAGCGCTCGATACACCGATTGACGAAATGACGGCCCGTTTTCTGGAAAGACTGGAGCCCTTCGCCGGTCGCAAACCTTTTCGTGTGCAGGTCACGAAAGCCAAACCGACCGGCCTCGTGGTGGAAGGGGTCACGGACGAGGATTGTCGTGCGATGATGAATTGGCGTAATGCCTTCGCCAATATCTTTGGTTATCGGCATCCGGATCACGAAACCTACGAATTTCACATCACTTTCAGCTACGTCGTTGAAAGGCTGGACGACGTTGCCCTTCCGACATGGCAAGGGCTGCTGGATGAAATTGTCCATGACATCCGCGAACATGCGCCGGTGCTCGAATTGCGCCCGCCTGCATTCTGCACCTTCAATGACATGAATCATTTTGAAGAATTGCGGGTGTTCAACCTGGCCTGACGAAGGGGTCGCTCTGCGGTCGTCTGCTTTCAGCGGTTGCCGGAACAGACATCCCGAACCTAGCAGGGGCTTACGATGGCTCGCCTGCCGCCTTTGGACAGGAAGGTGATGTGCAGGCCGTTGCCCACCGGTGAGATCGTTACGTTTTCACTGGTGGTCTGGCCTTCACTCTCGCAGGACAGCGACGTGGTAAAGGTGCCCTCGAAATTATTGAGCCCGGTAATCGCGCAATTGCTTTCACGGCTATCGAAACGGGTCTGGGAAATTGAGAAGCGACCGCCGTCAGGGCTGCACCAGTTACCGGTGATGGGCGATGCGTCGACCGGAGGTCTGGGAGGAGTTGCTGCAATTTTCGGGCTCGGCGCGGTTTCCGAACACGCGGCCAGAACCACCACAGCAAGACCAAGGGCGACGTATTGCGGCATTTTCGACATTTTATCCTCGCATATGACCTATATCGGCCCCTGCATAACGAGAACCTTCCGCGCGCTCAAGAAAGAAGCGGTCTATTCCCCGGTAATGACAGGACTATCGGAGGGATCAGCGGGTACTTCGACCTCATAGGCGACCGACAGCAACGCCGCCATAGCGATCACGGCAAGAATTCCTCCGATGATCCAGTTTTGTTTTACGCGCTCGTAGCTCAAACCAGCCCCCATTCATCAATTACCCTCCCAATAAATAGGGAGGGTAATCTGAACCGCAAATGAATGGGTCATGGTGGTCTTGCTCAGGTTTGAGTTTGGGGCCTGAGCAGACCGCGCAGCACCACATTATATCGTGGGTTCGCGCATCGATAGGCCAAGCCGCTCCTAACCGGCGGTGTTGTGTCGTAATAGTTTCACCGATACTCCTTATCACCGCCGCACGATGATGCAGCAGCACGGGAGGAATGTTCGATGAAGAAAACATGTTTGATTGCAGCAAGCCTGATATTCTCTGCCTTCGCCGCCACACCCACGATGGCCTCGGATATGTCAGTCGGCGACCGCGTAATGAAGGTGACGCGCGGAACGATCTGGAAACCAGTCAAGCAGATCCAGATCGGGTTCCCGACGCACCATCCGCAAGGCATGGTGAAAATCGGCGATGATTATTTCGTCTCGTCCGTCGAGATCCTCAAGAAAACGACAAAGTATGACCAGCCAAAAGACGGCTACGATCGCGACACGGGCGAAGGGCAGGGCCATCTTTTCAAAATTGGGGCCGATGGCAAATTGCTGGGCGATATCAAGCTCGGAGAAGGCACGGTCTATCATCCGGGCGGCATTGATTTCGACGGCAAACATATCTGGGTGCCCGTGGCGGAATACCGGCCGAACAGCCAGTCCATCATCTACAGGATCGATCCGGCGAGCATGAAAGTGGAGGAAGTTTTCCGCTTCAAGGATCATGTTGGTGGCGTGGTTCACGACACCGAAGCAAAAATGCTGCATGGCGTCAGCTGGGGGTCACGCAGGCTCTATAAATGGCCTCTGGACGATGGCGGTAAAATAACCAATCCTGATGTTTCACCGGAGGCCTTGAGGGTAATGAACCCGGCACAATACATCGATTATCAGGATTGCCACTATGCCGGCGGCAGCCGGATGCTGTGCGCAGGCCTCAACAACTACAAGACATCGCCGGAAGCCGAACCTTTTCGGCTGGGCGGGTTTGAACTCGTTAACCTGAAGGATGATCGCCCGTTATGGCAGGTGCCCGTCGAGCTTTGGTCTCCATCGGGTCTTCCCATGACGCAAAATCCGTTCTTCGTGGAGAGCACGGAGAAGGGACTGCGGGCTCATTTCATGCCGGACGACAACAAGTCGACGCTTTTCATATTTGAGGCCGACATTCCCTGATCGACAAGCGGCGATGCGGAAATAGCGCTTCTGCATCGCTGCTGTTCAAGGCAATCCGCCGGGTGAAACGAAATCATGCCGCTTGAGCGGCGTAGAGACACGCAATTCTCTCCCGGTCATTCCAGGGTTTACCGCGGATCAAAACTGCTGTCCTTCACGGATTGCATGACCACGAAAGTGGATGTGCTGGCGACGTGGGGCAGGCTGGAGATCTTTTCTCCGAGCACATGACGGTATTTCCGAATGTCGGATGTACGGACCTTGAGAAGGTAGTCATACGAACTTGCTATCATGTGACACTCTTCCACTTCGCGAATCCTGGCGACCGCTTCGTTGAATTTGGTGAGAGCCGCCTCCCGCGTATCCGAAAGTTTGACCTCGGTATAGGCGATGTGATCGAGGCCGAGTTTCTGCGGATCAAGAACGGCCCGGAATCCGAGAATATACCCCTCATCGATCAGTCGCTTCAGCCTGACCTGACAGGGCGTTTTGGACAGCCCGACCTTCTGTGACAGGTCGGTTATGGGCAAGCGGCCGTTCTCCACCAGCGCTTCGATGATCTTGATGTCAAAAGAGTCCAATTTTCCTAGTATCATGGATTTCGCCATTCGAATTTCCTTAGATGAGGCATAACAAAAGGTAATATGACCAAGAAATGGCCATTTCAAGTGAGAAAGCGGACTGGCCTCATGCTATTTGTCGATTGCACCGCATCAGTTCACGCTTAACAAAGCCGCCGATGCGTATCACGCTATCAGCACAGACCTCTCTTTCAAGAACAGCCATCGAGAAGATCCATGACAAAAAGCGCTCAGAAGCCGCCGCTGGACCCGCAAAAGCCCCCATTCGCCGAGTTCGCGCCGCCGATCCGGCCGCAAAACGCGCTTCGGCAGCAGATTACCGCTGCCTATCGTCGTTCGGAAACAGAGTGCTTGCCGCCGCTGGTGGAAGCGGCCACATTGCCGAAGGAAACGCGCGACGCGGCAGCGGCAACTGCCCGGAAACTGATCGAGGCGTTGCGGGCAAAGCACAAGGGAACCGGCGTCGAGGGGCTGGTTCAGGAATATTCCCTTTCCAGCCAGGAAGGCGTGGCGTTGATGTGCCTTGCCGAGGCTCTCCTTCGCATTCCCGATACCGCCACGCGTGATGCGCTCATTCGCGACAAGATAGCCGAAGGTGACTGGAAGGCTCATATCGGCGGCGGGCGGTCATTGTTTGTGAATGCCGCGACATGGGGCCTTGTTGTCACCGGCAAGCTTACCTCCACCGTGAACGATCGAGGTCTCGGAGCGGCGCTGACGCGGCTGATCGCGCGATGCGGCGAGCCGGTCATCCGCCGTGGCGTCGATATGGCGATGCGCATGATGGGCGAGCAGTTCGTTACCGGTGAAACAATCGACGAAGCGCTCAAGCGCGCCCGTTCGCTGGAGCAGAAGGGTTTTCGCTATTCCTACGACATGCTGGGCGAAGCCGCGACGACAGCGGCGGACGCCGAGCGATATTACATGGACTATGAAGCCGCCATCCATGCGATCGGCAAGGCATCCGCCGGACGCGGCATCTATGAAGGCCCCGGAATCTCGATCAAATTGTCGGCGCTGCACCCGCGCTATACGCGGGCCCAGACGTTCCGGGTCATGAATGAGTTGCTGCCGAAGGTGAAAGCCCTGGCGCAAATCGCCATGACATACGATATCGGACTGAATATCGACGCCGAGGAAGCAGACAGGCTGGAACTGTCGCTCGACCTGCTGGAAGCCCTTTGCCTCGACCCGGATCTTTCAGGCTGGGACGGGATAGGCTTTGTGGTTCAGGCTTATGGCAAGCGCTGCCCCTTCGTTCTCGACTTCATCATCGATCTTGCCCGCCGCGCGCAACGAAGGGTCATGGTGCGGCTCGTCAAAGGGGCCTATTGGGATGCCGAAATCAAGCGGGCCCAGTTGGACGGGCTTGAGGATTTTCCCGTTTATACGCGCAAGCTCCACACCGACGTTTCCTACGTCGCCTGCGCGCGCAAGCTGCTTGCCGCAACCGATGTGATCTTCCCGCAATTCGCGACACACAACGCCCAGACGCTGGCAACCGTCTATCACATGGCTGGCAATGATTTTCAGGTGGGTAAGTATGAGTTCCAGTGCCTGCACGGTATGGGGGAGCCGCTTTACGACGAGGTGGTGGGCCGCGACAATCTTGATCGCCCTTGCCGCATTTATGCTCCGGTCGGCACGCATGAAACGCTGCTGGCCTATCTGGTTCGCCGCTTGCTGGAAAACGGGGCCAATTCCTCGTTCGTCAACCGGATTTCCGATCCCAAGGTTTCGGTGGACGAGCTGGTGGCCGATCCCGCCGAGATCGCCCGCGCCATGCCGGTGATCGGCGCACCGCATCAGCAAATCGCGCTTCCCGCCGAACTCTTTGGCACGACGCGCGCCAATTCTGCCGGCATCGATCTTTCCAACGAGACGTCGCTCGCTTCGCTCAGCCAGTCATTGAGCGCCACTGTGCCAGTCGACTGGAGGTCCATCCCGCTATTGGCCGATGGCCCGGGCGGTGGCGAGACACGGCCCGTCCTTAATCCCGCTGATCACAGCGATGTCGTTGGTTCCGTTACGGAGATCAGGGCCGAGGATGCTGGCAAGGCGGTGCGAATGGCTGCGGAGAACGCGGCTCGCTGGGCCAGCGTTTCTCCGGGAGACCGCGCCGCGTGCCTTGAGCGGGCGGCTGACCTGATGCAGTCACGGATGCAATCCCTCATCGGCCTTGTCATGCGCGAAGCTGGCAAATCCGCGCCGAACGCCATTGGCGAGGTCCGCGAGGCAATCGACTTCCTGCGCTACTATGCCGAGCAGGCGCGCCGAACGCTTGGCCCCTCGCATGGTCCGCTCGGGCCGATCGTCTGCATCAGCCCGTGGAACTTCCCGCTCGCTATCTTTACGGGCCAGATTGCGGCAGCGCTCGTTACGGGGAATCCGGTTCTCGCCAAGCCTGCCGAAGAGACGCCGCTGATCGCGTCGGAAGGTGTCCGATTGCTGCATGAGGCCGGGGTTCCTGCTGAGGCGTTGCAGTTTCTGCCGGGCGATGGGCGCGTCGGGGCGGCTCTCGTCGCGGCGCCGGAAACGGCGGGCGTCATGTTCACGGGATCGACCGAAGTGGCGCGCCTGATCCAGGCGCAGCTCGCGGACCGGCTTTCCCCTGCGGGACGCCCGATCCCGCTGATCGCAGAGACTGGTGGCCAGAACGCCATGATCGTCGATTCCTCGGCGCTCGCGGAACAGGTGGTTGCCGACGTGATCGCATCGGCGTTTGACAGCGCCGGACAGCGGTGCTCGGCTCTCCGCATCCTCTGCCTTCAGGAAGATGTGGCGGATCGTATCCTTACGATGCTGAAGGGCGCCCTGCACGAACTCAAGATCGGCAACACCGATAGCCTTTCGGTCGATGTCGGGCCGGTCATCACGGCCGAAGCCAAGGGCACAATCGAGAAGCATATCGAGGCAATGCGCGGTCTTGGCCGCAAGGTCGAGCAGATCGGCCTTGCCGAGGAAACCGGACGAGGCACTTTTGTTCCCCCGACGATCATCGAGCTTGAAAAGCTTTCAGAGTTGAAGCGTGAAGTTTTCGGCCCGGTCCTGCACGTCATCCGCTACCATCGCGATCAGCTTGACCGGTTGATCGATGATATCAACGGGTCCGGCTACGGGCTGACCTTTGGTCTTCACACGCGTCTCGACGAAACCATCGCGCATGTGACCAGCCGCGTGAAGGCGGGCAATCTCTACGTCAACCGCAATGTTATCGGCGCGGTTGTCGGTGTGCAGCCGTTTGGCGGGCGAGGGCTCTCCGGGACCGGACCAAAGGCAGGAGGCCCGCTTTACATCGGAAGGCTTGTTTCCACGCCGCCCATTCCGCCGCAGCACAGTTCGGTATTCACCGACCCTGGCTTGCTTGACTATGCAAGATGGCTGGATGGGAAGGGAGCGAATGTGGAGGCGGACGCCGCCCGCAACGCCGGAAGCAGGTCGGCGCTTGGACTCATGGCGGAACTGACGGGGCCGGTTGGCGAACGCAACCTCTATGCGCTGCATCCGCGCGGGCGCGTGCTGCTCGTTCCGGAGACTGAAACCGGGCTGTATCATCAGTTTGCCGCAGCGCTGGCGACGGGAAACAGCGTGGTGATCGATGGCGCATCCGGTCTTCAGACGGCACTCGGCGGGCTTCCGCAAAGTCTTGCGGCGCGCGTGTCATGGTCGAATGACTGGGCCAAGGACGGTCCTTATGCGGGTGCGCTCGTCGAAGGCGATGCTGACCGGGTTCGAGCGGTCAACAAGGCGATCGCGGCCCTTCCGGGTCCGCTCGTTCTGGTCCAGGCAGCGTCCGGTGCGGAGATTGTCCGCAATCCGGAAGCCTATTGCCTGAACTGGCTCGTCGAGGAAGTTTCAACGTCGATCAACACCGCAGCGGCAGGCGGCAATGCCAGCCTGATGGCGATCGGATAGCTTCACTTTCATTCGCAAAAGCACATCCGGCTTGCGTTGCAGCCGGATGTGCAAATCATGCCTGTCCGGCCTTGTCCGTGCCGTGAAGCTGGAGGCTGAAGGTTATTTCGCTTGACCTTCCATCGAATTCTTACGTCTATCACGCATCTCGCGACGTTTTGACGATCAGGGTATCGTGACATCGAACATATCTTCAAACATTCTTTGTGTTGGCGCGCTGACGATGAACACGATTTTTCGCCTTGATGTCCTTCCGCCAGGCGCCGGAAAATATCTCCCCCGACAGGCGGTTGAAATTGCTGCTGGAATGGCCTCAAGCGCTGCCGCCACGATTGCGCGCCTTGGCAGAAATGTTTCGCTATGGGCATCAGTCGGTACGGATATGGTTGGCGAGCGGGCGGTGGCCGAACTGGAGGCGGAGGGAATCGACTGCTCCCATGTCCGACGCGTTGACGGTGCGCGTTCCGCGTTCTCCTCAGTCCTTGTCGATGCTTCCGGCGAACGAATGATCGGGTCTTGCGCATCGATATGATGGGTTCGTGGCGGTGACGGGCGGCGGAAAGGACTGTTTCTGGTTTGATCGGGAAAGCGGTCGCGTGCGGCATGTTCCGGCATTCAAGGTGAATGTCGTCGATACGCTTGCTGCTGGCGATGTTTTCCACGGGGCGTTTGCGCTGGGCTTGGCGGAAGGGCAGGCGATGGACGAGATCATCAGCTTTTCGAATTGTCCGCAGCACTAACCATGCCGTTCGATTCCAAAAGGGAAATCGAATCGGTGTCGAGCGGGCGTCGCAGGCGTTAAGGCGCAAGTGCAGGGGTGTTCTGCTGGCCCCACCTTCCTACTTCAAGAACACTTCCGACCAGGGACTTTTCAACTGGTATTCCCTTGTCTTGTCGAGGTTGGGCAGCGCGGCGCGGGGATTATTCTCGGCAACATACCTTCTGGCACGGCGGTCGAGAATTCAATTGCCCTAGTCACGCGGTTGCGTCAGGCCTTCGGAAGCGTCATCGCCGAGCTGAAGGAGGACTCCTCGGGTAACTGGGCCTACACCGAAAAGCTGCTTTCCAGCCACAGTGATATGGCGCCCCTCACTGGCGACGAGCGGAGTCTTATCGATGCGAAACTGCGCGTGCAGATGCCCAGCGAAATCAAGAGCCTAAACCGACGTCTTAAGACGGCGATCGCCTATGTCACGCACGATCAGATCGACGCTCTAACCTTTTGATTTAACGCGCATCTTATCCGAAAACCGTTTCACACTTTTCGGGATGCGCTCTAACCGACTAATTCCTCAACCTTATCCTGGCCATTTCCAGTTGCGGATCTCGGGCATGTCTTCGCCGTGCTCGTGAATATAGGTCTTGTGCTCCGCAAGCTTGTCGTACAATTTCCGAGCGGCATCATCCGCCGCGAGGCCGGGTATGCGCCTGATCGCGTTGAGCGCGAGATGGAAGCGGTCCAGTTCGTTCATCACCACCATGTCGAAGGGGGTCGTGGTGGTTCCTTCCTCTCGATAGCCATGGACGTGGAAATTGAAATGGTTGGTACGCCGGTAGATCAACCGGTGAATGAGCTGCGGATAGCCGTGGAAGGCGAAGATCACCGGCTTGTCACGGGTAAACAGGCGGTCGAACTCCGCATCCTCAAGCCCGTGCGGATGCTCGCTCGGCGATTGAAGCGCCATGAGATCGACCACATTGACGACCCGGATCTTGAGAGCGGGCAACGCGCGGCGCAGCAGATCGACGGCGGCAAGAGCTTCCAGCGTCGGCACGTCACCGGCGCAGGCCATCACAAAATCGGGCTCGCGATCGTCATCATTGCTGGCGAAATCCCATATGCCGATCCCGGCCTCGCAATGGCGCGCGGCTGCATCCCGATCCAGCCATTGCGGCTGCAACTGCTTGCCCGCGACGACAACGTTAATCCGGTCAAAGGTCGCGAGAATATGGTCCGTCACCCAAAGCAGGGTGTTAGCGTCCGGTGGCAGGTAAATGCGGACGATATCAGCCTTCTTGTTGGCCATATGGTCCATGAAGCCCGGATCCTGATGACTGAAACCGTTATGGTCCTGCCGCCAGACATGCGAGGTCAGCAGATAGTTAAGCGAGGCGATGGGCTTGCGCCATTCAAGCTCACGCGTCACCTTCAGCCATTTCGCATGCTGGTTGACCATGGAATCGACGATGTGGATGAAGGCCTCATAGCAAGAGAACAGGCCGTGACGGCCCGTAAGCAGATAGCCTTCGAGCCAGCCCTGGCAAAGATGCTCGCTCAGGATTTCCATGACCCTGCCCTGAGGCGCGAGATGCTCGTCCTCGGGGATGACCGGTTCCATCCAGACCCGATCCGTCGCCTCGAACACGGCGCCGAGCTTGTTTGATGCTGTTTCATCCGGCCCCATGATGCGGAAGTTTCTGGCCTCCTCGTTCAACACCAGAACGTCCTTGAGATAGTGGCCCATGGCCGTCGTGGCGGACACTGCCGTCGAGCCCGGCTTGCCGATGTCGAGTGTATGCTTGCGCCAGTCGGGCAGCGCGAGCTGCTTTTTCAGCAAGCCGCCATTGGCGTGCGGGTTTGCGCCCATGCGCCGATTTCCCTCAGGCGCAAGCGCCGCGATTTCCGGCAGCAGGCGACCATTTTTGTCGAACAGTTCTTCGGCGCGATAGCTGCGCATCCAGCTTTCAAACGCCGAGAGATGTTCCGGATCAGAAGGGCGGGCAAGCGGAACCTGATGCGATCGCCAGAAGCCCTCGACCTTCTTGCCGTCCACATAGGCGGGGCCGGTCCAGCCCTTTGGGGTTCGCATGATGATCATCGGCCAGCGGGGTCGCTCGATCTTTCCGCCTCCGCGCGCCGAGGCCTGGATCGACCGGATGGCAGCAAAAGCCTTATCGAGCGCTGCGGCCATCCGCTGATGCGCGGGAAAAGGATCGCTGCCTTCCACGAAGATCGGCGCGTAGCCATAGCCTTCGAAAAGGCTGCGGATCTCGTCGTCCGCCATGCGCCCCAGCACTGTGGGATTGGCGATCTTGTAACCGTTCAGGTGCAGGATGGGCAGCACCGCGCCGTCGCTTGCCGGATTTACGAATTTATTGGAATGCCATGACGCCGCGAGCGGTCCCGTCTCCGCTTCGCCATCGCCGACGACGCAGGCGACGATCAGATCGGGGTTGTCGAGCACCGCGCCATAGGCATGGACCAGCGCATAGCCAAGCTCGCCGCCCTCGTGGATTGAGCCAGGCGTTTCGGGCGCGGCATGGCTCGGAATGCCGCCGGGAAAGGAGAACTGGCGAAAGAGGGTCTTCATGCCGGTCTCGTCGCGGCTGACCTTCGGGTAGATCTCGGAATAGATCCCTTCAAGATAAGTCTGCGCCACGACGGCGGGTCCGCCATGGCCGGGACCACACATGAAGATCATGTCAACATCGTCGCGGCGGATGATGCGGTTGAGATGGGTATAGATAAAATTCAGGCCGGGCGTGGTGCCCCAGTGCCCGAGCAGGCGCGGCTTGATGTGCTCGAATGCGAGCGGGGCTTTGAGCAGCGGATTGTCGAGCAGATAGATCTGGCCGACCGAAAGATAGTTCGAGGCCCGCCAATAGGCATTGAGCAGTTGAAGTTCAGTTTCCGTAAGAGGTGAAATTCCATGCGAACTGTCCGTCGGCATTTGTTTGCTCCATCTCCGTTTACGGTTCATCCACGCAGGATAATGCTTCAGTTTGACGACGGCTTGATCCCGGTCAAGGGCCATCGAAATTTTTGCAGAGCAGAATACTACCGGCCCGATTGCTTCAACAGACGCAAAGTGTGGCGGGCGATCATGCGCTCCTCATCGGTCGGCACGACAAAAACGGCTGCGCTACTTGCGTCAGCATTGATACGCAGGGCGTTGTTTTCATTGAATTTCGCGTCGATTACCAGTCCCGCCCATGCCAGTTTCTCGATGATCCGGGCGCGAATCGGTGGCTGATTCTCGCCGATGCCGGCAGTGAAGACGATGGCGTCGATACCCCTCAGAGACACAGCGAGGCTTGCAATGGATTGAGCGACGCGATTGCAGAAGAAATCGACGGCGAAAGCAGCGTCAGGTTCTTTCGAGGCCAGAAGTTCGCGCATGTCACTGCTGATCCCCGACAGGCCCATAAGGCCACTTTCGTGATAAAGTATGTGGCCGACTTCCGCTGCCGTCAGGCCTTTGTCTTCGATCAGATGCAGCACCACGCCGGGGTCGAGGCTACCGGAGCGGGTGGCCATCGGCACACCGTCAAGCGCCGTGAAACTCATGGTGGTTTCCACGCTGCGACCGCCGGAAATCGCGCAGAGCGAAGCGCCCGAACCCAGATGCGCAACGACAAGCCGCCCTCCGGCGACGTCGCCCGCAAGGTCATGCAGAGCGCCGGCCACATACTCGTAGGACAGCCCGTGGAAGCCGTATCTTCGCACACCCTCGTCATAGAGGTTTCGAGGCAGGGCGAAGCGATCAGCGAATTCGGGATGGCTGCGATGAAAGGCCGTGTCGAAACAGGCGACCTGCGGCAGGTCGGGCCGCCGTTCGCGGATGGCTCGGATCGGGTCGATATTGCTCAATTGGTGCAGGGGCGCGAGCGAAATGAAGCTGGCGAGCTGTTGGAGCACGGCATCATCGATCAATACTGGCGCGGAATAGGCGAGGCCGCCATGGACAACCCGATGCCCGACGGCCGCAACAGGAATGTCTATATTCTCTGAAACCCAGTCGTTGATTGCCATCTGGGCTTGATGGGAATTACCGATCTCGGCGGTGTCGTAGCTTTTGTCGATGAGAGAGCTGCCGTGGTCGTCTTTGACCGTGAGGCGTGGCTGCGTGTCGATCCCGTCGAGCTTGCCGCTGAGCATCGGTTTCAGAGCATCACCGGAAATGCGGTAAAGCTTGAACTTGATGCTCGAACTGCCGGCATTGATGACGAAAATGGCTTCACGCATTGGGCAATCGGGATCCTGCTGCGGATGACGTTGCACTGACGGTACGTCAGGTATTGCATGCTCTCAACCCGGGCGGAAAGGAAAACGGCGTTACTCGTCAGGCGGACTTGATCCGGCTGGCTAGAGACGTGGTGTCGTCTGCCGGATTGCACGGACCTGAAGTTCAGGGCGTCTGCGCGCCTGTCGTTGTCAGGTAGAGCGCATAGAGCGATTTCGTCGCCGCAATAAATAGGCGGTTACGGCGCGGGCCGCCAAATGTCAGGTTTGCGACCGTTTGCGGCACGCGTATTTTTCCCAGCAGCGTCCCGTCCGGCGCGAAGCAATGAACACCATCTCCGGCGCTGGTCCAGAGATTGCCGCCGACATCAAGGCGCAAGCCATCGGGAACGCCATTGTCGATGGTGCAGAAGACGCGTCCCGACGCCAGCGCCCGGCCATCGATCACATCAAAGACACGGATATGGCGCGGCACGTTCTCATCATGGCTCGCCGCCGAATCAGCGATGTAGAGCTTCGTTTCATCGGGGGAGAAGGCGAGGCCGTTCGGCTGGCCGAAATCGCTGGCGACGACATCGAGCATTCCGGTCGCGGGATCGAGACGGAACACATTCCGCCGCTCCTGTTCCGGTTCCGCCTTGTAGCCTTCATAGTCGGACATGATGCCGTAGGTAGGGTCCGTGAACCAGATCGAGCCATCGCTGCGCACAACAACGTCGTTCGGCGAGTTCAGTCTTCTACCCTGATAGCGGTCGGCGAGAACGGTGATGGAGCCGTCGATTTCCGTTCGGATGACGCGACGCCCGCCATGCTCGCAGGAAACAAGTCTCCCCTGCCGGTCGCGGGTATTGCCGTTGACGAAGTTCGATGGCGCGCGAAACACCGAGACGCCACTATCAGGAACCCAGCGCAGGATGCGTTGATTGGGAATATCGCTCCATAACAGGCTGTTCGCATCCTGAAACCAAACTGGTCCCTCGGCCCACCGGCACCCCGAATAGAGTTCGTCGAGCTGGGCGCAGGGGATGATCAGCGAGCGGAAGCGCGGATCATGCACCTCGTAAATGGATTGCGGTTCATGCGGCATGGAATGCGTCCTGTCGGAATATGGTTCTAACGGTCAGTTTTTCGTCCACCCGCCACGAATATGACGGCGATGATGATGAAGCCGGTAAGGATGAGGCGGATACCTGCCCCGAACCCGTAGGTGTTAAGCATCGAAACGACGAGGAACATGAACAGCGATGCGCCCCATATGCCGGGAACGTTCGAGTCGCCGCCGGCGACGGCTGTACCGCCGATGACCACGACAGCGATGGACATCAGAAGATACTCAGAACCCATGTTCAGCGCGGCACCGCCGGAAAAGCTGGCCAGAAGATAGCCACACGCCGATGCCAGGACCGCGCAAAGGACATAGGTGATGAAGCGCGTGCCATCGACCGGGACACCGGCCATGCGCGCGGCGAAAGAACTCTGCCCAATGGCCGATATCCAGCGGCCGTAGATGCTTTTTTCAAGCAGCAGCCAAGCGACAAGCGACAGGATCAGAGCAACAATGGCGACGTTGGGCAGGCCCAGCGTGTGCGATGTCGTAAATGTTGTAAGCATTTCCGGTGGCTTGATGCGCAGCCCGCGATTGGCCCAGATGGCGACGGACTGCACGATGAAGCTCATGGAAAGCGTTGCGATGATCGGCGGAATGCGCAGCAACTTGATGAGCGCGTAATTGCCGATGCCGACGGCCATGCCGAGCGCAATCGCGATGATGAGGCCAACGAGGATCATGTCGTTTTGCACGTCCATGAATTTCAGGGCGATCGTGCCGCCCAGCGTCATGGTCGCGGGAACGGACAGGTCGATATTGCCGGGTCCGAGCGTGATGACGAACATCTGGCCAATGCCAACGATGACCGAGAAGGCGGCGAAGGTCAGCGCCGCTTGCGAGAGCGCCAGAGAACTGGCCCCGCCGGTAAAGAGGACAGTGATGATCCAGACGATTGCCGTTGCGGCGAAGGACCAGATCCAGGGTTTTCTTGAAAGCAGGCGAGTGGCGTTCATCGGTTTTTCTCCTGCTTTTCAACACGATTGAGCACGAGACGCAGCGCCAGAACGATGATGAGAATGGCCCCCTGGGCGCCGATCTGCCAATCGGGCGAAATGCGCATGAAGGACAGGAACGACCCCGCCAATGTCAGCGTCAGCGCGCCAATGACGGCGCCGACCGGCGACACCCTGCCGCCGACAAACTCGCCGCCGCCCAGAATGACGCCCGCAATGGACAACAGCGTATATCGCAGCGCGATATTGGCGTCGGCGGAAGTGGTAAGCCCGACAAGGGCGATGCCGGAAAAGACGGCGAACAGGCCAGCAAGCGCATAGGCTCCGGCGCGAATACGCAGCACCGACCAGCCCGCGCGCTCCACGGAACGGTAATTGCCGCCGACCCCGCGTATCAGAACACCCAAAGAAGACCGTGTGACGAGGAGATGGGCAAGGACTGCAATGAGAAGGCTTGCGACAATAGCCATCGGTATGAGCGGCGGTTTGGACGTCATCACGGCGCGCGCCCAGGAGGGAGCCTGCCCGCCGGGCGAAGGGAGGATCAGGACGGCGAGCCCCGCCCAGACGAAACTCATGCCGAGCGTCACCACAATGGAGGGCAGGTTGCGGACATGAATGATGACGCCAATGGCCGCATAGGTCGCAATGGCGCCCGCCAGTATGGCAATACCGAGAAGGGGCGACGATTGCAGAAAGGTGGCGGCCACGCAGGCCGAGAAGCTGACAAACGTTCCCATGGACAGATCAAGGTCGTTCACGGCCATGACCAGCATCTGCGCGACGGTGGCGAGCGCAATCGGCACAGCCAGATTGAACAGGAGATTGAGCCCGGTATAGCTCATCGCCCTTGGCTGGAGATAGAAAACCGCGCCAAGAAGCAGGGCGAGCGAAAGGGCCGGAACGAGCAGCCGCATGGTGGAGGCGGAAATGCGCATCATTCATTTCCCCCTGAGAATGACGATGCCAGCACATTTTCCTCCGTGATCGAACCGCCGGAAAGCTCGTTGACGATCACGCCGTCGCGGAACACGTAAACGCGATCGCAAAGGCAAATTTCGTCCATTTCCGTCGAGTACCAGATGAAGGTTCGCCCGTTTGCGGCTTCTGAGCGCAGAATGTCATAAACCTCCTGCTTCGTGCCGATATCGACGCCGCGCATGGGATCGTCCATCAGGACGGTGGAAGCGCTCGTCGCGAGCGCCCGCGCAAACAGCACCTTCTGCTGATTGCCGCCGGAGAGCGACAGGATGCGGTTGCTCATGTCGGAGGTGCGGATCTCGATTTTTTTCTTCCATGCATCGCCCAACGCTTCCTCGCGTCCGGTATCCACGAGGGAACGCGTCGAGAGAGCGCCAAGATTGGCGAGGCTGAGGTTTTTCAGGATGCTCCATAGGGGAAGCGTACCGTTCAGGCTGCGGTCGCCCGCAACGAAAGCGAGCCCGCCGGTGCGCCCCGGAAGCCACGCGCTGGTTTTGGAAAGATAGAGGTCGAGCAGGAGAGCGGTCTGCCCGTGGCCGCTCAATCCCGCAAGGCCGATAATCTCGCCGTCAAATGCCTGAAAGGCATGGCCTTGCCCCTTGCGCGGCAATATCTGGACAGGCTTCCGCCCGTCTTCGACCTTCCTGATTGGCCGGACGCTCTGCTCCCTGACCACATTCCCCATTGCCTGAACCAGGCTTTGGGTCGTGAACTCGCCTCCCGGCCGGTCGGCGACCACCTTCCCGTCCTTCATCACCACGATGCGGCTGGAGGTGGAAAGGATCTCACCGAGAATATGGGAGATGAGCAGCACGGAACCATTCTGGCTCACGAATTTTCGGACATAGGCCATGAGCTGCGCCGCGAGGCTGGCATCCAGCGAGGACGTCGGCTCGTCCAGAATGACCAGCTTCGGCGTTTCGACCACGCTGGCGAATGTAATAGCGATTTCCACCATCTGACGCTCGGCGATTGACAACTCGCTGATCGTCAACGTGCAGTCGATGGGATAGCCGGGGAAAATCTCGTTAAGTTTCGTCTCCACCAGTTTTTCGGCGCGGCGACGCCAACCCCATCCGGACAGATTGCGGTGCATGATCCGCACATTCTCGGCTACCGTCAGGTTGGGCGAAAGCGAGAGTTCCTGAAAAACGCAGCGTACGCCATTGGCCCGCGCTGCCGCAATGCCATGGCCCGCATCCCTGCCGCCATAATGCACTGTCCCTTCATGTGGGTTGAGGCCGCCATTGATGACATTCACAATCGTGGATTTGCCAGCGCCATTGTGGCCGACGAGACCCACGCACTCTCCGGCGCGGATAGCGAGGTCTGCCCCGTTGAGCGCCTTTACGGCGCCAAACTGCACCTCGATGGCGCGAACGTCGACGACCACTTCTTTCTGCACTGTTTCAGTCATATGCCTGCTGGGATCGGGGTGTCAGGAATTTTACCCGGAGACAGCTGCCCGCGACAGCGGGCAGCTTTTCGCGCGTAAGGGGGTCAGTTCGTGCTGCCGACGACCTTCTGGGCGTCCTCAAGGGCGTACTCGACGTTTGCAACGCCACCCTTCTGCGTATTTTCCAGGTTTTTTTCCAGATTATGCTGATCAATACGTAGGAACGGGACGACAAGATCCTTCTTGACCTCCTTGCCGTCAAGAATCTGCTGGGCGACCCAGAAGGCCAGCGTGGAAACGCCCGGCGCGATCGATACGGACATGGTTTCGTAGCTATCGGCGTCTTTCTGCTGCTTCCACCAGACCAGCTCGTCCTCGCGATTGCCCATGACGATGGTGGGCGTGGGGCGCTTGGCGGCGGCGAATGCCTGCGCTGCGCCATAGCCGTCGCCGCCCTGGGTCACGACGGCCTTGATTTCCGGAAGGCTGGGCAGGATGCCGGCAACCGCCCGCTGCGTGACGTCCTGCGCCCAGTCGCCATGTACAGAGCCGACAATCTTGAACTGCGGATATTGTTCGACTCCGGCATGGATGCCCGCCGAAATCTCATCATCGACGGAGACGCCTGCGAGCCCCCGGATTTCGAGAAGGTTGCCGCCTTCCGGATGCTTCTTCGCCAGATACTCGATCTGGCTGCGGCCCATTTCCTTGAAATCAACCGCGATGCGCCATGCGCAAGGCTCCGTCACGATACCATCGAAGGATACAACCGTGATACCCGCATCGCAGGCTTCCTTGATTGCGCCGTTGAGTGCGGTCGGTGAAGCCGCATTGACGACGATGGCGTCATAGCCCTGAAGAATGAGATTCTGGATCTGCGCCGCCTGCTCGGTGGCCTGATTTTCCGCCGTGGTGAACGGATCGGCAGCAGCGACGACACCGGCCTTGACTGCTTCGCCGGTGACCTTTTCCCAGCTTGTCAGCATCGCCTGACGCCATGAATTTCCGGCGTAGTTGTTGGAAAGCGCTATTTTTTTGGCTGAGGTATCGGCCATGGCCGAAAGCGGCATTGTCATGCAGGCAATTGCAGCGGATGCCAGAAGCATCTTCTTGATGGTCATGTCTCTCTCCCTCGAATTTTGTCGGCACCCGACGCTATTCCGGTTTCGCTCCTCAACGAAATTTCCCAAAATAGCTGTTGCGCTGGAAGACGCTCTCCCAGTAAGGGCAAAGTGATGCAGAATTGAAATCTTGTATAGGCGCATCGAAGCAAAGAATTTGCGGGTTTGCGCGCAAAATTTGCGGGATCCCGCAAGACGAAATGATTTCGGCGGCGCTTAATGACGAAGAATTCGTGCGGCCTTTCGGGATTCGCCGAAAGATACGCTGACGGCTGGGAGGGCGTCTGTCATGGACAATCGGGCGTCGCAACCGCTCCTCGATCGCTATCTCGGTATATCGAGGCTTCTCGCAGGGCAACTCGACTTTCGTTCGATCATTCAGGCGGTGGCCGCTGAAATCCGTTACATCATTCCCCATGACCATCTCGATGTGTGCATCATCGATCTCGACGGTAAATATCACATTGCCTATGAAAGCGGCATCGACACGGCATGGAGCAGGCAGCCGCCCGCCTTGTTGACCGGCAGTCCCATTCGCTCGCTGCTATCGGGGGAGGACGATTCCATTCTCACCGATGACGCCTGTTCCGACCCCCGGTTCCATTTCGACGGCGCATTCTCCAGCCCCATTCTGGAAAAATCCCTGCGCAGTCGCCTGCATGTGCCGCTCAAGGTGCAGGGCCATGTCATCGGCGCGCTCAGTTGCTCAAGCCACGTTGCGGGCTTTTACACGCCGGATCACGTCAACAACGCGCGGCTGGTCGCAGACCTGTTGACGCCTTATTTCTTCGCGCTGCGCGCCTCGGAGCAAGCCAAACGCTCGGCGATCATCGAGGCAGAAGCCCGGGCCCGCGAGGAGGGGTTGCGGCTCGGCGCGCTCAGGCTCACCGAGGCGCTCGAAGCGGAGCGCCAGCGCATCGGGATGGACCTGCACGATCAGACGCTGGCGGACCTGACGCGGCTGACACGGCGGCTTGAACGCCTGACCCACATGCCGGACCTGGCCGGCGATGCACTGGAGCCACTGTTCCGCAGCCTGCAAATCTGCATGCACGATCTGCGTGAAATCATCGAGGAGGCGAAGCCGTCCGTGTTGCAACTGTTCGGCTTTGTGCAGGCGGTCGAGAACCACCTCGACCGCTCGATCCGCGACAGTGGCTTCGGCATTGAATGGCAGGTCACGGACGAAACCGACAGTTTCATCGACGGATTGAGCCAGCCTGTCGTGATTGCGTTGTTCCGGATTGCGCAGGAAGCCATCAACAATGCGATCCGCCATGCCCGGACAGGCTCGATCATGGTCAAACTGCGGAAGGATGAAAGCGCGCTGGTCATTGAAGTCATCGATGACGGGATCGGCTTTGAGGCAGCAGTTCGCCCCTCCAGCCTCGGTATTGACAACATGAAGACGCGGGCGCGGCTGATTTCGGCAAAATTCGATATTGGCAGGAATACCGGTGGTGGCACGACGATCCGCATCGCCCTGCCTCTGGTCTGGCAGGCAGCATAGGAGAGCGAACAAATGGAAGTGCTGATCGTGGAAGATGATCCATTGCATCGCTCCTACCTGCATGAGGCTGTCCGCGCCGCGCTGCCGGAATGCGAGAGCGTGCTCGAAGCCGACAATGGCAAGGCGGGCGAGCGCATGGCCCGTAACTACAAGTCGGCTCACATCATCATGGATCTCCAGATGAGCCAGCGCAATGGCATCGAAGCGGCCAGGACCATCTGGAAAGAGCGGCCCGAAACACGGATTCTCTTCTGGTCGAACTACGCCGATGAAGCCTATGTCCGCGGTGTTTCCCGCATCGTACCTGAGGGCGCAGCCTATGGCTATGTCTTGAAATCCGCGTCGGACGACCGGCTCAAGCTGGCGCTGCGCAGCATTTTCATCGAGTCTCAATGCGTGATCGACCGCGAAGTGCGCGGGATGCAGCAGAAAAGCCTTGGACAAACAAACGGTTTCACCGATACGGAATATGAAATCCTCGTCGATATCGCGCTGGGCCTCACGGATCGCACTATTTCCAGGCGTCGTAATCTTTCGCTTCGCAGCGTGCAGAACCGCCTGCAACAGCTTTACGAAAAGCTCGGCGTATACCAGCCGCAGGGTGACGAGACGGAGGAGGGACGATTCAATCTGCGCGCCCGCGCCGTCACGATTGCGTTCTTGCGCAAGCTGCTGAACTACAGCGCCCTTGAACGCGCTGAAGCCGAACTGACTGAATGGCTGGAAGCCAGATCATGAGCACTGGTGGCCGTCATTGCCCAAACATCACAAGAATTTGGGCAGATTTTCCATATCGTCAAAAGTCCTGTCGGGGCGAGAGCCAGCGACCGCTCATCGAACAGAAAAGCGATAGAATCGCGCACTTTCTTGTCAGCAGCAGCCTTGTGGCTTCAGGTCGTCTCGTTTGAGCGATCGTGATCGGTGTGCTGATAGGTTTTGTCGAGATAGCGGAACCACACATCGAACTCGTTCGCCAGAAGCGCGAAATCACGCTGGAATTCCAGCTTCAGAAGCTCCCAATTGATGCCCTTGCCCTTTTGCTCCTCAAGCCTTCGATTGAGAGCATCCCGGACCTGTTCATACCGCTGACGAGCGTCCTCGGTATCGAATACTGGTTGTTTGGCGTTTGTGGCCGGATGCCCATGTAACTGCATGTTTTTCATAGCGGCCCTCCTGAGTGAAGCCTACGCCTTTCAAGCCCGCAGCTCAAGACAGTTGCGCACCGGAAATAGAAGAGCGGCACCGGTAGGTCGGTGCCGCACCCCTGAAGACAGCTTCGGTCAGGCCATTTTTAGTTCTCTGGCGCCTGTGAACTGCCGAAGCAGGACAGGCGCAAGCAGGACAACTCCAAGCAGCGAGGAATAGATCTCGGGCACGACAAGCAGGATTGCCGAAACGATCAGGAGTACGTTCTCCCAGATTTTCGTCCGCACCAGCATGAATCCCGAAAGTGCGGCTCCAAGGCTGGTTATGCCAATCACACAACCAATGAAGGCAATGAAGAACTGCGTCCATGAGAAATCCGATGTGACCAGCAGCAGCGACGGCGAAAACACGAAGACGAACGGAACCAGCACCTTGCCCAACCCAAGCCGGAAGGCGGTGTTTCCCGTCTTGAACGGGTCGGCCCCGGCCATGCCTGCGGCGGCATAGGCGGCGAGCGCCACAGGCGGCGTGATATCCGCCAGCACGCCATAGTAGAAGACGAAGAAATGGGCAACGATGGGCTCAACGCCGAGAAGCCCAAGGGCGGGCGCGGCGATCGTCGCCATGATGATGTAGTTGGCCGTCGTCGGAATGCCGCAACCCATGAGAATGCACACGATACCTGTCATGACAAGCGTGAACAGGAGCGTCAGCGTCTGCGGCCCGAACCAGGCAGCGGGAACGATACTTCCTACCCAACCGGCCATTTCCCCGGCGGTCGAGGTGACGATGTAGGAAATTTTGAATCCGACGCCCGTCAGGGTCACGACCCCGACGATAATGCCGACCGTTGCAGCGGCGGCACCGACAGCGAGCGCATATTTCGCGCCGTCGCGCAACCCGTCGAGGACCTCGCGGATCGACATGCGCCGGCGCGGATTGAGCAGGCCGACGGCGACGCAAAGCGTGATGCCCCAGAACGCCGCCATATAGGGCGTGTAGCCTGCGAGTAGAACAGAGATCAGCACGATCAGCGGAATGACCGTTGGCCAGTCGCGTTTGAAGGCTTCTCCCAGATCCGGCATTTCTTCCTTTGTCATGCCGCGCAGGCCATTGCGCTTGGCTTCGAAATGCACCTGCATGAGAACACCGAAGAAGTGCATGAAGGCAGGTACGATCGCCGCCAGAATGATCGTCGTATAGGGCAGGTTGAGGAACTCGATCATCAGGAACGCTGCCGCGCCCATGATCGGCGGCGTGATCTGCCCGCCGGTGGAGGAGGCGGATTCTACCGCCGCTGCGAAATGACGCTTGTAACCAAGACGGATCATCGCCGGAATCGTCAGCGAGCCGACCGTTACCGTGTTTGCGACCGAGGAACCCGAGATCATGCCGAAGAGAGCAGAGCCGAAGATCGACACCTTGGCCGGTCCGCCAGCAAAGCGCCCCGCGACCCAGGCGGCACAATCAAGAAACAATTGCCCAAGACCGATGCGGGTCGCGAACACACCGAACAGGACGAAATGGAAGACATAAGTGGCGACCACGCCCAACGCGATGCCATAGATGCCCTGGGTAGTCAGATAGAGATGGTCCACGAGTTGCGATACGGATGCGCCCGGATGAATGAGAATGCCGGGCATGGACTGTCCGTAAAGCGCATAGAGCATGAACAGGACCGAGATGATGGGCAGTGGCCAGCCGACCGAGCGGCGGGTTGCTTCGAGAAGCACGAGGATCAATAGCCCGCCGAGAACGACGTCGGTGGTTGTCGGGTTGCCGACGCGGAACGCGAGGTCGTCCAGCGGAATGAGCGGCACATGCAGAACGGCCACGACTGCGCCGATTGCAAGCGCCCAATCGATGATTGATATGCCGAGCGGCCGTAAAAGGCTGGACCGGGCGGGCTGGTCATAGCCCTTCCGCGTAATGGGGAAGACGAGGAAAACCAGTCCGAGTACGAATGAGAGGTGGATGCCGCGATGAACCATCTCCGACAGCAGGCCGAACCCGGCAGTATAGTAGTGGAAAATCGACAGCGTGATCAGCAGCGCCCCGACTAGGCGAGCAGTCAATGGAGCCAGCGGGCGAAACCGTATTTCGGAATCGAATTTTTCCTCGAGCTCGCGCGCTTTCTGCTCGTCCAGTTCCATCGGAGAAATTGGCCTGTTTTGCTGTTCAGACATGCTGATACCGTTCCGTGCCGCCGCGGGCCTTTGGTTGGGATTGCAGAAACGGCGGCCCGGTCCTGCCGGGGGCCGCCGTTTTCGTTTCTCGGTCGTTTATTGCCCAGACTACTTCAGGACACCGGCCTCCTTGTAGAAACGTTCTGCGCCCGGATGAAGCGGGATGCCGACGCTGGTGGCCGCATTCTGCAACGTAATCAGCTTGCCCTTGGCGTGACCTGCGTCGAGGGCGGCGCGGGTCGCGTCGTTCCACATGACCTTGGTGATGTTATAGACCAGATCATCGGGTTGCTTGGCGCTTGTGACCCATTGCGCGGCGACGGAGATAGTCGGCGTTTCTCCAACGTCCGCATAGACACCGGCTGGCACCGTATCCTTCGAGAAGAAATTGTAGTCGGCCAGAATCTTGTCAGCTTCCGGCCCTGTGATCGGAACCAGGGTGATGCCGTTCGATGTCGCAAGCTCCGAGATCGCGCCGGTCGGATAGCCGCCGACAAAGAAATACGCGTCGAGAGCGCCGTCCTTCAGCCGTTCACCAGCAGGACCGGGCTTGAGATGTTCCGCAACGATATCGTCTTCCGAAAGACCATAGGCGGCAAGCACGATGCGCGCGTCGACAATGGTGCCGGAGCCCGGCTCGTCGATCGAAACGCGCTTGCCCTTCAGATCCGCGACCGACTTGATCCCGGCATCCTTGCGAGCGACCAGATGAATGGTTTCGGGATAGAGCGTCCCGATCAGGCGCAGATCCTCGACCTTGCCCTTTCCGTCATAGAGGCCGGTGCCGCTATGCGCCCAATAGGCGACGTCAGACTGCGTAAAGCCCGATTCCATCGAACCCGCCTGAATGGCGTTGATATTCGCTACGGAGCCGTTTGACGAAACCGCTGTTGCGACCAGTCCGGCCACGCCCTTGTCTCCCGCGCCGGAGATCGCATTCGCGATGAGGCCACCGATCGGATAGTAGGTGCCGGCGGTGCCGCCCGTGCCGATTCGGAAAAATGCGGGTGTCTGTGCGACAGCCAGAGTTGCACCAAGTGCAATGGTTCCGGCGATTGCGGCTATCGAAAGCCGGCGAATTCGACTGCTGAAGTTCATTTTGGTTGTTCCCTCTAACCATTGATTTTGACCGTGAACATGAAAAGACTGGCAACGCTTGTCAACCTGCGGGATGTACCCTGTTGAAAAACGACGTGGTTATAAAGGCCCTAGCCGGAAATATTTGCTCCGGTACAGCGTCATACCGGATGCAGGGCGGGCCGGACGATACCAAATTGTAATATTAATTCTCTGTCGTCTTGCTTGCCGTCGCGGTCTAACGTATCCGGTAACAAGCAGGTTCGAACAGGGAAATTTTCCGGTGTCGCAGAGAGCATCAGCACTGGCGCCATTCCAGCACAAGACCTTCCGTGCCCTTTGGTCAGCCACGCTGCTTTCCAATCTCGGCGGCCTGATCCAGTCCGTCGGGGCGGGGTGGATGATGACAACCATTTCGGATTCGCAGAACATGGTCGCGCTGGTGCAGGCGTCGACGGCGCTTCCCGTCATGGTGTTTTCGCTCGCCGCCGGTGCATTAGCCGATAATTTCGACCGCCGCCGCATCATGCTGACCGCGCAGGTGCTCATGCTTCTGGTGTCTTTGGCGCTGGCGGCCTTTGCCTATCTCAATCTGCTTTCGCCCTGGTTTCTACTGGCCTTCACCTTCCTGATCGGCTGCGGAGGTGCGCTGCATAATCCTTCATGGCAGGCGTCGATGGGCGATATCGTGCCACGAGACGATCTTCCTTCCGCCGTCGCGCTCAACAGCATGGGCTTCAACCTGATGCGCAGCGTCGGCCCCGCCATCGGTGGCTTCATCGTGGCGGCCGCAGGCGCCGCAGCGGCTTTTGCTTTCAATGCATTCAGCTATATCGCCCTCATCATCGCATTGTTTCGCTGGAAGCCCGAGCGCCCGCAAGCCACGCTCCCGCGTGAGACGTTCGGACGTGCACTTTCGGCCGGCCTGCGCTACGTCGCGATGTCTCCGAACCTGCTGAAGGTAATGTTCCGTGGCTTCCTGTTCGGCCTCTCGGCGGTGGCGATCCTCGCGCTTCTGCCGCTGGTCGCCCGGGATCTGGTGACAGGCACCGCATTGACCTACGGCATCATGCTTGGATCGTTCGGCTTTGGCGCCATTGGCGGTGCGATGTTGAGCGCGCGCCTGCGTGAGCAGTTCCGCAACGAAACCATCGTGCGCGGCGCGTTTATTGGTTTTGCCGCCAGTTGCGTGCTTCTGGCCGTCAGCCGGGAAATCTGGATGAGCTGCCTGTTTCTGCTGCCCGCCGGTGCATCGTGGGTTCTTGCCATGTCACTCTTCAATGTCACGGTGCAGCTTTCGACGCCGCGCTGGGTGGTTGGCCGGGCGCTGGCGCTCTACCAGACGGCGACTTTCGGCGGCATGGCAGCAGGAAGCTGGCTGTGGGGTTCTATCGCCGACAGCCATGGCGTGGACTGGGCGCTGATTGTTTCGGCGATGACGCTGATCGGCGGCGCGGCAGTCGGGCTCTATTTTTCCCTGCCCGAATTCGGCACGCTCAACCTCGACCCGCTCAACCGGTTCAACGAACCGAAGCTCAAGCTGGACCTGCGTTCGCGCAGCGGTCCGATCATGATCATGGTGGATTACAAGATCGACCAGGACGACGTGCCGGCATTTCTGGCGGCGATGTCAGACCGGCGACGCATGCGCATCCGCGACGGTGCGCAGCAATGGGCCCTGTTGCGGGATCTGGAGAACCCGAATGTATGGACCGAAAGCTATCACGTCCCAACATGGGTGGAATATGTGCGCCATAACCAGCGCCGAACGCAGGCAGATGCCGAGGTGTCGGAACGGCTGGTGGCGCTACATCGCGGACCGGGTAGCCCGCGCGTTCATCGCATGATCGAGCGCCAGACCGTATCCATTATGGATGACATGCCGCTCAAGGAACATCTCGAGTTGCCGTGAGGCAATTTCCATCGTTGGGCGGTTTTGATCGTTCAGGCATGGATTCCCGGGTCAAGCCCGGGAATGACGATCGCAATGGAATACACCATCGTCAGAACCTCCGGCCGGAAATCCATACCTGAAGTGCGTCAAGCAGCCCGACAGTGTCAGGTGTAGAAAACGCCGAGCCGCCGGTCGTTGATGACATGAACGTCGATTTCAAGATCGTAGATATCGAGAAGGGTATCGGTGTGGATCAGCGTTGCGGGAGCGCCCTGATGAATCACTTTTCCGTCCTTCATGGCCACGATATGGTCCGAATAGCAGGAGGCAAAGTTGATATCGTGCAGCACGAGCACGATAGTCTTGCCAAGTTCGTCCGCCATGCGTCGCAAGAGCTTCATCATGCCGACTGAATGTTTCATATCGAGATTGTTCAGTGGTTCATCGAGCAGCACATAATCCGTGTCCTGACACAGAATCATGGCGACAAAGGCCCGTTGGCGCTGACCGCCCGAAAGCTCGTCGAGAAAGCGATCCGTCAAATCGTCAAGGCCCAGATAACCGATAGCCTGATCGACATGCTTGCGGTCTTCCGTGTTCGGACGCCCCTTGGAATAGGGATAACGGCCGAACGTCACCAGATCACGCACCGTCAATCGGGATGAAATGGCATTGTCCTGCCGCAGAATGGACATACGCTGCGCCAGAACGTCGCCCGGCGTGGTGGCCACGTCCAGCCCATCGATAAAAATACTACCCTGCGTCATCGGCATCAGGCGGCTGATCATCGATAACAGTGTTGATTTTCCGGCCCCGTTTGGCCCGATGATGGAGGTGATGCCCTTGGCCGGCAGGGTCAGCGATACATTATCGACAACCCGGGTTACGCCATAGGTTTTGGTCACATTGCGGATATCGATCAACGCGCTGTTCCCCTGATCAAGAGTAGGATGAAGACGAGCCCGCCAAGGAACTCGATGATGATGCTGAGGGCCGTATCGAAGGCAAAGATGCGCTCGAGGATGACCTGCCCGCCGACAAGGCAGATGACGGCCAGAAGCACGGCGACAGGCAGGACGATGCGGTGTCTGTTGGTGCCTGCGATCTGGTAGGCGAGATTGGCGACCAGCAGGCCGAAGAAGGTCACGGGTCCGACAAGTGCCGTCGATATCGAGACCATGACAGCCGCCAGAACCAGAATGATATTGACCATTCGCTTGTGATCGACGCCGAGATTGATGGCTGGATCACGCCCAAGTGCGAGAACGTCGAACGTGTGCATGATGCGCCAGCCGACTAGCGAGGCGAGTAATACAAGACCCGTCGAAAGCGCCAGAAGGTTGGTGTGAACCGTATTGAAGCTCGCAAAGAACGAATCCTGCAACACCATGAATTCGTTGGGGTCCAGAACGCGCTGCATGAAGTTCGACAGACTGCGGAAGAACACGCCGAAAATGATGCCGACCAGCATGAGCAGATGCAGGCTTCGCGTGGCCCCGTTAAAGAGCCAGCGATATAAAAGCCATGCAAACAGGATCATGGCCGCGACTTCGGCAAGAAAGCGCAGTTGCGGGTCGATGCGGTTGACCTCGGTCGATCCCAGCACGAAGACGAGGGATGTCTGGATCAGGATGTAAAGCGCATCGAACCCCATGATGGAGGGAGTCAGGATGCGGTTGTTGGTGACTGTCTGGAACAGGATCGTCGAAACGGCGATGGAATAGGCGACAAGCAACAGAGCCACCAGCTTTATGCCGCGAAACTTGAGGACAAAGGCCCAGCTTCCCTTGGCGCCAAGCAGCATGAACGCCGCAACCGCGACGATGGCAAGCGCGGCAAGGATCAGCAGAACCACCTTTGGCCGGATGGCTTGAAGTCTAGGCTGCATGGGGGCGCTTCCGCAAAATCAGATAGAGGAAAAGAGCGCTGCCGACCACGCCGACCACGGTACCGATCGGGATTTCGTAAGGTGCACGGATGGTTCGCCCGACAATATCGCAAAGCAGCACGAATACCGCGCCGAGGATCGCGACCCATGGAACGGACCGGCGCATGTTGTCGCCGATCATGAGGCTGACGACATTCGGCACGACCAATCCGAGGAAGGGGATCATGCCGACCGTCACCACGACAACCGCCGTCACCAGCGAGACGATGATGAGGCCGAAGGACACGACGCGGCGATAATTCAGTCCGAGATTGGTGGTGAAATCCTGCCCCATGCCGGCGACCGTAAACCTGTCGGCGGCAAAATAGGCGGCAACAGTCATGGCGAAGCCGACCCAGAGCAATTCATAGCGGCCACGCAGGACGCCGGAAAAATCGCCCGTCGTCCAGGCGAGCAGGGTTTGCAGCAGGTCGAAACGATAGGCGAAGAAGGCGGTGATAGCGCCGATCATGCCGCCAAGCATGATGCCGACCAGGGGCACCAGCAGCACGTCGCGCAGGGGAACCGAGCGCAGGATGCGCAGGAAAAGCCATGTTCCGGCAAGGGCGAAGGCAGCAGCGACGAGCATTTTGCCGAAGATCGGGGTCGCAGGCGCCAGCATCGTAACCACAAGAAGGCCGAGCGTTGCCGATTCCACCGTTCCGGCCGTGGAAGGCTCGACAAACCGGTTGCGGACCAGCATTTGCATGATGAGACCCGCAATGGCCATCGAACTACCCGCGAGGATCAACGCCATTGTGCGTGGAATGCGGCTGATGAGGAGAACCTGAACAGCGCGGCCTTCCGGCCCGGACGACAGCAGCGACCCGATCGATACGTCGCTCACCCCGATGAACAGGCTGGTGACGGCAAGCGCCAAGGCGCAGCATATTGCCAGAACCAGATATTTCAAAGCCATGCGTCCATTGCGGGGAACCATTGATGTGAAGACGGCATCCGGCGGCGTTTCACCGCCCGGATGCCCGATTTCCGATCCTCGAACCGCTTACTTGGCGGAAACAGCCTTGTAGACCTGATCGGCAAGCGAGGTGATCGCAGTGTAGCCGCTGCTCACGATGTAGGCCTCGACTGGCGAGAGATAGACAACATTGCCGTTCTTCCATGCCTTGGTCTGGCGAACAAGATCATTGTCGAGAACCTGCGCGGCTGCGTTGCCGGCATTGCCCCTGCCAACACCGGCATCGCGGTCAACCACGAACAGCCAGTCAGGATTGGCTTCGAGAATATACTCGAAGGACACGACGTCGCCGCCGTGGAAGCGGTCATCAATGTCCGCCGCAACTGTCTTGAAGCCGACTTCCTTATGCAACCAGCCAAGGCGCGATGAAGGACCGTAAACACCGACCTTACCCGCATTGGTGACGAGGATCATGGCCGTTCCGGCATCAGCCGCGACGGATTTCAGCGCGTCAAACTTTGCGTCGAGCTGGGAAACGAGCTTTTCAGCCTCGGCGTCCTTGTTAAAAATCTTGCCAAGCGTGGCAATGTTGGTTCTGACGCTGGCGACGTAGTTCTTGCTGTCGACGCTCATGTCGACGGTTGGCAGCATTTCGCTCAGTTCAGGATATTTCTTGGCGGAGCGGCCGCCGATAATCATCAGATCGGCTTCAGCGGCATTGATCTGCTCGTAATCAGGTTCGAAAAGCGTGCCAACCTTGAGATATTTGGCATCGGTGTATTTCGAGAGATAGGGCGGCAGGTTGGAACCGATAACGCCAGCCACATCGACGCCGAGCGCATCGAGCGTATCGAGCGAAGGCATGTCGAGGACGAGAGCCTTGGTGGGAACGCCCTTCAGCACGGTTTCGCCCCGCGCATGCTTGACGGTGATTTCATCCGCCTTGGCAGCGGGAACACTGAGGGCCAGCGTGGCAGCCATGAAAACAGTGGCCAGATAGCTGCCGACGCGTCCTGATACGATATTCATGATGATTTCCTGTCTCTCATGCTTTCTTGAGTAAAAAAGTTAGCTTTCTCTTACGGTATGGGGTCGCGATTGCGCAAGGCAAAATCCAGCGCATCCCGCACCGAAGGGGCGATCAAACTTCCGTGACTTTCGTCCGGAAATCCACGATAGGCGACATGCAGGCCGGGCGTGTCTCGCAGTTCGGCGGCGACGTCTTTGCCGCCCGGTCCGGAGCGCAGCCTGGCGAGCCGGTCCGCCGTTGCCTTGTCTGTTCCGGGGCGCTCCACCCGCACACCGGCTGTCTCGATCAGCAAGCGCGCTGCTGCTCTTTCGCCGGTCCTGTTCAGATAGGCCGATTGTTCTTGCAGAAGTGAACGACCGTTCCACCAGATAGATGGATCAGCGGCGATAAAGGTCTGGAAACCGCCGACATTGCGAAACAGGGCAGACAAGGCGAAATGACCGCCGAGCGAATGACCGAACAAGGTCTGGTGGCTGGTATCGACATTGCGGCGGCGCTCGATTTCAGGTTTCAGTTCATCAATGATAAAGGCAAGGAACGCATCGCGCCCGCCGGTCTGCGGGGCTGTCGCGCCCTCGCGGGTCGGAATGAGTTCCGCAGGTGTCGGCGGGGTGAGGTCGGTATAGCGAAGGCGAATGATCTCAGCCTTGTCATCAGTCGGGTAGCCGATGCCAACAAGCACGGCCTGCATGTCCGAATTTTCGGCCAGAACATCGCGGGCAACTGGGAACGTGGCGTTGCCGTCGAGAAAATAGACCACCGGCAGCGATGCGGCCGCATTCCCGGGGGATGCGAGGAAGATGCGATAGGTGACGCCGTTCCTCGCGGTCAGATCGAATGTTTCCAACGTGAGTTTCCCCCTTTCATTCGAGGCAGAAGAGGAAGCTCCGGCAAGCATCACGCCGATGGCCATCAGCAATCCGAGGAAAGCTCTTCTGCATAGCGACACCGGCCGGGAGAGCCAGCCGGTGTGGATTGTGTTTGGAACGAGGGTGTTCACGTTTGTTCCTAGAACTTCGATGTCATGCTCACCCAGAGGCGGCGTCCGTCAACAGAAGTATTGAATTCGTCCACGTCGACGCGCTTGTCGAAGAGATTGTAGACAGCCGCATTGAGGGTGACATGTTCGCTGAAGTCATAGGTGGCACCGAAATCGACAGTGGTATAGGCATCGTACTTGCGGGCCAGGATCGTCTTGCCGTCATCAGCGTAGATGGGCTTGCCTGACGTCCCGATACGCGCGCCTGCGTTGATTTCAGAGCCATGGTAGTTGATGGTACTCCAGGCGGACAACCCATCAACCGGCGTCACCCAGTCGGCGCGCAGATTGGCCATATGCTCCGGCGTACGCGCCAGCGGGAAGCCAGCATAGATGCCGGTCTGCTGCTCGGAGTCAGTATAGGTGTAGCTGGCGCGGAACGTCAGCGTGTCCGTTGCCTCCCAATTTGCCGTAAGCTCGACACCCTGAATGACAGCCTCGTCGATGTTGTAGCTATACCAGAGCAGATAGTTGGGATCCTTATCCCAGCGGACAGGATTGCCATCGGCATCATAAACCCGGGAATTGGTGATCTTGTCCTTGAAATCGGTGTAGAAATAGGTCGCGCCAAGTTGAAGGCCAGTCTGGCTGTCCCACAGTGCGCTCAGCTCGTAGCTTGTGCTTGTCTCCGGGCGCAGATCAGGATCGCCGATGATCACACCGCAGGTGCCGCTTGGCCCGTAGCTGCAATTTCCGCCGCCGGTCGTATAGGCATAGCCGGGGGCAATGGTGCGGATTTCCGGTGCGCGGAAGCCGGTGGAAACGCCGCCCTTCAAGGTAAGCTGCTCGGTTGCGTGCCACACCGCATAGCCGCGCGGGCTGAAATGCGATCCGTAGATTTCATGATCGTCCATCCGCAACCCGCCGGTGAGGGCGAAGTCAGGCGTGATCCACCATTCATCTTCCGCGAAGAGCGCCCATTGCCGGATGTTGAATTCCTCATCCAGGCCGGTACGGCGGCCCGGGTTCTGGTCGGTCAGATTGGAGTCGATGAACTGACCGCCGGTGACCAGCGTGTGATTCCCGTAAAGCTCGAACGGCGTGGTGAACTTGCCGTCGATCACCGTGTTGCGGATTTCCGGCGAACGCAGATTTTCGACGAAGCGGCCCTTGGCATCGTCCCAATTGAAATTGGTCCGCTCAGCCCATTCCTGCAATATGGAGAATTCGGACGTGGTCCAGTCCCAGCGGCCTGTGTGGCTCAGCATCCAGTGTGTGCGATCATTTGTGTTATATGTATCGACGGGTTTACTGGTATTGGACCCGACCGGATCGATCGTATTGCCAACCGTCGCGTCGCGACGCAGGTGCGTCGTACCCGCTTCGAACACGATGTCGTGGTCTTCATTTGGCGTGATCGTGAAGCGGCCCGTGATATCGAGGTCCTGCTGCTCGTGGGTGCCACCGATGAAATTGTCCTCAAGGCGCTTCAGCCCACGGCCCCAGATCTGCGCGCCGACGACGTCTGGCACAAGCGGTCCGCCCCCATAGAAGGAAACCTGTCCGGAATTGCCATACCGCTTATCACCCTGAAGCGTGCCATCGACGGTGAGCGAACCGCTCCACTCGTCAGGCACCTTCTTGGTGATGACATTGATCACGCCGCCCATCGCGTCCGAGCCATAAAGAGAGGACATCGGGCCACGCACCACCTCGATCCGCTCAATAACGGAAAGCGGCGGGATGAAGCTTTGCTCGAAACCGGCATTGCCATTGGTGCGGGCGTCGCGCGTGCTCTGGCGCTTGCCGTCGACCAGGATCAGCGTGTAGGAGCCGGGAAGACCGCGAATGAAGATGTCCTGCTCGTTGTTGGATCCGGTCACGGCAACGCCCTGCACGCTGCTCAGCGCATCGGTCAGATCGCGAAAAACACCCTTTTCCAGCTCTTCCCGCGGGACGACCGTGATGCTTGCCGGTGCGTCGGTGACGTTCTGTTCGAAGCCGGTGGCGGTGACGACGATCTGTTCAAGGACGGTGGTGCCGGATTTCTTGGTTTCATCCGTGTCTTCCGCTGTCTGCGCGTAAGCCTGAACACCCATCAACAATACTGCGCTTGAAAGGCAGGTTCCTTTCAGCAGCGTGGATGCAAGGCGCGATTTCACTCCCGACGCTTGTCCTGCATTGCTGGAGGTCATCGTGAAGCCGAGACCGGAAGCAGCCTTCCATCCCTTGATCAGGTTCATTTCTTTTGCTCGTCCGATTAATGTTGAGTTACCTGGTCCTCTTATTTATTGAAGACTAAAAAGGTCAACATTCATGTTTCAGAGCCATTCCAAGTTCAGAATAACGCAATTTAGAATTATTCCAGACTTTAGTGTGCTTGGGCCGAAGAACGGTGAGAGACGATGAGCAAGACGGGAAAAACGCAGGAAAATCAGCCATTTTGCGGGCTGATCAGGGCTGCGGCCCGCCCGGCGACAAGTGAGACGCCCTTGCCATCAACACATTTGGGCCGCCTGCGCCTGCTTGTCGCGCTGGACACATTGCTTGTGGAAGGAAGCGTCAGCACGGCCGCGGAACGACTGGAACTCAGTGTTCCGGCAATGAGCCGTCTGCTTGGCCAGATTCGAGAGGCCTATAACGACCCCATCCTCGTGCGGGCAGGGCGCAGGCTGGTGCCGACGCCGCGCGCCGAGGCATTGCGCAACCGGCTGCGTGCGCTGGCAGCGGAAGCCGAAGCCCTGATGAACCCGACTTTTGCGGTTCCGTATCAGGCTGACGAGGGGCCAGCATCGGATTGGAACGTCCCGGCACTGATCAAGGCCGCGCCGCTCGCCATGCGTTCGGGGATTCTGCTGGACGGCCAGCCTTCGCCAGAACAGACAGCGGAGGGGTTGGCAAAAATGGGCGCGGATGCAGACCCGCGTCGCAGACTGGCCAAGCATATAGCCGTGATCGGACGAGGCATCGGAAATTCACGGCCTCTGACGATGGAGGAAGCGGAGGATGCTTTTTCCATTGTGCTGAAGGGGGACGCTGATCCGATGCAGATCGCCGCACTTTTGCAACTCATGCACTATCGGGGGGAGACTGCGCCGGAACTTGCCGGATTTACGAAAGCCGCCCACAATGCAGTCGATGCACGCCCCATTACCGGAGCCGAGGCGGATCTGGATTGGCCGGCCTATCTTTCTCCCAAGTCACCGCGCGCGCCGTGGTTCTTGCAGGCGGCAAAGCTGGTCAGCATGGTGGGACATCGCGTGGTACTGCATGGCAGTAACGGCGATGGAGAAAACGGTGGAAAGCTCGACTTCGCGGCGAAATCGCTCGATATACCCGTTTGCTCATCGATAGATCAGGCCTCAGTGGCATTGAATACGAAGGGTATCGCCTATCTCCCGCTCGCCGGTTTCGCGCCGCAACTCGCAGCCCTGTTGGCAACCTATTCGCTGTTTCTGTCACGCTCGCCGGTGAGCGATGTGGTGCACCTGCTCAATCCGCTTGGTGCTTCCGCCAGCCTGCTCGGCGTTTCGCGCCCGGCCTATCGGGAATTGCATCGCGACGCCGCGCGGCTTCTGGCTTGGCCAAGCCTCTCCGTCCTCAACAGCAGCCGCGACGTGGCGGAATATGCGCCTTTTCGCTCGGCGACCGTGCATCGTCTCCACGGCATGGAAAGCCACGATCTCATGCTGCGGCCAGTGGCTGAGCCTGAAACGCTGCCACGCGTAGGTTTGAGTTCGCGCCAATACTGGAAATCGGTCTGGAACGGCACCGCCATCGACGAGAGAGCCGAGGAAGTGGTGACATCGACGGCAGCGTTGGCGCTGTTGACGGTCAATGGCCACGGGCACAACAGTTATGAACATTGGCGGGAAGTCGCGCGACGATTGTGGAGCAAGCGCCTGCATCATCGCTGAATTTCACTGGTTTGGCCTTTCCGGCCTTGCCTCATTGTCGTCCGGCTCCTTCAGGTTGAAGGCGAGTTCCAGACGCCGCATCAGCAGCAGGACAATAACCGCAAGCAACGTCGCAAGCCCGGCGATCTGCCACATTCCCAGCCCGCAGGCGAGACCGATGGCCGATGAAAGCCACATCCCGGCGCCAGTGGTGATACCTTTCACCTTGCCGCCCGATACGATGATGAACCCGGCTGCCAAAAAGGCGACGCCCGCAGTGATGGCTTCCACCAGCCGCAACGGGTCCATCCGAACATTGACATCGTCGAATACCGGAAGATGAACCAGTTCCATCGAAACGATGGCGAATGTGGCCGATGCGATGCAGACCAGCATATGGGTTTTCAATCCAGCAGGCCGGTCCCGCCATTCACGCTCAATGCCGACCAACGCGCCGAGCCCCCCTGCCAGAACCAGACGCCCCGCCACCACCGGCAGCGCCAGATGCATATTCGCTTCGAACAGGTCGAGAAAGCCATCCATCGCGCTGCAACGCATGAAACGCGGCGTTGGTTCCCTTGATTATCCCGTGTGTTCCGTCTTGCTTCCGGTCGCCGGGGTCGCCGCTACTGCACGGATTTCACATTGCCCTGTGCATCGATGATACAGGTCTTGGTTGCGCCAGCCGCGTTGAGATCAACCTGATAGTCCCCGCTATCCAGCCGTCGGGAGTTCACGGGCAGGATTTTATCGCTCGCCACTCCGGACGGTTCGGCCGCAGCACTGGCGCACAGAAGTTGCAAATCTGCCGGCGCTGTCTGGAGCGCAACGCGCGACATCGCCTCCGGCGCCGGTGGTGGGGGCGTGCTGACACAACCGCTCATCGCCATCAGGCACAACACAACGATGGGGGAAGCTGACTGCTTCCTCAATTTTGCCTTCGCTACAGACATTATCAGACCCCCTTGTACAGGGCAGCGCCCTGCATCAATACGATGACCTTCGCGCCAACCTTGATACGAGAATGCAGGTCGGTGACGTCATCATTGTTCATGCGAATACACCCTGATGAGACATCCAGACCGATCGTCCACGGTTCCGGCGTGCCGTGAATGCGGTAGATCGTGTCGCGGTCGCCTTCATAGAGATAGAGCGCCCGCGCGCCAAGCGGGTTGTCTGGTCCTCCGGGCTGGCCTCCCGCCCATTTTGCGGCATTGGGATCGCGCGCCACCATCTCGGCGGGCGGTGTCCAGGTTGGCCACTCGGCGGTGCGGCCGACACGGACGATCCCCGCCCAGCCAAATCCCTCGCGGCCGACGCCAATGCCATAGCGGATAGCCTGATGATCGGGCTGAACCAGATAGAGAAAATGCTGATTGCCATCGATGATGATCGTCCCCGGCTTTTCGGCGGTGCGAAACTTCACGACCTGCCGGCGGAAAGCTTCCGGCGTCTGGTTGTGGCGGGCATAGTATTGCCGGGCCTTCTTTCGGTCGTAGTCGACCCAGGTTCGGGTCTGCGGATCGAAAATCTGCGTTTGCGCCGCCCACGCGGCCGCCGTTCCTATTCCAAGCGAAACAACGGAAATGATGGAAGCGAGCCGCAGATATCGCTGCTTTCTGGTCAGGATAGTCATCATGGCTTCGCCCACCCGTCCACTCGATCACCGTGATCAGCCACCCATTTCCGGGCATATTCCGCCGGATCCTGCCGCTCCACCTGCAAGGCGTAGCTCATCCCGGTAATCTCCTCCGTGGTGAAATCGATACGATCGAGGAAGGCCGCGATCTGCGGGTGACGTTCCCGCAAGGATTTCGCGTAGGCAATCTGAAAATGTGCGGTATCCCATGCGACGGGAGCACGGGACTTCTCCATCCACAGCGGATCCTCCGTCGGCAGAAGGACTTGCCATTTTGCCGGGTCATAAGCCGGTTCGGTAAGGCGCACGATGTCGTGCAGTTCGAAGACATGGTGAGGCGCATAACAGGCAAAGACGATTGGTCTGCCCGTCGCCACTGCTGTGTCCACCGCCGCCATCCCCACGTCTTCCGGTGTTTCGGTCAACGTCAGGTTCTTCGCGTACCCATAGCTGTTGGCGCGTATCCGCTCGATCGGCGTCGATGACCAGTTCAGCGCACCGATCCAAAGCTCTCCGCGTCCATCACCATCCGTATCAAGCGATGCGGTCTTCTCGGTGTCCATGAGATCGGAGACATCGCTCAGCTTGTAGCGTTCAACGGTTTCCCGCGTCGTGCACAGACCCTGCCACGCCGTAACCGTTTTCGGGCTCAGTGCCACGGGGCCATTGTCGCCGCCATATTGCTCGATCAGATTGTCGAGATTCGGCCGCCAGACTTCGGGATGGATATCAACCGTACCGGAACCAAGACCGGCAAAGGCATTCAGTGTACCCATCTCCCGTACTTCCGTGTCCAGCCCGAATTTGGATTCAATCCCGGCTTTAAGAATGTTGGCCGTCGCCTGGCCCGATGACCAGTTTGGCATCGCAATCACCAGATCGGCGGCATGCGCCAGAGATGCGGTCGCCGTCATTGCAACAACGGCAATCGCACACTGGAGTGATATGGTAGTTCGCATCATGCTATTCCCATCCCCCTCGGTATTCATGAACGCGGAACAAGATGATTTCCTACTGGATGTTAGTAGTCAATAGTCTTTCCGATGGCCGAAGCCGCGACGGGGCGAGCGAAGGATGCGCTATTTTTGCAGAAAGACCGAACGGTCCGCTCTTCCTGCAATCGCCGCTGCGGCTGTGCAGAGGGGAAATCGGCACCTCCCGATGCGGCCCGCTCAATCAAACGCGACTCTCATTTCCTTGCTCACTCCAGCATTGTGCTGGATGCTTTTTATGGCGTCGCGTATCGAGCCTTTGGAATGGAGCGCGGTCTTTCCGGCACTGATCGTCAGGTCGACCTGATCGGCCGGAAGTTTGAGTCTCGTGGGTATCTCGTTCAGCTTCCCCTGGATCGCCGGTTCCGCATCGCGGAAGGACAGGCTCTCGACAACCAGATGAACGTCCCGGCAGTCCCAACCGGAAGTCGAGCCCCGATATTTCCGTACGGTTTCCTGCGGCAAGCCGCACCTGTACTCGACGATCTCCCGCCGCCAGTGCGAAACGGCAAGCTTCAGCGCGTCAAACCCGTCCCGCACGGACGCCGAGACAGTTGTGTCCGTAACCGCCTGCAACAACTCCGCAAGATGCGGGCCGTTGACGGTCTGGGCCCAGGGACTTTCCGCTTCGCGGCCAGCATCGGCGACCAGGAAAAGGAGTGTTCTGAGCTTCACGGCCTCTTCGGGTGAAAGCGGCCCGTGAGGCGTTCCCGACGAAGCGCGAGCCATTGCGAAGGGCGTGACGCCGATATTATCGGTCAGTCCGCCATCCAACAGCTTGACATATCTCAGGCTGTCGTCGGTCTGATAGGCGTAGAGCGCCCGGGCATAGGCCTGCAACCGGCTCGGCGAATCCGGGTCGGTCAGCGCCCGGTCCAGCCACGGCGGTGGCTTGTATCCGCAGTCGGGTTCCGACGCTGAAACGACAACGGGAGCGAAGATGACGGGGACGGCGGCAGATGCGGCAACCGCATCTGCCAGACGCATCTTGTCGAGATCGCTGCAAAGTGCTGCGAACGTATCGTAGTTGAAATGAAACGGTACGCGATTGTAGATGTCCGAAGCCGTGATCCATATGACGGGCGCATCCTGCCATTTGAGACTTTCAAAGGTGGCGCCGTCAAAGAGATTGCTGTCGAGCCACCGGCTGAAACTGCTGCGGTCATTAACGCCGCCATGCAGTGCGCGCGCAAGATTGACGGGCGCGAGCTTCGAGGTGCGCATGGTCGATTCGGCGTCTTTCAGAAGAAACCGCTCACGAAAGTCGCGGTAGTCATCTTTTCCCCTGTACCCGAAATAGGCGGCTGCGACTGCGCCGCCCGATGCCCCGGAAACCATCCTGATATCGTCGACCAGCGTGCGGGTATATGGCTCCTCGTCTATGACGATTTCGTCCAGCGCGCGGAGTACGCCATAGGCAAATGCCGCGGCTCGCGTTCCGCCGCCGGAAAAAGCAAGCCCGACGACTGTCGAACCGTCATCGCCGGGATCGGGAACAAAATCTGGCGAATTTTGCCTCGCGGTCGCCGAATGGGTGTTGATCGGGCCGACATCGGTCGCCACGCACCCAGCAATGAGGGTCAGCGCCGCCAAGACAATACCGATCCTCAAGTCCATTCTTCAAATAACCTTTAATAAAAAACTTCGTGGTGACCCTATTGGTAACGCGGCACGGTTTCAATCGGTAGCGTACTTGCGAATTACATCTTGGGGAAAACTTAAACGGCCCATGATCGCGCTTCATCAGCACCGATAGTCCCGTGAAAGCCAAAGGTAGGAGGCGATAACTCGAAATTTCGGGCGGCATCACCCGGAGAAACTTGAAATTTGTCATATGGTATCGGCATCGGTGATGATAAGGCTTTTACATGGCGCGCAATGCGCCCGCATTAAAAAGAGGAGTAGTGCATGTCTGATCTGGTTGTCGTTGGTTTTGATTCGGTTGATGAAGCCGACAAGGTTTTGCTCAAGCTCAGCAGCCTCAAGAAAGAATATCTCGTCGATCTGGAAGACGCCGTCGTTGTCATTCGCGATGCGGCAGGCAAGGTCCAGCTTAAACAGAGCCTCAATCTGACGGCTGTGGGAGCAAGTTCCGGTCTTCTTTCGGGTGCCATCTGGGGCGGCCTCGTCGGGCTTCTGTTCCTGAATCCTCTGGCAGGCTTTGCAATTGGCGGAGCCGTCGGCGCGGGTGCAGGCGCACTGTCCGGCTCGCTGGCTGACTACGGTATCGACGATAATTTCATCAAATCCCTTGGCGAGACCATTCCGAACAACTCGTCCGCGCTTTTCGTCCTGATACGCAAGGTTCAACCAGAGAAAGTACTGGCCGAATTCGAAGGCCTGAAGGGCCGGGTCATCAAGACATCCCTGTCTCCCGCGCAGGAAAAGCGGCTTCAGGATGCGCTGTCCGGAACCCCGGTCGAGGCGAAAAGCTGACCATAGTCATGGACAGGGACGGCCATTCAATCTGGCCGCCCCTGTAATTTGAGTTCAATACGCAGGCGGATTGTTCGCCTGTCCCCGGCCCGATAAAATCGATCGGGTTTGTTGACGCGACCTCCTTTTAACGGTCACATGGGCGCTTCAGCAGGGGGAGTTCGATGAAAACAATTCTGATCACCGGTGGAAGTCGAGGCATTGGTCGGGCCACCGCGCTCTTATGCGCCGAAAAGGGTTGGTCCGTGGCGCTCAACTATGCCGGGAACGCCGACGCGGCAAGCCGAACGGCCGTAGAGATTGAACAGCTGGGCGGCAAGGTGGTGACGCTGAAAGGCGACGTAGCCGTTGAGGCCGACGTTCTGTCCATGTTCGACGAGGCGGAAAGCGCGCTTGGCCCGCTTGACGGCGTCGTGATCAATGCCGGCATTGTTGCACCGCCGCAGCAACTCGCCGACATGAGCGTTGATCGCATGAAGCGCATATTCGATGTCAATGTTCTCGGGGCCTATTTGTGCGCGAGAGAAAGCGCCCGCCGCCTTTCGCGAGAGCGGGGCGGCAAGGGAGGCTCCATCGTTCTGATGTCATCCATGGCCGCCAGGCTTGGCTCGCCATTCGAATACGTGGATTACGCCGGATCAAAAGCCGCCATCGATGCGCTGACGGTTGGGCTGGGCAAGGAGCTTGGCCCGCAAGGCGTCCGGGTCAATGCCATTCGGCCAGGGCTGATCGATACCGATATCCACGCAAGCGGCGGACAGCCTGACCGGGCGGAGCGGCTTGGCATCACAACTCCGATCGGCCGTGCCGGTACGGCCGGGGAGGTTGCCGAGGCTGCGGTTTGGCTGCTGGGCGACGCGTCGTCCTATACGACATCGGCCATTATTGATGTGTCCGGCGGACGCTGACGCCGCCAGGAATCGACTGCGAGAGGATCGGGCTTCGCCGCCGCTCATTGCCCATCCGAAGATTGTTCTGCTACTAATTGATAACTCCAAACTCGGGATGCATGGGGAAATACGCGCGTTGCGCATCTAGACGATGCGCCGGTCGGCATGAGAAACCTTAACCAGAGGTGGTGCCCCCGGGAGGAAGTATCGGGGATACCTCATCAAGGTGAGCGATAGTATGCATCGATACTGCCGAAGTATCTTCGGCGGCAGCCAAGGAGGAGTTCTGAATGACTTGGTCACAAGTGTATGATCCGTTCGACAATATGGTGTTGTCGACACTGCTGGCAGCCTTGCCAATCGTCGTGTTGCTTGGCGGCATCGGCATTTTTCACATGAAAGCGCACATCGCTGCGCTATTGGGCCTTCTGGTTGCGCTTGTCGTTGCCGTTATCGGCTTTGGCATGCCGGCCGGAATGGCCGGATCGACAGCGGTTTATGGCGCAGCTTATGGCCTGTTGCCTATCGGCTGGATCATCCTCAGCGTCATATTTCTCTATCGGCTTACCGATAAAACCGGCCAGTTCGACATATTGCGCGACAGCATTGCGGGCCTGACGCCGGATCGTCGCCTGCAATTGCTCTTCATCGCTTTTTCCTTTGGCGCTTTCTTCGAAGGCGCTGCCGGTTTTGGAACGCCGGTTGCGGTGACGGCGGCCATGCTCATGGGGCTTGGCTTCGCGCCGCTTGCGGCGGCTGGTCTCTCGCTCATCGCCAACACGGCGCCTGTGGCTTACGGTGCTCTCGGAACGCCGGTCATCGCACTTGCGGCTGTCACGGGGCTGGATTTGCACGAATTGTCCGGAATGATCGGCCGCCAGTTGCCGTTCTTCTCCGTCATCGTGCCTTTCTGGCTGGTGTGGGCCTTTGCCGGACGCAAGGGCATGATGGAGGTGTGGCCAGCGCTGCTCGTCGCTGGAGCTTCGTTTGCGATACCGCAATATCTTGTTTCCAATTTCCACGGACCATGGCTGGTGGACGTGGTCGCCGCGATCGTATCCATGATATGTCTCGCCGCCTTCCTGCGCGTCTGGTCGCCGAAGCGTATCTGGACGTCGACCGGCAGGGACGATGAAACCGCTGAACCGGTCCACGTCAGGCATTCGCACAGCACAGGGACGATTTTTCGCGCCTGGCTGCCTTGGCTGATCCTTTCGGTATTCGTCTTCGCCTGGGGCACGCCACAGATAAAGACCTGGCTAGACTCGCTCTGGATCTTTAAGCTGCCAGTGCCTGGCCTGCACGATCTGGTTCTGAAAGTGCCGCCGGTCGTCGCAGAACCCCATGCGGAAGCCGCGGTCTATTCGCTCAACCTGCTGTCGGCCACGGGAACGGGCATTCTGTTCGCGGCCATCGTTTCCGGCTTTGTGCTGAAATTCTCACCTGTCGGTCTGGTGCGCGAATATTTTCGGACAATGTGGGTCGTTCGTTTCTCGCTGATTACCATTGCAGCGATGCTGGCGCTTGGTTTCGTGACGCGCTACTCCGGGACAGATGCGACCCTCGGCCTTGCTTTCGCGCAAACCGGGTGGATCTATCCCTTCTTCGGTACGCTTCTTGGCTGGATGGGCGTGGCCTTGACCGGCTCCGATACGGCTTCCAACGTGCTTTTCGGCGGCTTGCAGAAGATCACTGCGGAGCAGATCGGCATTTCCCCCGTGCTTATGGCCTCCGCGAACTCTTCCGGTGGCGTGATGGGCAAGATGATCGACGCGCAAAGCATCGTCGTCGCCTCGACAGCGACGAACTGGTACGGACATGAAAGCAGCATCCTGCGCTATGTCTTCTTCCATTCGATCGCGCTTGCGTGCCTCGTCGGCATCCTTGTCATGGCCCAGGCCTATGTGCCGCCTTTCACGCACATGGTCCCTTGAGAGGTTCAATCGAAATAGGTTGGGTAGCGGCAACTCATTCATTTGCCGCCACCTGACCGAAAAACGACAGCGCCGGTTTGAACCACCGGCACTGTTATCAATTTGTGGGTAAGACGACGGTCGGGTCCGTCACCCGTGATCATTCACCGGAGAGTTTACCGGCTAGCGGGCGGGTGGGGCGGCTTCATCCGTCAAGGTTGCGCCGCGAACCGCCTCGACCTTTTGGCGCTCGTCGGCGACATCCACCTCGTGCAGCCATTCGCGCCAGATGGCGACAAGCAGGGCCATCAACACGGGACCGATGAACAGGCCCAGGAAACCCATTGTCTTCACGCCGCCGATCAGGCCGAAGAATGTCGGTAGAAACGGCAGTTTGATCGGGCCGCCAACAAGTTTGGGGCGAAGTGTTTTATCGACGATGAAAAGCTCGATCGATCCCCACGCGAACAGCGCAAGCCCTGCAATGGGGGAGCCACTGGCCATGAGATAGAGTGAGACGAGCGTGAACGAGACGGGAGCACCGCCGGGAAACAGCGCCATGAGGCCGGTGATCACACCAAGCGTAACGGGCGAGGGCACACCGGCGATCCAGTATGCAATGCCGAGCACGACACCCTCACCGATGGCGATCAGCGTCATGCCCGTAACCGTCGAACTGATCGTCGCAGGCACGACGCGGGAAAACCGCTCCCAGCGCATAGGCAAAATGCGCTCGCCGAGCTTGTCTACCTGCCCGGCGAAGCCTTCACCGTCGCGATAGATAAAGAAAAGCGCGATCAGCATGAAGAGAAGCGTCAGGAATAGATGGAAAGCACCGCCGCCTGTCGCCAGAACCACGCGGTAGATATTGCCGATATTCGCGCCGCTGACGATCTGGATCACTTCGCCGATGCCGTTTGGGTGGCCGAGAAAGCGTTCCCACTGTGCATGGAGCCATTCGCCGCCCACCGGCAGCGTCAGGATCCAGCTCGGCGCGAGCGCTCCGGACCGGTTGGCTTCCACAGCCCAGCCTATCCATTCGCGTATCTCGTTGAAGGCATAGGTTGCCGCGAAGAGGATGGGCGCAATCAGGAATCCAAGAATGCACAGGATCGCGATGGAGGCGGAAAGCGTGCGCCCACCTCCGATGGCTTGCCGCAAACGGCTATAGAGCGGCCAGCTCGCAAAACCGATGACGAGCGCCGCAAGAACCGGCACCAGAAAGCCGTGGAAAAAGTAGATGCCGGCGACAATGACCAGCGCCAGCAGCCAGCGGGCAGCGGATAGCGCCGAGATGAGCGCAATGCCGGACGCTCGCGCCGCGCCGAGCAGTCGCGGTTCGTTCTCGAATTTCCGGCGTTCCATCTGGTTCAAACGTATTTTCTCCATGGCTTCATGCCGTATATGCCTGCCTGGCGAAACATATCGCGCGTGGTTGCGGCATATTGCTTCGCAAGCGGAATATTAGGACAACCTAGCGCGTCTAGACTAGGCTTGAAATGTAAAACATTTTCCTGATCATGCCGAGACAGAACGAATAATTCCGGTTTTCATGTTCCATTCATCGCACGATTTCCTTGCCCCAAATCTATCTACCCCGGATGAGGCGCTTCTGGGGCAGGTTCAGCATCAGACTTTCCGTTATTTCTGGGAAGGCGGCCATCCGGCAAGCGGGCTTGCGCGGGACCGGCAGAAAACCATGGGCGAGCGCTCGAACGACCTGATTTCCATTGGCGGCTCGGGGTTCGGCGTGATGGCTATTATTGTGGCTGTCGAGCGCGGCTGGATCAAGCACAGCGAAGCGATGGGGCGTCTGGATGCGATGCTCGCCTGCCTGGAGCGGTCGCCGCGCTATCACGGCATGTTTTCGCATTTCATCCATGGCGTGACTGGCGACACCATTCCGTTTGCCCGCAAGGATGATGGCGGCGATCTCGTTGAAACGTCGCTGCTGCTTCAGGGGCTGCTATGCGCACGGCAGTACTTCAACGCGGATGCGACCGCTGAACGGGTTTTGCGCGAGCGGATCGACCGGCTCTGGCTGGAAACGGAGTGGGACTGGTACACGAAAGGCGGGGAGGAACAACTTTACTGGCACTGGAGCCCCCGGCATGGCTGGGCGATGAACCGGCCCGTGCGCGGATGGGATGAATCCTTGATCGCTTACGTGCTGGCGGCAGCGTCGCCGACGCACTCCGTGAGCGCGGAAACCTATCATCGCGGATTTGCGGCGGGCGCGAGCCATCGCAATGGCCGTCATTACCATGATATCGAACTGCCACTGGGCATGCCTTATGGCGGTCCGCTGTTCATCGCCCACTATTCGTTTTGCGGCCTTGATCCCCGTGGGTTGAAGGATCGCTATGCCGACTATTGGCAGCAGAATGTCAGTCATGCGCGCATTCACCACGAGCATTGCCGGCGCAATCCGCACGGCCATGCCGGATATGGCGCGGATTGCTGGGGTCTGACGGCAAGCCATGGACCGGACGGATATGTCGCCTATGCACCGGATCGCGATCACGGCGTGATTGCGCCAAGCGCAGCACTTGCAAGCTTTCCCTACACGCCGGAAGAATCCATGCGGGCGTTGCGCTATTTTCAGACAAAACCCGCACGCCGGATCTGGGGGCGCTATGGCTTTGTCGATTCCTTCAGCGAGGGGCGCAACTGGCACGCGCGAACTTATCTTGCGGTCAATCAGGGCCCCACGATCTGCATGATCGAGAATTATCGTAGCCGCTTGCTCTGGAATCTGTTCATGAGCGCACCGGAAGTGCGTTCAGGCTTGATGATACTTGGCTTTTCCAGCCCACACCTCGATACGATCTCGCAGGTGAAACCGCGAGGCGGCGGCTACGCCACGGTCTGATTTGGCTCGAACTTAAGAGTTTTACAGCAACCAGTTTGAATTGTTGTACCAGTCGTCCACTTCCTTACGGGCCTGATCCCTCGCATAGCCATAGCGTTCCTGAATCTTGCCCTCCAGTTGCTCGCGGCGGCCGCTGATCACATCAAGGTCGTCATCGGTGAGTTTACCCCACTGTTCCTTGACCTTGCCTTTGACCCGTTTCCAGTTTCCTTCGACGCGGCCCCAGTTCATGTGAGCCTCCTGTGTCCGGTTTCAATAAATTGCGAAAACAGAACGGTGCGAGGCCGAAATGGTTCCGGGTATTTGATGCGTGCAGGAGAAAAATATGCCCCGGAAAAGAAAAGAGCCGGGCGCATGGCCCGGCTAAAGTATGAAGGTAAAAAAAACCTCCAGAGGGGAACGCTCACCAACGCGCAATGGGAGGAGGAGACGCGTCGGTGAACAACCGGTACATAGGCCTCGTTTTTTCTAGGTTCAAGGGTTGATCGAGATAATTTTTACTTTTCGGTCAAGATTTTTTGATCGCCATAATCTGGTCAGCTGCTGGAAGACGGATTTGCGTGTCTCATGATGAAAAGGAACAATTTCAACCCCGGATGAATTAATATCGACGGGAGAAGAATGCAGAGGAGACGTTCATGGCCAGGCGGGAAATCGAGCCGATTCGTTGCATCGTCGAAATCGAAGGGGATGCGGACCAGGTGTTTCACCATTTTGTCAATGAAATCGGCCGGTGGTGGCCCATGGGCTACACGTGGAGCGGGGCTGGTTTCATGACCGCCCATATCGATCCGCGTTCCGGCGGCAAATGGTTTGAAACCTCGGCGGCCGGCGAGGAACTTGAATGGGGCGAGGTGCGCGCATTTCATGTGGGAGAGGGTATCGTGCTGAGTTTTAACATAGGCGCAGACCGTAAGCCCGAGCCAAGGGACCACCACAGCGAGGTGGAGTTCAGCTTTATTCCTGATGGCCACAAAACGCGTCTGATCGTTGAGCACAGACATCTTGAAAATCACGGTGATGGGGCGGCGATCCGTGAGGGTATGGCTTCACAGCAAGGCTGGCCGCTCATTCTGGCATCCTTCGCGCGAGAAATGCGCTATGTGTATAAAATGTGAGGCGATTCATTACACTTGTACGCCACACGCTCAAGATATTGATGATTTGGATGGGATGGGCAGGACGTGCTGCAAGGAAACAATTCGGCGAGGGAACGGCTTGAGCAGGTTTTGGCGCGTCTTGATGGCCGGCAAGCTGAAGAACGGGCTTTTGTAAAACTCTATCCGCATAAGGCGCGCGCCGAGGCGGATGCCGCCGATGTGCGGATGCGTGAAGGCAGGAGTCTCGGGCCTCTGGATGGACGGCTGATTTCCGTAAAGGATCTGTTCGATGTGGCAGGCGAACCGACGCTGGCGGGTTCGATCATTCGCCGCGATGCGCCTTCGGCCACGCGAGATGCCATAATCATCGAGCGTCTGCGGCAGGCGGGGGCAATGATCGTCGGCAAGACGCATATGACCGAGTTTGCCTTTACCGCGGTGGGGCTCAATCCACACTACCCGGTGCCCGGCAATGCAACGGATGCAGCACTCATTCCCGGCGGTTCGTCGTCGGGCGCGGCTGTTTCCGCGGCGGAAGGCACCTGCGAGGTCGCCATCGGCTCGGATACGGGTGGATCGGTGCGCATTCCTGCCGCACTGAACGGCCTTGTCGGATTCAAGCCTTCGGCGCAGCGAATTCCGCTCGATGGTGCCTTTCCCCTCGCGCCCAATCTCGATTCCATCGGACCGTTGGCGCGATATGTAGCCGACTGCGCCATGACGGACGCGATCATGGCGGGCGAAACGCCCCTACCGCTCGTCGCAGCGCCCCTTGCAGGTGCGACCATTGGCGTTCCGCGCGGCAAACTGCTCAGCGGGATGGAGCCAGCCATTGCAAGGGCTTACGACCATATCCTTGGATTGTTTTCCGCTTCGGGCGCTACACTGACGGATTTTCCGATTGACGATTTGCTGGATCGGTTGGCTGAAGCGACCGCAATCGGCTCGATTGCCGGAATCGAGGCAAGCCATATCCATGCCGGATGGCTCGGCGATACCGATGCGCCGGTCGATATCCGCGTGAAATCCACGTTGGTCCGCCGCCTCAAGGTGCCGCAACCGGCCTATGAGGCACTGTTACGGAAGCGCGGCGAACTGGTCTGTGCCATGGATGAACGGCTGTCGACCGTCGACATGCTGGCCATGCCGACGACGCCGATCACGGCCGTTCCGATTGCATCGGTCGAGAACAACGAGAACGAGTATCGCCGGGTGGAGGACCTGCTCCTGCGCAACACGCAAGTGGTCAACCAGTTCGATTTCACTGCGATTACGCTGCCGATGCCGGAGATGGAGCGTCCCGCCGGACTGATGCTCGCGGCGCGCAACGGCAGCGACAGGAGATTGTTCGGCCTTGCGGCAACGGTCGAGACGCTTCTGGGCGCCAGGTGACCCGAAGCTCAGATTTCAAGGTCTTTCGGCATTCCTTTCGGCCTGATGTGACGTTTCAGGGCGGCGATGCGGAAGATGGCGTTCGGTGCGCCGTAGCCCTTGTAGGCGCGGCGCTCGACGATCTCGAAAAAGAAGCCCTCGCCGTAATTGGGACTGTAAAGCTGGAAATATTCTCCGGCGTCATCGCGGTCATAGAGGATATTGCAGGCTTTCAGCCGGTCGCTGAACTGTGGGTCGAGCCCGAAGCGGGCTTCGATATCGTCGTAATAATTGGGCGTGATGACAAGTGGCACGAAACCATTGGCTTTCAACGCCTCGGCGGTTTTGAAGATATCCCTTGTCTCGAAGGCAAGATGCTGGATGCTGGAGCCGAAATTTTCGGCAAGAAAATGACCCGCCAGCGTTCGCCGGTTTTCGGCGCCGTTCAGTGTGATGCGCAGTGATCCCGCCTCGTTCTCGACCACCTGGCTGCGCACGATGCCAGCGGGATCGATGATATCGACCATGGGCGTTTTGCTCGCCTTGAAAATCGAGGTGTAGAACAGAAGCCAGGTCAGCATCTCCCCGACATTCATGGTCTGGGCGACGTGATCGATCATCGTCAGGCCCGCATCGTTCGGCGCTTCGTTGTCTTCGACCGGCGTGAACTCGATCTCCCAAATGTTTTTCAGGTCGGCCCTGTCGTCGACGAAATAGATCACGCTGCCGCCAACGCCGCGAATGGCGGGCATCTTGATCTTTCCCCGGCCAACCGGCTGGTCGAAGGGTTCCGCCCCGAGTGCTCGCGCACGTTCCACGGTGGCTTGCGCGTCTTCCACCTTGAAGGCGAGCGCATAGGCCGAGGTACCATGCACCAGATAGGAGGATCGGGCGAATCCCTCCTGCTCGGTGTTGATGACCAGATTGATATCGCCTTGCCGGTAGCGTGTGACGCGCTTGGTCTTGTGGCGGCCGGTCTTGCGGAAGCCGAGCGTCCGCATCAGGGCGGAGAGCTCTTCCGCTTCCGCCTCATTGGCGGCAAACTCGATGAAGGTAATGCCCTCGACCGCGATACGGTCGGGCATGGCGGGCACGGTCAGCGCGCTTTCCGGCTCGGCCCGTTTCACCTGATCGCCGAGATAGATCAGCGAGCGCCGGCCATCAACGGCGATGGATTTCGGAGCGCCGCCGCGGAACTGGTCGTTGAAGATTTCCAGCGACAGGTAGCCATCATAGCCTGTGGCGGCCACGGCGCGCATGAACTCCGTCACCGGCAGATCGCCTTCGCCCGGCATGTTGCGGAAATGACGGCTCCAGTAGAGCAGGTCCATATCGATGAGCGGCGCATCGGCTAGCTGGATGATGAACAGCTTGTCCTTGGGGATGGAGCGGATCGAGTCGACGTCGATCTTGCGCGCCAGTGTGTGAAAACTGTCAAGAATCAGCCCGATATTGGGATGGTCGGCGCGGCGTACAATCTCCCACGCATCGCGATGATCGTTGATGTGGCGGCCCCAGCAAAGCGCCTCATAGCCGACGCGCAGACCGCGTTTGGCGGCGCGCTCGCCGAGTTCGCGGAAATCATCGGCAGCACGGTCGATACCGCCAAGCGCGATGGGGGAGACATTGGAACAGACAAGTACCAGATCGGTGCCGAGTTCCTGCATCACGTCAAATTTGCGTTCGGCGCGGTCGAAGGTGCGGCTTCGGTGCGGCTCGGGCATGCCCTCGAAATCGCGGAACGGCTGGAACAGGGTGGTCGCGAGTCCGTGGTCGCGCACCATGCGCCCCACCTCGCGCGGGCTGCCGTCGAAAGCAAGAAAGTCGTTCTCGAAAATCTCGACGCCGTCAAAGCCCGCCGCGGCGATTGCCGCAAGCTTCTCCGAAAGATCGCCGCTGATCGACACCGTTGCAATCGAGGTTTTCATGGGCCTGTCTCTCTGGAAATGCAATCTACTTGGAAAGCTGGGTAAGGGGCGCATCCGCCATTCAGGCTTCTTCCTTCAGATGCGCGCCGAGGAAGAGTTGACCGACACGCGGATCGTCCAGCAGCTTGTCTGCCTTGTCAAACATCCGCGTGCGGCCCTGTTCGAGCACAAGACCATCGTCCGACATGGCCAGTGCCGCCTTGGCGTTCTGCTCCACCATCAAAATGGTGACGCCTTCGTCGCGCAGGCGAGTGAGTGTGCGGAAGGTTTCGCCAATCATCTGAGGCGAAAGGCCGATGGACGGCTCGTCGATGAGGATCAGCCTCGGATCGAGCAGAAGGGCGCGCGCGATTTCGAGTTGCTTCTGCTGGCCGCCCGAAAGGGTGATCGCCTGCTGGTCGGCCTTCTCGCGCAGGATCGGGAACTGCTCCATCACCTCGTCGATGCGACGGTTCACCTTCGATTGGTCGGGTGATGATATGCCGCCGATTTCGAGATTGTGCCGGACGGACAGCATGGGAAAAAGGTTGCGGCCTTGCGGAACATAAGTCACACCATGCGTCAGCATTTGCGCGGGCGTCTGCCCGGTGACGTCCTTGCCCTCAAGAAGAACCTGCCCCGAACGGATGCGCAACAGGCCGAATATCGCCTTGAACACGGTCGATTTCCCAGCGCCATTCGGCCCGATGACGGTGGTAATCGTTCCTTTTTCGATCCTGAACGATGTGCCGTTCAGGATCGTCATCTTGCCGTAGCCACCGTAAATATCTTTCAGTTCAAGCATGGCTCAACCTCCCAGATAGGCTTCGATGACTTGCGGGTCGTTGCGGACAGTTTCGGGGTCGCCCTCTGCAATGATGCGGCCATTGGCCAGAACGATAATGCGCGTGCACAGCGACATGACGAATTCCATATTGTGTTCGATGACCACGAAAGTCCCGCCATGTTGCTCGTTGAACGCCTTGAGCCGGTCTTTCAGATTGGCGAGCATCGTGAGGTTCACGCCGCCTGCCGGCTCATCCAGCATGACGAGCTTCGGCCCGGCCATGAACGCCATCGCCGCGTCGAGCAGCTTCTGCTGCCCGTAGGACAGGGAGCCTGCCTTCTCGTTGGTCTGGTGCGTCAGGCGGAAAAATTCGATGATGCGTTTCGCTTCATCGGTCAGTCCTGCATCGGGCTTGCCGAAAAGGCGCGAAAGCATCGTGCCTTGATGCTCCTGACCGGCAAGGATGATATTGTCCAGAACGGTCATCTCGGGAAAGACCTGCAACATCTGGAACGTGCGGCCGACGCCAAGCTTGTTGAGGTCGCAGGGGCGCAAACCCGCCACGTCCTTGCCATCCACGAGAACCGTGCCGCTGGTGGCCGGAAGCTGGCCGAGAATGCAGTTGAAAAGCGTGGATTTGCCGCTGCCGTTTGGTCCGATCAGTCCAAGTATCTCGCCCTGATGGACATCGAAGGAAACATTGTCCACGGCTTTCAGGCCACCGAAGGATTTGCTGACGCCGCGAACGGAAAGAACCGGGCTCATTGTCCTGCCTCCCAGGTTGTCACATCGGGATTGCGGCGGATTTTCAGCGCTGTCCGCGCCCGGTCGAGAAGGCCGAGCAATCCTGACGGGCAGAAAATCATCAGGGTGATCACCAGCACGGCATAGAGCATGAGATAGTAGCCCTCGGTGAAACGCAGGAACTCGGGCATCAGCACGACCAGAAGCGCTCCGAGAATCGGCCCGAAGAAATAGCCAGCACCGCCGACAATCACCATCAGCAGAACTTTCAGCGAGATCGTCAGCCCGAAGGAATGCGGATCGATGAACTGCACGAGTTGCGCCAGCAGGCCCCCCGCAACGCCACCATAGGCAGAGCCGATGGCGAAGGCCAGCAGCGTCATCTTGCGCGTGTCGACGCCGAGGCTGTTGGCGCGGACGGAATTTTCGCGCAGCGCCTTGAAGGCGCGACCCCATGGCGAGCGCACGATGCCATAGAGCCCGAGCGCCATGACGATGAAGAACCCCATGACAAAGAAGTAGAAATGGATCTGCTTCATCGTCGACAGGCCGAGCACGGTGGGTCGCGGTATGCCGACGATGCCATAGGTGCCGTTTGTCAGCCACTCCTCGTTGCGCAGCACCAGCACCACAAGCGCGTTGAAGGCCAACGTTACGAAAGCGAGGAAATGATGCTGCACGCGCAGGGCAGGGTAGCCAAGGCCATAGCCGATCACGAAGCAGGAAATGGCGGAAGCGAGGATGGCCGCTGGCCACGGCACGCCCGCCATTGTCAACAGGGCCGTCGTATAGGCGCCAATGCCCATGAAGGCCGCCTGCGCCAGCGAAACCTGCCCGGCGAAGCCGAGCGTGAGGTTCAGCCCCATGGCGGCAATGGAAAAGACCATCCACGAGCAGAGCACATAAATTCCGTAATTGGATTGCCAGAACGGAGCAAGCAGCAGGATCGCTATTCCGATGAGAATGAGAAGAAGGTTGCGCGAGGTCATATGGTGCGTCCTTCCGCCTTGCCGAGCAGGCCCTGCGGGCGCACGAGGATGATGACGATGAGAAGGATCAACGGTACGGCGGAGCGATATTGCGCCGAGATATATACCGCCGACAGATTGTCGATCACGCCGATGAGCAGACCGCCGGCCAGCGCACCGCGGATCTGGTTGAACCCCCCCACGATGGCCGCGATGAAGGCGATGAGGCCGAGCGTTTCACCATTGGAGAATTTCGCCAGATACACGGGCGAGATGAGAATCGACGCGAGCAGGGCCAAAGCAGCATTGATGAGAAAGGTATAGAGGATCATCCGCTTGACCGGCACGCCCAAAATTTCCGCAACCTGCGGGTTTTGCGCAGTCGCCTGCATGCAGCGCCCCGTTTTGGTGCCGTTGAGGAAAAATTGCAGCACCGCCACGGCGCTGAGCGAAATGACCAGAACGGCAATATCCTGAACCGAGATCACGGCGCCGAGGAAACTGAACGTCCTTTCGGAGAAAAGCGCCGGAAAGGGAAGGGCCTCCGCCGTATAGAAATTCTTCACACCCTCCTTCATCAAGATGCCAAGCGCGATGGTCGCAATGACGATAGGCAACACACCATGCGGTAACAGTGGATCGATGATCAGGCGCTTGAAGCCGAACCCAAGCAGGAGGAGCGAAAGGATGAGCGCGACAACAATGGCAACGCCAAAGCTCAACCCGAAAAACTGCGTTCCAGCAAGAACGAAGAAGGCCGGGAGCATGACGAATTCGCCTTGCGCAAAATTGATTGTCTGCGACGCCTGCCAGAGCAGCGTAAAGCCGATCGCGGCGAGCGCATAGATCGATCCGGTCGCCAGTCCCGAGACGAACAATTGGATGAATTCTGTCATTGGGTTGGTCCCATTTATAATAAGGAGCCCGTTTGCCCGCATGCCGACCCGACCCCGGTTCCGGGCGGGGTCGATGCTGCGTTTCCTGGACTGAAGGCGGACCCCGTTGCTACCGGGATCACGCCTGTTTTGTCTGATGCCGGAAATCAGAGCTTCGGCAAGGTTTCGACGACTTGCTGCTTGCCGCCGCTCACTTCGACGAGGAAGCTTTCGCGGTTCACTTCACCCTTGTCGTCCCAGGACGTGTCCATAAGGATACCCGGTTCGTCAGCCACGGTAATGGTCAGGCCATGCAGCGTATCTGCGAAGGCCTGCCGGTCGACCTTGCCGATCTTGTTGGTCACATGCTTGATGACATAGGCGCCCATATAGGCCTTGATGGCGTTATGGTCTGGCTTGTAGCCATATTTCGCCTCGAATTTCTTGGCAAACTCCTGAATGCCCGGAACCGGTGCGTCGGCGGTGAGACCGACATGGCCGCGGACGCCGTTGACCGCGTCGCCAGCCAGATCGATGACTTTCTGGTTCATCAGCGTTGTTTCGCCAAGGATCGACTGGGTCACGCCCTGCTTCTGCATTTCCTTGAGCAGGCGCGCGCTTTCTTCCTCATGAAGATACGCGAAAATGACATCAGCGCCACTGCCCTTGAGCTTGATAACGTCGGCGGCGAAATCGGCCTGACCGGCTTCGCTCGATACGTCGGCAACCAGCGGAATGCCCAATTTTTCCAGTTCCGCCACGAACGCGTCGCGTCCGCCCTTGCCGAAATCATTGTTCACCCAGGCGACAGCGACGGACTTCGCCTGAAGCTTGTCCTTCAGGTAGTTGCCGAGCTTCGGCATGGATTGCTGCGCGCCAAACGAGGTGCGGAAAATGTAGGGATTGCCCATGTCAGTGATGAAGGGAGCCTCGGCGCCGGTCAGTTGCGGCACGCCGTTTTGTTGCGCGACCAGCATGTTGACCTTGACGGAGCCCGAATAGATCGGTCCCATGATGACATAGGCGTCATCGTCGATCGCTTTCTGGACCATTGCGCGCGAAGTCGGCGCGTCGGTCTGGGTATCATAGTTCGTTACCTGAACCTTCTGGCCCATAATGCCGCCTGCGGCATTGATTTCATCGAAGGCCAACGTCAGGCCATCCCGCCAGTTGGTCCCAACAGTCGCGCCCGCGCCAGAAAGCTCGATGACGTTCGCGATCTTGATAACGTCCTCTGCGTGCGCCGAAAACGGCAACGCAGCCGAAAATCCAAGGGCCGTAGCCAGCCCAAGCAAATGCCTACGGTTCATATTATCCTCCCAATGATGCCGATGCGATGATCATGCGGTTGCCTCCATCCGCCCGATCTTCCGGCATGGAAAAATCTGAACGATGATCACCGTAACGGCCAATACAAAAACTGCATGTCCCTATAACATCATATTATGGGACACGGCTCCCTTCTAAGGGGTAGGCGCAATCTTGTCATCCGGGTTTCGATGCCGGCGACGCAAGAACCCACGGAATTTTACGAATATCCGCCCAAAGGCGGAGGCAACCATCCGAAGCGATTATTTCCGAGCATCACCCCTCTGCGATGTGTTAATATCCCGGCATCGACCTTGTACTTTCTGGCAATGAAAGCTCGACCGCTGCGGCGAGGTGAGGGCGGTTTTTGTGGGAGGCCCGAATGATGCAGATATGCTGGGAGGATGTTGAAAATACGGAAACGCCGGGCGAGTTCATCGTGCAGGGATATCTCGTTGAGGTGCACTGGCTGCAGATCAAGATCTGGCGCAACGAGCCGGATGCGGTCTTCGATATTGCCTGGTGCCCGGAGACAGTCAAACAAACGGCGCATTTTTCGCTGACGACAAGAGTGGACTGATTGATCACGCCAATGTCGGGGACGGCCGCTTAAGCCCTTCGGAACAAGAGGGAAGGCCGTGTACGCCTTTCGGATTTGGCCGGGATAATCGCCCGCGCATCCCCTATACAATATGACTATTGGGGCGCGAAGGGCGATCAGCATATTGCTGCGATTGTCTCCGTGGTGGAACGGCGTAGCTTGGGTGTGCTGAGCACCGGTCTCAGCTTGAGGCTCGGTCGCACCCCCCGCCCTCTAACCCCGTGGCCGAGCCTCAACACCCATGCCCGCAATTCAGGAGCGGCCGCAGGGAAATCGAAAGACCAGCATTTCACGATGCGTAAGCAGATTCAGCGGTTTTGCTGAATTCAAATCGGCAGCGCCCATACGTTTCGCCGCTGATCAGGCATGGACCCCGTTCACCGATCTGGCGCTCAACCCAGGCATCTTGTTCGCGGTTCATCAAGCGCAGCCATTGCGCTCAATAGTGTCTTGATTTTCAATTTAATATCGATATATCTGGATATATGGAAAAAAATCAAACCATAGAATCCCTGGCGGCCCTTGCCCAGACAACGCGACTGGATGCGTTTCGCCTGCTTGTCCGGCATGAGCCCGATGGCCTGCCTGCTGGCGAGGTGTCGCAATTGCTGGATGTTCCGCAGAACACCATGTCGGCGCATCTTGCGATTCTGGCACGAGCGGGATTGGTCATGTCCGAACGTCAGGGGCGGCAAATCATCTATCGCGCCGATCTGAACGCTGTGCGCCAGGTCGTGAGCTTCCTTCTGAAGGATTGCTGCGCGGGTCATCCCGATCTGTGTGCTCCGCTCATCGCGGATCTCGCCCCTTGCTGCTCGCCGAAGGAAAAGCTCAATGCCTGATCCCATATCGCTGCATGCTCGTCCGGGAGCCATTGGCATGTCGGATGGCCCGACCTTCGTTCACCAGGATTAAGATATGTCGTTGTTCGAACGTTATCTGTCCCTTTGGGTCGCTTTGTGCATTGTCCTGGGAGTGGTGCTCGGGCATCTCCTTCCCGGCGTGTTCCAGACCATAGGCGGAGCGGAAATCGCGAATGTAAATATTCCTGTCGCCGTCCTGATATGGCTGATGATCGTACCCATGCTGTTGCGGATCGATTTTGCCGCTCTGCGCGAAGTCAGTTCACATTGGCGCGGAATTGGCGTGACGCTCTTCATCAACTGGGCGGTGAAGCCGTTCTCGATGGCACTTCTTGGCTGGCTGTTCGTCGACTGGCTGTTTCGTCCCTATTTGCCGCAAGACCAGATCGAATCCTATATTGCGGGCTTGATCATTCTAGCCGCCGCCCCCTGCACGGCGATGGTGTTTGTCTGGTCCGGCCTGACGAAGGGCGAACCGCATTTCACCTTGAGCCAGGTGGCGTTGAACGACGCCATCATGGTCGTGGCGTTTGCCCCCATCGTCGGCCTTCTGCTTGGACTTTCCGCCATCACCGTGCCGTGGGATACGCTGGTGCTGTCGGTGGCCCTCTATATCGTCATTCCCGTTCTGGCGGCCCAGGTCCTGCGGCGGTATCTTCTTCGCAAGGGCGGCGAGGCCGCGCTTGGCTCCTTGCTGGCAACCTTGCAGCCCCTGTCGCTCGTTGCGTTGCTTGCCACGCTGGTTCTGCTGTTCGGCTTTCAAGGCGAGCAGATCATAGCGCAGCCGATGATCATCCTTCTGCTTGCGGTGCCGATCCTGATACAGGTTTATTTCAATTCCGGCCTTGCCTATCTGCTCAACCGGGTGGTCGGGGAAAAACACTGCGTTGCCGGTCCGTCGGCGCTGATCGGCGCCAGCAATTTCTTCGAACTGGCCGTCGCTGCCGCCATCAGCCTTTTCGGGTTTCATTCCGGCGCGGCGTTGGCAACCGTTGTCGGCGTGCTCATCGAAGTGCCGGTGATGCTGTCGGTCGTCTGGTTCGTCAATCGCAGCAAGGACTGGTATGAGCGCGGCGACGCCGTGCGCCAACTCACCATAAAGGAAAGGAACGCCTGATGGACGTCACCATCTATCACAATCCCGCCTGCGGCACCTCCCGCAACACGCTGGCGCTCATTCGCAACGCCGGTATCGAGCCGGTCGTCATCGAATATCTGAAAACGCCGCCAGGCCGTGAGCAGTTGAGCGCCATGATTGCGAAAGCCGGGTTGAGCGTGCGCGAGGCGATCCGCGAGAAGGGCACACCCTATGCCGAGCTTGGCCTTGATAACCCCGCGCTGACCGATGACCAGCTTCTCGATGTGATGATGGAGCATCCGGTCCTGATCAATCGTCCCTTCGTTGTTGCGCCACAGGGCGTGGCTCTGTGCCGCCCGTCCGAGACTGTGCTCGACATTCTGCCCTTGCCGCAAAAAGGGCCATTCACCAAGGAGGACGGCGAAGTGGTGATCAATGTTGAGGGAAACCGCGTTGTCTGACCTGCCCAATCTTCGCATGGATGCGGTGCAGATTCCTGATCCGGCGAGACTTTCGCCCGCTCTTTCCACCCATCGCCCGCGCATTCTTCTTCTCTACGGTTCCTTGCGGGCGCGGTCCTATAGCCGCTTTCTCGCACAGGAGGCGGCAAGGCTGCTGAAGCATTTCGGTGCGGAGACGCGAATTTTCGATCCGGCGGGTCTGCCCTTGCCGGATGGCGCGCCAAGCGATCATCCGAAAGTGCAGGAATTGCGCGATCTCTCCCTCTGGTCGGAGGGGCAGGTCTGGGTGAGCCCCGAACGCCACGGCGCGATGAGCGCGGTGATGAAGGCGCAGATCGACTGGATACCGCTTGCCGTTGGCTCCATACGCCCAACGCAGGGGCGCACGCTTGCCATCATGCAGGTTTCGGGCGGGTCGCAATCCTTCAATGCCCTCAACCAGATGCGCGTCCTCGGGCGCTGGATGCGAATGATCACCATTCCCAACCAGTCGTCGGTCGCCAAGGCGTGGCAGGAATTCGACGAGGCTGGACGCATGAAGCCGTCGTCATACTATGATCGGGTGGTGGATGTGACCGAGGAACTGATGAAATTCACGCTTCTGACACGGGACGTCTCCAGCTACCTGACCGGCCGCTACAGTGAGCGGAAGGAAAGCGCGGAGAAACTGGGAGAACGGGTCAATCTCAAGGCGATCTGATACGCCCCCACCGGAATAACCGTGTCATCGGCTCGATTTCTTCTGCGAACGGATGCTTCGCTCTGGGTCGCCCTGAAATATGGAAACCTTGTGGAATGGAACGTCGCCGCAGCGCTGTCGTCTGGAGCCTCGGCGTAACGCAGGTCATCGGTTACGGCACGCTCTACTACAGCTTCAGCATTCGTGCGCCGGAAATGGCGCAGGATTTCAACTGGCCGCTTGAATGGATTTTCGGCGCATTCTCCGCGTCCCTGCTGGCGGGTGGGCTTGCCGCACCGCTTTATCGCCCGCATGACAAGCCGCCCGGCTATTCCTCGATAGGTTCCCCGCAAGGCAGATAGAGCAGGTCCAGTACACCTGACCGAACGGACCCGCTGGCTTGCGAATGCGATACGCTCAAGGCGTCCACGCCTATGCACCATTCGACGAGGCGCGGCGAGAGGCCGAATTCTTCCGCGAGATAGGATTTCGCGTAGTCGACGCCATCTGCGCAGTCATCGGCCTTGCAGAACTGACCCTCCCGCGCCAGCGTCAGCAGTGCGTCATGCCCCATGGATGTGACCTTGTGCCAGCCTGCACCAGCCGCGATGAGCAGCAGGATTGCAACGACGAGGATGATGCGAATTGCCCTTGAAAGCCGTTTGTCGGATGTCATTTCCCTTGCCCTGTCGGATGAGCGCGCAGCACCCATGTTGCGGGTGGCTGCGAAGCGAGTGGTTTACATGAAACGACCCCAAGGGGTGAAATGATTTTACGATTGCGCCACGTCCACCCATTCCGCATTGACCAGCGCCGCCATGCGTTCCGGATTGATACGAACGGCAGCGTTGATCGCGCCTGCGGCTGGCACGACTTCATTGAAGTCCCTGAGCGATACATCGCAATAGACCGGCATGGTTTTAGGCAATCCGAAAGGGCAGACGCCGCCAACCGGATGGCTGGTCTCGGCTTCCACCTCAGCCGCATCGAGCATGCGCGCCTTGGTCCCGAACTGTGCCTTGTACTTCTTGTTATCAAGGCGAGCATCGCCACGGGTAACGATCAGGATCACATCATCGCCGACGCGCAGCGACAATGTCTTGGCGATCTGACCCGGCTCGACCCCGTGCCCCTCGGCCGCGAGCGCGACCGTCGCTGTGCTTGTTTCCAGTTCGATGACGGAAATATCCGGAGCATTTTCGGCGAAAAAGGTTTTAACGGAATGCAGGCTCATGGCGTTCTTTGAATGGTCCCTGTCTCGACAGATGGCTTGGCCCGCATTTGTGAAGAAATTGTCCCGTGCGTGCAATAGGCGTTATCCCGCCTTGCGGCATGTTTGTCTGTTGCGGGGCTTGCGGATCATCCTTTCAGGACATCGAAAGCAAAAAAGAGGATGCGCATTCTTGCGTTTGCGCATCCTCTCCAGTCGGCCGGGACGAGTGACTTTTGGCCGATCAATGTTCAGTTGGTGGAGCCGGAAACCGAGCTTCCGCCAGCCGTCGCCGTGCTGCCGCTACCGCCGCTCGCACTGGCTGAACTGCCCGGAGCGCTGCCGCCACCGGAACCGGAACCGGCACTGCTGCTGCCACCGCCACCGCCACTGCTCGTGCCGCCTGTGGTGCTGCCGCCGCCACCGCCGCCAGCGGATGTGCTGCTGCCGGTTGAGCTACCGGAACCGCCGCCGGAACTGCCACCAGCGGCACCTCCCTGTGCAGGCCCGGCACTGGTATCCGCAGACGATGTTGCGCCGGTGTCACTGTTGCCGTTCGCGTTCGCGCTGGCCGTAGATGCCGCATTGCCTGTCGATCCGGCATGGGCACCGGCAAGACCACCACCCACGCCATAAGAACCGCCACCGACCACAGGGCCCGAAACGCTTCTGTTGACGCTTGCCGAATCGTTCACTCTCGCCGAACTGTTCGGCGTCGAGGCGAATCCGCTGATGGAAATCGATCCGCTGATGCTAATGCCTGTTTTGGGGCTGCGTGCCGGTGCCTGCGGCCCCGGTCCCGCCGGTGTTGTCGGCGGTGTCGAGGCCGGTGCCGGTGCTGCTGCGGGCGATCCGCGCGTGGCGGACCGGAATGATCCCAGGAATGAACCCAGAGCTCCGCCACCCGCCAGACCTCCGCTACCCGTTTGAACATTGGTGCTGCTTATCAGACATCGATTGTTTCCAATATTCGTCGCGTTGACGGAGCGCCCGTTCATCGTGCAATCGCACCCCCCGTTTGCAATCCTGCATGTGGCTCCGATGGCCTGGGCCTGAGCCGGGCCTGTTTGGAAGGCTAGAGAGGCCGCGAACAGTGTAACCGTTGCGAACGTTGCCGACGCAGCGCCAATATAGCCCCTGGGGAGTCCAGAATGATCTGACATTTTCCTCTCCAATAGCATTGACTTGATCCGCTTTCCGCATCTTCATCCGCAGCAAAAGGCCCAGCCTGACGCCGATTGAACAGAAACAGGAAAATGGACGGGTTAATTGAAGAAGGCGCCCGAATCGGGCGCCTTCGATCGATGACGATCAGAACCTGGCTGCTCCGCCGACGCCAACACCGCCGCCGATGCCGGAGGACGAAGCCGATCCACCCAATCCGGATGCAGCCGATGCCGAGCCGCCGCCACCGCCGGACCCAACAGCTGCCGTTCCTCCTGCCGTTGCGACGCCGCCACCGGTTGCGCTGCCGTTGCTCGATGCCGAAGCAGTAGAGGGGCCGTTGGAATTCGCGGTAGACTGATTGCCAGCAATACCAACGCCACCTGCGACCGACGTGCCGCCACCAGGATTGTTGTTGGTGTTGAAGCCGCCGCCAGCTCCAAGAGCCACGCCGCCGCCGGTTCCGGTGCCGCCATTTGTGCTGGTGGCACTGCCAGTTGTGGCCGCAGTACCTACGCCAGCAGCAGTATTGGTGCTGGCAAGACCTGAGCCAAAGCCCTGACCGCTACCCGTTGCAGCGGCGTTGTTGCTAACGGATGCGAACCCGGCGCCAACGCCACCGCCAGCTGCAAGCGAGATATCGAACGCTTGGGCTGACGTGATTGCCAGTGCTGACGCAGCCAAAAAGGCGGCTGCCGTCACTGTTGATTTTACTATAGACATGCCATTACCTCCCAAGTATTGGTTAACTAATACAAGTGCAAAATGGGAATTTTGCCTTTATAGTCTACTCTTCTTTCAATCATCTAAAATAACAAATGTTAACATCCTAAGGATATTTTCATTATTACTTTATATGAACTTTCATAATGTGGTATAAAAGTCGAAACAAACACAAGAACGCCGTATAATTCTACGGCATTACACGGATGTCCTTGTTAAGGGTAAAGGTCCGATTGATATGCGAGGGCCGGATCTGCATCCTTACCTTGGCTTTGCCGGTGTAGCCCTTCGGTGATTTGTAGAGAATGTTCGTGCCGCGAACGACCTTGCCAGCGCAACGCCCGGCTTCCCGGGTTGGCGGGATGACGACATTGGTGTTTTGATAGTAAATGGTTCCCGGTGAGACCCGTCTCAATGTAACTCTTGGATAGGCAACCGATTTGCAGTTGCTATCCCATGAAACCAGGCTTTCGATGACGGCTTGCTGACCGGATTTGACGGTCGATACGCTGCTTGCGGAAAATGCGAGGCTCGCGCTCGCACACAACATCACGGCACTTATTGCAATCTTGCGGATCATGTTTCCCACTCCTCCAAATGAAAAGACAAGGAAATATACCTGCAATTACCTGTGAATAGATAATATATAAATTGAAAGTACAGCTCGTACATATTATCTATTACTATGAGGAATACCTACCAGAACGATTATTGATAAATAATTTACTTATCAATTGAGTGTAAGCAAGGCGTATGTCCACCTGTTCCGGAAGTGGTACGAGATGCCGTCCTCAGCAGTAGCATGCTGTCGTTGCTTCACCTTCTGGCCGGTGGGATGACCTCTTTGAGGGGATCAGGCGGTTCGAAACTTACCCATCCGGCTCCTGAAACGCCTTGTTAAGCATCCCGCGGTAATCTTTTCCTTGCCCGGCAGCATGATACGCTCATAGAATACGCAAGGCGGCCTGGGAGGGGCGTCACACGTTTCGGAACTGTGGTGGGTTCATTGCCTTTTGGGGGGTATGCGATGAATGGCAAGCTGCAATTGATGCTTTGTGGCCAGGTGTTTATGCTGGCCGCAACCACTCACGGATTTTCTGCCGAATTCGCCACAGGCACGGCGATCAATACCAACTTCATCTATGTCTATTCAGGCGACGGTGGGCCATTGATATTCTCAATGGGTGCTGATGCCGCAATGCAGGCGGCATCGACGGCCGCAACAGCATCAGCAACACCAACGGGCAGCCTCCTGTCTTCCGCGGCAGGCCCGGATACGGTCTTCTCGGCGTTTTCCTTCGCGGGTACATCGGTCTTCACGGCTGGCGGCGGCGAGCTGGCGTTATCGCAGGCGCGCGGCTACGGATTCGGCGCCGGTGCTGGTTATTATGCCGTGGGCGGCAGTTTTGACCCGAACGGCACCGGTAATGGCAGCGCAGCCGTCAGCGTATCGGCAATACCGCCCACGCTCTCGGGCTCGGGTGAAGCAGGCGGCGACGGCGAAGGGCGAATCGATCTCGCCGGAGACGGCGCGACGGCGACCAGTGGAGCAGAGAGCGAGGGTGATTTTACCTTGCCCTACGGCACTGGCGGCACGTCGAATTTCCCACCGGGTTCGACGAATCCCGTCACATGGTTTGAGCAGTCAGCCACTTCATTGAACGGAACATTGACTTTGGGCCAAAGCGGGCAGGTGGCTCGATCCGATCTCGATGGCGTTGCTGCGGCCAGCCTCGCAGGCAGGTCAGCGCAGGATCTCAACATCAACCTGAACGCGGGCGGCGAGGGCGCTGGCTTCCTGACCAGCGGAGTTTCCGCCGCAGCGGTCTATGCGCAGGGGGGCGCCGGAGGAATATCGCGCTTCACCGCCAGCTTCAGCGGATCGGGGGCGGGCATTGATACAACCGCCGCCGGTTCGGCAGGCCTGATTGCGGCCATGGATGGCGGCAGTTCCGCCATTGCGGCCATCGACCTGAAAGGGCGCCAAAGCCATATCGCAACGGCAGGACAAGGCGCATTCGGTTTGCTTGCCAGCACCTTCTCCGCAGCGGGCAACGCGTCCACCAACACAACATTGTCGGGGCGGGACAGTTTCATCGCAACGCAGGGGCAGGACGCTATCGGCGCTTTGCTGATAGCGCAGGGCGGCGGGGAAACCGGCACATCCTTTACGCTTTCGGGTGCCAATTCCAACCTTTCGACAATGGGTGAGAACGCGCATGGACTTCTCATGTCCGTCGACGGCGGTTCGGCGTCGGCAACGGCCCGCCTTTCGGGCACAGGCAGCCAGGTGCGAACCTTCGGGGACAATGCGCTTGGCATTCTGTCGGTCGTGCGGGGAAGCGGAAACGCCACAGCCAATCTGACAATGTCGGGTACCAATGCATCCATTGGCACGCAGGGCGCAGCATCGACAGGCGTGTTTCTCGGCAGTTTTGCGACCGGCGAAGCCGGGATCGATGCGAGCCTCGGCAGGGGCGCCTCCATTACAACGCAAGGTGAGGGTGCAGGCGGGCTGATTGCCCATGCCAGCGGCAGTGTCGCCGATATGCGTGTGGTGCTGAACGGGGCCGGAGCCGCAGTCCGAACATCGGGCGACAATGCCCCTGGCATCGGCATGATCGGCGCAGGTTCCGATGACAATAATTTGCAGTTTACACTCTCCGGGACCGGCGCGGGCATTTCAACGACGGGCGATGGTTCGCCCGCGCTGCTCGTAGCAGCGGCAAGAGACACGGGCGGAACCCGCACGATCACGCTGAACGGGCGCAACAGCTACCTCACGACGAGCGGCGCCAACGCCAATGCGGCCAATATCGTCGGCGATGATTTCGGGCTCTCGTTGAGCCGCGGCGCAACAATCCAGACGACGGGGGGGCAATCCTCTGCGGTTTACCTACTCGGTGACCGATCCCGTACCAGCATTTCCTCATCCGCCTACATCCTCGCGCTTGGCTCAGGCTCGGCAGGTATACGCTATGCCGATGCGACGCTGGACCACCAGATCACCAATCGCGGCACGATTTCAGGGCAAATGGCCGGCATATTGGGCGGTGCGGCACTGACGGTGAAAAATTCCGGCGCAATCGTTTCTGCTGGCACCGGCATCCAGACCGCCTATGGCCGGATCAACAATTCCGGCCTGATCGGTGGCCTGCCCGCCATCCGGTTCGACCGGCAGGCGGCAGGCGATGCCTATGTGAACAATGACGGGCTCATACGCTCCAATTTGCTGGCAGATGGCGACGCCATCGTCTTTGAAGGACAGGGCGACGATACGCTGGAAATGCATCCCGGAGCGCTCGTCATTGGCAAAATTGCGCTCGGCGACGGTCAGGATACCCTTGTGGTGCGCCCCGGAATGAACCTGCGTTTCACCTTCGACAGCGTGCCGGAAAATATTCGCGCCTTCGGCCGCCCCACGATCATCGAGCGCGATGCAAACCGCGTTACAGTTATCGACGACAGTGCTCTGGACCCGACCAACAAGTCTTTCTGGATCTTCAGCGAGCAGATGCGCAATGCTTTTGATCGCAACCCCAGACCGGCCGCCGGCTCGGCGACGGCCGCGGCGGTCTATGGCGAGGGCGATGGACCGCCGCCGAGCCAGAAATTCTCGGCGCGCCCTGCCAGCGTTTCGCTCTCCGGCTTCGGCGGCTGGTGGGACGATGATGCGAGCGAAACGGAGGCGGAGGAAGAAATCGATGCTGGCGGCGCGGCGCTTGTGGTCGGCTTTCGCTCGATCGACGATGCCTATCTGCAACTGGGCTTTCTGTGGGGGCAATCAACCCAGACGGTCGAAAGTCAGCGCAACGAGGGGGAAGTCTTTCTCGGAGGTGTCCGTTTCGACAAGGCGCTCACCCATTTCGATCTGCGGATCGATGCGCAATATGGCTATGGCCAGTTCGACACCCGCCGCGTGATCGCCAACAACACGCTCGACACCGGCTTTGAAATTGCAAGAGCCGATTTCAACAGCCATATGCTGAGCCTTGGCGCGTCGGCACGCAAAACATTCGAGATCGCGCAAGGGTTCAGTTTCGTGCCCGAACTCGGTGCCGGGCTAAGCTATCTGTCCGGCGTCGACTATCGGGAACACGGCTCGTCGGTCAATCTCGATCTCGAGCGCGACAGCAAGCTTTATCTCGACACGCTTCTCGCCGGTTCGTTCGAACATGTCCGGCGGCTGGAGCAGGACGGGATCTTCACCCTTAAGCTTCGCGGCGGTTTGCAGCATCGCGAATTGCTGAGCGGCGGCGATGGCTCATTCGAGGCGATCGGGACGGAATTTGCCTTCTCGCCCAACAAGGAGGAAACCGGCTGGACGGGATTCGTCGGCCTGCGCTCGTCGTTCGAATTCGAAAACAATCTGTCACTGGCGGCAGGGGTGGACTATTCGCAGTCATTTGCAGGCGATTCCGGTGTTTCCGTTTCAGCCAAGCTGCTGAAGACGTTCTGATCCTGCCGATGCGGAAAGAGCGGCGCGCGCCGCTCTCTTGAAACATGGAAGCCTTATGCCGCGGATGGCAGGCAGGCCGGACCGATGGGATCGAAGCTCTTGTAGGTCAGGATAAATTCCCTGTGCCCGAGATGCTCGGACTTCGTGGTTTCCCCATTGGCGACGGCCTTGATGAGATCGACGATCTCCTGGCCAACCTCATCCAGCGTTGCCTTGCCTTCGAGGATGCGCCCGGCGTCGATGTCCATATCGCCGCTCAGCTTGCGATAGGTATCCGGATTGGCGCAGATCTTGATGACCGGCGAAATGGCCGATCCCGATACCGAACCGCGACCCGTGACAAACAGCGTCATATGGCAACCTGAGGCGATCATCTCGACGATTTCCGCATTGTCGGAGATATTCGGGAAGCCGAAGCGCACTTCGCCGTCCGGCACCACATCCATCAGGAACAGGCCGCCGGTCGGCGGAATGTCGCCGGGCTTGATGATGCCCGAGATTCGCGACGAGCCGGACTTGGCATAGGCACCCATCGATTTTTCCTCGATGGTGGAAAGCCCGCCATCCGCGTTGCCGGGTGCAAAGCTGCCATATCCCAAGGTCGCGTAGTAGCGCGCGGCCTTCTCCACCGATGCGCGCAGCTCATCGCCGAGTTCCGGCGTCAGCGCCCGTTCGGCCATGATTTCCTCGCAGCCGATCAACTCGCCGGTTTCCTCGAAAATGCAGGTAGCGCCGGCATCGACCAACTGGTCGAATGCGCGTCCCGCCGCCGGATTTCCGGTCAGCCCGCTGGTGCCATCCGAGCCACCGCAGACCGTGCCGACGATCAGTTCGTCAAGACGCATCGCAACCTTTTGCTGACCTTTCAACGCCTCAAGCTGCGTGGCGACCCATGCTGTGCCATCATTGATGGTGGCAAGCGTGCCGCCATTGTTCTGGATCGTCAGCGTCTCGACCGGACGGCCACTCGCCGCGACGACCTTCGACAGCGAGAACTTGTTGAAGCTTTCGCAACCAAGCGACAGCAGAAGCACTGCGCCCACGTTCGGATGGGTGCAGAGCCGCTCCATCATCTTCTGTGCGTATTCATTGGGGAAACAGCCCGGAAAGCCGATCAGATGCACATCCTTGCCGCGAAAATTGCCGATGATCTCCCGGCCTACATGGTGCGCGCACTCGACCAGATAGGCGACGATCACCGTGTTGCGGATGCCCTTGCGGCCGTCGGCTCTCAAATAGCCTTGCAGTTCTGCGCTCATCGGGATTTCTCCTCTTCGGAGGCGTCTATAATATGGGTCGCGGTGTAATCGCTTTTCATATTGTGGATGTGAACATGCTGTCCGGCGTCGATCGGCATCGTCGCCGAACCGATCGGCGCACCGTATTTCATGACTTTTTCGCCGGAAGCGACAGGCTTTCGGGCGATCTTGTGGCCACGATGGATCGCTTTCTCCAATGGCAGCCTCCGGCCCATGACCAGAACCTCATCCCCCGCTGCGATTTCCTCGCGCGCGACGAGAACATTGTCTCTCTCCGACAGCAGGAGGAGGCGCGTATCATATTCGCTCGCTGGCAGCGGCGTCGCGAGCTTGTCTGCAGAAACCATGTTTTTCCCTTGCATGACCGCCATGACGGGCACTTGGTGCGCGCCCGTCATGGCGAAAGTTTCGATTATTCGTTCGATTATTGCGCCAGAAGCGTCGAAATGATCGGCACGTAGGTGATCAGCGCCAGCAGGATGAAAAGCCCGAGATACATGCTGAACGCCTGTTGGGTGAAATCGCTCACCTTCACCTTGGCGATGTTGCACACCATCAACATGACCGTACCAACGGGTGGGGTCAGCGTACCGATCGACAGGTTGACGATGATCACGATACCGAAATGAACGGGGTCGATCCCCATCGCCTTGACTGTTGGCATCAAGAGCGGAACGAGCACGATCATCAGCGCCGTTCCCTCGATCAGCATGCCGAGGAAAAGAAGCACGACATTGATCACCAGCAGGAACAGATACGGATTATCCGTCATGGTCGAGATCATTTGCGCCAGTGATTGGCCGGCCTGTTCCATCGAGAATACCCATGCGAGGGCCGACGACGCCATGATGACCAGCAGCACGGAGGATGTCGATTTCGCGGTTTCGATCAGCGAGTCAACGACATGGCTGATCCGCATTTCGCGATAGATGAAAAAGCCGATGATGAGAACGAAGGTCACGGCGACGGCGCCTGCTTCGGTCGGCGTGAAGATATTGGCGCGAATACCGCCGAGGATGGCGATGATCAGCAACACGGCGGGCCATGCCGAAACCAGCGTCTCACGCAGTTCTGATGATGTCAGGGCGTGTTCCCGGCTGGGTTTATAGCCACGCTTCACGGCGGTCAGGTATGCAGCGAACATGAGGATAGCCGCGCCCAGAAGCCCCGGAATGATACCGGCCATGAACATCTTGCCGATGGAAACGTCGGCGATCAGGCCGTAGATGATGAGGGCGATGCCAGGAGGAATGATCGGCGTGATGAGAGATCCAGCGGCCGTGACGGCGCACGAGAACGCACGATCATAGCCGCGCTTTTCCATTTCCGGCACCATCATGCGGGTCAGCATTGCGCTGTCGGCGAGATTGGAAGCGCTGACGCCGCCCATCAGCGTGGAAACCATGATGTTGGTGAGCGCCATGCCGCCGCGCAGGCGTCCGACAAACAGATCGGCGACCTTGATCATACGCTCGGCGATACCGGTGTGCGACATGACCGTGCCAAGCATGATGAAGAACGGAATTGCGAGCAGCGACGTGTTCAGCGCCGGCCCGATGAAACGCTGAACGGCAATTTCGATCGGGATAGGATTGAAGAAAAGGAAGTAGACGAAAACCGCCATCAGGATGCCGACATAGAGGCGCATGTTGAGCGCGAACAGCGCCAGCATGATGAGAATGATCGTGGTAAGGCTCATTGCGCCTCTCCTTGGAATGCGATGCGTGCCGTTTTGATGCCGCGGTGAAGGGTGTAGAGCGCGATGACGACGAAGCCGACGGGAACGGCGATATCGATCCAGAAATAGGAAACGCGCAGAACGTCCGTGACCTTGAACTGAACCCTCATGGCCAATCGCAGGCCGACATAGGCGACATAGAACAGGAAGCCCGCAGAGAGAACCGAAACGAGCAGATTGACGAAGGCTCCAACCTTCGGCGAAAGGAGATCGACGAGAACCGGTATCGTGAGATGCTGATCAGTGCGCTCAGCCGCAACGCCGCCGATCATGACGATCCAGATCATGAGAAGACCGGCGATTTCCTCGGTCCACTGAAGAGGTTGGCCGAACCAGTACCGCATGACCACGGCAACGTTGAATACGACCAGGAGAATGAACAGCGGCACAGCCGCCAGCCAGTCTGTAAGACGTGCAATAATTTTCATGTTCTTTTACTTCGGTTGGTTCGTCCACCGGGAGCGAGACAGGATCGCGCAAGGAACGATACGGCATGGTTTGAGCATGCCGCATCGCTTTTCCGTGCTTATGGCTTACTGGAGTTCAGCCTTGATCTGGTCGTAGAGGCCGGGGGTCCATTCCGGAAACTCGGTATAGACTTTCTCGGCCAGCGCCTTGAACGGCGCGCGGTCGACCTCGATCACTTCAACGCCGGCTTCCTTCATTTTCTCGATCATCTCGTTGTCGAGCTGCGTCGTCAGTTTCTGGCTGTAGAGACCAGCTTCATAGGCGGTTTCGTGAACGAGCTTCAACTGATCTTCCGGCAAGGTGCTGAAGAATGCTTCGCCGCCAACCATCAGCGCAGCATTGGTCAGATAGCCGATCTTGCTCAGGTACTTTGCTTCTTCCTGGAACTTCTGGCCGTAGAGAACGGAAATCGGGTTTTCAACGCCGTCAATGACGCCCTGCGCCAGCGCGGGGAAGGTTTCGCCAAGCGGCATCGGGGTCGGCGTTGCGCCCATGGCTTCGAAAGTCTTGATCTGCATGACATTGTTCGGAACGCGGATCTTCATGCCCTTCAGGTCTTCAGGCGTGCGGACCGGCTTCTTCGTGATCAGCTGGCGAACGCCGTAGAGATAGTTCGGCATTACGATGTGAATGCCTTTTTCCTTGAGCGCTTCGGACTTCTTCTTGAACCATTCGCCATCATAGACCTTGAACAGCTTTGCCGGATCGTCGGTCAGGAAAGGGCCATAGAGAACGCCGAGATCCGGGTCGTAGTCGGCAAGGAAGCCTACATCGGAAATAGTGATGACATTGAGGCCCATCATGGCCTGTTCCGTCACGTCCTTTTTCGAGCCGAGCTGCGAGCTTGGATAAAGTTCAAGCGTGATCTCGCCATTGCTGCGTTTTGCAAGCTCGTCTTTCCAGTAATGCATGACCTGATCGAACGGCTCGCCCGGATTGTTCTCATAGGCGACCTTGATCGAAACATTGGCGGCGAGCGCCACGGCGCTGCTGCCGATAAGCAGGCCGACGGCAACAAGGCTGGACATCAGTTTTTTCATGTATTCCTCCGTTTAAGACTGTTTGGTTCGTTCTCGAGCCCACTGGCACCGTCCTCGGTCGGCGCCCTTGCGGCTCACGCGGGAGATGGCCCGCGTGTTCGGGAAAGCAGGTGTGCGGCTTGCGGCGGACGCCCGCGAAAATTTGTTCGGATAGTCATTGTTACCGTTCGATCAGCACTTTCAGCGCGTTGCGATTGGCATCCCAGTAGGGCAGGGCTTCTTCCGCTTGCGCAAAGGGGAAGACTTTGGAAATCAAGGCATCGGCCTGCGATCCCAACGTCTCAAGATGTTCGATCACGGCGCGGAAATCCTGCATCGTCGCATTGCGCGATCCCAGGATGTCCAGTTCCTTTAGATTGAAGAACTGGGTCTGATAGGTAACGGGGGCCTTGGAATAGCCGACATAGACCACGCGTCCACCGAAGCACGCGATATCGACCGACTGGGTGAAGGTCGCGGGCAGGCCGACAGCTTCGAAAGCCACGTCAACACCATCGTCGCCCGTCAATTCGCTGATGCGGGCAGCGACATCCTCCGCTCCGGCGTCGATGGTGCAACGCGCGCCAAAACGTTCCGCAAGGGCGCGCTTCTCGGGACTGAGATCCGCGGCGATCACTTCCGCGCCCCGCGCAGCCGCGGCAATGACGACGCCCATGCCGATCATGCCGCAGCCAAGCACCGCGACGCGGTCCGCCTTGGTCACGCGGCCCCGTTCCACCGCGTGGAAACCGACGGACAGCGGCTCGACCAGCGCCAGGTGGCGCGGCGGCAAGGTGTCGTTCAGGATCAGTTTTTCAGCCGGCAGAACAATTTCGTCGGCAAGGCCACCATTCTGCTGAACGCCCAACGTCTTGTTGTAGCGGCAGGCATTCAGCCGGCCCTTGCGACAGGAGGAACATTGGCCGCAGTTGGTGTATGGCATCACGATGACGCACGCGCCCGCTTTATATTCCGATGAAACGCCGGGGCTTGCCTCGAGGATCTCTCCGCCGATCTCATGGCCGGGAATCCGCGGCAGCGCGACCAGAGGGTTCAGCCCCCTGAACGTGTTCAGATCGCTGCCGCAAAGCCCGATATGGCGCACATTCACGCGAACTTCGCCTGCACCGAGCGGTGCTCGCGGAACGTCATGAAAACGGGTGACGTTTTCGGACTCGATCATCAATGCCTTGATCATGGATTTTTCACACCTGCGGTTGCATCTTCTTTCTGCTTTTCCTCAAGCAGATTGGTCTCGCTGTAATTGTAGTGATCGGTGAAGGCGGTCATCGCCTGCGCAAGGGATCTTCCTTCGAGCGCTGTCACGATCCTCCTGTGGTCGTCGGCTGCGTGCTGGCTGTATTCGCGCACGCGCTTGCCGATTTCCATGTAGTAAACGAGCGTCTGCGACATGACCTTGTAGAGCTTGATCAGGACGCTGTTGTTCGAAATTTTGATGATCTCGTTATGAAAGGCATAGTCGGCCTGCGCCGATTCGCTCACGGTCAACGTGCGCTCCATCCAGTCGATATGGCCGTGCAACCGCTGGATATCGGCATCGGTAACGCGTTCCACGACAGCAGGCAGCGCTCCAAAATCGATCATGCGGCGAAATTCCAGCAGGTCGAGACAGGTTTGCAGGCTGCGATCGAAATACTGATCCATAATATGGAAAACCGCGCCGATATCCGGTGCGCAAACGCGGGGGCCGCGCTGTGTTTTTTCGATGATGCCGTAAGCTTCGAGATAGATCAGCGCTTCACGAACAGTATTGCGGCTGACGACCAGTCGCTCCGCGATCAGGCGCTCGTTCTGGAGAAAATCCCCAGGCTTGTACTGTACTGGTATCTCTGCCCGCAGCGTATCGACAACGCTTTGGACCGCAGACATGCGGCTCATGAATCCTCCCGATTCGTCCTTTGGTCCAACAATAGGACCAAGCGACACTTAACCGGACGAGGTTCACTTGTCCAGCAGGGCCGTTTTATTTCCCCGATGCGCAATTCGACGCAGGCAGGAGTGCTCGCGCTGGCACCATGGAGGGGCTTTCGGGTTCAAAAAACAGATGTCCGGCGCTCGAAGAGGGTCGTGCTTTCGCAAGGCGCAGGCGAGCCGTCATGCGGCTTTGCTGCGGCCCGGATTTGTGATAAAAAAGACGTATTGCAGGTTCACATTTCAAGGGGTGAGTGTCTGATCGAATGTTCGTACATGGCATTTTGAGGAAACCGCAATGGCCGAACCCAGCACGCTCGAACGTTTGACAAAAGGACAGAAAACGCGGCTCAAACTGCTGGCGGCTGCGGCGAGTGAATTTGCGGAAAAAGGGGAGGCGGCGCGTGTGAGCGACATGGTCGCCCGGCTCGGATTGACACAGCCTGCCTTTTATCGCCACTTCGAAAGCAAGGAGCACGCAAGGGTGGAAGTCATCGAGGACTTCCGGACGAGATTGCGTTCGCTCATTGTGAATTCCCTTATTCCCGAGAGCGTCAAAGCCAGCGGCATCGAAGCGACGACCGCCGTGACGCTGGTCAATATGCTGCATTTTCTGGATGAGAACCGCAACACCATGATGGTGGCCTTCATACAGGAGCCGGAGGGCAGTGCGACACGGGCCGAGCTTGTCGATCTGATTGCCGTCAATGTCAAAAGAGAGATCGCGTCCGGGCAATTCCGCCCGGATGTATCAGCCAAGCTCTTCGCGGAAATCATGGTTGGAATCATCGCCCAGGTGATCCGTTCGCCCATCACGCGCGGCAGGCGGGAAAAGCAGGGCAAGCAGATAGCCGAACTTCTGCTGAACGGCGCCAAGGCCGGACCGGAAATGTCCGGATCCTGAGGCTAGCGTCGCTTCTTTGTGGTCGCGGTCAGGACACTGCGTATGGCGAAGCTCGAATGAATGCGCGAGACCCCCGGCAGGCGCGAAAGAATATCCTTGTGAATGACTTCGTAAGCCGCGGCATTCTGCGCCTCGGCACGCAACACATAGTCGGCGTCGCCCGTCATCAGGTAACATTCCTGAATTTCAGGGTGCTTTCGGACCGCCGCTTCGAACCGGTTGAGATATTCCTCGGTCTGCCGGTCCAGTGTGATCTGGACAATCGCGACCAGCCGGTCGTCGGATTCCGGTCCGGCAATGATGGCGGTATAGCCGCGTATAATTCCGCTTTCTTCGAGAATTTGCACCCGCCTCAGACAAGCGGAAGGCGACAAGCCAACCTCATTGGCCAGTTGTGCGTTGGTCATGCGTCCGTCAACGCGCAGGCAGCGTATGATGTTGCGATCGATCGTATCCAGTGCGGCCATGAATATAATTCAGTTTATTTCGTTGAAAATTCTACATAACACCAATTTATCATATAATATACGGTTAATCGATATAACATTCGAATAGTCTTTTCATATCATCGGCGCTTGCATCGTGTTTTGCGAGGGTCGCATGTCCGTTGGTTTCAACAATCTTGATATCGGCAGTCTGGTAGTCGAGCAGCAGGCTGGCGGCTTGCTGACGGTCGATCTCGCGGCGCTGCGGGCAAACTACCGGTTGCTGGCGGACAGGCTTGCGCCACGTCGCGTCGCGGCAGTGGTCAAGGCGGATTGTTATGGCCTTGGCGCGGCTCATGTCGTGTCGGTTTTCCATGATGCGGGATGCCGGGATTTCTTCGTCGCGCATCTGGGCGAGGGGTTGAAAATTCGCCCCTTGCTGCCCGCCGATGCGTCGATCTACGTGCTCAACGGCCTTCAGACCGATACCGAAATTATCTGCGCGGAAGCGGGCATTGTGCCGGTTCTCAACTCGCTGGAACAGCTTCGCAATTGGGCCGCAGCATCGCGCACTGCGGCAAAAGCATTGCCCGCCGTTTTGCAGGTGGATACCGGCATGGCGCGCCTTGGCCTCTCGCCCGATGAACTGGATGAACTTGCCGTCGATCTTCCGGTGCTGGATGCGATCGACATCAGGTTCGTCATGAGCCATCTCGCCTGCGCCGACGAAGCGGATAATCCAGCCAATGAAGCCCAGCTTCAGCGGTTGAAAAATATCCTTCGGCAATTGCCCTCCGTGCCGGTCGCCTTCGCCAATTCCGGCGGCGCATTCCTGCATGAGGGATTTCATTTCGATCTGGCCCGTCCCGGCGTCGCCCTTTATGGCGTAGCGCCCACAGCAGGCAAGCCCAACCCGATGCGGCCGGTGGTGCGGCTCGATGCCCGTGTCATTCAGGTGCGCTCGATCCCTGAGGGAACGCCTGTCGGATATGGTGGCAGCTACATTTCCCAAACGCCCATGCGTGTCGCAACGATCGCGATCGGCTATGCCGATGGCTGGCCGCGGCAATTGAGCAATCGCGGCTCAGCCTATTTCGGCGATATGAGGCTGCCGATTATCGGTCGCGTCTCCATGGACAGCATCACACTCGACGTCACCGCCCTGCCGGAGGGGACCCTGCAACTTGGCAGCCTTGTCGAGTTGATCGGCCCGCACCAGACGCTCGAGGAAGTCGCCGCCGATTGCGAAACGATCCCTTACGAAATCCTGACCAGTCTCGGTCAGCGCTACAGCCGCCGTTATCTCGATGCGGATGCAGCGTCCATTCATCCATAATTGAGGCAGACATGAAGATTACCATTCTCGGAAGCGGTGTTATTGGCGTCACCTCCGCCTATTATCTGGCAAAAGCGGGCCACGAGGTCAGCGTGATCGACCGGCAGGAAGGGCCGGCACTTGAAACGAGCTTCGGCAATGCGGGCGAGATTTCTCCCGGTTATGCCTCGCCATGGGCGGCACCCGGAATTCCGCAAAAGGCGATCAAGTGGCTGTTCATGAAACATGCGCCGTTGATCCTGCGTCCGGTCGCCGATCCGGCGATGTTCAAATGGCTGATCAGCATGCTTGCCAATTGTACCTCGTCCGCCTACGCGGTCAACAAGAGCCGCATGGTGCGCGTTGCTGAATATAGCCGCGACTGCATGATCGAACTGCGCGCCGACACCGGCATCAAATATGACGAGCGGATGCAAGGCACGCTCCAATTGTTCCGCACCCAGAAACAGGTGGACGACACGGCCAAGGATATCGAGGTTCTTGCCAAGGATGGCGTGCCGTTCGAGGTGCTCGATCCTGCCGGATGTGTCGCCGTGGAGCCCGGGCTTGCCTCGGTGCAGCATCGCGTGGCGGGTGGCCTTCGCTTGCCAAATGACGAGACGGGCGATTGCTACAAATTCGCCAGTGAACTGGCAAAACTCGCCGAAGGACTGGGCGTCACTTTTCACTATGGCGTCGACATCCGCGGGTTTGACGTGCAAGGCGGACGTATCGCCGCTGTCCGCACCAGCGCCGGTGATTTCAAGGCAGACCGGTTTGTTGCTGCACTCGGCAGCTATACGCCGTTGCTGGTCAAGGCACTCGGACTGAAAGTGCCGGTTTATCCCGTGAAGGGCTATTCGATCACCGTGCCGATCATTAATGCGGAAAAAGCGCCGGTTTCCACGATCATGGATGAAAGCTTCAAGGTTGCCATCACCCGCCTCGGCGACCGTATCCGTGTCGGCGGCATGGCGGAAATCTCGGGCTTCAGCACGGATTTGCCCGCCGCGCGGCGTGATACGCTGGAGCATTCGGTGGGCGACCTCTTCCCCGGCGCTGGCGATATTCCCGCGGCCAGCTTCTGGTCGGGGCTGCGTCCGATGACGCCGGATGGCACGCCAGTCATTGGCCGAACGTCCTACGACAACCTGTATCTCAACACCGGGCATGGCACGCTTGGCTGGACCATGGCGTGCGGTTCCGGCCGCGTTCTGGCCGATATCATCGGCAGCAAGAAGCCGGAGATCGACGTTTCCGACCTCGGGTTGGATCGGTACTGAGCAAATTTCGGGCCGAAACCGGCGCGGCAAAGCTGACTATGTGATGCGTTGACGCGGCGTGCCTTCCCGGCGCGCCGCGTTTTTTACCAATTGTACAAAAGTCGTGTGAGTGGGGATAAATGTTGATTGCCGCTCGTTATCCCCCTCGCTATGGTAAAAGGAATCTGCGGAAATCTGCCGGGTCACGGTCAGATGCCAGGGGCTCGAATGGGTGTGAGTTCCCCGTGTCTGTCAATTGACAATGTCAAAATCAGGGGAAAACGAAAATGACAATCCATCATATGAACCGACGCCTGCGCCTTCTGACGGCTGGCGCCGCCATGTCCGTCTTGCTGATGACGGGTGCGCCGTCCTTTGCCGAAACGCCGAAGGATACGCTGGTTCAGGCGTTTGCCATCGATGATATTATCACTCTCGATCCGGGCGAGGCATTCGAGCTGACGACCGGTGAAATCAACGGCAATACCTACGACAAGCTCGTCCGTTTCGATGTCGATGATCCCTCAAAGCTGATCGGCGATGTAGCCGAAAGCTGGACGATCTCCGACGACGGCAAGACCTACACCTTCAAACTCAAGCCGAACCTGAAATTTGCTTCGGGAAATCCGCTGACGGCTGAAGATGTGGCGTTTTCCATCCAGCGTTCCGTCAAGCTCGACAAGAGCCCGGCCTTCATTCTCACCCAGCTTGGCCTGTCCAGTGACAATGTGGAAGCGAACGCCAAGGCAGTCGACGCCAATACCTTTGTTTTCGTGACCGATGAGGCTTACGCGCCGACCTTCGTGCTGAACTGCCTGACGTCGACCGTCGCTTCTGTCCTCGACAAAAAGCTCGTGCTTGAGCATGAGGTCGATGGCGATCTGGGCTATGGCTGGCTCAAGACCAATTACGCCGGTTCCGGCCCGATGAAAATCCGCGACTGGCGCGCCAATGAAATTGTCGTTCTTGAACGCAACGACAATTACTATGGCGAGAAAGCTCTGCTGACCCGCGTGATCTATCGTCACGTCAAGGAAAGCGCGACGCAGCGCCTGATGCTCGAAACCGGCGACATCGACGTAGCCCGCAATCTTGAGCCGGGCGATCTGGAGCAGATTGAGAAGAATGCCGACCTGAAGGTCACCAGCGCGCCCAAAAGCACGCTCTATTATATCAGCCTGAACCAGAAGAACGAGACGCTGGCCAAGCCTGAAGTGCGCGAGGCAATGAAGTATCTCGTCGATTACGACGCGATCGGCGAAACGCTGATCAAGGGCATCGGCGAAATCCACCAGAACTTCCTGCCCAAGGGCATGATGGGCGCGGTCGACGAAAAACCTTTCAAGCTCGACGTGGCCAAGGCCAAGGAACTGCTGGCGAAGGTCGGCCTGGCCGACGGTTTCTCCGTGACGATGGATGTTCGCAACACCCAGCCGGTGACCGGCATCGCCGAATCCGTCCAGCAGACATTGGCGCAGGCCGGCATCAAGCTGGAGATCATTCCGGGCGACGGCAAGCAGACGCTGACCAAGTATCGCGCTCGCAACCACGACATGTATATCGGCCAGTGGGGCGCGGACTATTGGGACCCGCATACCAATGCCGATACGTTCTCGAGCAATCCGGACAATGCCGACGGCGCAAGCTCCAAGACACTGGCATGGCGCAATGCCTGGGACATTCCCGAACTGACGAAAGAAACCCGCGCGGCCGTTCTTGAACGCGATACCGAAAAGCGTATCGAAATGTACAAGAACCTGCAAAAGCAGGTGAATGAGACTGGTCCGTTTGTGATTATTTTCCAGCAGACGGAAGTGGCTGGGTTGCGCGGGAATGTCGAAGGGCTGAAACTCGGCCCGACATTCGACACCAACTTCGTATTCAATGTCTCGAAGAACTGATCGCACTCAAGGATCAGTCTGGTGAGTATATCAACGAACACTATGGCAACCGGGCGCGTGAGCGCCCGGATAAGCCGGATCATGTGGGCGACACTGCGTTTTCTGATCGTCGTCGTCACGACATTCCTCGGCCTTCTGGCCGTTACCTTTTTCATCGGTCGAGTGATACCCGTTGACCCCGTACTCGCCATTGTCGGCGACCGCGCGCCCGCGCATGTCATGGAGCGCGTGCGGGAGGAAATGGGCTTCAACCTGCCGATCTGGCAGCAGTTCATCATCTATATCCAGAACGTGCTGACAGGGGATTTCGGCAATTCGGTTCTGACCACCAATCCGGTCATGACCGATATTCGCCGCGTTTTCCCCGCCACGATGGAACTTGCGACGCTCGGAACCCTCATCGGCGCTTTCATCGGCGTGCCGCTCGGCGTGTTGGCCGCCGTGAAACGCGGAAGCTGGATGGACCAGATCGTCCGCATCATCGGGCTGGTGGGTTATTCCGTACCGATATTCTGGCTTGGCCTGCTCGCCCTGCTGGTTTTCTATGCCCGCCTTGGCTGGGTTTCGGGGCCGGGTCGTATCGACGTGGTCTACGAATATACGTTCACGCCAATCACCGGCTTCTATCTGCTGGACGCGATCGTGCAGCGGAACTGGGAAGCCTTTCGGAATATTTTCAGCCACATCATCCTGCCAGCCTCGCTGCTTGGTTATTTCTCGCTGGCTTATATCAGTCGCATGACGCGCTCGTTTATGCTCAACGAGTTGCAGCAGGAATATATCGTGGCGGCGCGCGCCAAGGGCCTTTCCGAAAGCCGGATCATCTGGCGCCATGCCCTGCGCAACGCCGCCGTACCGCTGGTCACGGTGATCGCGTTGTCCTATGCCGGCCTGCTGGAAGGCTCCGTGCTGACCGAGACTGTTTTCGCATGGCCGGGGCTTGGGCTCTACATCACCAATTCGCTTCAGAATGCAGACATGAACGCCGTTCTTGGCGGAACCATCGTCATTGGTTCGGTATTCATCGGCATCAACCTGCTTTCCGATCTCCTTTATAAGACGCTCGATCCGAGGACACGAAACGGATGACGTTTATATCACAAACCCGGCGGGACTGGCTGCTGACCGACCGGCCCCAATCGCGCATGCAGGCGCGTCTCGGCCGCGGCTATATGACGTGGCAGCGTTTTTCCGCAAACAAGCTTGCCATGGTCGGCCTTGCGATCATTGTCGCGCTGCTGCTGGTGGCCGCTTTCGCCGATATGCTGGCGCCGCACTCGCCGACAGTCGGCGATCTGCGCAATGCGCGTCTCCTGCCGCCCGGTTCTGAATATTGGCTTGGCACGGATGATCAGGGGCGCGACATCCTTTCGCGCCTTATCTACGGCTCGCGCCTGACGCTCTATGTCGTGCTGCTCGTCGCCATCATCGCCGCGCCGATCGGCCTGCTGGTCGGCACTGTTTCCGGCTATGCCGGGGGCTGGCTCGATGCCGTGCTGATGCGGATCACGGATATTTTTCTCGCATTCCCGAAGCTCATTCTGGCGCTTGCCTTCGTGGCTGCTCTCGGGCCGGGCATCGAGAACGCCGTCATCGCCATTGCGATTACATCATGGCCGCCCTATGCGCGCATCGCCCGCGCCGAAACCATGACCGTCCGCAATTCCGACTATATATCGGCGGTGCGGCTGATGGGAGCATCCCCGGCACGCATCGTCCTGCGTCACGTCATGCCGCTTTGTCTTTCGTCGCTCATCGTGCGTGTGACGCTTGATATGGCCGGCATTATCCTGACGGCTGCGGGGCTTGGCTTCCTCGGTCTCGGCGCGCAGCCGCCGTTGCCGGAATGGGGCGCGATGATCGCATCCGGCCGCCGGTTCATTCTGGACCAGTGGTGGGTCGCGGCGGCGCCGGGTATTGCGATCCTGATCGTCAGTCTCGGGTTCAACCTGCTTGGCGACGGTCTGCGCGATGCTCTTGATCCGAAAGGGTCCGGCCAATGAGCAATCTTCTCGAAGTCGAGGATCTCCGCATCAGCTTTCCCACCCGTACGGGGATGATCGAGGCGGTGCGCGGCGTGTCCTTCACGCTTGGCCGCGAGCGGCTTGGCATTGTGGGCGAGTCAGGCTCCGGCAAATCGCAGACCGGTCGCGCCATCATGGGGCTGACGCCGCCGCATGGCCGGATCACAGCGAAGAGGCTGAATTTTTCGGGCGTTGATTTGCTGGATGTATCGCCGAAAGTGCGCCGCGACCTGCGCGGCAATCGTATCGCGATGATCCTTCAGGATCCGAAATATTCGCTCAATCCTGTCATGACCATTGGCAGGCAGATTGTCGAAACCTTGCAGCAGCACGAAAATGTGGGCAGGCGCGAGGCGCGGCAAAGGGCGATCGAAATGCTGGCGGCGGTGCAGATCCGCGACCCTGAGCGCGTGTTCGGTCTTTACCCGCATGAAGTTTCCGGCGGCATGGGCCAGCGCGCGATGATCGCCATGATGCTGATCGCCGGTCCGGAACTGCTGATTGCGGATGAGCCTACCTCGGCGCTGGACGTGACTGTTCAGCTTGAGGTGCTGGCCATTCTCGACAATCTGGTGAGCGAGAAGGGCATGGGGCTGGTTTTCATCTCGCACGATCTGCGGCTCGTCTCTTCGTTCTGCGATCGTGTGATCGTGATGTATGCGGGGCGGATCGTCGAGGAGCTTCAGGCAAAAGATCTCGCCAACGCCAAACATCCCTATACGCAAGGCCTGCTCAACTGCATGCCCGAGATCGGAGCTGATCGTCATCCGCTGCCGGTGCTGGACCGCAAGCCGGAGTGGGCCGCATGACCACGGCAATAGCAATCGACAAACTGAATGTCGTTTTCAACGACTTCCGCGCGCTGAAGGATATCAGCATTGATGTCGCGAAGGGGTCGTCCTTCGGGTTGGTGGGCGAATCCGGATCGGGAAAATCGACGCTCCTGCGCGCCATCGCCGGATTGGCGCCTGTGCACAGCGGTTCGATCGTTCTGAACGGCAAGGCTTTGGGGCATAAGCGCGACAAGGATTTCTACCGGCAGGTGCAGATGGTGTTTCAGGACCCCTATGGTTCCCTGCACCCGCGCCAGACGGTGGATCGGCTTCTTCTGGAACCGCTCGCGGTTCATGGTGTCACTGACGCGGAAAACCGCATCGTGCGCGCGCTTGACGAGGTCGGGCTCGGGTCCAGTTTCCGCTTCCGTTATTCGCACCAGCTTTCAGGCGGCCAGCGCCAGCGTATCGCCATCGCAAGGGCGCTGATCCTCGAACCGTCGATCCTGCTGCTGGACGAGCCGACTTCGGCGCTTGACGCATCGGTGCAGGCAGAAGTGCTGAACCTGCTGGAGCAGGTGCGGCATGACCGGAACCTGACTTTCCTGATGGTCAGTCACGATCTCGCGGTGGTCACCCATATGTGTGACGAACTTCTCGTCATGCAGAACGGCGAAGCGGTGGAACATCTTTCGGCGGCCAACCTTGCCGGGCGAACGGTAGCGCAACCCTATACGCAGCGTCTTCTGAAGGCGAGCGACGGCTTTTCAAGGGATTGAATAGACCCATGCCCGGTTTTCAACCGGTCATGGTCATTGCCTTGGGTGGCGACAGCATTGTGCGTTGCGGCTCCGAAAAAAGCTCCTAGAGTCTGTCAGCGTTACATGGAATCGTTTCGGGATTCCCTGCAGGGCTGTTTTGTGATTCAAGATCATTGCTGGTGGGGAGGCCAGCAATGATGGCGAGACCCCTTTCCCTGGATTTGAGGA
>JBOHIW010000011.1:0-141675 GCA_050726055.1 Phyllobacterium sp. | reverse complement strand
CCTCAAATCCAGGGAAAGGGGTCTCGCCATCATTGCTGGCCTCCCCACCAGCAATGATCTTGAATCACAAAACAGCCCTGCAGGGAATCCCGAAACGATTCCATGTAACGCTGACAGACTCTAGGATCTGCCCGTCGATTGAATTGAAAAGCCCCGGCATCGTCCGGGGCTTTTTTTGTCGGGCGGGTTTCCGACCGTTCCGGAATGGATTCCCGGGTCAAGCCCGGGAATGACGATGTTCAAGCGTGAGGAATAGAATGTCCGCCATCGTCACAGCCACCATATCAGCCGCTGCAAAAGGTCATGACGCGCTTCCTCGCCATCGTCATGACCGGGCTTGACCCGGCCATCCATGCCTGAACAGCCAAGCCCTCCCCAACGGATGCAGTTTTACATCAGGATCGTACGATGCTGATCGCAGGAGGCTCCGGCAAGCGGTTCCATAGAAGCCACGAGACGAGCGAAACCGTCCCCATCACGGGAATGATGGTCGCGAAGGCCATCAGCGGATTGGCCATCAGCGTTGCCGCCGCGCTGCCGACCAGCCCGCCGCCCATCTGCATGAACCCGAGCATCGCCGAAGATGCCCCTGCGAAATGCGGAAACGGCGCCATCGCGGCTGTCGTCATGGACGGCATGATGAACGCGATGCCGACAGCATAAAGCCCGACCGGCCCCATGATGTTGAGCAGCGTCGGCTCCTGAAGCCGGGGCAGCAGGAAGATCAGGAATGTCGCCAGGGCGATCATTATCAGGCCGATGCGCACAAGATAGCGGCCGCTGAATTTACGCATCACGCGCCGGTAGGCGAGTGATCCAAAAAAATAGCTGCCCGACTGGAGGAGCATGGCCAAACCGAATTGCGAGGCGGAAAAGCCGATCCGGTTCATCATGATGAAGGGCAGCATGGTGGCCCATGCGTAGAGCGCGCCCGTGGTTCCGGCGATGGTGATCGCCGAAAGCATGAAGTAGGGAGAGGTCAAAAGCCTGCGATAGTTGCCGGCCAGCGCGCGCGGACGGATGCGCGACAGATCCCGCTTCACCGTTTCCTGCATGGCGAACAGCGTGGTGGCGACCACGCCAAGCCCCATCGCCACCATGACGAGGAAAATGGCATGCCATCCGAAGAATTCCATCACCACGCCGCCAAGCGTCGGCGCGACAGCAGGGCCAATCGCCAGCATGATGCCGATCATGTTCATGATGCGCGTAGAGCTTTCGTGGGTGAAAAGATCGCGCACCAGAGCACGGGAAATGGCGATGCCCGCCGCCGCCCCGACACCTTGGAGGAAACGGGCAGCCATCAGCACATGCACATCGGGCGCAAACAACGCGAGGACGCTGGCGGCAAGATAGATCGCCATGAAGGCCAGCGTGATCGGACGCCTCCCGAAACCGTCGGAAAGCGGGCCGCATATGAGCTGGGCAATGGCAAAACCGGCGAAATAGAGCGAAAGCGTGAGTTTCACCGCCGATTCAGTGGTGCCGAAAGCATGAACGATTTCCGGCATGGCCGGCGTGTAGACAGCCATCGAGATCGGCCCGATAACCGTGAGAAACGCGCCGATCAGCGCCACCCGCCGCTCGCTCATCAATGGCGCAGGCTGCGGGGCTTGCGGCGCGGTTGGTTCCGTGGGAGCGGTCATTCATCGCCATCCTTGGTCTTTTTGTTGATCGCGCTCGCCTGTTCATACAGGTTGGAACGGACAGTTTTCAGCATCGCGATCAACAATGCCCACTGGTCGGGCGGGATCGTCTTCGCCACCTCGGCACGCAGGCCCAGGCTGATCGTCCGTATCTGCTCCAGCGCATGTTCCGAGGTGCCCGTGAGATGAACGAGCTTGGCGCGACGATCATCTGGATCGGGCACACGCTCGATGAAGCCATTGGCCTCCAGCCGGTCCAGATAGCTGCTGACCGTCATGGCTTCGACACCCATGTGCTCCGCCAGAACATTTTGCCGGACCTGACCGAGCCTTGCGGCATGAATGAGCGTCCGCGCCTCGCCCGCCGTCATGCCGATTCCGGCTTCCGCGATAAGCTGGTCGATTCGGGCGCGGAACAATCGCGACACATCGGTCAGGAGAAAGCCGATCGTATCGGGGTCATTGGGTGTGATCGGCATATTAGTAAGCTCATATTATAATAAGCCTTGCTTACTACCTTGCCGCAACAACGTCAAGACGGGCCGGTGCCGTGGCAGGCCTCCAACGGTCCGGGATGGACGAAGGGAAGGCAGATACCCGACGCTTGAACATCGTCATGGCCGGGCCTTACCCGGCCATCCATGCCTGAACTAACTTCCCGTCGGGATTTGCAACCGTGCTGTCCTCTCCAGCGATCGCAGCCGTGCTTTTTATCGATCGCTAGATGGCGCACGGCGGGCACGGTTTCGACGTTCCGGAATGGTTTCCCGGGTCAAGCCCGGGAATGACGAGGATTGAATGTATCGTTCGTCATCGGCAGGCGCTTTTCCGGCCTATCATCCGCAACACTGGCGGCCTCGCACTCCCTCTCCATCGTCATGACCGGGCATGACCCGGCCATCCATGCCTGAACGCTAACACCCCGCAGGGATTCGCCGCCGTGCTGTCCTCCCTGGCGATCGCAGCCGTACTTTTTATCGATCGCTAGATGGCGCAGGGCGGACACGGTTTCGACGTTCCGGAATGGATTCCCGGGTCATGCCCGGGAATGACGAGGATTGAATGTATCGTTCGTCATCGGCAGGCGCTTTTCCGGCCTATCATCCGCAACACTGGCGGCCTCGCGCCCCCTCTCCATCGTCATGGCCGGGCCTGACCCGGCCATCCATGCCTGAACAGCCAAGCCGTGCAGGATTTTTACCGGTGCCGGTTCGCAATTCCACGCACCATACGCTACATGATAGCCATGTTTATTCTCGCCAGCATGGAGAGCCGCCGCATGTCTTCCGATCAGTCCGCTATCAACCTTGCCCTGTCCCACTGGAAGGGACCGCTCGGCCTGCCCGATTTCGCGGCGTTCAGGGACAACGATTTCGAGCCCGCGCTCAATGCGGCGCTGGAAGTGGACCTGAAGGACGTGGAGACCATTGCCAGCAACCCGGAAGCGCCGACGATCAGCAACACGCTGGAAGCGTTGCAGCTTTCCGGCCCCGATCTCAATCACGTCTCGTCGATTTTCTGGATGCGGACCGGTGCCGAAACCAACCCGGCAATCCAGGCCCTGGAGCGGAGCGTGGCGCCGAAAATGTCGCGGCATTTCTCCGCGATCATGACCGACCCACGCCTGTTCGCGCGCATCGACGCGCTTTACCAGAAGCGCGACACGCTTGATCTCGACGCGGAAACGCTGCGCGTTCTTGAAAAAGTCTGGAAGAATTTCGTGCGCAGCGGCGCAAGGCTCGGCGAGGCCGACAAGAAGCGCCTCGCCGACATCAATGAAAAACTGGCCGGTCTTGGCGCGCAATTCGGCCAGAACGTGCTGAAGGACGAGGCCGACTGGTCTCTCGTCATCACCGATGAGGCGGATCTTGCCGGGCTGCCGGATTTCGTCCGCAACGCCATGCGCGGGGCGGCGGAGGAACGCGGCCACCTGCAAGGCTGGGCCGTCACGCTGTCCCGCTCGATCATCGAGCCTTTCCTGTCCTTTTCGGAGAATCGCGACCTGCGGGAAAAGGCGTTCAGGGCATGGGCCGCACGCGGAGAGAATGGCGGCGCGTCCGACAATCGGGCGATCGTCACGGAGATGGTGTCGTTGCGGGCCGAAAAAGCCAGATTGCTCGGCTACGAAAACTTCGCCGCCTACAAGCTCGACGACACGATGGCCAAGACGCCGAAGGCGGTCATGGACCTGCTGGAGCCGGTCTGGGACAAGGCCCGCGCCCGCGCCTCGGAAGAGGAAAAGGAACTGGAGCGCCTGATCGCAACCGACGGCGGCAACCACAAGGTCGAGCCATGGGACTGGCGTTTCTATGCCGAAAAGCTGCGGGCCGAGCGTTTCGCTTTCGATGAGGCGGAACTGAAGCCCTATCTGCAACTGGAAAAGATCATCGAAGCCGCTTTCGACGTGGCGACCCGCCTGTTCGGCATCCGCTTCGAGGAGCGGAAGGGCATCACGGCGTGGCATCCGGATGTCCGCGTCTGGCTGGTGAAGAACCCCGACGGCTCGCGTCGCGGCCTGTTCCTCGGCGACTATTTCGCCCGCCAGTCGAAGCGATCCGGCGCATGGATGAGCGCCCTGCAATCACAGCATCGGCTTGGCGATGGCGAAGAGCCTATCATCTACAACGTCATGAATTTCGCCAAGCCGAAACAGGGCGATCCGGCGCTGCTTTCGCTGGATGACGCCCGCACCCTGTTCCACGAATTCGGCCACGCGCTGCATGGGCTTCTGTCAGACGTCACATGGCCAGCCGTATCGGGAACATCCGTCTCCCGCGACTTTGTCGAGCTGCCATCACAACTTTACGAGCACTGGCTGACGGTGCCGGAAGTCCTAGAAGAATATGCGGTGCACTACCGCACCGGAGAAGCCATGCCGAAGGCCTTGCTCGACAAGGTGCTCGCCGCCCGGACCTTCAACGCCGGTTTCAATACCGTCGAGTTCACCTCTTCGGCACTGGTCGACATGGCGTTCCACGCCAACGACAATGCGCCCGCCGATCCGCTGGCTTTCGAGGCCGAAACGCTGAAAAAACTGAATATGCCGGACGCGATCATCATGCGCCATCGCACGCCGCATTTCACGCATGTCTTCTCCGGCGATGGCTATTCGGCCGGTTACTATTCCTACATGTGGTCGGAGGTGCTGGATGCGGACGCCTTCGCCGCCTTCGAGGAGACTGGCGACGCCTTCAATCCGGTCCTTGCCGCCCGGTTGAAGCAGTATATCTATTCGGCCGGCGGCAGCCGCGACCCGGAAGAGCTCTACAAGGCCTTCCGCGGCAAGATGCCCACGCCCGACGCAATGATCGAGAAGCGCGGCCTCGCCTGACGCATGGACGGTTGGCGTTCAATGAGATGACGCGCCTGGAAATGATGCACCGGTAGTTTTTCCCAACGGAATGGATGGCCGAGGCAGGCCCGGCCATGACGACGGAGAGAGGGCCACGCAATTATCAGCGTGGCGACTGATAGGGCGGTCGGAGCGAGAGATTGCCGAAGGGCGCAACGTCCCAGCTTCGTCATTCCCGGCCTTGAGCCGGGAATCCATTGCGAGAAGGGCGAAATTCCGAAAAATGTGAAACGGTTTTCGGACAAGATGCGGGTTACATTAAAAGTTTGAGCGTCGATCTGATTCAATCAGATCGGAATACACTCTAAACGACACTCAGCCGCACATCGAGATTGGAGCTGTCGCCTCGGAGTAGGGGCAGACGATATGCGCTGCATCGACAATATCTTTCGCCTCATCGGCAGCCATATCCGGAATGTTGACAGCGAGCGGCAGGGCATTGCGGAAAAAGGCCGAGGCCGTGCCGGACGAAATCACCTGCGCCATCGGATGCAGCAGGGATGAGGCGCTGCTGCTTTAGCGGGGATTGCTCGGCATTCGCAATCATCTGCTTGAGGGCATGGACGACACATAAAAAGGGCGAGAAAACCCCGCCCTTTCAAACCCTTGATTCAAAACCCGTTCGGTCAGGCGGCCAGCGCCTTCGGCTGGATCAGGTCGCGCGCCACGAGCAGCTCCGCGATCTGGACCGTGTTGAGTGCTGCGCCCTTGCGCAGATTGTCGGAAACGATCCACATGGCCAGACCGTTCTCGACCGTAATGTCCTCGCGGATACGGGAAATATAGGTCGCGTCTTCACCGGCGGATTCATAGGGCGTGATGTAGCCGCCATTCTCGTGCCGATCCACCACAAGGCAGCCCGGCGCATTGTTGAGGATTTCGCGCGCTTCTTCCGGCGTGATCGGGCTTTCGAACTCGATGTTGACCGCTTCCGAATGGCCGATGAACACCGGAACGCGAACAGCCGTCGCCGTCAGCTTGATCCTGGGATCGAGCATCTTCTTGGTCTCGGCGACCATCTTCCACTCTTCCTTGGTGTAGCCGTCTTCCATGAACACATCGATATGCGGAATGACGTTGAACGCGATGCGCTTGGGGAATTTCTTAGTCGTCACCGGATCGGCAACGAAGACCGCGCGCGACTGCTCGAACAGCTCGTCCATGCCTTCCTTGCCGGCACCGGAAACCGACTGGTAGGTGGAAACGACGATGCGCTTGATCTTCGCAGCGTCATGCAGCGGCTTCAGCGCGACGACGAGCTGCGCGGTCGAGCAGTTCGGATTGGCGATGATGTTGCGCTTGCGGAAACCGGAAATCGCATCCGGATTCACTTCCGGAACGATCAGCGGCACATCGGAATCGTAGCGCCACGCTGAAGAATTATCGATGACGACGCAGCCCTGCGCGCCGATCTTCGGCGACCATTCCTTGGAAATGTCGCCGCCCGCTGACATCAGGCAGATATCGGTATCGGAAAAATCGTAATTATCGAGCGCGCGAACCTTCAGCGTCTTGTCGCCGTAGGAAACTTCTGTTCCCGCCGAACGCCGCGAAGCGAGCGGAACCACCTCATCGGCAGGAAAGCCGCGCTCTTCCAGAATATTGAGCATTTCGCGGCCCACATTGCCCGTGGCGCCAACGATTGCAATCTTGAAACCCATAGTGAATTCTCCTTTTCCTCTCCGCTCCTGACACGAACCCGCTGGCCACCGCAGGTTCATCTCCCCCGGCCGGACCCGGGGAGAGGGCGAGCAGGCCAAAGGATCAGACCATTTTGGTGGTCGTTTTCGTGGTCGCTTTGGCCATGGTTTTGGTGGAAACGGAGAACATGCGTGCTTGCTCGGCCAATGAGCCGACCAATTCCTCGGAAATAAGCGTCTTCAAGACACTATGCACGGGCTGTCTCCTGTTCGCCCGTGCTTTTACGCCGTTTCGCCAAAGAGTCAATCGGATCATGAAAGCGGGCGGATCATGAAAACGAGATTCCGGATTTTCCGAGGTCGCGAGAAAAACATTTGATTCTTTATCCAACAGCAAAATCCATCGAAATCAGATAGATGATGTCAATTCATGTCGATCTGTCCACGGCTTCGCAAGCGAAGGGATAATGACTGCATCGCTTGCGTGAGGCCGGGCTCGAGACCGGTGCGGGCGAAGACGCCCGACAAGATGGTTTCCATCCCGTCGGGAATGGTTGCCCGGAGGTCTCGGGTGGAGCGGTCAAGGCCCCCGCTCCATTACAACGAGGCACAGGACGATCGAAGCGGGCGTCGCGGGCGGTTCTCCACCACCTGACAAAACACACCCAATGCACGGCGAACCGCCCGCTTCCTCTCAATGTCCAGACGGCAACGCCGGGCGTGGAAACACCCCGGCGTGACGTTTGTAGGTTCAGGCATGGATTCGCGGCTCAAGGCCGGGAATGACGACATTGGATGTTGGAGGTAACCGAGGAGGCATGGCGCAACTTCGCCGCAGCGACGGTTCTGTCAGCCGCAACGAAAGGCCGTGTCGCATTTCCTTTCCATCGTCATGGCCGGGCCTGACCCGGCCATCCATTCCGGAACGGGGAAAACACACCGGCTTCCACCTCATCGAAAGGTAAAAACGGAAACAATACTCGGGGAAACCAGTATTGAACGGCAACGCACAATGATTGCTGCATTGCTTCTACGACGATAGTCATAAGCACAAAGACCAAATGCGGACGAGCCCGAATAACAGTAATATTCATGCAGGTACACGGGCTCTTTTGGGAGGAGAATCCAGAAGATGCCGCCCGTACCGTACACTGTCTTGGGAGGACACCCGTATGGCCACAGCAGCCACAGTCGATTCCGGTCGACGCGGAATGACACGGGAAGAGCGGAAAGTCATTTTCGCCTCTTCGCTCGGTACCGTTTTCGAATGGTATGATTTCTATCTCTACGGTTCGCTTGCCGCTTTCATCGGCGCAACCTTCTTCAGCCAGTATCCGGAGGCCACGCGAAACATTTTCGCTCTGCTCGCCTTCGCTGCCGGCTTCCTCGTCCGCCCCTTCGGCGCTCTCGTCTTCGGGCGTATCGGCGACCTCGTGGGCCGCAAATATACATTCCTCGTCACCATCCTGATCATGGGCCTGTCCACATTCTTCGTGGGGCTGCTGCCCGGGTCCGCCACGATCGGCATCGCCGCTCCGATTATCCTGATCGCGCTGCGCATGCTTCAGGGCCTCGCGCTCGGCGGCGAATACGGCGGTGCCGCGACCTATGTGGCCGAACACGCGCCCGACGATCGTCGCGGCTTCTACACGTCGTGGATCCAGACCACGGCGACGCTTGGCCTGTTCCTGTCGCTCATCATCATCCTTGTCGTGCAGGGCTCGATGGGCAAGGAAGAGTTCGCGGCCTGGGGCTGGCGTATTCCATTCCTGCTTTCCTTCGTTCTGCTTGGCATCTCGGTGTGGATTCGTCTGTCACTGAGCGAATCGCCGACATTCAAGCGCATGAAGGAAGAGGGCAAGGGTTCCAAGGCTCCGCTTTCCGAAGCATTCGGCCAGTGGAAAAACGCCAGGATTGCGCTGCTCGCCCTGTTCGGCCTTACCGCCGGTCAGGCCGTGGTGTGGTATACGGGGCAGTTCTATGCACTGTTTTTCCTGCAGAACGTGCTCAAGGTCGACGGCCAGTCGGTCAACATCATGATTGCCATAGCGCTGCTTCTGGGCACGGGCTTCTTCCTGCTCTTCGGCTGGCTGTCGGACAAGATCGGCCGCAAGCCCATCATCATGGCGGGCCTTGCGCTCGCGATCCTGACCTATTTCCCGCTGTTCAAGGCCCTGACCTGGGCCGCGAACCCCGCACTCGCCACCGCGCAGCAGAATGTCCGTGCAACGGTCACTGCGGCTCCCGGCGACTGCAAGTTCCAGTTCAACCCGGTTGGCACGGCCAAGTTCACCACGTCCTGCGATATCGCAACGGCGTTCCTGACGAAGAACTCTGTCCCCTATGACGTCGTGGCGACTGCCGCGGCCGGGACAGCTGCAACCATCAAGGTCGGCGACAAGACGATCGAATCCTACGATGCGATTGCAGCCGGGGATCAGGCGAAGGCAAAAGACACCGCCTTCGCGAAGGCGGTCAACATCGCCCTTCACGATGCGGGCTACCCGCTGCAACGCGGCACCTCCAGGGTTGCCGATCAGAAGCTCGATGCCTTCATCGCCGCCAATCCGGAACTGGGCCTTGATGCCGCCACCATCCGCGCGGGCGAAAAATCCACGATGCCTGCAGCACAGGCGATCAAGGACAAGCTCGTGACGACTGAAGAAGCGGCAAGCACGCCAGAGGTCGGCTTCTTCTCAATCCCGGGCAGCGGCTCGTTCGCGATGGTCGCCGATCCGGCGGCAGTCAACTGGCCGATGGTCATCGCCATCCTCACCGTGCTCGTGATCTACGTAACCATGGTTTACGGACCGATCGCGGCCATCCTCGTGGAGATGTTCCCGACCCGCATCCGCTACACCGGCATGTCGTTGCCATATCACATCGGCAACGGCTGGTTCGGCGGACTGTTGCCCGCAACGGCCTTCGCCATGAGCGCCGCAAAGGGCGATATCTACTACGGCCTGTGGTATCCGATCGTCATCGCCGCGATCACACTGGTGATCGGCATGGTGTTTGTTCGCGACACGAAAGGCACCGATCTCGACGCCGTGAAATAAACAAGCCTGAACACAATAAAGCCCGGCGCGGATATCCGCGCCGGGCTCTTCATTTTGAATCGGTTATCGAAGCCTCAGGCAGCGAGCGCCTTGAACTTTGCAAGGATCGCATCACCCATCTCGACCGTGCCCACTTTCCTGTTCCCCTCGGACCAGATGTCGGCGGTGCGGATACCGTCGTCGAGCACAGCGGCAATGGCAGCCTCGAGCCGATCAGCCTCGGCGATCATGTTGAACGAATAGCGCAGGCACATCGCAAAGGACGCGATCATGGCGATCGGGTTTGCTGCACCCTGTCCGGCAATGTCGGGCGCCGAGCCGTGCACAGGCTCGTAAAGCGCCTTGCGCTTGCCCGTGGCGGCATCCGGCGCGCCGAGCGAGGCGGAAGGCAGCATGCCGAGCGAGCCGGTCAGCATGGCCGCCACGTCCGAAAGCATGTCGCCGAACAGGTTGTCCGTGACGATCACGTCGAACTGCTTCGGCCAGCGCACGAGCTGCATGCCGCCGGCATCCGCGAGCATATGCTCAAGCTGGACATCGGCATATTTCGCCTTGTGCGTTGCCGTCACGACCTCATTCCACAGAACGCCGGATTTCATGACGTTGCGCTTCTCCATCGACGTCACCTTGTTGCCGCGCGTGCGCGCCAGCTCGAAGGCGACACCGGCAATGCGCTCTATCTCGTAGGTCTCATAGACCTGTGTGTCGACCGCGCGCTTCTGGCCATTGCCGAGATCGGTGATTTCCTTCGGCTCGCCGAAATAGACGCCACCCGTCAGTTCGCGCAGGATCAGGATGTCGAGGCCCTCGATCACTTCCGGCTTCAGCGACGAGGACGATGCGAGCGCCGGATAGCAGATGGCGGGGCGCAGGTTGGCGAAAAGCTGCATGTCCTTGCGCAGGCGCAGAAGACCGGCTTCCGGACGGACATCATAGGGAACGTGGTCCCACTTCGGACCGCCGACAGCGCCGAAAAGAACCGCATCGGCGGCGAGCGCCGTGGCCATATCCTCTTCGGAAATCGCCTTGCCATGCGCATCATAGGCGCAACCGCCGACAAGACCCTGCTCGGTTTCAAATCCCGCACCCAGCTCCGCATTCATATAGGCGATGATTTTTTTGACTTCGCCCATTGCCTCGGGACCAATTCCGTCGCCCGGAAGAAGGAGCAGTTTTTTCGATGCCATGGGGGAAACCTCCGCTTGAATATATGGACTGAATGCCGGTTGCGAGCAGCGCGCCCGTATCGGGCGCTTCAGGCTACTCGCGCATTATGAGATGAAAGCCTTCTGATCGGCGTGGGTCGCCGGTCGGGACATGCTCTAGCGCATAAGCCCGGAAATGAAAATCAATTTTCGGAAAGGTTTCTGCCTGATTTCAGAATATTGTTGCGTTTTTCCCGGCAGCGGCAATCAGCCGCCACGCAGCGCCGTCACCTCGATCTCGATTTTCATTTCAGGACGAATGAGACCGCAGATGACCATGGTCGCCGCCGGGCGGATCTCGCCGAAAATTTCACCCACGATGGAAAAAACAATATCCGCACTGGCCGCATCGGTAACGTAGTAATGGATCCTCACAACATCGCCCATCGAGAAACCGGCTTCCTGAAGCGCGTTTCCAATGGTCGCGAGGCAGTTGCGGGTTTGGCCTTCCAGGCTCTCGGGCATGGCCATATTGGCGTAGTCATAGCCCGTGGTGCCCGATACGAAGCACCAGTTTCCCTGCACCACCGCGCGGGAATATCCGGCCGCCTTTTCGAAAGGCGACCCGGTCGAGATCAGGCGGCGCGTCATTCGACCCCCTTGGCGAACTCGTCCAGCTTCTCGATCATCTCGGCCGGCCATTGCGAACGGTCGGGCTGGATCATGTCGAGCTTGCTGTCGGCTTTCTGGGCAACGAAGAGTTTGTGATCCTTCGTATCCACGGCGATGAAGGCATCGCTGAGCGTGCAGGAATGGGGGACGCAACCGTCGCCGACAATGAAGCGACCGGCCACAAACTCAGGCTCGGAAGCGACCGAAAGCCCGCGCGCGAAAGCGGCCAGACCGCCGCCAAGAAGAGCTTGTGCCTCCGCATAGACATCGGCATTTGCGAAGAGGTCATAGGGATGGCTCATCGCCTCCGGCTCCAGATCGGCCCAGCCGGTGCCTTCCGCCGGTTCGAAACTGACCGTACCATCCTCAAAGACACCCCGCTCCGGCGACCAGGCGCGAACCGGCTGGGTCTCCCCCGGCACCACATAGGGCGTCATGCGAACGGCATCGGCCTCGATGGACACTTCGCCGCTGGAGCAGCCATTCTCACCCAGATGGTCGACGCGCGGATCCGGATCGCCCTCATTTTCCCAAATGGCAACGAGTTCCGGCGCGCAGGTATTCCCGCCTTCGCCCGCCTCGAAGAAAGCTATGGGCTTTCCGCCGACAGTCGCGGTTTCGAGATAGGCCACATAGAAATTGCGCAGCAGTTCGAGACCGTTGAAGCGCAGAACCTTCTGTTCGTCTTCGCCTTGCGTAATGCCCAGCTCGCCGTCGCCAAAGACAACCGGCGGCGGCATCTCCTCCTGCGCCAGAAGCGGCATGGTGGCCAGGGCCAGCATGGCCGTCGCGGTCGCAAGGATCTTGGTGCGCATGGAATTCTCCCGTGTGCGTCGGAATCAATTTACCCCGCAAACTAACCCAGATCGATGCGGCTTTCGAGGAAAAGGCCCGTTTCATCGGTGGATATCGGCTTTCCGGCCATCAGACCGGCAAATGGTCCGAACGCGCGGAAGCAGGAAATCTTCCGGAATGGATGGCGCAAACTTGTTCTTTACGTTTAAACATCGTCATTCCCGGGCTTGACCCGGGAACCCATGCCTGACCATCGCCGCGACCAGCAAGGCCGGAAATGCAAAAGGCCGCCAAAGCGGCGGCCTTCCGAAAACATGTGCCTGTCGGCAAGGCGCTCAGGCCCAGGGATGCTTTTCGGCATTCGCCGTTTCAAAGCGGTCGATCTTCGGCGTTTTTTCCATGGTCAGGCCGATATCGTCGAGGCCGTTCAGCATGCAGTGACGACGGAACTCGTCGAGATCGAAGCTGATGCTGCCGCCGTCCGGTCCCTGAATGGTCAGGTTTTCCAGATCGACCGTCAGTGTCGCGTTTGCGCCACGCTGCGCATCGTCCATCAGCTTGTCGAGGTCTTCCTGACTGACCTTGATCGGCAGGATGCCATTCTTGAAGCAGTTATTGTAGAAAATGTCGGCGAAGCTGGTGGAAATCACGCAGCGGATGCCGAAATCGAGCAGCGCCCAGGGTGCGTGCTCCCGGCTGGAGCCGCATCCGAAATTGTCGCCGGCAACCAGAATCTGGGCCTTGCGATAGGCTGGCTTGTTGAGAACGAAATCCGGATTTTCCGAGCCGTCCTCGTTGAGGCGCATCTCGGCGAAAAGCCCCTTGCCAAGACCCGTGCGCTTGATCGTCTTCAGGTAATCCTTCGGAATGATCATGTCCGTGTCGATATTGACGATCGGCAGTGGTGCGGCAACGCCGGTGAGCTTGGTGAATTTCTCCATGGGTAGGCCTGTCCCGTCTTCACAAATATTGTTGCAGATCGCTTTACACCAGGAACGCGCCGATTCAAAGGGCACGAAAAGCCAAATCCGTTCGGTAGTTTCTGGCCGGAAGGCCCTTATTGAACCTTCCGGCGTGCCTTGTTGTCGCAGAGAGGATTAAGCCCGCTGCCGCGCGAGCGTCATGACGCCGGTTTCCGTGCCCGTCAGGCGGCGCGACCGACCGTCGGAGCCGACGATCATCGTCACCCGCCTGCGGGGAGCCGAAAACAACTCCGATGTCACCATGTCCACCGGCGGGTTGAAAGCGATGTCGAGCCGCCAGAGATCCGGCTTGATGGTTTCCTCGACGCCGACAACCCTCCCCCTGGCGGGGCTTCCGTTGAACGTGCCCTCGACGGCTGTACCCACCTCGAAAGGCGCGCCGTGCTTCACCCGTGCCTGAGGCTTGTCAGAAGCCCGCGCGGCCAGCGTGTTCCAGTCGCGGGCGCCCGCCTGTCTGGCGATCAGTTCGAGGGATTTGGCGTGGCTGACGGCAATGCCATCTTCGGCCAGCGCCAGCCGCAATCGTTTTGCGGCCTGCTTGTATTCGTCATGCGAATGGGTCGTAACCATGGGTTCGCTCCTTCATCAAACGGCATATCGAAAAGTCGGGGTCCGCATTGCCGCTTCAGCCGTCGAATGACAGGGAAACGAACGAGAGAGGAAGCTTTACCATGGCTTGTCACCGCGGACGGCTGGCGCTTCCGGCCAGCGGCAGAAATAGTGGCATCGCGAGGGTTTTTCAAGCCCCGCGATGCGCGCCGGTCAGATGACGTTCAGTTCAAAGAACGGCTTGTTTTCCTCGATCCGGTCGTGACTGAACACGCTGCAATCGATCGACTTGTAGGCGCCGTGCGTGATCAGCTCGGCAATGGCGCGGCCAGCGCCCGGCCCCTGCTGCAAGCCATGCCCGGAGAAGCCGTTGCAGAACAGGAAGTTCGGGATATCCCGATGCGGGCCGATCACGGCGTTCTGGTCGAGCGTGTTGTAGTCATAGTGGCCAGCCCATGCCCGCTCCATCTTGATCGCCTCGAATGAGGGAACCCGTTCGGCGAGCGTCGGCCAGATGACCTCCTCGAACAATCCCCAGTCCGGCTCGAAATCACCGGGCTCCGCCGGGCCGTCCTGTTCTTCCGATGGCGAGATGCCGGTAATGTAGACATTGCCTTCGGGGCGCACATAGAGGCCCGAAGGGTCGATGAGCATCGGCATGTCCGGATATTGATCATTGGCCTTAAACACGAAGACGGTGCGCTTGCGCGGCTCCACCGGCAGCTTCAGCCCGGCGAGCGCCGCAACCTTGCCGCCCGCAGGACCGGCCGCGTTCACCAGCTTCGAGCAGGAAAGCGCCGTACCGTCGGCCAGCGTGACACCGGTGACAAGACCGTTCGCCACGGAAAGCGCCGAAACCTCGCCGGTAATGAAATCGATGTCACGCGCCTTCAACCCCTTGCGAATGAGCATCAGCAGCCCGTGGGCGTCGAACCAGCCCTCACCGCTCAGGCCCAGCGCCCCGGCGGCCACGCCTTCGAGGCTCATCCATGGATAGCGTTTCGCGAGCGCCGCCGCATCTTCGAGCGCGATATCCGCGCCGACGGATTTCTGGACTTCATGATTGCGCCGGAGGATCGGCAGCCCCTCCTGCGAAGCGAGCACCAGATAGCCCATCTCGTGGAAACCGACATCGGCATCCTCGCCGAAAATGCGCTTCAGATCGCGCAGCATGGACAGACCGAACTGTGACAGGCGGATATTCTCGGCTTCGGAAAACTGCTGGCGGATCGACGCCGCGGACAGGGTTGTCGATGAATAGGTGAAATGCGGATCACGCTCGATCAATGCTATGGAGCCCTTGAAGCCCTCTTCTCGCAAGAACCAAGCGACACTGGCGCCGACGATCGCTCCGCCAACGATTACTACGTCATAATGTTTCATGAATTGTTGTCCAGAATTGCTGTTTGGAGACCTCTCTCCCGTGGCATATCTTGCTTCGACATTTCAATCCGGGCAAGAAGGTTTCATGAAGAAAATGATCCGTCCCCGCCGTTCCGTTCTTTATCTGCCCGCCGCAAACGAGAAGGCGCTGGCCAAAGCCCCCTCTCTCGACGCCGACGCGATTATTCTCGATCTCGAGGACGCGGTGGCGCCCGCCGCCAAGCCGCAAGCGCGCGAACGCCTGCGGGGTTGGTTCGCGGGCAATCCGCAAACACGGTTCGAGCGCATCATCCGTATCAACAGCCTCCATTCCGAATGGGGAATGGAAGACCTGCTGGCGGCGCGCGCCTGCAATCCGGACGCTATCCTGCTGCCGAAGGTGGAGACGCCGCGCGACATCCTCGACGTGACGCACGCGCTGGAGGAAGCCGATGCGGCGGACCATATCCGCATCTGGGCGATGATCGAAACACCGCGCGGCATCCTCAATGCCGATGAGATCGCCGAACTTGGGCGGCGCGAAACCGGCCGGCTGGATTGCTTCGTGATCGGCCCCAACGATATCGCCCGCGAAACGGGCGTAACGCCCGGCGCAAACCGGCAATTCCTGATGCCGTGGCTCATGCAGATCCTGCTCTGCGGCAAGGCAGGCAGGCTGGACGTTCTCGACGGCGTTTACAACGATTTCAGGAATGAGGAAGGCTTTGCCGCGGAATGCGCCCAGGGTGCGGCCATGGGCTTTGACGGCAAGACGCTCGTTCACCCTTCGCAGATCGCACCCGCAAATCGGCACTTTGCGCCGGACAGCGAAAAACTCGTCGAGGCCCGTGCCATCGCGGCCGCCTTCCGCGAACCGGAAAACGCCGACAAGGGCGTGATTTCGCTCAATGGCCGGATGGTGGAGCGCTTGCATCTGGACATGGCGGAAAAACTGATCGCCAAAGCCGAAGCCGCCGGTTTATAGTTCCGATCGGATATTTCAAACAAACTGAAAATTGGCGTAACAGGACAGTGGAAATGAAGCTTTACAGATTTATCACCGGCCCGGACGATGCGAATTTCTGCCACAGGGTGACGGCTGCCCTCAACAAGGGCTGGCACATCTATGGTTCGCCAACCTACGCATTCAATGCGACGACGGGCGTCATGCAGTGCGGCCAGGCCGTGGTGAAGGATGTCGAGGGTGTCGATTACGAGCCCGGCATCAAGCTCGGCGACTACTGAACCGCCAGAACCGGTGGCCCGGAACCAGCGTTTGCATCACGGATGGAGTGCGGGGAAGAAGCCCATGGCCGTTCTGCGTATCGTGCCCAATCTGACCGCAACAGATCCGGCAAGCCTGCGCGGCTTTTATGAAAAGCTGCTCGGTCTTGAGGTTGTCATGGATCATGGATGGATCCTTACATTCGCCTCGGATGCCTTTGCGCGGGTTCAGTTGAGCGTTGCCAGCGAAGGCGGCTCGGGAACTCCGGTTCCGGATATTTCCATCGAGGTCGATGACGTCGATCAGGTGCATGAACGGGCGGCGGCTTCAGGCTTCGAGATCGCCTACCCGCTCACGGACGAGCCGTGGGGCGTTCGCCGCTTCTATGTGCGCGACCCATCGGGACGACTGCTGAACATCCTCTCGCACCGAACCTGATAATCCTCAGCGGCGGGCGGAAACCAGCAGGAACATGGGGCGCTCCCGCTCCTCGGCCAGTTCCGGCCATGCCGCAACCTGTTCGTCGGTAGGCCCCCAATCCTCGACATGGCTCAGCGTGAAACCGGCCTTTATCACGGCGTTGAGCAGCGTGCCGATCGTCCGGTGCTGCTTGACGACACCTTTCGCCAGCCAATCGGTCGTGCGCGGCCCTTCAAACTGATAGCTGTCAACGGGCCAGATCCGGCGGCCATCGGCGCCTGCGGTCCATTCCGGCCGCATGGACGCCATGTAAACCGGATGCTCGATGGAAAAGACGAACGTGCCGCCAGGGGCCAGCGCAGCATGAATCGTGGAAAGCAGGCCATGCAGATTGCGGATATAGTGGAACGTCAGTGAGCTATAGGCCAGATCGAAAGTGTCATGCGGCAGGTCCAGTTGCTCCAGATCGGTTCTGGCATAACGGATCGCGCTGTCGCTGGTGGTTGACCTTGCCCGCTCCAGCATGTTCTCCGAAACGTCGAGGCCAAGCACGGTTGCCGCGCCGTTTTCCCGTGCCCAGCGGCAGAACCAGCCGAAGCCGCATCCGAGATCGACAACCTTGAGCCCGGTCATGGCGGGCAGCATGGCGCGCAGGGACGGCCATTCGGCAGCGCCCGCCAGCCCCTCTACGGAACGTCCGAGCCGGCTATACCCGTCGAAAAAGTCCGGATTGTCATAGATGTTCTGTGTCACGTCTGCCGCTCCCGTTGCAACGAACCATACATCGGCAGATATGAGGCAAACGCCGGTCACATCGCGCTGGCTTCGATCTGCTCCATATCATCGTCGGAAAGGCCAAAATGATGGCCGATCTCATGGATCAGCACATGGGTGACGATGTCGCCCAGCGCCTCCTCGTTTTCGGCCCAGTAGTCGAGGATGGCGCGGCGATACAGCGTAATGCGGTTCGGGCCATCGCCCGTTTCCAGCGTGAAACGCTCGCCGATGCCACGACCCTCGAAAAGCCCCATGATATCGAACGGCGTTTCCAGCCCCATGTCTTCGATGAGCTGGTCGTCGGGAAAATCCAGTATCTGGATGATGATGTCGCCGCACCGGCTTCGAAACTCCTCCGGCAGATGCGCGTAAGCCTCTATCGTCAGGGATTCTATTTCATCGATCGACGGGGAAAGACGATTTTTCCAGTCGGCTGTCTGATCCATTATAGCCATGGGTTCCATATAGCGACTTCCACGCCGGGTTGCGAGTGGGGCGCGAAAATCCTTCCTTTTAAACAATTGGGGGCCATCTAACCCCTATCGACCCGGTTGACCAGAATCTTTTCCATCCGCCTGAAACATTCGGCGAGGATCGCGGGCTCCTTCAGGGCGTGCGCCAGCGTGATTCCGCCCTGCCATTCGACAACGGCGTTGCGCGCAACCCCCAGCGCAAGCGAGGGCCTCAGTCCCGTTCGGCCCAGTTCACGCGCGATGAAGGCAATCAGCAGGGAGAAGGACTCCCCTGCCCGCATTGCCGCCTCCGGCGCTTCGTCGTGGAAATCGCGTATCGCGAAAGCGATAGGGCAGCCATGCTCGACACGGCTTTTCAGCGTATGCGCCAGCCGGTCGACAAGCAGTTGCAACCGTCCGCGTGCATCGCTCGACGCGTCCGATATCTCGGCGAGCATCCGCTCCGTCTCCTCGACGAAGATATTCGCCACCATGCGGGCCAGCTCGGCCTTGGTCTTGAAATAATAATAGATGTTGCCCAGCGGCACGCCGGATTCGCGCGCCAGATCGGCCAGGCTTGTCAGTGCATAGCCCCGCCGCCAGAACAGACCCGCGGCCGTTGCCACCAGCAGGTCGCGCTTGTCATTTTTCCTGGCCATGGCTCCTTGTCAATTGCCCTTGAGTTGCCCGTGAGTTGATTGACTGACTCCAAACCTGCCAGCCCCGCCGCCCCATGTAAAGCGCGCGTGTATGAAGCAAGACACCCGCGGATTGCTCCGCGGGTGTCTGATCGGGTAGGGCCGAAATCGCTTATTCGGCGCTGACCACGGCGTCTTCCGGATGCCGCTTGTTATAGTTGATCGACGACCAGAGCGCGAAAAGGATGAGCGCTGCGCCAAGCAGGCCGGTGATGACCTCCGGAATGTGCACCAGCGTCTGGACATACATGATCACCGCAAGCACGAGGATCGCGTAGAACGCGCCATGCTCGAGAAAGCGGTAGTGACCGAGCGTCCTCTTTTCGACCAGCATGATCGTCATGGAGCGCACATAGAGCGCGCCGATGCCAAGGCCGATCGCGATGACGAACAGGTTGCTGGTCAGCGCGAAAGCGCCGATCACGCCATCGAACGAGAAGCTGGCGTCCAGCACTTCCAGATAAAGAAACGCGCCAAGGCCCGCCTTGTGCACCGTATCCACCTGCTGCTGCGACGCGTCGAGCGCCTCGCCCAGCCCTTCCACGAGAAGGAAGGTCAGCAGCCCGTAAATGGCGGCCATCAGGAAGGTATCCGATTTTTCGCCTTCCAGAATATTCGTGAAGACCAGGACAAAGACCAGAACCACGATGATCGAAATGCCTCGCAGCGCCGCCACGCGCGAAAAGTGCGTTTCAATGAAATGAATCCAGTGAACGTCCTTCTCGGCATCGAAGAAATATTTCAGGCCGACCATCATCAGGAATGTGCCGCCGAAAGCGGCAATGCCGACATGCGCCTCATGCATGATGCGCGAATATTCCTCAGGCTGGGAAATGGCGAGCTTGAGCGCCGAAATCGGATCGATCCACGCCGCAATGGCGACGATGGCGAGCGGGAAGATGATGCGCATGCCGAAAACGGCGATGATGATGCCCCAGGTCAGGAAGCGGTGCTGCCATTTGGGCGTCATGTCGCGCAGGATTCTGGCGTTGACGATAGCGTTGTCGAAGGAAAGCGAAATCTCGAGAATGCTGAGAACTGCGCAGATGAAGAAAATGGAGAGCATTCCCTGAAGGGTGCCCGTATAGGCATATCCGAGCCAGGCAGCCAGTATCAGGCCGACGATAGTGAAGGAAAATGCCCATGTAAAATAACGAATATTCGCCATGATAATCCGGTTCTTGCAGAGGTTGGGCCCTGAACAGGGCAAGATGAAAGGCATATGCCCTTTTTATCGGTCGCCGATATTTCACTACGCCCGAACTGAAACCTGCCGCAAGCAGCCAGGAACGAGGCCCGGCTATCCAGCACCTCTGAGCGATGACCTAGGTCCCCCACTCCAAGGTCGATTGACATTGCTCCACTCGCCCGCAAAACCGGGCAAACAGTCTGATATCAATTGATCCCCAACCGCGTAAATTGGTTATTCAGGCTCCCGATTCAAGGGTATATTGTAATTTTCCTCGGACCTTGAAGCCCTGACGGCTGCGGTCCGGGGCAGTGGAGATGGAAGTGCTTCAGTTTTCAGGACGCGCGAGAGAGCAGTTTCGGGAAAAACAGAAGCTTATTCTTCAGCGCGCTATGCAAATTGGCAGGATTTGGAACCGACTAGCCGCCTCAATCAGGGCAAGGGCCTCATTCGGGCTGCCCTATATGCTGACCAGTATCACACTGGCCGCGGGACTGATCGCCTGCACGGATCAGGAGGCCCGGCAGCGCGAGACCTTTATCGCCTTTCTCCAGACCGACGTGCTCGACCACGGCCCCGTGAGCGTGCCGAAGCTTGACCCCGAAGAAGCCAGGGGCATGGGCGATTATGCGAGGCACTACACGATTATCACCGATTTCCACGATGCGCTGAACGAACGCGTGCAGAAGCCCATGGTTTCCATCATGGCGAGGGGATCGGCGTCGTCGATAACCGATATCGTTCAGCGGAGGGACGAGCTTTTCAAGGCTCGAAAGAGCCTGCAAGGCCTGCATGAGGCCGTTGAGGAAGAGCTTGCCAGAGCGGACGCAACGCGGGCATCCCTCAAGCAGCCCGACGACCTCAAATCGGTCTACGGCAAGGCTTACAGGAAAACCGTCACCATACCGGGCAATACGTTCAAGGACATCTTTCCGACGATCGACGAGACATTCGGGATGACGCTGGACCTTGCGGACTATATCCGCGGTCATGGCGACCAGATCCGGATTTCCGGCTCTTTTCTGGAAATATCGGACCCCGCCATCCAGGGCGAGATCAACACCCGTATCCACGACATCAACGCCAAGGCCCGCGAAATGGGCGAGGCGCAGGCAAGGCTGCAACAGGCGATCCAGGGCGGATAAGCGGCGTCCACGCCATCATTCGTCAATAGGTCGCGCGGCCGCCCGAGACATCGAAAACCCCTCCCGTCGTGAACGAACATTCCTCACTGGCGAGCCACGTGACAAGAGATGTCACCTCATCGACCGTTCCGAAGCGCCCGATCGGGATCTTGGACAGCATATAGTCGATATGCGTCTGGCTCATCTGGTCGAAAATCGCCGTCCGCACCGCAGCGGGCGTGACGCAGTTCACCGTGATCGGGCTTTTCGCAAGTTCCTTGCCAAGCGATTTGGTCAGGCCGATCACCGCCGCCTTGGATGCACTGTAGGCGGAGGCGCTGGGGTTGCCTTCCTTGCCAGCGATGGAGGCGATATTGACGATCCGCCCGTAACCGGCCTCCATCATATGCGGCACCGCCACCTTGTTGGCGTAGAATACGCCATTGACGTTCACATCGAAAACCTGCTGCCACTTGTCGGGCGGATATTCCCACAACGGGGTGTTCGGCCCGGTGATTCCGGCGCTGCAAACCAGCACATCAATACCGCCCATCGCGCGGACGGTCGTTTCCGCCACCGCTTCCACCGCATCGAAATCGGCCAGATCGACCGCGATGCCCTGAATGTTTCCGCCCGATTCCGAGGCAAGTTCATTGATCGCCTCGGCGTTGCGATCCCAGATCATCACACGCCCGCCTTCGGCGACGATCCTTTGTGCGACGGCGCGCCCGATACCCACTGCCCCGCCTGTCACGATCGCACGCCTGTCCGCGTACCGTCCTGCAAATTCCATGAATGCTCCCCCTCAAATCATGTTGCGCCGGCTCCTGAAAAGGGAGCCATTCCAGTGGAAATTCTCCTATTTTCCGGGTTCGTCCTTCGGCTTGCCGACCTCATAGGTCAGAAGAAGCGTCCAGATGCCATAGATCGTGGCGGCAGAGGTCAGCATGCCCCAGCCCGACTGCTGGTTGACCCACTCAAGGATGCTCCAGCCCGCGCAGAACAGCACGATGGCGACGCGGCGCCACAATGGATCAAGAAACGGATGCTGTTGCTTGCTGCTCATCAATTCCCCCTGATGGAACACGCGGTCGCCCTCCCGCGTCCGTTGCCCCATTTCCTCCCGGCCTGTTCTAGTCTTCCAGTTTTCGCGCTTCGGACGGCAGCATGATCGGTATCCCGTCGCGAACGGGATAGGCCAGCCGCGCCGACTTGCTGATCAGTTCACCGTTTTTTTCGTCATAGACCAGCGGCCCCTTGGTCAGGGGACAGACAAGAAGCTCCAGCAATTTCCGGTCGATGCGGACCGGCTTTTCCTCTTCGGTCATTCTCTTGCCTCGCGTCTATTGCAGCCCGGACCCGAGATCGTCCTTCGCCAGCGCGAATTCGGTGATCGCGATCAATGTTTCCGCCCGCGTTTTCAGGTCTGGCGCTTCGAGAAGCGCCTGCTTTTCCGCCGCGCCAAAGGGCGACATCATCGACAGCGCGTTGACCAGCATCTCGTTGTCGGCCTTCGTGATCCCGTCCCAGTCGGCCTCCAGATTATTGGCTTCGAGATAATCCCGGAACACTTTCAAAAGCGCCTGACGGTCAACCTGGTCGATGCCCGTCTCAGCCACGAGATCGGCAAGGAACGGATTGATGCGGCATTGCCGGAATGGCGTGCGCACTGGCGCTTCCTCGATTACGCGGAACCGGCAGATGCCCTGCAGGGAAATCAGCAACCGTCCGTCGCCCACCTCATTGAAGGCGGTGATTCGGCCAAGACACCCGACATCGCACAGATCAGGATGTTCCTCGTCCTTTTCATCCGAATCGAACGCCGGCTGGATCATGCCGATGATCCGGTTGTCGCGGATCGCCGCCTCCACCATCTCGAGGTAGCGGGGTTCGAAAATATTCAGGGGCAACTGGCCGCCCGGAAGCAGCAACGCACCGCTCAGCGGAAAGACCGGCACGGTATCCGGAATGTCCTTGCGTTGACGGTAATGGGCATTGCCTGCCTGCATAAAATCGCTCCCTTCTACCCGGAAATCAGGCCGTTTCTATAATGATGGTACGGAAAACATGGCGTCACAACCCCGCAAGGCGCTGGAGCGCCATGTTTTCACGGAAACGTCAGGAGAAGAGAAGCGAGGACAGCTTGCGGCGCGCCGTCAGCGAGGCCGGATCCGCCGGGCCCCAGGCTTCGAAGAACTGGAGCAATTGCTTGCGTGCGCCGTCCTCGTTCCATGTGCGATCCGCCTTCATGATCGCCAGAAGCTCGTCCGCCGCCTCGTCGCGCGCATCTTGCGCATTGAGAATCATGGCCAGATCGAAACGCGCCTGATGATCCTTCGGATCGGCGGCCAGCCGGGCTTTCAGAGCCGCCGGATCGCCAAGCTGCCCGACCTGCTCCGACAGTGCTATCTTGGCCTCGACACCGCGAACCGCCGCGTCTTCACGACTGTTCTCCGGCACACGCGCCAGAACGTCTTTGGCCTGGTCGATCTCGCCCATCCCGACGAGGCAACCCGCAAGCCCCGCCAGTGCCGCGACATGCTCGGGCGCCTCCGCGAGGATCGACGCATAGAGCTGCCCCGCTTGGGCGAAATCGCCGGTTTCAACCAGTTCGCTCGCCGCTGCGAGAGCATCATCGATCGCGGCATCGCGGTCTGCGGTCGGCGACGCCAGCCGGTTGATGAATTCGCTGATCTGCGATTCCGGAACAGCGCCAACGAACCCGTCGACCGGCTGTCCGTTGGAGAATGCGATCACAGCCGGGATCGACTGGATGCCCAACTGCCCGGCCACGGCCGGATGATCGTCAATATTCATTTTCACCAGCTTGACGCGACCGCCAGCCGCCTGAACCGCCTTTTCGATAATCGGCGTCATCTGCTTGCAAGGGCCGCACCACGGCGCCCAGAAATCAACGAGAACCGGTTGATTTTTCGATTCGGCGATGACGTCCTGCGCGAAACCGGCTGTCGTCGTGTCCTTGATGAGGTCGGCACCGGCGGTTTCGGAGGCTGCCGTCGCGCCGCCGTAGGAAACGGTCGTATTCACCTGCCCGCCATAACCGCCAAACGGATTGTTCTCACTGCTCATGATGTCTTCCCTTATGGCCTGCGGCCACCTGTAGTTTGCACGAGGACCCCGGCGGGTATCCGCCTTCTCTCAGTTCGTGTCCGCGCTGCTGACTTTCAAGATAACAGCTTCATGCCCCGTTGCCTTGAGAAAAGTCAAAAGATCATCGCGCCGGATCGATGTCGTCGCATCGTTGCTCAACGGATGCGCGTTGATGATATCGTGCGCCATCAGCTCCTCATCGAGGACGATCTTTACCTGATGATTCCTGTCGTTGACCGCGCCGAGCACGCTGACCGCCCCCGGAATCAACCCCAGATATTCCATGAGTTTCTCCGGCTTGCCGAAGGAGACACGGCTCGCCGCCCCGATGACCGTGTGAACGGTCTTGAGATCGACGACAGCCTCTTCATCGACGGTCAGCAGAAAGAAATTGTCCTTCTTGTCCTTCAGGAAGAGATTCTTGGTATGCGCACCCTTGATCTGCCCCCGCAAGGACTGCGCCTCGGCCACCGTATAAACAGGGTCGTGCTGCGTCGTGACGACCTCAATTCCCAGATTTGAAAGAAACTCGAAAAGCGTGTCGGCCGAAACGGGCATATCGTGATCTCTGATTCCGGAACTTTGCGGATTTTGACGTGCTGCTCCGTCCTTGGTACCGCCGCCGGGCCGTTCGCTCAAGCGAAAATGGCCTGACGACGGCGCCGATACGGCCTGTTGGTAGCGGCTGCACCCCAATTTTCGGGGCTTGAAAAGAATCATGAAAAACTTGTCGATTCCCTGTTGCATTCATCGAACTCTTCAGCCATATAGGCGCGGCTCGAGTGACAAACTGGCGCGTGCGGGTGTAGCTCAGGGGTAGAGCACAACCTTGCCAAGGTTGGGGTCGAGGGTTCGAATCCCTTCGCCCGCTCCAGTTTCTCTCGAGATTTAAAAAGCTCCGCTTCGGCGGGGCTTTTTGCTTTTGCAGGCCCCTCTTTGCTTTTCAGATCCGGGGCATTCCTTTTCCGGAGCAACGCTCCTGATCGTCGGTCCGGCGAAACCATTCGGCGCCCTCACCTCGCCCCCCCCCCGTCGACGACGCCTCCAAAAGGGGTAGGCATTTTCCACCTGAAACACGGGAAAAATAGTGTATAGTTCGCCTATTACTTGCAGAGTTTAGAGCGAAATGACCTGTGTTTCCCCTACATTCCTGCACTTCTTTCAGTCGCCTCCCATCCGCGCGGCGCTTGCCGATGTGGATGTTGAAGCGTTGCAGGGCCTCAAGATCACGCAGAGGCACTATCCGCCGCATAGCGTGGTCTTCCATCAAGGCGATATCGAACACAGGATGCTGATCGTCAATTCCGGCTGGAGTTGCGTCTACCGCGACCTTCCGACGGGAGATCGGCAGATTATCGACTTCCCCCTCAAAGGCGACATTCTTGGACTGAGGACCGCGCAGGGCCAGATCTACAATTCCTTCGCCTCCATTACGGACTTGTCCGTATTCGAGATTACGCTTTCCGAGCTCAATCCGGTCGTAAGCCGATCGCCGCTGCTGAGCCAGATCTTCATGGGTCTCCTTGCCCGCCAGCGCTCGATCCTCGTCGAGCATCTGACGAATCTGGGCCGTCGAAGCGCATCCGTGAGGATTGCGCATCTTTTTCTTGAACTCGCCGTGCGCCTGGAAAATGGCGGGTTGACGACCGCCGCCGGGTTTTCCTGCCCGCTGACCCAGTACGAGCTTGCCGACGCGCTCGGCCTGACTGCGATCCATATCAACAGGATGCTGCGCGAACTGAGAGAGCGCGGGCTGGTCGCCTTCAAGAACGGCGAGGTCGAATTCCTCAACCGGACCGGATTGACGCGGCTTGCGAATTTCGATCCCGGGTATCTTTCGTTAAAGGCCCCTTCCGCGATATAGAATTTCGCAAGACATGTTCAGCGGCATCGCCAGAAAAAATCGTACTTCGATAAAATGCCGCCAAATAACAACGGAACATCCGATGGTGAATCGACACCATGTCAATCGTCAATGCTTTCCCTAGAGGCTCATGATCGACAGGTTCTGAAAAGACATATCGCCCATACATCATTTTGGCGAATTTATTCCATAAAGATACATAACAACCATAACAAAATACTTACTTTACATCACAAGCATACTGTTCAAAAAATTTTTCAATCGTTAATTTATGTTAGTGATTCGAAAAAAAATTCAAATAACATTAGCCTTGTAGTTGCGTAAAAGCTGGCGTGGGGCAAAACAGCAAAATAGATATATATTATGTTGAGCTGTCTTTATTTTGGGCAGGCAACAAATATGTTTGTTTTGCCGGGAAAAGCGGGTTGGGGATCAGTCGTTCATCTTCATCCAGGCGAATAATCCAACACACCCATGCACGGCCAAAAAAGTGAGAGGGTAGCTGTATGGATTCGTTGGTCGCAAAATTCGAAAGTAGCGCTCCAGTCAACCTTCGTCCGCCTTTTGACGGAGCGAAGGATGGATCGCGGTTCGCTGCAAGTGACAATCTGGATGAAATCGTAGCGAACACATCTCTTGTGATTGTCGACACGCGTACGCTTGATCGGGAATGCCTGGCTCAAAGCCTGAGATCCCACAACATCCGGATGCACGTGACGACATTCAGTTCCATGGATCATTGGCGGAAGGAACAGGACGATCATCCGGCACTGGGTGCGATCCTGGTCAATATTGGTGGCCGCAAGGCGACAGACAGCAGTGTTTGCGAAAACATAACCCAGCTTGTCTCGGAGTTTTGCTCCATTCCGGTCGTGGTTCTGGCCGATACCGATGACATGACACAGATTCTCAAAGCGCTGGAATGCGGAGCCCGGGGCTATATTCCAACGTCCGTGGGTATCGACGTCTGCGTCGAAGCGATCCGGCTCGCCGTTGCGGGTGGTATCTTCGTCCCCGCAAGCAGCGTGCTTTCGATGCGTCACGTGGCGGAGCCCGCAGGTCAGGAGCCACGTCCGATGGGTGGCATGTTCACCGTCCGTCAGGCGGAAGTGGTCAATGCGCTGCGGCGCGGCAAGGCAAACAAGATCATCGCCTATGAGCTTAATCTGCGCGAAAGCACAGTGAAGGTTCATATCCGAAACATCATGAAGAAGCTGAAGGCGACGAACCGCACTGAAGTTGCTTACATGATCAATGATCTTTTCCCCATCGATTCCGGAACGTACAGCGCCGACTAGAGCGGCCCTCGTACCGATTTCGGCTTGTGGGGGAGCCGCTGGAACACACGATTTCGCACCGAAAGAGTTGGTTCCTATCGTGAGGTTTCCTCAACCGGGAAACCCGGCGGCCTGCCACGTCGTGGAGTAAGCAAGGGGCACCGGACATGCCATCGATACATTGGCTATCGATCTCCTGTCGCATGCGGGGGTGGTGGAGCAATTTGAAAACGGACCCGAAAACGGCAAGCGCGCGTTTTCGGGTCGTTTACGCGACAACCATCCAACAAACTCAATTGTTCCTTGGCGGCGCCCAATCGCCCGTCAGCGATGATTGTTTCCGTTTCCGGGGCCAGTCGCGGAGGCCGGTATCATGCTAGAACGCAAATGGGCCCCGATCGTCGAACCGCAGGGAGGCTCGTCGAGCGATCCCGGTCAGGAGTTCATCAGTTTCAGGGACATTATCGGCTTTCTTCGGCAATATAGCCGCTCGATCGTCGCGTCCCTTGCGGTCGGATTGCTTGGCGCGAGTTTTTACATCGCAACGACCGATCCGCTTTACACCGCCACGACACAGATGCTGATCGAACCCAAGATCCCGCAACTGCTGCAAACGCAGGCAACGGACATCAACCTGTCGCTCGATACGGCGCAGATCGAGAGCCAGCTTGCGGTGCTGCGTTCGGAAAAAATCGCCATGATGGTGATCGGCAAGCTCGGCCTGAGGGAGGACAAGGCGTTCAATCGACCGCGCAGCCCGTCGCTTGCGGCACGGTTCGCAAGACTGGGCTCGCAGCTTGTCGATTCGCTCGGAATGCGGACCATGGCGGATTTCATCGATAAAAAGCTCAATCCATGGGCGGCGCAGGAGATGGAACCGGAGGGTTCGGATTTTGAAAGTATCCGGCGCACGATGAATATCTTCAGTGCGGGCCTCAATGTCAGCCGCGTTGGCGTCTCGTACGCCATCGAGATTTCCTTCAGCTCTCCCGACGCCCATCAGGCGGCGCGCATTGCCAATGCGACAGCCGACGCGTTCGTGCAGGAACAGCTTCAGACCAAGGCCGCGGCGGCGCGTGAGGGTGGCGCCTGGCTCGAAAGGCGCATCGCCGAATTGCGCACCCAGATGAACAAGGCGACCCAGATCGCGCAGGAATTTCGCGCGCGGCACGACTACAGCGTCACGCCGTTATCGGATGACAAATCGGCGGGTGAAAACGGCGCAGCGGCCGGAGGGCCAACCCTGGAAGAACTGGAAGTGACCGCCGACACCTACAAGAAAATGTATGAAAGCTTCCTTCAGGCGTTTACAAGTTCGGTGAGCCAGCAATCCTACGCTGTTGCCGACGCCCGCGTCATAACGGCGGCGTCCCGGCCTCTGGCGCCGAGCCGCCCGCGCAAGAAGCTCGTCCTGGCGTTTGGGCTGCTCGCGGGATTGATGGTCGGCGCCGGGCAGGCCTTTGCGCGCTACATGTTCGATCCGAGCATGCGGTCCGCCCGTCAGGTTCGCGAAGAGCTGGGCCTTGCCAGCATCGGCTCCCTGCCAAGCATCAACCTGCGTCATGGCGGGTTCGCCCAGATGGACGAGGTGGCGCAGATGCCGCAATCGCTGTTCAGTGAAAGCTTGAGACGAATCAGGACTGCAATCAATCTTGCCGAAACGGTGCAGCCCATACGCTGCATCGGCGTCACGTCCGCCCTGCCGGGAGAAGGCAAGAGTTCTCTGGTGAGCAACCTCGCCATTCTTTACACGATGTCCGGAATGCGCACGCTCGTCATCGATGCCGATATCCAGAACCCTTCGCTGACGACGCGCTTCATGCCGGACGTCAAATCGGCGCCGGGCAGCGCCCTTGAGGGCGATATCTCGAAGGTTGCCGGCCATATTACCGACGTGGAACGACTGTTCGATTTTCTGCCCGCCACGATCTGGAGCAACCGGCTGCCGTCATCGAAGGAGATGGGCATTCTGCTCAACGCCTTGCATGACTACGACATGATCGTCATCGATCTGCCGTCGCTGGCGGCGGGGGCGGAAAACCTGTCGCTCAGTGCCGCGCTGGATGGCGTCGTGATCGCAACCCTCTGGGGCAAGACGTCGAGCGAACTGGTTCAAGAGCTTTCGCGTTCGTTGCAGGCCATCAAGGCATCGGTGGCCGGCGTGGTCCTGACGCGAGCGCCGTTCATAGCGGCACCGCGCCTGCGCAAACAGACGTTCCGCTTCTTCCAGCGGCATTTATAGGCGATCGCTTATAAGCAATCGGGGGAAACGGCCTCAATTTGCTTTCGCGTTGGGGGCGCTCAACGATCGATCTTCTCAATACGCTTTTCGAATTGGGAGGCCGGAAAATTTCCGTCATTGCCACATGGCAAGATGCTTGCGCCCTTCCTCTCGGGCATTGCGGAATTCGAACGTGACCTCACCAGTTCGGGCTTGCCATCGTCATGGACCTTGATAGATCGGAATTCCGGCCAACTCGAAGGAAACCGATATACCGGATCAGCGCACCGCAGATCCGGTACATTTGTCTGCGCGCGAAAGCCGATGGTCACGGGCGCTGCCAGCAGCGCTGAAAGCCTATTTCAAAGCGGTTAAGCACCTAACATTTTCGGGGTAGGCAACAGGTGGAAACCGTCGCGTCAACTACGCCCTTTGCCCTTCTTGCCGAAGCTGCAACCGGACTGCGAATATGCGCAAATTCAGGGTTATGGGGCTATCCAGAATTGGCGGCGAACTCTTATGGCAATCAACAATCCGGAACTGAGGCCAGCGCATCGCGGCGTTCTTTCATTTTTTTTGTCGAGAGAGCATTCGCTTTCATTTCCGGGGCAGGCCAAGGGGCCCGAAACGGGGGCTCGTGATGACGCGGCGACCCACGCCGCCCAGCAGGAAACCCCTGCGCAGATCACCGCGCCTGATCAGAGAAACCGCCTCAGAACAACGGACAGGCATTCCGGAGCAACGGCGGGCTCCCCGCTTGGCGGCTGGCCAAAACGATGCATGGATATCGTCATTGCCACCATCGCCCTGGTTCTCGCCGCGCCCATCATGCTGATCGTCGCGTCCCTCATCCGGATGACGACGGGGGGACCGGCGATTTTCTCGCACCGCCGCATCGGGTTCAACGGGCAGGCTTTCGAGTGCTACAAGTTCCGCACGATGGTTCCCGACGCGGAACAGGCGCTCATGCGCCATCTGACCGGCAACCCCGAAGCCGCGAGGGAATGGCAGGAAAACAGGAAACTCAAGCGCGATCCACGCATCACACTGCTGGGGCAAATACTGCGGAAGTCCAGCCTGGATGAGCTGCCGCAACTGTTCAACATTCTGCGCGGCGAAATGAGTTGCGTCGGGCCGCGCCCCGTCGTTGCAGACGAAGTCGAGCGTTATGGCGTTCACGCCAGCGATTATCTGCGGACCCGTCCGGGCTTGACGGGGCTGTGGCAGGTGACGGGTCGAAGCTCCAGCGAATATTCCAGGCGCGTGGAACTCGATGCGCATTATGTACGGAACTGGTCAGTCGGTTTCGATCTGATTATTCTGTTCAGGACGGTGTTCGCCGTCTTGAAATTCGACGACGCATCCTGACGCCAGAGCATTTCCAGCAAAAGTGCGAAGCGGTTTTGCGTAGGATAATGCGACGAAACAAAGACTTAGAGCGCTTCCAACGATTCCGTTTAACCGGAAGCGCTCTAATGCCTGTCGCTTTTCTTGCGACGCCAGAGAACCCCGGCCAGCAATCCCGTCAGATAGGCGCATTGCAGCGTCAGGACGAGCAGCAGCGTCGAAAACAGGAACTGCCGCTCCATGATCTGGTCGAAACCATAGGCGAACAGACACGCCAGAACCGTGAGCAATGTAGCGACGATCAGCGCGGGCGCGCGAAGACGCAATCCAAGCAGGATGCCCACAAGACCGATAGCGATGACATTCCAATGCACGGCTCTCTCCCGATTATCGAAGGCCGGAGGCTCCATATGGAATCGCAAAAGCCGGCTCGCGGAATGTGCGGGGCCGGATGTGCGAAGAGGGCCAGACACCTCAATATTGTGTCATCTGCATGGCTTGTGGCGAGTTTTTCGCGGCAGGATAAACAAGTCGTTACTGCCCGTGACGCGTGAATGCTTTTCAAATTAGCGAAGCGCGGATTCGTTCGCTGCGACAGGCGCCGCGGGGAACGTCGACATCCCTGTGGTCAATGGCACGGAAGGCAGCATGGACGCCGGATCGTCGAGGCCCGGCGGCAAGGGATATTCCACCTTGACCGTATCGCCCGGCTCTACCGGCGTCGTCTCATCGACCTTCAGCTCCTTCATTCCGTCGGCCGTTGGCCTGACGATCGTGTAGATCGGTTGCAATCGCGTGGTGCGCGCGCGCTGGGCCAGCAGGCGCGGCGCGGTGATTTCGGATTCGTAGAGCAACTGCACCGCCGTATCGGCCTTGCGGGCCAGTTCGTCCAGCAGGCCCTGCGTTTCGCGCAGGCTAACGGACACTTCATTGATATGCCTGTTGCGAAGCTCGATGATGGAAATATCCGTCCGGCTGATTTCCTGCCGCGCCCGCAAAAGGCTGGTTTCAGCTTGAAGCCGCCCGCTCTGGATTTGTGCAAGGTCGCGCTGGAGCGACATTTCCCGTGGCGCGACCGCCAGCCCCTTCGTGACCAGCGACGACACGCCCTCCAGTTCCTTCTTCACCAGATCGGCCTGCTTGTCATGGAAAACAAGCTGCGCTTCGAGCGATGAGAGTTCCTTCTCCAGAAAATCACGCAAGCCTTCAAGCGCGCGCACCTGCGTTGTCATCCCATCGCGGCGGGCCTTGAAGATCGCCCGCTCCTGCTCCATCAACAGCGCAACGGATGAATCGCCCTTGCGCGCCGTCAGTGTGTCGGGAAACTTGATTTCCTCCAGATCGGCGAGTTCCGCCTCCAGCCGCGCCTTGCGGGCCAGCATGCTGACATTGCTAAGCCGGAAAAGATCGACGTCTCCGCGTCCGGCGATCACTTCACGCTCTATGCGCGACAGGCTTTCGTCGCGCGTGCGCATGCCTCCCGCAATGCTGACCGCCTGCAGGACAGTCATGCCCGGGCGATACGGAAACTCGCCGGGCTGCGTGACATCGCCAACGATGTAGAACGGCCTGAACTGGACGATCTCGACCGAAGTGTCGGGCTGCCTGCCCAGCCCCATCTGCCGCATGAGATGATCGCCGATCTGCTTCGCAAGCTCATCAGGCGTCAGTCCGCTCGCGTTGAGGCTGCCGACAAAAGGCAGGGAAAGCGCCCCGCCCGCGCCAACCGTGAACTCATCGTTGAGCGCAGTCCATTCGAAGATAACATCCCGCGAGGCACGCCATTCATAGATCTTGAGCCGGATCTTGTCCTGAGGGCCGAGGACATATTCTTCTGGAGCGGCTGAAACCGGCCCGGTCAGCGAGGCTAGAACAATAGCCGCCGACAGAAGAAGCTTGCGAAACCTCGCCCCTCCCGATCCATTCTCTGCGCTTGTGGATTGTGACGGCATCACCTACCCCGCACCGTTTCTAAAGTTTCAGAATATATTCGGGTTCGACGCGCCCCTGCACGAGATGAAAAGCGGCACGCAGATTTCCGCGTAGCCGCCCTCGCCTGTCGACATAGGTTTCCGGCCAAAGGCTTCGCACGATATTGGCAATGACATTTCGCCCCATCAGCGGCAGGGCGAAACTTGCCGGCACCGAACCCTTGCGGATGAGATAGACGGGATTGATAACCTGCGAATAGCCGAAGCGTTCGCCGCTCACCCGCCCGGCCTTCAGGCCAAGGTGAACACCAAGGATGGAGCTGACGCCCACGACACGGCCCCGCGCTCTCAACTGGCTGGTGAAATCGATATCCTCCTGCCAGCCATAGAGGACCAGACGCTCATCGAACCGCAGGTCGCCGACGAATTGCGAACGGATCGACATGTTGCATCCATAGGCGCCGACATGATCCACTATCTCGGGTTTTTCCGGCGCTGCATCCTCTGCGGCATAGAGCGCCGTCAGCCCCTCTTCCCAGGTCAGCCCCTCGCTGGTCGCACCATCCCTGACGACCTGGCCCATGACGACAGCCCAGTCGGAATGTTCCACGAAAGCCCGTTCGATCCGAAACAGATAGTCGTCGGCCGGGATGAAGTCATCGTCGAAGAAGGTGATGATATCGAAGCGGTGGAGCGCTGAAGCCAGCGCATTGTTGCGTTGTGCGCTCAGGCCCTTCTTGCCCAACGTCACCGAAACGGGAAAAGCCGACGTCTGGAACAGGCCGAGATGCGTTTCGTCCGGTGCGGACAGAATAACTTCATCCGGAAGCCTGCATTGCCGTTCCAGATGTTTCAGCAGACGCGTGATCTGATCGCTGCGCCCAAGGGTCGGAATAATCACGACCAGTTTCATGCCTAACCCCAACCCTCTTTTCGCCCGGCGTCGCGCCCGGTGCAAACATGTTCGAGCCCGTATCCTAGGTCGCCACGGGTGAGGTGACAGCTTCCAAATTCGGTTGAAGCCGAGAGTTCCGGATACAAGTTCGGCTGCGTCTCCGCTGGGGGCAGAGCCTCGCGAGGTACGCGGTGCTACCCATTTGGGCTTAAGCGACTGCGCAACACCATCAGCGTTACGCCTGTTAGCGGGCTTGTTCGGGCCAATGGGCCAAACCAGACTTGCCGCACAACCTGCACGTCAAATTCGGGCCGAACGGGAAAAGCATCGATGACTGATATGTCGCTCAGGCAATATGCGCTGCTGCAAAATCCGGGCGCGGCAAAACGCTTTTCCACCGCCGCGGCCAGACCCTATGCAGGCGAAGCCGCTCCGGCCTTCGACCGCAATGCACGCATTGCCGTCGTTCACGACTGGTGCCCGAATTTTCGCGGCGGCGAGCGCGTTCTCGCGCAGATCTGCAAGCAGTTTCCAAACGCGGAAGTGTTCACCCTGTTCGATTTCCTGCCGCGCGAGATAAAGGAGCAATATTTCCGCGACGTCGCGTTTCACACATCCCCCGTCAATCGCCTTCCGATGATCCGGAAATTCTATCGCTCGCTTTTCTTCCTCTGCCCGTTTCTCATCGAGCAGTTCGACGTCACCGGCTATGACATCGTGATATCGTCGTCCGCCGCCTTTTCGCGCGGCGTCATCACCCGCCCCGACCAGCCGCATCTCTGCTATGTTCACAGCCCCGTGCGCTATGCCTGGGACGAACAGTTTTCCTATCTGGAACAGGGCCATCTCGGTTTTGGTCCCAAGGGCCTGCTCTACCGTTACATGCTGCACCATTTGCGCACATGGGACACACGCACGGCCCACGGTCCCGACCTGATGCTGGCGAATTCCAACTATGTCCGCTCACGCATCCAGCACATCTATGGCCGCGACGCCGAAGTCGTCTATCCGCCCGTGGCGATCGACGAGATGGACTATGTGGCGGACAAGGAAGACTATTATGTCTCGGCCTCATTTCTGGCCCCCTACAAACGCACCGATCTCGTGATTCAGGCCTTCAATGAAATGCCCGATAAAAAACTGGTCATTGTCGGCGAGGGCCAGCAGTCGGAGCGGCTGCGCTCGCTCGCCGGGCCCAACGTGGTCTTTTCCGGCTATCTGCCGCGCAAGGATTATGTGAGCACGCTTGGCAGGGCGAAGGCGATGGTTTTTGCCGGTTGCGAGGATTTCGGCATCGCCCTGGCCGAGGCGCAGGCATGCGGCACGCCATTGATCGCGTTCGGCCGTGGCGGCGCCTGCGATATCGTGCAGCGGCTCGGGGCGAGCGAACGCCCGACCGGTGTGCTTTTTGCGAAACAGACCGTGCAGGCGCTCAAGGATGCGGTCGGCCATTTCGAAGAAAACCAGTCGGCGATCACGCCAATCGCGTGCCGGGCCAACGCCAGTCGCTTTTCCGAAGACCGCTTCGACAAGGCTGTTCTTCAGGCAGTCATGACGGTCCAGTCGCTCTATTCTATGAAATGAGCGGGAGCGGTCTTGCCGCCATCGGCTTGCCCGCGTGAACCCGGTCAAGCTGCGCCATGATTTCCAGATAGCGCTCTGCGGAGGCCTGCCAGCGGTAATGCGCCAGCCGCGCCCTGCCCCTGGTGATCAATGACGCGCGAAGCAGCGGCGCATTATGAAGCCGCACGAAATTGTCGAACCACGCATCGGGATTGTCGGGCGGCGCATAGAGCGCGGCGTCGGCGCAGATTTCCGGCAGGCTTGCCCTGTCCGACGCGATGACCGGGCAACCCAGCGCCATGGCCTCAAGCGGCGGAAGGCCGAACCCCTCGACAAAGGACGGAAAAGCCAGGCACATGCTGTCGTGAAGAAGCGCGGCAAGCGCGTCATCCGGCAACCGGCCAAGCCAGTGAATATTGCCATTATGCGCCTGAGGGACGGAGCCGCTGAAAACCCGCGCATCCGACATGCCCACCACGGCCACTTTCAGGCCAGCGTCAGTCAGCCTTCCCGCGAGGCCGACGATCAGGCCGATATTCTTGTGCGGGATGGAGCTTCCGATCACCACGATCGTGTTCGGCCCTGCTACAAGCCGCGTCGCCGCCGAATGCTGTGGAACCCATCGAAGCGCATGCTCGTGCCCGTTCGGGACAACCGCCAGCTTGCGGTGACCGCATATTCCAAGACGCACAAGCTCGCTCGCGGAATAGTGGGAGACGGTGGTGATCTGGCGCGCCGTTTTGCCCAGCAAGGGAAGCAGCACTCGATAAAGCGACCTGAAGCTTCGCGAATAGCTCTGCGGAAAGGCCCGCGTATTGACGTCGTGAATGCACACGATCTGCTTTCGGACGGCAACCGGCCCGGTGTTGCAAAGGCTCAAAAGCCCCCCCTGCGCATGCAGGGGCAGCACTGTCTGCTCCCACCGATGGCCCTGCGAGGAGCCGACTGGCCGGATGGGGATCCTGTCGAGTTCGATGGATGTCTTCGCCTCGGGCGGCACGAGCAGCTCGAATTCCAGATCCCGCGCCAAGGCATGTTCTTCCGCCACAAGCCGGTCGAGGCCACGGACGATTTCATGCGCATAACGCTGAACCCCAGTCATGGGCTGGGCAAGAAAACGACCGTTGATCATCCAGCGTCTGCGCATGACCACCTTTATGATTTTCCCCTCTTTCCCGACATTTCTAGCACGTCGCCCACGATCGAAACAGGGCAAGTCGATCATTCAATCATTTCAGGCCCATACGGCTTTCGGAGGTGAGTATATGCGCCTTCGCCGCAATGCATCGATCAGCCCGACCGGATAGGCGATGCCCGATGGTGCCATACCTCAAAATGGTAAGCCGCAGCCCGGTTCACGCCCGGTTCACGCAATGTTACGCTCCTCATATCCAACCCGTCTTCCGGTGTCCTCCTCTGGAAGCACGAAAGGTTTTGCGTATCGCGTTTTCAGGAGGCTTCGCGGCCCATGTACCGGCAGGATATCAAGCATATCGACCATCCGGCCTCAGCCCGGACCGAGCGGCACAGAAAGCTTTCGCCGTCCCGCGCACATGGCCACGCACCGAAGGAAAAGCCGGATTCGCCCAGGAGGATATGGACAATCAATGGCGATTTCATCGGGCTTCGCCCAACGGGCGTCGCGCGATATGCGCGCGAGGTCACGCAGGCGCTCGACAGTATGATCGCCGACCATCACCCGCTGACCGGCAATCTGGAAATAGAACTCGTCACGCCGCGCCATCCACCGGAGGATTTCGTCTTGCGGTCGATCCCGGTTCGCGTGGTTCCGGAATTCAGCAAGCCCCGATTGCCGCAATTCTGGGTGCAGGCGCAACTGCCGCGCCACGTTCGGGGGGGGCTGCTCAGCTTCTGCAATCTAGCACCGGTCGCCATCGCGCAGCAGATCGTCTGCATCCATGACCTCCACACGCGGATCATGCCCGAAAGCTACGGACGCGCCTTCCGCTGGGCGCATCGCGCCATTCTGCCGATGCTGGGGAAGCGCGTAGCAGCCATCACCACCGTCTCACGCTTCTCGCGTGCGCAGCTCATCGATTACGATGTTGCCCCTGCAAGCAAGATTACGGTCGCCTATAATGGCAGCGATCACGTCACGCGGTGGCGGGCAGAGCGATCATCCCTGAAGCGGCACTCACGCCGGCCCTATGTGCTCTGCCTCGGTCAAAGCCAGAAATACAAGAATGCAGAACTGCTGATCCGGGTCGCGCCCATGCTCGACGCGCTGGGCATCGACATCTGGATGGCGGGAGACATCGCCCCCTCGCTCATCGAGCACCATGCCAATCGAAAGCTGACGAATCTTCGCCTGCTCGGACGCATCAGTGACGATGACTTCAAGAAAGCATTGTCAAAAGCCCTGTGTTTCCTCTTTCCGTCCCGCATCGAGGGGTTTGGCCTTCCGGCGGCGGAAGCAATGGCGGCGGGATGCCCGGTCGTCGCCTCGACCGCGCCCTGCATTCCCGAAATCTGTGGCGATGCGGCGCTCTATGCAAGTCCCGACGATCCGGCGGCGTGGGCAACCATGGTCAGGCGGATCAATGACGATCCGGCGCTTCGGCAACGCATGATCGACGCAGGACAGATCAGGGCGCTTGGCTATTCGTGGAAAACCGTCGCCGAAACCTATCTGAAGCTGATGCGACAGATCGATGCCGAATATGCCGATCCGGTCGCGTATTGCCTTGAGCAGGAAGCGGGAATGTTCCGATGAGCACAGTCGATATTGTCGTGCCTTGCTACAATTACGGGCGATATCTGAAGGATTGCATCGGCAGTGTACTGGCGCAGCAGGGGGTGCAGGCGCGAATCCTGATCATCGACAATTGCTCTACCGACGACAGCCTGAGCATCGCGCGCGAACTGGCAGCGCAACATCCGGAAATCGAGTTTGTTGCCCACGATGCCAATCGTGGCGCGACATTCAGCTACAATGAAGGTATCGACTGGGCCTCATCGGACTATTTCCTGATCCTTGACGCTGACGACGTGCTGGCTCCCGGCGCGCTGGCCAGGGCGGTAGCACTTCTCGACAACGACCCCCAGATCAGCTTCACCCACGGTATCGAGGCGAGGCTCCAGACGGACGGTTTCGTGGGCCCGTTCGATCCGCCTCCGGCTGGCCCGGAGTGGACCCTGTCTTCGGGACAGGCATTCATCGAGCGTCTTTGCCGAACGCCCGTCAACAGCATCGGCGCAAACACGGTCATCCGGCGCACATCCGCCCAGAAACAGGTGGGATATTATCGCGCGGCACTGCGCTACACCGACGATCTCGAGATGTGGCTTCGCCTTGCGACGGTCGGCAGCGTGGCGTCTATCCGGCAGGTTCAGGCGATCCGCCGTTACCATGACCAGCGCATGTCGGTTCACTACCAAAGCGTGCAGCTTCGCGATTTCATCGAAAGGGAGGCGGCTTTCGAGAGTTTCTTTGCGCATGAGGGAAAAGCGCTGACCGAGGCCGCGCAATTGCGCGGTCTCGCGCGAAAGGGCCTTGGCGAGCACGCCTATTGGTCCGCCGTTTCGCACTTCTGGCGCGGTTATGGCGGCGTAGGCCGCCAATTGCTGCAATTCTCCCATGAGCGCAGGCCCCGCGCGGTGCTTCTGCCGCCGATCCAGTGGCTTTTGCGGATGGACCGGCCGATGGGCCGAATGGGTGAAATTGCATCCGAAGCGCTGTCATTTCACAGGATGGGCGATCTGGCGAAGTGAGCAGCCGGTACAAATCCGGCCAACCTGAACGACGATACCCGGACGGAGGAGGTTCATACGTGGCGAGCGTCGACATCGCTATCCCGTGCTACCAGCATGGGCACTATCTTCGGGACTGCGTGGCGAGCGTTCTGCAACAGGGCGTCGATGATATCCGGATTCTCATTATCGACAATGCATCGACCGACAACAGTGCGGAGGTGGCGCGCGCTCTTGCGCTGGAAGACAGCCGGATCGAGGTTTCGCTGCACCAGATCAATGTGGGGCCGCACGCATCGTTCAACGAAGGTGTGGACTGGGCCGATGCCGACTATTTCATGGTGCTCTGTTCCGACGATCTTCTGACCCCGGATAGCCTCCACAGCATGATGGACATCATGGAGCGAAACCCGGACGTCAGTTTCGCCCATGGGAACGATGTGCATTGGCTGGCGGGCGAAGCGCGGCCCGACGCTCGCGCCTCAACGAATGGCTGGTGCATTCGCGACGGGCGGGATTTCATTCTGGACCGTTGCCGCGCACCGGAGCGATACATTGCCGCCGGAATGGTTCTGACACGCACCTCAGCTCACAAGAAGGCCGGCCACTACCGACAGGAACTCCCGCACACGGACGATCTGGAAATGCTGCTGCGCCTGGCTACCCTTGGCCGTGTGGCGGATTGCGGAAGCATCCTCGGCATCAAGCGAATGCATGCGCACAACAGGACGCATGATTTTCTGACTGAGCGGACACGGGATCTGGTTGAGCGGCACGCGGCGCTCGAAAGCTTCTTCAATCATGAGGGGCACGACCTGACCGGCTGGGAACACATGCTGGCGCTGGGTCGCCGCGGGATCTCTGAACGGGCCTACTGGTGTGGCGTCAAGGATCTCGCCCATGGGCGCAGGAGTGGTATCGACCTGCTGAAACTGGCCGTGCGCCTCAGTCCGAGGACCGCTATTATCCCCCCCTTCAGCTATCTGTCGCGCATGGAACGGTCATTGGCCGAAAGCATCCGCCACGGATGATCCGAACCATAGTCCTCTTGGAGTGTTCTAGCTCTTCGCCGTCGATGCCGGACTGGCGGACTTAAGCGACGAAAGACGGCCACCAAGCCTGCCGAGCATTCCCGTGATCTCCTCGCGCAAGGGATGGCGCGTCAGCCACAGCCCCGCAAGCCAGAATATCCCTGAAAGGAACATCGCGACGATTGCCAGCCGGATCGGAAGCTGAAACCCCGTACCGGCAAGCACGATGACTGCGGTGGGGCCAGCGGCGGTCATGAGGGCAACGATGGCGCTTCGCCACAGGGAACCGGCGATCTCGCCCCATGTGATCACCAGGTGGCGGCGGATGAATTGCAGGCCCACGAAGGCCTGAAAAGGCATGATGAACATCAGGCTCCATGCCACAGCCTGAAGGCTGATAAAGCTTGCGGCAGCAATCGCGCCAGCGGAAACGGGGCAGACAATGAGGGCGCGGAGGAAAATGTCCCTGATCGCGCCCATCGACACCAGAACGGGATAGTTGAGTTCAAAGCTGAAGGAAAAAAACAGCGACAGGGCGACAATCTGCACCAGCGGTGCGACGCCATGCCATTGTTGGCCGAGAACGAGATCGACGATCGGATAGGCCAGAAGCGCGAGCGTGACCAGGGCTGGCCACTGGAAGGCCGTGATCAGCGCCAGCGCATTGCGATAGGGCTGCTTGAGGCCCCGCCCCTGCCGCACTTCCCCTGAAAAAGCCGGAAGCACGACTGATGCCGCCCCGGCCAGAAATACCTTGTCGGGCAACTGGCAGATCATGAGGCTGCGGCTGTAGAGCGCCGCTGCGTCCAGTGACAGCATCCGTCCCAGCAAAAGATAGGGCAGGGATTCGTGCATCTTGTAGAGAAGAACGGTCGCGCCATTATATCCCCCGAAGGCCAGCATGCGCCGCGATTGCGCCAGCGATGGCTTGAAGATCCAGAATTCCGGCCGGAGCGAGATGGCAAGGATGCCGGTGACGACGGCGCTCGCCAGCCAGGCCCAGGCAAAGCTTATGGCGCTGAACCCGTGCAGCGCCAGCGTGATTGTAACCGCCGTACCGGTCGTGGCGCCGCCGATATTGATGAGGGCAACCCGCCCAAACGCCATGTCGCGGCGCAGAAGCGTGACGATCGGCGCGGCGACCAGTTCGAGGAAAATAGCCACCGCGATAATACGCAGATATTCGACCAGCAATGGCTCGTCATAGACACGGGCGACAATGGGCGCGAGGATCACAAGCCCGGCTGCAATAACCGTCGTCAGAATGAGCATGACGGTAAAAGCGCAGCGAACATCCGTGGGGGTCAGCTCCCGCTGCTGGATAAGAAAATTCGCGCTGGCAAACTCTCGCAGCGACATCACTATGCCGACAATGGCGACACCGACCACCGATACGCCAATTTCGGAAGGCGTCAGAATGCGCGAGACAATCGCGACCGTGAGAAAGTTTATGATGAGCGAATAATACCGATCTCCCGTGCTCAACAGGAGAGCCCGCCTGACCCCGTTCATCGGCTTTGATGCTCCATTTCTTCCGGCACCCGCAAATCTTCGCCCTGCCGTGGCGAACCCATTGCCCCCTGTTCCTGTTTCGGGAATTTTGCGGCATTCGTCACGTTCAACAAAAGCCTGTGAGGGCTAATCGAAAGGCGTATGAGCGACGTTTCGATCCGCAATTTTGCCGGATTGCCCGCATGGCGGCCTCCACTAGCATTGCCGGTTAAAAGCAACGGGAGTGGGGCAATGATTTCGCGCGTGTCACTGGGACTTGCATTTTTTCTGGGTACTTTCGGCCCGTCCTCGGCGGATATGCTCTGGGGTGCCAACGGACATCCGCTGACAGCCTATCCGGGCATCAGCGTCAGCCAGCAGCTCGACTACCTGAAAGATCTTGGAATGACGTCCTATCGGGTCAACGTCCCCGATCTCGGAAAGCTGCCAGCCCTGACCAGCCTGGTGAAGGAAGCGAAGGCGCGGGGCATCGAGATTCTGCCCGTCATCACGCCCTCCAATCTCGACCTCGACAAGGAAAGCACCGAAGCGCTCTATGAAAAGGCGCGCGATCTCGCGATCTCGCTGGCGTCTCCGTTCAAGAACGATATCCGCGTCTGGGAGCTGGGCAACGAGATGGAAAACTATGCCATCATCCAGCCCTGTGAAAAGCGCGACGATGGCAGCACCTATCCATGCGAGTGGGGCCCTGCGGGCGGCGTAGGGCCGCTTGAGTATTTTGGTCCACGCTGGGCGAAGGTGAGCGCCGTTCTCAAGGGCCTGTCGGACGGCGTTACATCGGTAGATCCGGACATACGCAAGGCAATCGGCACCGCCGGTTGGGGCCATCTGGGCGCTTTCGAGCGTATGCAGGACGACGGCATAGACTGGGATATTTCCGTCTGGCACGCCTATGGCGAAGATCCGCAATGGGCCTTTGACACGCTCAAGAAATATAAAAAGCCGATCTGGCTGACCGAGTTCAACAATCCCTACGGCAGCCAGCGCAGCGAAAGCCAGCAAGCCGAGGGCCTGCGCCAGACGATGGCCCGCCTCAAGGAATTGCAGAATACGCACAATCTGGAAGCAGCTTTTGTCTATGAACTGCTAGACGAGCCCTACTGGGCGCCAAATTTTGAGGCCTATATGGGGCTCGTCAAAGTCGTTCCGAAAAAAACGGACGGCTGGACCCCGGGGGAACCCAAGCTGGCCTATTTCACCGTTCGGGACATGATACGGGGGCCGAAGCTCTTTTCAACACCGACCCGCAATTGCGATCTTGCGTCAACCGGCAATGATGGCTCGCTGGTGGAGCGGCAGGTCAGCTATGCCTATTGCCTCGTTCTCGGGCGTGACGCTGATAATGAAGGCCTCGAAAGCTGGGCGAATACCATTGGAAGCGGCACAACCGACATGCCGGGCATGTTGCTGACCATGGCGACGTCCGAAGAATTCCGCAGCCGTTACGCGCTGTTCGGCCTGTCGAACCCGGCCTTTGTGAATTTCCTTTATCACATGCTCCTTAACCGGGAAGCAGACCCGATCGGCCTTGCGACCTACGTGAAGGAACTCAACACCGGAGCCATGTCGCGCTGGGACATCGCCTACGGCATGATCGGTTCCAGCGAATTCAAGTCCAAACATCCGGCACTGTTTCTCGAGAAAGCAACGGCATCACAAACAACCACGCAACGCGGCTGAGTTCGGTTGCGCGGTGATCGACGCGGGAAAGTCGTGGCAATGCAGAATACGACGGGGCAGAATGCGACAGGATTGAGGATCATTCGTCTTGGCGTCGGTCCGGCGGCGGTTGTGCTCGTGGCCTGTCTGCTCGCCGCAACGGCCGATGCCTCCGCCTGTACGCCGCAAGGCGTGTCCATCGCGCAAGACAGCCCCTTCCCTTTGCGCACGGAAGACGGGATGCGCTATCTTGTGGATGCGAACGAGAAGCCCTTCTTCATGAATGGCGATACGGCCTGGTCGCTCATCGCGCAGCTTCGCAAGGAAGATGCCGAAACCTATTTGCAGGATCGGAAAGCGCGCGGCGTAAACACGATCCTCGTGAACCTTCTCGAGCATCAATTCGCGACGAACGCGCCCGCCAATATTTACGGCGATCCCCCGTTCTTCTCGGGCAGTGATTTCAGCAAGCCGAATGAAGCCTATTTCAAACATGCCGACTGGGTGCTGCAACGCGCCTGCGATCTCGGTTTCACAGTCCTTCTTACACCAGCCTATGTCGGCAATGGAGGCGGCTCCGAGGGCTGGTATCATGAAATGTCGGAAAACGGCGTGGACAGGCTGCGCGCCTACGGGCAGTTTCTGGGCAAGCGCTATGGGCACCTCAATAATATTATCTGGGTTCACGGTGGCGACTACAATCCGCCGGACAAGGATCTGGTGAGGGCCATCGTCGAAGGCATACATGAATTCGACGCGGATGCGCTCAACACCGCGCATGGCGCGCCAGGCTCACCGGCCATCGAGCACTGGGAGGGCGAGCCATGGCTCGCGATCAACAATGTCTACACCTATGAGCCCGTCTACTGGTCAGCGCTGACGCAGTATGAGCACCACCGGGACAAGCCGTTCTTTCTGATGGAAAGTGCCTATGAGAACGAGCATGGAGCCAATGAATACAGGCTCAGGATGCAGGCCTATCAGGCGGTCCTCTCCGGCGCGATGGGTCATGTTTTCGGCAACAACCCGATGTGGCATTTCGACGGACCCGGCCTCTACGCGGTGCCTTCCGGCTGGAAGGACGAACTGGATAGCCGCGGGGCGCAAAGCATGACTTATCTGTACAACCTGTTTTCCTCGCTGCGATGGTGGGAACTCGAGCCCGACACCAGCAACGCCCTCCTTTTCGCAGGTCATGGCGGCGACAGCGCCCGCGCCGTTGCGGCACGCTCCAAGGATGGCAGCTTCGCCGTCATCTATCTGCCAACCAGTCGCGGTGCGATTGTCGATCTCGGCCAGCTTTCGTCCGCTCCGGTGAAGGCCCGCTGGTTCGACCCCTCAAATGGCATGTTCAAAACGGTGGAAGAATCGCCCTTCGATGGCGGCGACCGCAAACTCGTGCCGCCAAGGAGAAATTATGCCGGCTTCAATGACTGGCTGCTGGTTTTGGAAACCATTAGTGAAACAGGTCCAACACGATGATGCTTTCAAGCGATAGGCTTTCCCGCACCGGCGAAACATTTCAGTCCGGCACTCAGGAACCTTTGCCGGGCTCTTTGCAGATGGAAACACCAGCCGTCGCATCCAGCCGCCAGCGCATCGCGCTCTTTGGCCTGTTCGGCTGCGGCAATCTGGGCAATGACGGTTCGCTGGAGGCCATGATCCAGTTTTTGCGGAAAGAACGACCCGATGCCGATATCGTGTCGATCTGCGACAATCCGGAACATGTCGCCGCCTCTCAGAATGTCGCCGTGCTGCCATTGAGCTGGTCGCGCCATTTGCGGGGAGGCGCGCGCAAGATCAACCGCCTTTTCCTCAAGCTTCCCGGTAGCCTGATCGATCTGATGATAACGATCCGGCACCTGCGCGATGTCGACAGCATGATCATTCCCGGAACCGGCATTCTCGATGACTTCGGCGAGCGTCCCTATGGCATGCCGCTCGATATTTTCCGTTGGCTCGTCGTTGCCCGCCTGATGGGTGTGCGAACGGCGCTGGTGAGCATCGGCGCCGGGCCGATCCGCCACCCTGTTAGCCGATGGCTGATGAGCCGCGCCGCGGGTTTCGCGGATTTTCGATCATACCGCGATGCCCTTTCGAAAAACTACATGACGGGCATCGGCTTCGATACCAGCAGCGACGCCATCTATCCGGATATCGCGTTCAAGCTCGAAACGCCCGATATCGCGCAGGACACATTCACGCGGAACGGCAGGCCAGTGATCGGCGTGGGGGTGATGAGCTACTATGGTTGGTATGGGTTCGCCGAGGGGGCTCAGGCGATCTATGACGCCTACGCCGCCAAGCTTTCGCAATTCGTCATCCATCTTCTCGACAACGGCCATGACGTTCGCCTGCTGACGGGGGAAATTGGCGATATGACCGCCGTCCGCGACATATTGGAGAAAGTGAAGCGCTCCAGGCCGGATTACCTGCAATCGCGCATTGTCGCGGAGCCGTCGCACTCTTTGACCGAACTCATGCAGCAGATGGCAGAGACCGAAATTGTCGTCACGACCCGTTTTCACAACATCGTTTGTGCGCTCAAGATGGGCAAGCCGACCATTTCGCTTGGCTACTCAAGAAAGAATGATGTCCTCATGGACGAAATGGGGCTGGGAGAATTTTGCCAGCCGATCGAGCAGTTCGATCTCAACACGTTGATCGGCCATTTCGACACCCTTTCGTCGCACCGCAGGGAGCACGAGCTGAAAATCCGACGGCAGGTGGAAGTCTTCCGGGAGCGCCTAGAGGAACAGGATGAGATCCTGCTGGCGAATTTCATCTGAACCAGAGAGGAAGACACGCCGGATTACCCCTTTTGCCGGATGCGCCGTTCCCCTTATTGCGGGCGCGAAATGCGCCTTGAAATGCCTAAACTTCGCTGATCTTCCCAAGGATGCATCGACACGAACATCCTGTATCGAGATGGAGTGGCACATGGACGACCGCACAGTTTCATTTGAAAATTCTGACCGGCTTCGCAAGCGGGCGCACAGGATGATCCCCGGCGGAGCGCACACCTATGCCAAGGGCGATGATCAATACCCCGTCCTGTCGCCGGGTTTCATCGCGCGCGGGCTCGGTTCCCATGTCTGGGATGTGGATGGCAATGAATATATCGAATATGGCATGGGAAATCGGGCTGTTGGCCTCGGGCACGCCTATGAACCCGTGATCCGTGCAGCCGCAGGGGCGCTCGCCCATGGCTGCAACTTCACGCGTCCCTCGGTGCTCGAAGCCGAATGCGCCGAACTCTTTCTCGATACGATCAAGGGTGCGGAAATGGTGAAATTCTGCAAGGACGGATCCGACGCCACCTCAGGAGCGGTGCGCCTTGCCCGCGCCCATACGGGGCGTGACCTGATCGCCTGTTGCGCGGATCATCCGTTTTTCTCGACCGATGACTGGTTCATCGGCACCACGAAGATGCATTCCGGCATACCCGAAGCCATCCGGCAATTGACCGTCACCTTCCGCTACAACGACCCGAAGAGCGTGACAGAGCTTTTCGACAGGCATCCCGGAAAGATCGCCGCCCTCATCCTTGAGCCTGCGCGCGCCGACGATCCCGAGAACGGATTCCTGCACGAGGTTCAGCGCATCTGCCATGCCAACGGCGCGCTTCTCATTTTCGATGAGATGATCACCGGTTTCCGCTGGCACAAGCATGGGGCGCAAGCACTATACGGCATCGTTCCCGATCTCTCCACTTTCGGCAAGGCGCTGGGAAACGGCTTCTCCGTTTCGGCTCTGGCGGGCAAGCGCGAGTTCATGCGCCTCGGCGGCCTCGATCACACCGACCGCGCCCGCGTCTTCCTTCTCTCGACCACGCACGGAGCGGAGACACACGCGCTTGCCGCCGCGATGGCCACGATGGAAACCTATCGCGACGAACCGGTCATCGAGCATCTCTATCGGCAGGGAGAAGCGCTCCGGCAGGGGATCGAGCAGGCTGTCGTTCGCCACGGACTGCAATCCTTCGTCAAGCTCGTTGGACGGGCAAGCTGCCTTGCCTATGCGACGCTCGACGAACAGGGCCAGCCTTCCCAGGCTTTCCGGACGCTTTTCCTTCAGGAAACAATCCGGCGCGGCATCCTCATGCCATCACTGGTGGTCAGCTACACCCACACGGACGACGACGTCGCACGCACCATTGAGGCTGCCGATGGCGCTCTTGCGATCTACGCTCAGGCGCTCGATCGAGGCGTGGGGCATTATCTGGTCGGAAGACCCTCGCAAGTCGTCATGCGGCGTTTCAATCAGGATGGCGCAATCGGCGCATTGTCACCGAAGGCGGCAGCCAGTTGATAGCCCGGCTCCACCAAAGGCGTAGCGACGCTAAGCCCATGAGCGGCCTCGCCGCCCGTGCGGGCAAACGGTAGCGTTACGGGAAACCGGCTGCTTTCAGAAAGCCAGCCATTCGACGGGATAAGGGATAGACAATGAAGGTTCTTGTCACAGGTCATCAGGGATATATCGGGTCGGTGATGGTGCCGATGCTCATCAAGGCCGGTCACGACGTCAGCGGCTATGACAGCAATCTCTACGAGCGCTGCACCTACGATGCGGGCGGGAGGCGAATTGAAGTTCCGTCCATCCGCAAGGACGTGCGCGACGTCACGCCAAAGGATCTGGAAGGCTTCGACGCCGTCATTCATCTTGCCGCGCTCTCCAACGATCCGCTCGGCAACCTCAATGCCGATATCACCTATGAGATCAATCACAGGGCCAGCGTCCGCATGGCGGCGTCCGCGAAAACGGCGGGTGTCCAGCGCTTTCTGTTCGCCTCATCATGCAGCAACTACGGCCAGTCCGGCGCCGACATGATCGACGAAACCGGCGAGCTTAATCCGGTTACGGCCTATGGCAAGTCCAAGGTCATGGCCGAACTGGATATCGCCGAACTCGCCGACCGCGATTTCTGCCCGACCTATTTTCGTCCGGCAACCGCCTACGGCCTCTCGCCGCGCCTTCGCTTCGATATCGTGCTGAACAATCTCGTGGCATGGGCCGTGACCAAGGGGCTGATCTTCATGAAATCCGATGGAACGCCGTGGCGGCCGATCGTGCATATCGAAGATATATCGAGGGCCTTCATCGCCGGGCTTGCGGCACCGAAGGAAGCCGTATGGAACGAGGCGTTCAATGTCGGCTCGACTGCCCATAACTACCGCATCCGCGACATCGCCACCGTCGTCGCCGAGGTCGTTCCCGGCTGCAAACTGGAATACGCGTCCGATGCCGGTCCGGATACGCGCTCCTATCGCGTGAGTTTTGAAAAGATCGCGCGCGTCCTGCCGGATTTCAAGCCGCAATGGGACGCACTGGCCGGGGCAAGGCAGCTTTATGCGGCCTATCGGTCGTCCGGGCTGACGCTGGAGGAATTCGAGGGCCCGCGCTTCCAGCGCATCGCCCATATAAAGCAGCTTCTGGCATCCGGCATTCTCGATGGAAGCCTGCGCCACACGGCACCCGCAGCGGCAGAGGAACCGGTTTCCATCGCGGTTTGATGCAAGAGGTGCGAGATCATGAACCAGCCGGTTGCGCATCAGGAATTCGAAGCGACACTCGACAAGGATATCGGCACTGAAGCCTATTCCCTCGCCACCCGGCTGTTTCCGATCTGCCGCAGCATCGCCGGCGACGGTGTTCGCCGGACGCTGGACCTGCTCGGTGAATATATCCCGATCGAGCGCCATGAAGTGCCGACGGGTTCGCGGCTTTTCGACTGGGAAGCGCCGCGCGAATGGGTCATACGCGACGCCTATATCGCGGATATGGCAGGCCGGAGGGTCGTCGATTTCAAGGTGAACAATCTGCACGTGTTGAACTACAGCACGCCGGTTCATCAGATATTGCCGCTTTCCGAACTCCGGAAACATATCTTCACGCTGCCGGAACAGCCCGACCTCATTCCCTACCGCACGTCCTATTACGCCGAGCGGTGGGGCTTCTGCATGGCGCACAATGCGCTCGAAACCCTACCCGATGCCATGTATCAGGTGCATATCGATTCCGAACTGAAAGACGGAGCGATCACCTATGGCGAATATCTCCATCACGGAAAAACCGACCGCGAATTCATCCTTTCCGCCCATATCTGCCATCCGTCGCTCGCCAATGACAATTGCTCTGGACTGGCACTGCTGACCCTCATCGCCTTTCAACTGAGGCGGCGCAAAACCCGCTACAGCTACCGGTTTCTCTTTGCTCCCGGAACGATCGGATCGCTGGCCTGGCTGGCGGCCAATGAACGCAGAACCGCATCGATCGAGCATGGGCTGGTCGTTTCCTGCGTGGGCGATGGCGGTGGGCCAACCTATAAGCGCAGCAGGCGCGGCAACGCCTTTATCGACCGCGCGATGGAGCATGTGCTGAAACATTTCGGAGCCGATTCGAATATTCTCGGCTTCTCGCCCTACGGCTATGACGAGCGGCAATTCTGCTCACCCGGCTTCAACCTGCCCGTTGGCCTGTTTCAGCGAAGCGCTTTTGGAACCTTCCCCGAATATCACACCTCGGCGGACAATCTGGATTTCATCAAACCGGAACACCTGGCGGAATCCTGTCGCATCGTCATGGATGTGATTGCTATCGTTGAGGAAGACTGGACACCGGTGAACCTTTTCCCCAAAGGAGAGCCCCAACTCGGACGGCGCGGCCTCTATTCCGCCCTCGGCGGCGACAGCGCTGGCGCGCACGCGGCGATGGCCATGCTCTGGGTGCTCAATCTGGCGGATGGCGAACATTCGCTGCTCCAGATCGCGGAGCGGTCCGGCTTTCGCTTTGCCGATATCGCCAGGACGGCCGCGCTCCTGCGCGATCACGGCCTTCTCGAAAACAAGAAGCGGCTTCCAGCGTCAACGGATTAGCATCTGGCAATCAGGCCGGCGCGCCCTCGAAAAGCGGCCATTCAAGATCCTTTGGAGAGATGACGCTCGGATGCGCCGGCCATTCGATCGCGAGATTGGGATCGTCATATCGAACGCCCCGTGCCTCGCCCGGAATATGAAAACGGTTGATGAGGTAGTTCACGATGGCGTCCTGCGTCAGGGTCTGGAAGCCATGGGCGCAACCTTCCGGAATATAGATGCGGTGCCCGTTTTCCGGTGAGAGTTCCACCGCCAGCCAATGCCTGAATGTCGCCGACCCCGGCCTCAGATCTGCGACCACGTCGTAGACGACCCCCTTGATGCAGGAAACCAGCTTGATCTCCGCGAAGGGATATTTCTGGAAATGCATTCCGCGCAGCGTGTATTTGCACGTGGAGTGGGAGACGCTGTGCTGGAGAAAGCGTGCCTCCAGCCCCTGTTCCACAAATTCCTGTTCGCAGAAAGTGCGCGCGAAAAATCCCCGCTCGTCCTCCAGCTTGACCGGCGAGACAAGCCAGACCCCCTTGATGCTCAACTCGCTAAAGCGCACATCCGTTCCCTTCGCGATCCCTGCTGTACTGTTTGCAAGATCGCCCTCCTCTGGAAGAGCGTCTTTCGATGATCGGCGATTTGATGAAAGCAGTAAGTCGACCGCCGCCAATACAACCGAAAGGCGTACTGTATCCGCCTTACGCGCCCGCTTCCTGTCCTTGGGCTATGGGCGCGGTGATTTCCGCTTCCTCCATGGGATGAACACGTTCGATCTGATTGCCATATCGGCACCTGACACCCCGTTTTGTAGCCTTCCCTTTGTTGGGAACCGGGTTTCCCGAAAGCTGGTCGATGACCGTCGATCACAGTTCAAAACATCCAGGGAAAACCGGCAACCAGAAGCGGGGCGGGCATGAACATTCAGGCGGTAGACGTTTCACACGAGATTGATATGAGACCCGATCACGGCGGATGCAGACTTTGCGGGACACGGCTGCGCCACACCTTTGTCGATTTGGGAATGTCGCCGCCTTGCGAAAGTTTTCTGCGGGCCGATCAGGTCGATCAGATGGAAGCCTATTTCCCGCTCCATGTTCTGGTCTGCGATGCGTGTTTTCTGGTGCAGCTCAAGGAATATATGAGTCCCGAGGCGATTTTCACCGAATATGCCTATTTCTCGTCCTTCTCGACCAGTTGGGTCGCGCACGCCAAGACCTATTGCGAGGTGATCACCGAGCGGCTTGGCCTCGGCCCCAGCAGCCTCGCCGTGGAACTGGCCAGCAATGACGGCTATCTCCTGCAACACTTCCGTCCGCTTGGGGTTCCCGTCCTCGGTGTCGAACCCGCCGCCAACGTGGCGCAGGTCGCCATGGGCAAGGGCATTCCGACACGGGTCGACTTCTTTGGCGTCAGGCTCGCCAACCACCTGATCGGCGAGGGTATCCGCGCCGATCTTATCATCGGCAACAACGTTCTCGCCCAGGTTCCGGATCTCAACGATTTCGTCGCGGGCATGAAGATCCTTCTGAAGCCAGAAGGCATCGTTACGCTGGAATTTCCGCATATCGAAAAGCTGATCGAGGAAAACCAGTTCGACACGATCTACCACGAGCATTTCTCCTATTTCTCGCTGCTGACGATCCGTGAGATGGCCAGGCGGCATGGTTTGAAAGTCGTTGACGTGGAGGAACTGCGCACCCATGGCGGTTCGCTGCGGGTCTACCTGGCTCATCAGGCAGCCAGGCAGCCGGCAAGCCAGCGCGTCCATGATGTTCTGGCGCGGGAAATCGAAAAGCGGCTCGACAAGATCGAGACCTACGAATCCTTCAGCGAAAGGGCTCGCAAGGTCAAACGCGATCTGCTGCGGTTCCTGATAACCGCAAAGGAAGACGGCAAGCGCATTTGCGGGTATGGCGCGCCGGGCAAGGGTAATACGCTTTTGAACTATTGCGCGATCGGGACAGACTTTCTTGATTTCACGGTCGACCGCAACCCGTACAAGCACGGGCGCTATACGCCCGGCATGCACATTCCCATTCACGATATCGACGCCATCGACGCAGCAAAGCCGGACTACATCTTCATCCTGCCATGGAACCTGAAGGACGAAATCGTCCACCAGATGCGTCACGTCGCCGATTGGGGGGGCAAATTCGTCCTGCCCATTCCAACCGTCACCATTGTCGATCCGAAGGAGCTTGTAGCATGAAAGTCGTTCTTTTCTGCGGTGGGCTTGGCACACGCATCCGCGAATATTCGGAAAATGTTCCAAAGCCGATGATCCCGCTCGGCCACCAGCCGATCCTGCGCCATGTCATGGAATATTACAGCGATTACGGCCATGACGATTTTATCCTTTGCCTTGGCTACAAGGCCAATGTCGTGAAGGATTTCTTTCTCAACAGCCGCCCGCAAACCTTTGCGGATTGCGTGGTGTCGGGCGGCGGAAAAAACGTCGAGCTTCTGAGCGAGGTCAAGAAGGACTGGCGCGTCACCCTGCTCGACACCGGCATCTGGCGCAATATCGGCGAGCGCCTGTGGGCGGCGAAGGAGCATGTGAAGAATGAGGAGATTTTCCTTGCCAATTACAGCGATGGCCTGACGGATGTGAACCTCGATGACATGCTGGAAAAATTCAGGGCGAGTGGCAAGCTTGCGTGTTTTCTCGCTGTTCGCCCGCCGCTGACCTACCATCTGGCGGATATAGCCGATGACGGTCGCGTGCGCGAATTCCGCTCGTCAGATCGGTCGGATATCTGGATCAATGGCGGTTACTTCCTGATGCGGCCAGAGATTTTCGACTATATGCGCGAGGGCGAGGAACTTGTTCTCGACCCCTTCTCCCGCCTTATAGAAGCCAACCAGCTCATGGCCTACAAGCATGAGGGCTTCTGGCGCTCCATGGACACATTGCGCGACTGGCAGACGCTGGAAGACATGGTCGAGAAGGGCGATATGCCATGGAACGCCCGCATGCAGGCGGAACGCTTCCGACACAACGTCATGGTCGCCCTGCCATGATGAATCTGGGCTTGGCGGAAAGCGGCAAGGCGCTTTCGATCCTGTGCCTCGGAGCGCATTCCGACGATATCGAAATCGGGGTTGGTGGAACCATTCTCAGCTTGATCCATTCAGGCGTGCAGCTTCACGTCGACTGGTGCGTGATGAGCGGCGGCGACATCCGTTCCGAGGAAGCCCGCGCCTCGGCAAAAGACTTCCTGAAGGGCGCGGCATCCAGCCGTGTCGAGGTCGCCGACTTCGAGGACAGCCTCTTCCCCGCCCAAAGCCCGGCAATCAAGGAATGGCTGAAGGATTTACGGGTGCGCACCAGGCCCGATATCATTTTCACGCATTCGCGCAATGATGCCCATCAGGATCATCGCGAGATCAGCCAGTTGACGTGGAATATATTCCGCGACCAGCTTATACTGGAGTATGAAATACCGAAATGGGACGGCGATCTGGGGCAGCCCAATACCTATGTCCCACTCTCCGGCAACATCATGGAAAAGAAAATCGCCCTGCTGCTTGCCTATTTCGGCACGCAACGCTCCAAGGACTGGTTCGACGCAGAGACCTTTCAGGGACTGGCGCGGCTGCGCGGCATGGAATGCCGGGCGCCGGACCGCTATGCGGAAGCCTTCACCATGAGGAAGGCGCGCCTGTTCTGACGCGGCAATGAAAGTCCGTCACGCCTGTAGATTGAGCCGAGGCCCTTGCAGCAACTGGGCTTCTTCCGCAGTGGCGCCTGCCATCCTCTTCAGGAGAAACGCGCCCATGCGTTCGCCGGCCTCCGCGAGATCCTCGTAGATGGTTTTGACGCGCGGCCTGATATGGCTGAAAAGCTGGGACGTTTGCTTTGCGACCAGGCCGATATCCTGCCCCGGAACATGGCCGCGATCGGTCAGCGCCGCCATTACGGCAAGCGCGGAAACCTCGCCGCCGCAAATATAGCCATCGGGAGCGTCCGCTTCGCCGGAACGCTTGAAAACATAGTCGCGGATCGCATCGGACGGGCTGTCGAGATCGACCGCCTCGGTCGTCTCGAATAAAACTCCATGCTCGCGCACCGCCGACATGAAACCATATTGCATATGCTGGAAAAAGGTGAACTGGCGCGGCGGCAGGATGATCGAGAGTTTCCGCCGTCCCTCAGTGATCAGGCTTTTGGTGGCCTCATAGGCAAAGCTGAAATTGTCGAAATCGACGTATGGATGCGGCGTCGCCAGCTCCGTGCGCCCGTGGCAGATGAACGGAAAGCCGTTTTCGAGCAGAAGCGAAACCCGTTCGTCGAAAGGCCGCGTGCGGGTGAAGACGATGCCATCCGCCATGCGGTTGCGCATGATATGGCGCACCGGTTGTATGGGCGGCAGGTCGGCAAAATGGGGCGTCACGACAAGATGATAGGGCGTGTCGCGCAACGCCGAAGTCAGGCCGCGAATGAGCGATGTGCCGAAGCCCAGAATTTCATCGTGCGGATCGAGAACCAGGCTGATGACATTGGTACGTCCGGTACGCAGCCGCTGCGCCGCACGGTCCGGAAAATAGCCGATTTCTGCCGCTACCCGCTGAACCCTCTGCCGCGTTTCCAGAGCAATCTGCGGCGCATCGCCCAAAGCACGGGAAACCGTCGTCACCGCAAGCCCCGTCAGTTCCGCGATGGTCCGCAGGGTCGGCTTTTCGACAAGATCCGCCCCCTCGCCCGACCGGCTGTTCTTTTCCTCACTGCTCATGCGAAACCATTTTCCTCCGCGTCGTCATCCCGCTCCAAAAGAAAACGTTATAAATTGAAACTTTTATTCCTGCAAAGAAACAAAAGCAGGAAATCCCCACTCTCAAAGCCGGTTTTGCGACGATTCGGTGGATTTGACGATCGAGAAAACCGGATGGCCGGACTTGACAGTTTCCGTATTTATATCGTTATAAATTGCATGGGTCGCTTTTTATTCTAACGGGCCCGAGGGAGGAAATCGATGAAACTGGGTCACAAGCTGGCCGCGCTGGCGGTCACAACGATGCTTGTTTCCACGCCTGTTGTTGCGGCGGAGGAAGTGGAAGTCCTGCATTGGTGGACATCGGGCGGTGAAGCTGCCGCTCTCAACGTTTTGAAGGAAAATCTCGCCAAGGAAGGCGTTGGCTGGAAAGACATGCCGGTCGCTGGCGGCTCCGGCGTGCAGGCCATGACCGCGCTGCGCGCCCGCGTTACCGCTGGCGATCCCCCGACCGCCGTTCAGATGCTCGGCTTCGACATCAATGACTGGGCCGAACAGGGAGTCGTCGGCAACCTGGATTCCCTTGCCACCGAGCAGGGCTGGGAAAAGGTGATTCCTGCCGCGTTGCAGGATTTCTCGAAATATGACGGCCACTGGATTGCGGCTCCGGTCAACGTCCACTCCACCAACTGGCTCTGGATCAACAAGGCCGCGCTCGACAAGGCTGGCGGCAAGGCCCCCGAGAATATCGATGAACTGATCGTTCTTCTCGACAGTTTCAAGGCGCAGGGCATCATTCCCTTCGCTCACGGCGGTCAGCCCTGGCAGGACGGAACGCTGTGGGAGTCGGTCGTTCTTTCGGTTGGCGGCATGGATTTCTACAAGAAAGCTGTTATCGAGAACGATCCCGAAGCCCTGAAATCCGACGATATGCGCAAGGTGTTCGACACCATGAGCAAGTTGCGCACCTATTTCGACCCGAACTTCTCGGGGCGCGACTGGAACCTGTCCTCCGCTCTCGTCATCAAGGGCGAAGCCGGATTGCAGCAGATGGGCGACTGGGCCAAGGGCGAGTTCCTGCGCGCGGACCAGAAGCCGGGACAGGATTTCGTCTGCATCCGTTTCCCCGGCACGCAGGGCAATGTTCTGTTCAACTCCGACCAGTTTGTCATGTTCGAGGTCGGCGACGACAAGAAAGGCGCGCAATTGAAGATGGCATCCGCCGTCGTCGATCCGGCCTTCCAGGTTGCGTTCAACACGGTCAAGGGCTCCGTTCCTGCCCGCACGGACATTCCGGACACCGCGTTTGACGATTGCGGCAAGAAAGGCATGAAGGATCTTGCGGAAGCCGCTGCAGGCGGCACGCTCGCCGGTTCGCTGGCGCACGGCCACGCGCAGCCTTCAGCAGTCAAGGAAGCCGTGTTCGACGTCGTGACGCAGCACCTCAACGGGCAGATCACCACCGATCAGGCTCTTGAGCGCTTGCCGGAGGCCATTGCGTCCGCCAAGTGATGCAAGCCTGGCTGACCGACATCTTCGCGGCCGGGTTCGACGATCCGGCCGCTTTCTCCCGCCCATGAGAACACGGGTCCATGATGACGACGCAGACATTTTCCACCGGCCAGACCCGTGATCGCAATGTTCTGGATCGCTTGCGAGACGGCCTGCCGAAACTTGTTCTGGCGCCCTCCTTCGCGGTCATCCTGCTGTTCGTCTACGGCTTCATTATCTGGACGCTCTATCTCTCCTTCACCAAGTCGAGACTGCTCCCCGTTTATCAATGGGCGGGATTTGATGCCTATGTCCGGCTCTGGTCGCAGCCGAACTGGTACATGGCGCTCAAAAATCTGGCGATTTTCGGCACGCTCTATATCGGCATCTGTATCGCGATCGGGCTTTTCATCGCCATCCTCATGGATCAGCGCATTCGCGGTGAAGGCGTTCTGCGCCCGATCTTTCTCTATCCCATGGCGCTGTCCTTCGTCGTCACCGGCACGGCGTGGAAATGGTTTCTCAATCCCGGCCTTGGCCTCGAGAAGACCATGCACAATCTGGGCTGGGAAAGTTTCAAGTTCGACTGGCTGGTCAACACGGACATGGCCATCTACACCGTGGTTATCGCAGGCGTGTGGCAGGCGTCCGGCTTCGTGATGGCGATGTTTCTTGCAGGGCTTCGCGGGATCGACAACGAGATCGTTCGCGCCGCCCAGATTGACGGCGCATCGTCGTTTGCCATCTATCGCCGCATCATCATCCCGATGCTTCGTCCAGCCTTCCTGTCGGCGTTCATCGTCCTTGCCCATATGGCCATCAAATCCTACGATCTGGTGATTGCGCTGACGGGCGGGGGGCCGGGCAATGCGACCGAACTGCCCTCCACCTTCATGTATTCCTACACCTTCACACGCAGCCAGATGGCCGTCGGCTCGGCAAGCGCGGTGATGATGCTGATGGGCATTACCGCGATCATCGTTCCCTATCTTTATTCCGAATTGCGGGAGAAGCACCGATGAGCGCCGCCGCCGCCAATGTTTCTGCCGGAACGGCCCGCACCGCCCGTATCGTCATTTACGGCGCGCTGACCCTTCTCGCGTTCATTTATCTGCTGCCGCTCTTCGTGATGCTTGCGACATCGTTCAAGACTCTGACGGAAATTCAGGGCGGCGACATGATGAGCCTGCCAAAGGAACCGACCGTTGCGCCCTGGCTCAAGGCCTGGGGCGAAGCCTGTATCGGTGTCCGGTGCGAAGGCATCAAGGGCTATTTCTGGAACTCCATCAAGATGGTGGTTCCAGCCGTGCTGATCTCGACATTCCTCGGAGCGCTGAACGGCTATGTTCTGACCAAGTGGCAATTCCGTGGGCATCGCATTGTTTTCGGCATGATGCTTTTCGCCTGTTTCATTCCGTTTCAGGCCGTTCTGATACCGATGGCCCGTGTCCTGGGCACAATCGGCATTTCCAATTCGACGGCTGGCCTGATTTTCGTCCATGTCGTCTATGGCCTTGGATTCACGACGCTGTTCTTCCGGAACTACTACGACGCCTTTCCCAACGAGCTGATCAAGGCCGCGCAGATCGACGGTGCCGGTTTCTTCCGCATTTTCTGGCGGATATTGCTGCCCAGTTCCGGGCCGATCATCGTCGTGACGGTCATCTATCAGTTCACCAATATCTGGAACGACTTCCTGTTCGGCGTTTCCTTCGCATCGGGTGAATCCTCACCCATGACCGTGGCGCTGAACAACCTCGTTTCGTCATCGACCGGCGTGAAGGAATATAATGTGGATATGGCGGCGGCAGTGATCGCCGCCCTGCCGACACTCATCGTTTACATCATCGCCGGTCGGTATTTCGTACGCGGCCTTATGGCAGGTGCCGTGAAGGGATAATCGAATTCATGTCTTTCCTAGAAATCAGAAAACTGCGTCAGAGAGCCGGCAATCTCGAGATCCTGAAAGGTATCGACCTCTCGCTGGAAAAGGGCGGCTTTCTCGTGCTCGTTGGGCCGTCGGGCTGCGGAAAATCGACACTCCTGAACGCTGTTGCCGGTCTTTCCACCGTCTCCGAGGGGGAGATCGTTATCGACGGGCAGGTCGTCAACGATCTGCACCCGTCAAAACGGGACATTGCGATGGTGTTCCAGTCCTATGCGCTTTATCCGAACATGAGCGTGGGGGAGAACATCGCCTTCGCCCTTGAAATGCGCGGCGTCGGCAAGGAAGAGCGGAGCAAGGCTGTTCGTACCGTCGCAAAGACGCTTCAGATCGAGCACCTGCTCGACCGGCGGCCGAGCCAGCTTTCCGGCGGCCAGAGGCAGCGCGTCGCGATGGGACGGGCACTGGTCCGCCAGCCTCGCGTCTTTCTCTTTGATGAGCCGCTTTCAAACCTCGACGCAAAGCTGCGCGTTGAGGTGCGTGGCGAGATCAAGCGGCTTCATCAGGATACGGGGGCAACAATCGTCTACGTCACGCATGACCAGATCGAGGCCATGACTCTGGCGACGAAAATCGCGGTCCTGAAGGACGGTGTTCTGCAACAGGTCGGGACTCCGGATGAAATCTACAACCAGCCGGCCAATCTTTTCGTGGCGGATTTCATGGGATCGCCGCCAATGAACCTGATGAACGGGATGATTTCGGTTGCGAATCGATCATCAGCCATTCGCGTTGGGAACGGCAATGCGGCAACGGTTTCTCTCCCGTTGCCGAAAGCGCTGAACGGCCTCAGGGATGGCACAAAAATTATCCTTGGCATTCGTCCCGAAGCCATTACAGACATGGGGCTGGTCGATCCAGCGGCGGAGACCATTTCCACTGTAACGCTGAAAGTCGAGCTTGTTGAACCAACCGGCTCTGACACTTTCCTCGTATCCTCCATTGGGGGTAGTCCCGTGACCGGGCGCGCACGGTCGGATCTCGCCGTTGCGCCCGGCAGCGCGTTTGAATTCGCCTTCAACATGGACAAAGCCGTCCTGTTCGATCCCGAGACCGGTAACCGCATTCAGTAGACAGATCGACATGTTCATCGGAATAGATTGGGGCGGCACGAAAATGGAGGTCATCGCGCTGGATCGCGAAGGCCGGGAACGTGCTCGCCGACGCATCGACACTCCAAGAAACAGCTATCACGATTGTATTCGGGCTGTCGTCGATCTCGTGGCATTTGCCGAACGGGAAACCGGCGAGCAGGGTAGCGTCGGCATAGGCGTTCCGGGCAGCCCTGCCCCACGAACAGGCATCATACGAAATGCGAATGCGACCTTGCTGAATGGCCGTTCGCTCGGAAGCGACATCGAGGCGGCTCTGGGTCGCCCGGTACGGCTCGCGAATGACGCCAATTGTCTCGCCATGTCCGAAGCCGTCGATGGTGCCGGGAAGGGCGAGCGCGTCGTTTTTGGCGTCATTATCGGCACCGGCCATGGCGGCGGCCTTGTTATCGACGGGCATTTGCACGCCGGACACCAGGGGCTGGCGGCCGAAATCGGTCATTATCCCCTGCCCTGGATGACCAGGGAAGAATATCCCGGCCCCAAATGCTGGTGTGGCAAGCATGGGTGCCTGGATATGTTTGCCTGCGGTACGGGCTTCGAACTGGACTATCAAACCACAACAGGTATGCGAAAGGCCGGGCGGGAGATTATCGCTGACATGCGCGCCGGGGATGAAACGGCAGTGCTGGTCTACAGACGTTTCGTCGACCGCCTAGCCAGAAGCCTCGCATTGCTGACGAATATCGTCGATCCCGATGTTTTTGTCCTCGGCGGCGGGATGTCGAATGTCGACGAGATCTACGACGAATTGCCCTCGATTATTCTTCGCTATATCTTTGGTGACACTTTCGAGACGCCCATCCGAAAGGCCGTGCATGGTGACAGTTCCGGCGTTCGCGGCGCGGCATGGCTCTGGAAGAACTGATATCGTGCATAGGACGGCATTGGCGAATATCGAGATCAAGGAAAAGGCCATGGTGATCGAACGGGATCTGGAATGCATAGCGGAGCAAGAAAGGGTTCTTCGTTTTCCAAGCTTCAATCCTGAAACGGCATGGCAGTTGGGAGCGCTCCTCAGGGATTTCGCATTGCAGCAACAGCTTCCCGTCGCCATCGACGTATCGCTCCATTCCATGCCGCTGTTCTATGCCGCCATGAACGGCTCATCCCCCGACAACGCACAATGGATCCGCCGGAAGCGCAACACTGTTTTGCGCCTTTTCAGGAGCAGTTACGCCGTTGGCTTGCGACTGGCCAAGCAGCAAACGACGCTGGAAGAAAAGCTCGGGTTGTCGGTGGCCGATTTCGCCGCGCATGGTGGCGGTTTTCCCATTTTCATCGAAGACACCGGATGTATCGGTGCCGTAACGGTATCCGGACTGCCACAGCGGGACGATCATAACCTCGTTGTAAAGGCTTTAGCGAAATTGCTCGGCAAGACAGTTCCACAACTTGTTGAGCCTTGAACCGGCAGGGCTGGAATGAAGCTTCGCGAGCGTGATACAAGGGGCCATGGCACAAAAGAAAGCTCACGAAGTCGATTCATTTATCGCGCGACCTGATCCCTATTTCCGGATCATTCTGGTTTACGGACCGGACAAGGGGCTTGTGAGCGAGCGTGTGCGTGCGATTGCCGCCAAGACCGGCATTCCCGCGGATGACCCCTTCTCCACCGTCATGATGGAAGCCGATAGCATCGATAGCGACCCCGGACGACTGGCGGATGAGGCGAATACGCTTTCCATGTTTGGTGGACAGCGACTCATCTGGGTCAAGAATGCGGGAACGCAGAAAGGACTGGCGGACGCGGTCAAGATGCTCGTGGCCGGACCGTCATCCGACGCCCTTATCCTGATAGAGGCAGGAGATCTGAAGAAGGGCGCGGCCTTGCGCACCACCGTGGAGGGCGCCTCTCCGGCCATCGCGCTGCCCTGCTATAGCGATGACGGACGCGGTATCGAGAGCATCATTGATGACATGCTGGGTCGCGAAGGTTTGAAAATCGATATGGATGCGCGGCAGGCCCTGAAAAACAGTCTCGGCGGAGATCGGCTAGCCACGCGCTCGGAGCTTGAAAAGCTCTGTCTTTACACAGCAGGAACGGGACGCGTGACGCTGGACGACGTGCGCAATTCGGTCGGCGACGTCAGTTCCACCAGTTATGACGATGTGTCCGATGCGGTGCTTTCCGGCGCGCTTTCCCAGTTCAACCAGAGCTTTGACCGCTTGGTCGGCGCGGGCAACCATCCCTTTCTGGCCTTGAACGCACTGGTGCGGCAATTGTCCCAGTTGCAGGCTTTGCGTCACGCCATGGATGAAGGAAGAAAAAGCGCTTCAGCCGTTATCGCATCGGCAAGACCACCCATTTTTTATTCAAGGAAAACCTTGATGGAGAACGCCCTCAACCGCTGGACTTCGGAGGCACTGGCTCGCGCCCTTGAAAGAACCCAGAAAGCGTTGCTGGAAAGCAGAAAGAACAGCGCTCTGGCGACAGCCATCATTCGCCAGATATTGCTTTCCATTACCGTCGAGGCGGCCCGCTACGGCAATCGACGTTAACCGTTCTCAATGCGATTCGATAAACAAGCGGGATGTTTCCGAGTATCTCATCGGCGTGCCGCGCTGCTTAATTTAGTCGACTTAATTATATTTAACGCCGGCTAATTCTTGAGCCTTCTGCAGATTTCATCGAGCTGCTCAAGGCTCTTGTATTTGATGATGATATCACCACCTTTTGATTTGTGATTAATGAGGATTCCCATTCCTGTGGCGTCCGACAGAAGCTTCTCAAGCGCCATGGTATCGGCATCTTTTTCAAGCGGTGCCGTGGCGCCCTTGTTTTTGGCGCTATCACCATCCGTCTTTTCGGGCGCTTGCGCCAAGGCTTCCGCCTGGCGAACCGAAAGCCCGTTCTCCACGATCAGCGCCGCCAACTCGGCAGGATTTTCTGCGGTGATCAGGGTGCGGGCATGCCCTGCCGAAAGCGCGCCGTCGATAATCATCTGCCGCACAGAGTCGGGAAGCTTCAGAAGGCGGAGCGTATTGGCGACATGACTGCGGCTCTTGCCGATCACCTGCGCAAGGTCGGCCTGCGTATATTCGTGGTCATCGATCAGCTGCTGATAGCCCATGGCCTCTTCAACCGAATTAAGGTCGGACCGCTGGACGTTTTCAATGATGGCCAGTTCGAGAGCCACACGATCATCGACATCGCGGATAATCACAGGGACTAGATCAAGCCCGGCCCGCTGAGCCGCCCGCCAGCGGCGTTCACCCGCGATAAGCTCGAATCGGTCAATCGCGCCAACCACGGGTCGAACGACAACCGGTTGAACGATACCGTGCTCGCGGATCGACTGGGTCAGATCATCAAGCTCGGATTCTGTAAACGCCCGACGCGGATTGCGCGGATTGCGCGCGATGAATTCGATCGGGATCCGCTGGTCAAGCGGCGTTGCGACGGTGGATTTGCTCTCCACCGGCTTATCCATCTCGCCGATAAGTGCTGCAAGGCCTCGCCCGAGGCGCTTTCGTGAGGGGTCTTCGTTCATAACCATATACTTTCCCGGTATTGTTCCGTACACGAAACTATTATGCTGCGCGCAGTTGCCGTTCCCTTTGAATGACTTCCGACGCCAGTTGCAGATATGCCTGACTTCCAGCGCACTTCAAATCATACAAAATGGCCGGCTTACCATAAGATGGAGCTTCCGATACCCGAACGTTTCGCGGAATTACAGTGCGATAAACCTTCTCCCCCATGAAGGAACGAACGTCATCGACAACCTGCATCGCAAGATTGTTTCGCCCATCGAACATCGTCAGGACGATGCCCTGGATCATGAGATCCGGATTGATCGAGCGCCTGACCTGTTCAACCGTCTGCAAGAGCTGACTGAGACCTTCCAGGGCAAAAAATTCACATTGCATCGGCACCAAAACCGAATCCGCGGCCGCCATGGCATTCAAGGTCAAGAGATTGAGCGAAGGGGGACAATCGATCAGGACATAGGTAAATGGGAGCCCACGTAAATCATTGATCCGCAAAGCTTTTCTCAATCGATGCGTTCTATCCGGAGCGCCCGCTATCTCCATTTCGATACCAAGAAGATCGAGGGTCGAGGGCACAATAAACAGATTTGGAACGGCGGTGGATATTGCTGCATCAATCACAGACGACGTTTCGGTCAGAACGTCATAGGAGGATAACTCGCGGTCTTTCCGATCTATCCCCAATCCTGTGCTGGCATTCCCTTGCGGATCAAGATCGACGATCAACACCATTTCACCGATCGCGGCCAATGCCGTCGCCAGATTGATCGCTGTCGTTGTTTTACCGACACCACCCTTTTGATTGGCGATGGTGATAATACGTGTTTGACCTGTCATTATCGCTTCCTGACCAATTGGGCTATGAGCAGCTACACTGATCCAAATCCACCGACGATCGGCGCTGCACATTGCTGATCTTCAAAATAACCGAATCCACAGCAACAATGCTTGGATACTCTACCAGATCAAATTTCCAAGCGTTACGGCTTTCTTCGATCTCCCGGCGGTAGTCCCTGCCTTTATGAAATAGGCCGATCGCGCCACCAACCAGCCAGGGTTCCGCAAGGCCCAGCAATTCGTTCAAGGGAGCCAATGCACGGGCAGTGACGATGTCCGGCTTGGGAACCAGTTCGTAAACCGCGTCGATCCTTTGGGCATATACTTTGCCTGGCGCAGAAAATTGGCCCAGAGCCGTTCGCAGAAACGCTGCCTTCTTTCCATTGCTTTCAACCAGACTGATCAAAGATCCCTCAACGCTCTTCAGAAAAAGAGCGATCACGATGCCGGGAAATCCCCCTCCGGAACCGAGATCCACCCAGTATTTTGCGCTCTGCGCCAAAGGAATAAGCTGAACGCTATCAATAATATGCCTCGACCAGAGATCGTCGAGCGTCGAGGGAGAAGCCAGATTGATCGCCTTCGCCCATTTCCGAAACAGTATTTCAAAGGCCTCAAGATCGCTGATAGTTTCACGTGAAACATTCGGAACGATCTCTTTCAACATATCTGAATTTGACACCCTCACGCTGCGCCCCGCACACGCCCGCTCTTTCTGATCTGGGTGATAAGCAGTGCCACCGCCGCTGGCGTCATGCCGTCAATGCGCTGTGCTTCCGCGATACTCTTTGGTTTTCGGAGTCGCAGCTTCTGCTTCAGTTCATTCGAGAGACCCGACAGGTCGTCGAACGAAATATCCTGAGGGATCGAAAGCTGTTCCTCCCGCTCCATGGCGGCTATATCCAGTCTCTGGCGGTCCATATAAACGGCATACTGCGCTTCGATTTCTATCGCAGCCTTTGCAGATCGATCCAGATTGTTGAGTTCAGGCCAGATTCTTGAGAGTCTTTCGATATCTATTCCTGGATATGCAAGCAAATCGTAAGCTGACCGCCGAACCCCGTCTCGATTGAGTTCCAAACCATACTGCTCCGCAGCATTGGGCGTTACGGAAAGGCTTTTGGTCAAGGAGCGCGCTTTATTCAGCTCTATCGTCCGCTCCTCAAATCGCTTCTTTCGTGCTGAACCCAGTATCCCAAAACGCTCAGCCAGAGGCGTAAGCCGATCGTCCGCGTTGTCTGCACGCAGCGACAAGCGGAATTCGGCACGGGATGTAAACATGCGATAAGGCTCACTTACCCCACGGGATGTAAGATCGTCCACCATCACGCCGATATAGGCTTCGGTTCTTTGAAGTATAACGGGATCGTCGCCACCGGCTTTTCGGGCCGCGTTGAGTCCTGCAAGCAAACCTTGCGCGGCAGCCTCCTCGTAGCCGGTCGTTCCGTTAATCTGACCAGCAAGAAAGAGCCCTGAAATCTTTCTGGTTTCGAGACTGCGCTCCAACTCTCGGGGGTCGACAAAGTCATATTCGATAGCATAGCCCGGTTGCAGAACACGTGTATGTTCCAGGCCGGGAATCGTTTTAAGTAAAGCGAGCTGGGCGTCCTCTGGTAGGGACGTTGATATCCCGTTGGGGTAAACGGTCGTGTCGTCCAACCCCTCCGGCTCGAGAAAAATTTGATGCCCATCGCGGTCGCCAAATTTTACAATTTTGTCTTCAATGGAGGGACAATAACGAGGGCCGATCCCCTCTATCGATCCCGAGTACATTGCCGATCTGTGAAGATTTTTTCGGATAACCTCGTGCGTGGCTTGAGTCGTGCGGGTAATTCCGCAATCAATCTGCGGGTTACGGATACTGTCAGTCATTGACGAAAACGGAATTGGATCTTCATCTGCTGATTGAACATCCAGGCCGGACCAACCTACAGTTTTCCCATCAAGCCGGGGCGGTGTTCCAGTTTTCAGCCGTCCCAGTGCGAAGTTAAAGCGTTTAAGTGTGTCAGACAACCCGACTGCCGGCTGCTCACCCATTCGACCAGCCGGGATTTTCCTTTCGCCGATATGAATGAGACCATGCAGAAAGGTACCTGTTGTAAGAACGACCGATTTGCACGCTATCTCGCGGCCGTCGAGCAGTCTGACGCCCTCAACGCTGCCATGCTGAATGATGAGATCGCCTGCTCCGCCTTCAATAACCGTAAGGTTCGATTGTTCATTGATCGCGTCCTGCATGGCCAACCGATACAACTTTCGATCAGCTTGCGTTCTCGGACCGCGAACCGCTGGTCCCTTGCGCCGGTTCAACATGCGAAACTGAATTCCGGCAGCATCCGCAACCCGACCCATCAAACCATCAAGTGCGTCGATTTCTCGGACGAGATGGCCCTTGCCAAGTCCGCCAATAGCGGGATTACACGACATTACGCCAATGGTATCGAATCTGTGTGTAACCAGCGCTGTCGATGCGCCAGTTCTGGCCGATGCGGATGCAGCTTCACAGCCGGCATGCCCGCCACCAATAATAACCACGTCATACTGCTCTATGAGCGCCATCATCTTCCAACCGTCAAAATCGCAAAATCGTCCAGAATCGCTGCGTATGACTCCATACAGGTCAATGCGCCGTGTTTCACGTGAAACATTTCGCTTTCACGTAATTCATTGTGGGTTAATTCGCAATGTTTCACGTGAATCATTTTCCAATGCAGAACTCGGAAAAGACGACATCCAGGATTTCCTCAACGTCTACGTCACCTGTTATTCTGCCCAGATAACTCGAAGCCAGACGGAGGTGCTCTGCCCGTAGCTCCAGATCGATATCGCTTCTCGTGATGGCATTGTCGATTTCTATATAGGTGCTGTTCAAAAGGTCCAGATGTCGCCGCCTGGTCGGCAATGGGTCCGTGCTGTCCCCGCTGGCAGTTATTGCTATCTCCTTCAGTTCATCAATGAGTTCGGGAATGCCTTCTCCTGTCTCAACCGAGATCAAGTGTCGATGATCGTGCTCGGGCATCTGATCGCGATTAGCCAGATCAAGCTTGGTTCCGATGCTAATGGTACTGTTGTAGCCAGTTACGGCACTTGTTCTTTCTGGTTCATTCAGGTCGTTCAACAAGAGAACGAGATCCGCACTCTCCGCTCGCCTAAGCGCGCGTTCGATTCCAATTTTCTCCACCTTCTGGTCTGTTTCCCTCAGGCCGGCCGTGTCGGTGACGAACACCATAACCCCTCCTAGGTTGAGCCTGACCTCTATAAGGTCGCGTGTCGTGCCCGCTTCGTCGGAAACAATGGCGACTTCGGCCCCCGCCAGAACATTCAGAAGGCTGGATTTCCCCGCGTTCGGTGCTCCGACAATTGCAATATGAAATCCATCCCGCACAATTGAGCCTTTTCTTCCGTCCTCAATATGAACGGATATACGCTTCGACAGGTTCTCGAGCTTCGGCCACACCATATTGGAAACCGACCCGGGAACATCGGCTTCATCCGCGAAATCCAGCTCGGCTTCGATCAATGCCCGAGCCTGAATAAGCTCCTTGCGCCACTCTGCGTAGAGATCGCGCTGAGCGCCGGAACTGATCTGGAAAGCGAGCCTTCTCTGACTTTCTGTTTCTGCGTTGATGAGGTCGGCTAGACCCTCCGCCATGGTCAGGTCCATTTTGCCATTTGCGAAGGCCCTGCGGGTAAATTCTCCCGGATCGGCCATTCTGCAACCGTCACAGCTTGACAGAGCGGCAAGCAATGCATCAACCACCGCAACGCTGCCGTGAACTTGCAGTTCAGCAGAATCCTCTCCGGTAAAACTGGCCGGGCCGGGAAAGTAAAGAACCAACCCGCTATCAAGGATCATCCCGTCGTTGTTTCTAATATTTCTCAAGACGGCGTTGCGTGCTGGTGGAACCGATCCGACCAAAGCCATTAGAACTTTCTGCGTTTGCGAGCCAGATATGCGGATAACGGCTATCCCTGCCGGCAAACGACCGCTTGAAACAGCATAGATAGTGTCAGCGTAGGAATGTTGCGATAGATTTGACATGATGGACCTCTGTGTTCTTCGGGTCATACCGCGCATTATCTAAAGTGAAAAGGTCGTTTGCCAATGTTGTATCCCAACCGAAATCTTCTCGCCGAAGAAACCAGTCCCTATCTCAGACAACATGCAGATAACCCCGTTCACTGGCGCGCATGGAACGAAGCGGCATTGGACGAGGCAAGGGAAACGGGGAAACCCATTCTTCTGTCGATCGGCTACGCCGCCTGTCATTGGTGCCATGTCATGGCACATGAAAGCTTTGAGGATGAAGGGGTCGCTCAGGTCATGAACGATCTTTTCGTGAACATCAAGGTCGACCGGGAAGAGCGGCCCGATCTCGATCAGATTTATATGACCGCGCTATCGGCAATGGGACAACAAGGCGGCTGGCCGTTGACAATGTTCCTCACGCCGGATGCCGAGGCCTTTCATGGAGGCACCTATTTTCCGCGAACATCCAATTACGGCCGGCCCGGCTTTGTTGACGTGATGCGCGCTGTCGAACGGCATTGGATCAGCGAACAGGACAAGATCGCACATAATGTTGAGGCTTTGAGACAGCATCTGACAAAGCATTTTACGGCAGACAGCAATCCGGTTGATCTCCATCAGGACATTTTCGATGGATTTGCCGACAATATCTGGCAGATGACCGATACTGAAAATGGAGGTTTGAGGGGCGCCCCAAAGTTTCCTAGCGCGCCGTTCATGGACGCGCTTTGGCTATCACGGCTTAGAACCAGCAATCAGGCGCACAGGGACGCATTTCTTCTGTCCATCCGAAAAATGCTGCAAGGCGGCATCTACGACCACGTCGGCGGCGGTCTTGCGCGCTATTCGGTAGATGACCGATGGCTCGTCCCGCATTTCGAGAAAATGCTTTATGACAATGCTCAAATGCTGCGCCATGCAGCCTGGGCGTTTAATATCACCAATGATGAAACATTTCGGATACGAATCGAAGAGACAATCGCCTGGTTGTTACGTGAAATGGTTACCCAGGATGGTGCTTTCGCTTCCAGCCTCGATGCCGACAGCGAGGGGGAGGAAGGCCGCTTCTATGTCTGGCAGAAGGATGAGATCGACGAGATACTGGGTCGCGACCCACTTTTCGATAAGATCTACGACGTCACGCCTGAAGGAAACTGGGAAGGGAAAGTTATCCCGAACAGATTGGGCGCACCCGATAGTCTCAATTCGACGGATGAAGCGCATCTCGCCGATTGTCTGAGAAAACTGAAGGATGCAAGATCCAAACGGGTGCGTCCGGCTCGCGACGATAAAGTCCTTACAGACTGGAACGGGCTGGCAATTCGGTCGCTCGCCGAGACCGGCCGTCTCTTCGAGCGAGAGGATTGGGTAAACAGCGCACGCAAGAATTATCGTTCCGTATGCGAATCGATGCGGGATGGGCGGCTTCCCCACGCAACACTTGGCGATTCGAGCCGTTTCCCCGCCTTCTCCAGTGATTATGCGTCGATGATCAACGCGGCGCTTTCGCTCTATCAGTGTGATTTCAACATCGACTACATAAGGGACGCCATTCGCTGGCTCGACATTCTGGACCAGTGGCATCTCGGTTCTGACGGCATCTATATGATGACGGCGAAGGATGCGAACGACATTATCATTCCGCTGCGTGGCGATCAGGATGACGCGGTTCCAAGTGCAACGGCACAAATCATAGAGGCCATAACGAGGCTGGCGAATGTAACCGGCAACATAGATCTATCGCTTCGCTCGCGACAGATTGCAGAAGACGCGCTCGGACGAGTCATGAAGCAGAAATACGGAATGGCCGGTATCCTTAACACTGCCAGCATCGTGTCCGATCCGCGCAAACTCATTATCGTCGCTCCGGACAAGGCACACCCGCTTGTAACGGAAGCGAATCGAAATCCCGATCCGCGGCGGATGGATGCATTTATTGCCATTGGTGCAAATGATGAACCGCTCTTGGGCATGCCGAAAGGCATGATCCTTGATACGACAAAGCCCGCGGCATGGCTTTGCCGCGGGCTTGTATGTCTTGCTCCCGTCGATACACCGCAAGAACTGCGGCAATTACTGCAGGAAGGCTGAAATCAGGTATTCATCGAATCGAAGAATTCCGAATTCGACTTTGTTTGCTTGAGCTTATCGATAAGGAATTCGATCGCGTCGGTCGTGCCCATCGGCGCCAGGATACGGCGAAGGACAAAGATTTTCTGAAGATCCTGACGCGGAACAAGAAGATCTTCCTTGCGCGTACCGGACTTGAGAATATCCATAGCCGGGAAGATGCGCTTATCCGCGACCTTGCGATCGAGAACGATTTCCGAGTTGCCAGTCCCCTTGAACTCTTCGAAGATAACTTCGTCCATACGGCTGCCCGTATCGATCAGTGCCGTTGCAATGATCGTCAGCGAACCGCCCTCTTCGATATTGCGCGCTGCGCCGAAGAAACGCTTCGGGCGCTGCAATGCGTTGGCATCCACACCACCGGTCAAGACCTTGCCTGATGATGGCACGACGGTGTTATAGGCGCGTCCGAGACGTGTGATCGAATCCAGAAGAATGACCACGTCACGGCCATGCTCGACAAGGCGCTTGGCCTTTTCGATGACCATTTCCGCAACCTGCACATGGCGTGTGGCCGGTTCGTCGAATGTCGAGGAAACCACCTCGCCTTTGACCGAGCGCTGCATGTCCGTCACTTCTTCGGGACGCTCGTCAATCAGCAGAACGATGAGATAGCATTCCGGGTGATTGGCCGTGATGGAATGTGCGATATTCTGCAAAAGAACCGTCTTACCGGTCCTTGGGGGCGCGACAATCAGCCCGCGCTGGCCTTTGCCGAGTGGAGCAACGAGATCGATCACGCGAGGCGAAAGATCCTTTGACGTTGGGTTCTCCAGTTCCATCTTGAAACGCTCGTTCGGATAAAGCGGCGTCAAATTGTCAAAATGGATCTTGTGGCGGATCTTTTCGGGGTCGTCGAAATTGACCGTATTGACCTTGAGAAGGGCAAAATAGCGCTCCCCTTCCTTTGGTCCACGAATTGGGCCTTCAACCGTATCGCCTGTCTTCAGGGAAAACCGGCGGATCTGCGACGGTGAAATATAGATATCGTCGGGACCCGGAAGATAATTGGCATTTGCGGAACGCATGAAGCCAAATCCGTCCTGAAGGATTTCAACGACACCTTCACCGATAATCTCGACGTCCTGCGCGGCCAGCTTCTTCAGGATTGCAAACATCAATTCCTGCTTGCGCATGACGCTTGCGTTCTCGACCTCAAGAGTCTCTGCAAAAGCGAGCAGATCGACAGCTGTCTTGTTCTTGAGTTCTTGTAGTTTCATTTCCTGCATGTGTGCGGAACTCTATTGATTTGTTTGAAAAAGAAATTTGTCCGACGGTGCGTCAAGTGGATGTGACCAGTACGGCGGGACATTTCATAAGAAGAGAAGGCGGATATAGCCTTTCATCCTTGAAATAACAAGATCGAAGCGAACACGCAATGCTCCGGCGGCAAAAATAGCCCGACGGGTCAGAACGGCTTCACGATCACAAGTATCACGATAACGATCATGAGGACAGTCGGCACTTCATTCATAATCCGCCAATGTTTGGCCGATTTGACGTTCTTGTCCTCAGCAAAAAGGCGTACGGCCTTGGAAAAATAGCCATGAACACCGGAAAGCACCAGAACGGCGGCCAGTTTCGCATGAAGCCAGCCTCCTGAAAAACCGAAACCCGACCATGCCAGCCACAACCCGGCGATCCAGGTGACGCCCATGGCAGGATTTATGATGTAGCGCAGGAGCCGCCGCTCCATAACCTTGAACGTTTCCGATTGCTTGGAGCCCGGCTCCGCATCGCAATGATAGATGAACAGACGCGGCAGATACAGCATCCCGGCCATCCAGGAAATCACCGCAATGACGTGGAGAGCCTTGATCCAGAGATAGGCATCGCCCGGATTGAGCCAGAACAGGAGAGCCGCACCAACCGCCACGATAACAAGAGATACGACGGCACGAACCAGAACATTCGATTTTCCGGTTTCCGATTGGATATTGCTCATGACTTGTCCTTCATTTGTTATCACGGACCCTGCGGACCAGTTGCTCCACATGAGCCAAGGGCGCTTCCGGAGTAATACCGTGGCCGAGATTGAAGATCAAAGGCCCTTGGCCCAGCTTTTCCAGGATGCGATCGACACCTTCGTCCAGCGCCCGGCCGCCGGCCACGACGCGCAGCGGGTCGAGATTGCCCTGAACAGCGCCCTGTTTCTGAAGCTCAGAGGCAAAGGATAGCGGAACGGTCCAGTCAAGGCCCACCGCATCGACACCGGTTTTCTGTTTATAGTCCTTGTAGAGCGTTCCGGCACCTTTCGGGAAGCCAATGATCTTTACCTTTGGATAGGTGGAACGCAGCTTCTTCACGATACGCGCGACCGGCGCCACGCAGAATTGTTCAAAGCAGCTTTCGTCAAGAACACTGGACCAGGAATCAAAAATCTGGACAGCGTCAGCGCCCGCTTCTATCTGACGGATCAGATAGTCAGCCGAGACATCGGCCAGTTGATCGAGAAGTTTCTGGAAAGCTTCCGGATAGCGATAGGCGAACAGCCTTGCCGGTGCCTGATCCGGTGTTCCATGGCCGGCAATCATATAGGTCGCAACGGTCCAGGGCGCTCCACAAAAGCCAAGCAGTGCTGTCTCGTTCGGCAATTCGGAGCGCAATTGCCTCACCGTTTCATAAACGGGGGCCAGCTTGTCGACGGCTTCGCCAATATCCAAACGTCCGATTTCAGCTTCCGTGATCGGTGTCATCAAGGGACCTCGTCCCTCTTCGAAGCGAAGATCCCTGCCGAGAGCATGGGGAATGACGAGAATATCGGAGAAAAGGATTGCGGCGTCGAAACCAAACCGGCGGATGGGCTGCAAGGTCACTTCGACCGCCAGTTCGGGATTGTAGCAAAGATCCAGAAAGCTGCCCGCCTGTTTTCTCGTTTCCTTGTATTCGGGAAGGTAGCGCCCGGCCTGCCGCATCATCCAGAGCGGTGGAGGCGTAATGCTCTCTCCATCGAGAACACGCATGATTTTTCGGACCATGAGTTCGCTTTCTCCTTGATCCTTCTCTTCCCTAATAAAAGAGAAAATCTGGATTTTTGATTTTTTCTGATTCTTAGAGTCTGTTTGTATTGGGGATTATCACATATTCGCAAATAACCCACAGGCTTTTGCCCTAAGCGTCAAAATGGGACAAAATGAATCAGATTTTCGCGAAAATGTGGAGATCCCGATTCATCATTTTGAATCATGACGGTAAAGGCCAGTGATTCGCGAAAATCCTGTGAACAACCGCAGGATCGAACGCATGGAACAGCGCCTGCTGGAACTTGTCAACGGTGCCCCCATTTCGCGTTCCACATGCCTGGCTAATGTGGATGACTTGCCAATTTTCCCCGGTGCTGGCATGGCTTCATCATCAGGGGTTGGATCTTTCCACAGCGATCAACAGCTTATCCAGTCGAACTGGGGATTATCGTGACAAAGCAGCTGAATTATTTCCACCTGCACATGATTTCGGATGCGACCGGTGAAACGCTGATAGCTGCCGGTCGTGCCGCTTCGGCGCAATATGCCAATGCACGGGCCATCGAACATATCTATCCGCTCGTTCGAACCGAAAAGCAGTTGCGCAAGGTGTTCGAGGACATCGACGCGGAACCCGGTATTGTTCTCTATACGATCGTGGAACCTCGTCTGGCGCAGATCGTTGACGAGGAATGCGCCCGGATGGGTGTCCCAAGTGTTTCCGTGCTTGAGCCGGTCATAACCACTTTCCAGTCCTATCTCGGGGCACCTGCTGGCAGGCGCGTCGGGGCGCAACACGTATTGAATGCCGATTATTTCCGGCGGATCGATGCGCTCAATTTCACCATGGAACATGATGACGGTCAGTTGCCGCTCAATATCAACGAAGCGGATGCCGTGCTGATTGGCATTTCCAGAACCTCGAAAACGCCGACAAGCATTTATCTCGCCAATCGCGGTATCAAGACGGCCAATGTTCCCATTGTTCCGGGCATAGCGGTGCCGGAGCAACTCCTGACAGCGACAAAGCCGATTGTCGTTTGCCTTGTCGCCACGGTGGATCGCATTGTTCAGGTGCGGCAAAACAGGATATTGGGAGCGTCTCCGGGTTTTGACGCGGATCATTATCTGGATCGGGCAAATATAGCGGAAGAGCTTGCCTATGCGCGGCAAATCGCAACGCGCCACAACTGGCCGATGATCGACGTCAGCCGGCGGTCGATTGAAGAAACTGCCGCGGCAATTCTTGCTCTTCGCGACCGGGGGCGATAACTGATTGTAACTCTCTGAGGGTCTGGGTTCATGTCTTTACCGATCATACTTGCATCGAAAAGCCCGTTTCGGGCCGCCATTCTGAAAAATGCCGGTCTCGAATTTACCGTAGCGGCGTCGCAGATCGACGAGCGGGCGGTGGAGGCGGCGCTGGAAGACAGTGGGTCCACGCCGGAAGATCTGGCGCTGGTGCTTGCGGAGGCAAAGGCGCAAGATGTCAGCGAACGATACCCTGATGCGGTCGTTATAGGATCGGACCAGACTTTGTCGCTTGGCGATGAGGTTTTCCATAAGCCGGGTGACATGGAAGCAGCGCGGGCGCATCTGCTCCGGCTGTCCGGCAAAACCCATCATCTGAACAGCGCGGTGGTGATTGCGCGCCGTGGCGAAACCTTGTGGCGGCATGTTTCCGTCGCCCGCATGACGATGCGAACGCTGGACCCCGGCTTTATCGGCAGGCATCTGGCCCGAACCGGTTCCGTGGTTCTGCAAAGCGTCGGCGCCTATCAGTTTGAGGGAGAAGGCGCGCAGTTGTTCGAGCGGATAGACGGCGACTATTTCACGATTGTCGGGCTTCCTCTGCTTCCCCTGCTTGCGGAGTTGCGCTCACTGGGAGCAATCGATGGCTGAGAATTCGCCCCGCGCCCCGGTACGCGCCTTCGTCACGGGCTATCCTGTCCGTCATTCGCGTTCTCCGATGATACACCGATACTGGCTGAAGACGCTGGGTATCGCCGGTTTCTATGATGCGATCGAGGTCGAGCCGGAGAGATTTCCGGATTTCGTCAAAAGCCTGCGGGCCGCAGGAATATCCGGCGGCAATGTCACGATTCCGCACAAGGAAGTGGCTTTTTCCCTGGCCGATATCCGCAATGAAGCCGCTGAGGAAATCGGCGCGGTGAATACGCTTTGGTTCGACGAAGCCGGGCTTTTGAACGGCGGCAACACCGATGCCTACGGTTTTCTGGCCAATATGGATGACTTCGCCCCGGGCTGGGATCTAAATCGGACGGCTCTTGTCCTTGGTGCTGGCGGCGCGAGCCGGGCCATCGTCTATGCACTGAAATCGCGTGGTTTTACCGAGATTCGCGTGGTCAACCGCACTCTCAAAAGAGCCGCGGAGCTTGTGGATCATTTCGATTCCCGGGTTTCAGCCCACAATTGGGAGGAAGTTGATGAACTGGTCACTGACGCAGGGCTTGTTGTGAACACCACATCGCTCGGCATGCACGGGACCGGGGAGATACCCCTGGATCTCGGCAAGGCGGCGGCATCGGCGGTGGTGACGGATATTGTCTATGTACCGCTTGAAACCCCCATTTTGCGTCGGGCGAGACAGTCTGGACTGAAAACCGTCGATGGTCTTGGAATGTTGTTGCATCAGGCTGTTCCAGGATTTGAAAAATGGTTTGGCGTGCGACCGGACGTGACGCCGGAATTGCGTGAAATCATATTGTCCGATCTGGTGAGCCCCGCACAACAGGGGACCGACGCATGATCGTGCTGGGATTGACCGGCTCGATCGGCATGGGCAAATCGACCACCGCGCGGATGTTTGTCGATGAAGGCGTTCCCGTCTATTCCGCGGATGATGCGGTCCACAGGCTCTATTCGGGCAAGGCAACGCCGCTGATTGAACAGGCCTTTCCCGGCACAACGATGAACGGCGTGGTCGATCGCGCCAGGCTTTCGGAGGCCGTGGTCGGAAAGCCGGACCAGCTCCTGAAACTGGAATCGATCATTCATCCGCTCGTTCGGGAAGAGGAACAGGCCTTTCTCAATAATGCCGAGAGTATCGATGCGCCGGTCGTCGTGCTCGATATTCCGCTGCTTTTCGAGACGGATGGCGGCAAGCGGGTCGACCGGATTCTTGTTGTGACCGCGCCACCGGAAGTCCAGCGAGAAAGGGTTCTGGCGAGGCCTGGCATGACGGATGAGAAACTCGACGCCATATTGCAGCGCCAGATGCCCGACGCGGAAAAACGGGTGCGCGCGGATTTCATTGTCGATACGAGCCGCGGGCTGGACGCCGCGCGCGCCGAAGTGAGATCGATCATTGCCGCTCTTGTCGGGAAAGAGACACGAAAGAAAGGCTGATCGCTTGCAAAGCGCTGGTCCGGGGCCGACATTGAACGCGAAAGGTGAATGCGATGCGCGAGATCATTTTCGATACTGAAACGACGGGGCTTGAGCGGTTGGAAGACCGCATCATTGAAATCGGTTGCATCGAGATGATCAATCGCTTTCCAACCGGAAAGACGTTTCACGTTTATATCAATCCCGATGGCCGCAAGATTCATCCCGACGCCTTGGCGGTGCATGGGATTGGCGAGGAGAAACTCGCCGGCAAGCCCGTCTTCTCCGCAATAGCCAATGATTTTCTGGATTTCACCGACGGCGCCACGCTGTTGGCGCATAATGCGACATTCGATATGGGCTTCATCAACGCCGAACTCAATCGGCTCGGACATGCGCCAATTGGAAATGATCGCGTCGTGGACACGTTGGCGCTGGCGCGCCGCAAGCATCCCATGGGGCCGAACTCGCTGGATGCCTTGTGCAAACGCTATGGCATCGACAACAGCCATCGAACGATGCATGGCGCGCTTCTTGACGCGCAGCTTCTGGCCGAAGTCTACATTGAGCTGATCGGCGGCAAGCAGGCAGCTTTGGGTTTGAGTGTTTCGGCGGATGCGGATGCGCGTTCGTCCGGTCAATCCAGCCAAAAGATTATTGTGCCGGAGCGTCCTGTTCCTCTTCCATCACGCCTGACGGAGGAGGAGCGCGCCGCTCATTCCGCCATGGTTTCCAAGATCGGTGACAAGGCCATCTGGCTAAAATATTCCGATACAGAAAAATAAGCGGGTCAAAATATCCGCTGAAAAGAAAAACCCCGGTCAAGCCGGGGTTTTTTATCATCTTCAGTTGGTGACTTTCGCCTTGGCCTGCTCTTCAGCCATGCGCTGCTGGAACATCTGCGCGAAATCGATCGGGTCGATCAGAAGCGGTGGGAAGCCGCCATTACGCGTTGCTTCCGCGATGATCTGGCGAGCGAACGGGAACAGAAGCCGCGGGCACTCGATGAAGAGAAGCGGCAGCATGTGCTCCTGCGGGAAACCCTGAATGCGGAATATGCCGCCATAGACCAGTTCGGCATTGAACAGGACTTCCTTGCCCTCGCCCGCACGGGCGCTCAGCGTCAGAACGACATCGAAATCATTGTCGCCGATCGGGTTTGCATTGACGTTGACATTGATGTTGATGCCGGGGGCCTTGTCGCGGGCGCGCAGCGAAAGAGGGGCTCCCGGGCTTTCGAACGAGAGATCCTTCACATATTGTGCAAGAATGTTCAGCGTCGGCTGTTCTGCAGCGCCGCCGTTCTTTTCCTCACCAGCGGCTGGAGCCGCCGTTTCATTTGGCTGTTTCGCCATTGCGTCGTGACCTTCCTGATTGTTGCTGCTCCCGCAGCCTTGAACTGAAGTGCGATTTGGCTAACACAGGAGAACCCTCCGAAGCAAGGCGACAAGCTGCGAGTTTCCTATTCCTTGTCTGATCGCCATGGGGAATCCTTGCTCGGTTCCCGTGAATAGTCGTCGGAATCGAGATCGATCACCCGATCTCGCGTTTCTGTGCGCCGCTGCTCCTCAAAACCGGAATGTCCGCGCATGCCGGCCGTGCGAATGATCATCCGCCTGGCGAGGAATTTCCATCCGAGGTCCCGGACCGCCGGAATAAACAGCAGCAGGCCTATAATGTCGCTGAAGAACCCCGGAATAATAAGCAGTATCGCTGCGAATATCAGCATGACACCGTGCACGAGCTGGCGATCCGGAGACCGGCCGGCGTCCATTTCCGTTCTTATTTTCTGCAACAGGCTGATGCCCTGAATCCGCAGGAGCACACTCCCGAGGAACATCGAAAGAAAGACCAGCCCGATCGTTGCCAGAACACCAATCTCGCTTCCAACGATCACAAAGCCGGCAATCTCGATGATCGGCATTGCCAGAAGGAGAAGTGGGATGAAGGAAAATGGCACAGAATTAAACCTTTCGTGAATCGGTTCGGGTATAATGAAGCATGATGACGGCTTACATATGATCGCAACATCAGGATTTGAATGATTCGATCCGCCGATCTATATGTTTTTGACGGATTGGTTGAGTTTCGGCATGCTTGTAAAAGCCGCCCACCCTTATGATTGGCAACACTTATGGAATTTTTTGACTTTGGAACGATCTTCTTTCTCATCGCTGCGGTGGTGATCTTCATCCAGTTGCGAAATGTTCTGGGCCGGCGCACAGGCAACGAGCGTCCGCCATTGAACCCCTACGGTTCTGACAAGTTGAAAAAGACCGACAATTCAAGCGGCGATAACGTGGTGCCGCTGCCGCGCCGGGATGAGGCTCAAGTCAACAATTTCGAAACGATCGACGCAGTCGCCGCTCCCGGGACCACGCTCAACAACGGACTGCGCGCCGTGCGTCAGGCGGATATCTCCTTTGATCCGCGTTCCTTTGTCGAGGGCGCGAAAACCGCCTATGAAATGATCGTCATGTCGTTTGCGGACGGAGACCGGAAGGCGCTCAAAGGACTTCTTTCCAGGGAAGTCTATGACGGCTTCATCGCCGCCATCGACGAGCGGGAATCAAGAGGCGAAAAAATCCAGTCGTCCTTTGTCGGTATCGACAAGGCGGCGATTACCTCGGCCGAGATGAAGGGCACGGAAGCGCATGTCACGTTGCGGATTGTCAGCCAGCTGATCTCCGCGACACGTGACAAGGAAGACAAGGTCATCGATGGTGATCCGGAATCGGTGGCGGAAGTAAAGGATGTCTGGACATTTGCGCGCGACACGCGCTCGAAGGATCCGAACTGGAAGCTCGTCGCCACGGAAGCTGAAGGTTAGGGCGGCAAGGTACAGCCTTCCATGCTCTCCCCCATTTTCAAGCCCGTCCGCTTTGCCGATCTGCCGGGATGGGCTGAAGATGACCCCTTCCCGGCCTTTGTGGCCTTCCGGCGCTCGGCTTTCCATGTGCTTGAAAAGCCTTATAGAAGCGGTTCGTTGGGCATCCATTTAGATGCTCTGGAACCTGTTTTTGCTGATTCACGTGAAACAATCGTCGAAAATGCGACCGAGGCCCGCCAGTTTTTCGAGAAATGGTTCGTTCCATGCCTGATTGTATCGGGTCAGGACGGGCAAGGATTTGTCACCAGCTACTATGAACCGGAGGTCATGGCGTCGCCTGTCTGGACGGAAAGTCACCGCTTCCCGCTGCTGTCCCGCCCTGCCGACCTTGTCGATATTGATGATAGCAACCGTCCCGCCGATCTCGATCCTTATCACGCCTTTGCGCGAAACGACCGGGGGCGGCTGATCGAGTATTACGATCGCAAGGCGATCGAAACCGGGGCGCTTGCGGAACGCGGGCTGGAAATCGCTTTCGTGGAAGATCCGGTCGATGCGTTTTTCATTCATGTGCAAGGCGCAGCGCGACTGAACATGACGGCCGGCAGCAAGAAACGGATCACCTATGCCGCAAAGTCCGGCCACCGTTTCACCGGTCCCGGCGGTATCCTCGTCAGCATGGGTGAGATCGCGGCGGACCATATCAGCATGCAAGCCATCCGCTGCTGGTTCGCCAGCCATCCGGAGCGGGTTGATGAAATTCTCTGGCAAAACAGATCCTATATCTTCTTTCGGGAAGCGCCTGTCGATGACCCGCATATGGGACCGGTCGCCGCCGCGAAAGTCCCGCTGACCGCAGGCCGATCGGTCGCCGTTGACCGCCTGCTTCACACCTTCGGCACGCCGTTCTATATTCACGCGGAAAACCTCACGTCCTTTGACAGCAGGCCCTTCCGGCGGCTGATGATCGCCCAGGACACGGGATCGGCCATTCTGGGCGCGGCGCGCGGCGATCTCTTTGCCGGATCAGGCGATGAGGCGGGAATGATTGCTGGCGCAGTGCGCCATGCGGCGGATTTTTATACGCTCGTTCCCCGGTCGCTGCTGGGGCATTGACATGGCAAAGTCGGCAGATTCGGGAAAAAGGACTGGAAGCGGTCAGAAAGACAACCAAAGGGGCGCGCTTCGACCGGAAGACAGGATTCTCTGGGAGACGGTGGCAAAAACGACCCGTCCCCTGAAGGGTCGCGCGCTTGTCGCGTTTTCGGAGGCAGATATCGCGCTCGATGAGAAGCCGCCGTCCCTTTCCGCGCCACCGGTAAAAGCGAAAGCGCCTGCTCCGGAAGTCAAGGCGCCACGCAATCCCTACTCGCTTCATCACATTGACCGGATCACACACCGCAAGATCGCGCGTGGCCGGATCCATATAGAGGCGCGGATCGACCTGCATGGAATGACGGTGAACGAAGCCTACGGCCTGCTTCACGGCTTCCTGAGAAGCGCACATTCCAGAGGCTTACGCGTCGTCCTGGTTATCACCGGAAAGGGTGCGTCGTTCGGCAGCGAAGGCGCGCTCCGGCAGTCCGTGCCGCAATGGTTTGCGACGCCGATGTTCCGCATGCTCGTGAGCGGTTATGAAGATGCGGCGCGCAACCATGGCGGCGGCGGCGCGTTCTACGTGCGGCTGCGTCGCATCAGGGAGGATGATCGATGACGCCCTTCGGGCAGCGTTTGCGGGAGCTGAGGGCGAAGCGTGGCGCGACGCAAAAGGACATGGCGGAGGCAATCGGGGTCTCCGCAGCCTATCTTTCTGCGCTCGAACATGGTCATCGCGGGCAGCCGGGATGGGTCACGCTTCAGCGCATCATCCACTATTTCAATATCATCTGGGATGAAGCTGAGGAGTTGCAGGCACTGGCCCGAATGTCCGATCCGCGTGTTGTCATCGATACGAGCGGGCTTTCGCCGGAGGCGACCGAACTGGCGAATTTGCTGTCCGTTTCCATACACAGCATGGACAAGGAAACGATTGCGGCGCTGGTTGCTCAGGTCAGGAAGACCAAGGTGCGGTCAAAGAGGCGACGCTGAAACCGTACGCCGCCAGTGCCCTTGCGGCGGCGAGGAATTTCGACACCCTAGCCTTTTGATTTAACGCGCATCTTCTCCGAAAACCGTTTCATATTTTTCGGGATGCGCTCTAGAAAAGTCCGCGCAACTCATCAAGCCTGTCGTTGACCAACCATCCGTAATAGTTCTCTTCCGGATATTTGATCGGCTCACCGGCGGCTTCCCGCCGTTTGTTTTCGGTCGCCAGCACTCTGGCTCGCGCATCAGCATTACCGGTATTGTAGAGGGTCGAGGTAATGCCGGGATTTTGCGAGATGTCGAAATTCGCAATGGTCCTGTAGGCATCGATCGACTTGCGGATCGTGGCTGCCATATACGGCAGCGTCAGGTCGGGATCCATGATGGTCTTGTAGACGTTCGGGCCATCCTTGGCGTCAAGTTTCGGAAGACCGGAAATGCGATGAACCATATCGGTCATCTGCAAGGCGGTCAGCGGGCTCATCTGCCCAAGCCCAAAACTTTGCCCCGCATAGAAGGGCTGGAAAAAGACAGCGCTGAACCGATTGTTGGGGTAGCGCATTCCATCGACCGATTTGCCGCGAAATTGCGCATCCCAGATGTTTTCCCGGCACGACCACAAAGCATAGCTGTCGGAAAATTTCGAGCACGGGGCAAACTGTTCGCGTTCGACGAAACTGGCGACATTTTCGCCCTTGTAGTTGAAGCTGATATCCTGCTTCACATAGGAGACTGCCTTGACGTAGTAGGTCTGAAGACGATCATAGACATCGACATTGTATGTATGCTCGCCAACAATGGCCCCGGCGATGTGGATCGGGTCGATGCCATAGGCCTTTGCGACGGATGTTATCTTGCCGCGCAGCCTTGAGTCGGACCGGAGGAGATCGACGATCTTCCGGTATTTGTTCTCGTAGGTCGTGCGCATTTCCCTGGTGCGCTTTGCGGATGCCGCCGGGACGCCGGGTTGCTCGGTCTGGCTATTGCCACTTGGCACGAGAACTGCCGCGGATGCAGCATCAAGGGTAATCAGCGCGCTCATGAGCACGGCGGAAAATGAAAGCATGCGGCGTGTCATCGGTAACCCAGCAACGTTCGAGGTGACGGGAAAATAGAAAAAGCCCTCGCGCAAGTCGAGGGCTTTTCGCAAATAGATGGCAAACGGTGCTTTTCGGCCACATTGCCGCAACGGGACGAGGAACAGTATGAAACGATTTTTCCACACGCCCGTTCGCCAGCCCATCCGCCAGCATTGCGTTCCGGATCAGAGAATGAAACGCGAAAGATCCGTATTGCTCGCAAGTTCGCCTATCGTCTCGCGGACATATTTTGCGTCCACGGTGAAGTTTGAACCGCCCTTGTCGGGTGCGTTGAAAGAAATCTCGTCCAGCACTTTCTCCATGACTGTCTGGAGGCGTCGCGCCCCGATATTTTCAACGGATGCGTTGAGGCCGACCGCGATATCCGCCAAGGCGTCGATGGCGTCATCGGTGATTTCAAGGGCCACCTCCTCCGTTGCCATCAGGGCGATATACTGCTTGATCAGGCTGGCCTCCGTCTCCGTGAGAATCCGGCGGAAATCCTCTTTGGTCAGCGCATGCAGTTCAACGCGGATGGGCAGGCGGCCCTGCAATTCCGGCAGCAGGTCCGACGGTTTCGCCACATGGAAAGCGCCGGATGCGATAAACAGGATATGATCGGTTTTCACCGGCCCGTATTTCGTTGCGACGGTCGTTCCTTCCACCAATGGCAGAAGGTCGCGCTGTACGCCCTCTCGGGAGACCCCCGCTCCGACGCCGCCGTCACGCGCTGCGATCTTGTCGATCTCGTCGAGGAAAACGATGCCGTCATCTTCCGTCGCCCGCAGTGCTTCCTGCGTGATCTGTTCCTGATCGAGCAGCTTGTCGGACTCATCGTTGATCAGCAGTCCGTAGGATTCCTTCACCGTGGTTTTGCTGGTCTTCGTGCGCCCGCCCATCGCCTTGCCCAGCATGTCGCCGAGATTCAGAACGCCGATATTGGCGCCCGACATGCCCGGAATCTCGAAATTCGGCATGCCCGAGCCGCTATCGGAAACCTCGATCTCGATTTCCTTGTCGTCAAGCAGACCGTCGCGCAGCTTCTTGCGGAAGGATTCCCGCGTGGCCGGGCTTGCAGTCTTTCCAACCAGCGCATCCAGAACCCGTTCTTCGGCGTTGATATGGGCCTTTGCCTTGACGTCTTCGCGCTTCTTGTCGCGAATGAGGCCGATCGCAACCTCAACGAGATCGCGGATGATCTGTTCAACGTCACGGCCGACATAGCCGACCTCGGTGAACTTGGTCGCTTCGACCTTCACGAAAGGCGCGCCGGCGAGTTTTGCGAGGCGGCGGGAGATTTCCGTCTTGCCGACGCCCGTCGGGCCGATCATCAGGATATTTTTCGGCATGACCTCCTCGCGCATCTGGCCTTCCAGTTGCTGGCGTCTCCAGCGGTTGCGCAGGGCGATGGCCACGGCGCGCTTGGCGTCATTCTGGCCGATGATGAAGCGGTCGAGTTCCGATACGATTTCACGGGGAGAAAATGTTGTCATTTTAAAACCATTTCGTTTGGGGCATCCCGCGCCATGAGAAGCGCTGGACCATAAACAGATGTGCGAAAGCCAATGTCCCGGAATCCGGCTTTCCGATAGGCGCGGATCGCCCTTTCGTTGGTCGGATCAGGGTCGATGATGATGCGTGGCGCGCCTTCATCGAAAAGTTCTTCCACGATGGCGTCGATAATGCGGGGGCCATGGCCCTTGCCGGTCAGTTCCGGCTCTCCGATGAACAGGTCGATGCCCAGCGTTCCGGTCGGCTGATCCCGATAGGGATGATCATCCTCCATATGCGGATCATAGTTCTGCATGTATCCGACGGGCTTGCCGTCCATCAGGATGATCAGTGGCTCGACCGATATGCTGTCCATGTGTTCGCGGATATTGGCAAGCTCCGTGGCGGGGTCGCCTTGCCATTGCCGCACATGGGGCTTTTCGAGCCATTCAGCGATCATCGCGACGTCTTTCGCCGTTACCGGGCGAAATTCATAGTTATGTTCGGCCTCGGGCTGCCCGGTTTTATGCGGCATCGAGCGCCTCGAGCGTGACGTTTTCATTCGTATAGATGCAGATGTCGGCGGCGATTTTCATCGAGCGGCGGGCGATTTCCTCGGCATCGAGATCGGTGCCTGCGAGCGCGCGGGCTGCGGCCAGCGCATAATTACCGCCGGAGCCGATCGCCATGACGCCATGTTCAGGCTCCAGCACGTCGCCATTGCCTGTGAGCGCAAGCGTGACGGTTTTGTCGGCGACCAGCATCATGGCTTCGAGGCGGCGCAGATAGCGGTCAGTGCGCCAGTCCTTGGCGAGTTCCACGCAGGCGCGCATCAGTTGATCGGGATATTGTTCGAGCTTGGCTTCGAGACGCTCAAGCAGGGTGAAGGCATCGGCTGTCGCGCCTGCGAAACCGGCGATCACGTTTCCCTTGCCGATGCGGCGAACCTTTCGGGCGTTGCCTTTCATGACGGTGTTGCCAAGGCTTACCTGTCCGTCACCGGCGATGACAACTTTTCCGTCTTTGCGGACGGTGACGATGGTTGTTCCATACATGGTGGCTGGATTATGTTCAGTCATGGAATTCTCCTTGCTAAGCAAGCCTGGATTGCCCTTTTCAGCAGCGTTCCGGCTCCTGTTCCTGCGTTATGTATGGGCCGCTCGCGGAATTGCAAAGGGCAGGAACGGACAGATACGGGTTTGGTGTCAGAATTAATTCCATTTTCGGCGGTTTTGCTCTAGAAGGCGGCAATCGAAAAATTAGTGCGGGAAAGTCGATGACCACTGCCAATACTCGGACTGCTGCCGTCGAACGGTCAACCAAGGAAACCAGCATCGCGGTTTCGGTCAATCTGGACGGTACGGGTCAATCCAATATTTCGACCGGCGTCGGCTTTTTCGATCATATGCTGGACCAGTTGTCGCGTCACTCTCTTATCGACATGGACATCAAGGCCAATGGCGACCTGCATATCGATGACCACCACACGGTGGAGGATACCGGTATTGTGATTGGTCAGGCCATCGCCAGGGCACTTGGCGAGCGCCGGGGCATCGTGCGCTATGCGTCCATTGATCTGGCCATGGACGAAACGCTCACCCGTGCGGCCCTGGATGTGTCGGGGCGGCCTTTTCTCGTCTGGCAGGTGGGGTTCTCAAGCCCGAAAATCGGTACATTCGACACCGAGCTGGTGCGTGAATTTTTCCAGGCGCTGTCGCAGAATGCCGGCATCACCCTGCATGTGACCAATCATTATGGCGCCAACAACCACCATATTGCCGAAACCTGTTTCAAGGCCGTCGCCCGTGCGTTGCGGGCGGCAATCGAAACCGACCCGCGCCAGAAGGATGCGATTCCTTCGACGAAGGGCAGTCTGAAAGGCTGATCATATGGCGAGCTATGTCGTCATGGAACCAGCAAGCGATGATGGCGGCGGCGCACGGAGCGTTTTCGTCCGTGACGGCGTGACCGTGATCGCGTTCTTCATTCCATTCGTCTGGCTGCTCTGGCACCGGCTCTGGTTTGCTGCCGGAATGGTGCTTCTGGCTGGAATAGCGATCGGGCTTCTCGGAGAGTTCGCCGAGCTTCCCGTTGCGATCTCGATTATCTCGTTGCTTCTGTCGGCTTTGGTCGCCCTTGAGGGCAATGAGTGGCGGATGGCGTCTCTGGAGCGTCGGGGCTATGTCGAAAAGGCCGTGATCGACGCGGAAGACGAGGAAGAGGCTGAAATTCGATATTTTGCCGGCCTGACGCTTGATGGGAACGGTGTTGCTGGAGCGAGTTCCGCACAGCCGCAACGCGCTTCCGTATCGGCGTATCTGCCTCGCAAGGCCGAGGGTCTGGGTCTTGTTGGTTATCGCGGAGAGGGTTGACCATGCGTGTTGCAATCATCGACTATGGCTCAGGTAATCTGCGTTCCGCAACCAAGGCTTTCGAGCGCGCCGCGCGGGAAAACGGGATTGCTGCGGAAATCGATCTGACCAGCGATGCCGAGCGCGTTCGCACGGCCGATCGCATCGTCCTGCCGGGTGTTGGCGCCTATGCGGATTGCCGCCGTGGCCTCGATGCCGTGCCCGGCATGACGCAGGCCATCCATGAAGTGGCGATCGACAAGGCGCGGCCTTTCCTCGGCATTTGCGTCGGCATGCAGCTCATGTCTTCGCGTGGTCTTGAAAAGACCATCACCGAAGGGTTTGGCTGGATCAAGGGCGATGTCCGGGAAATGACGCCATCCGACCCTGGCCTGAAAATACCGCAAATCGGCTGGAACACGCTGCGGCTTCGCCGCCCTCACCCGCTGTTCGACGGTATCAACACAGGGCCGGAAGGTCTGCACGCCTATTTCGTGCATTCATACGCGCTGGATACTGAAATTGAAAATGACGTTCTCGCCGTCACCGATTATGGCGGCCCGGTCACGGCTGCCGTCTGCAATGACAATATGGCGGGAACGCAGTTTCACCCGGAAAAAAGCCAGGCTCTCGGTCTGGCCCTGATTGCCAATTTCCTGAGATGGGCCCCATGATCCTTTTTCCCGCTATCGACCTCAAAGACGGCCAATGCGTTCGCCTGAAACTCGGCGACATGGATCAGGCTACAGTTTACAACGCCGATCCGGCTGCCCAGGCCAGAGCCTTCGAGGATCAGGGTTTCGATTGGCTGCATGTGGTCGACCTGAATGGCGCTTTCGCCGGAGAGAGCGTCAATGGCGCAGCCGTTGAAGCCATCCTGAAGGCGACAAAAAATCCGGTGCAGCTTGGCGGCGGCATCCGCACGCTCGAACATATCGAGAGCTGGCTTTCCAGGGGTCTGGCGCGGGTCATTCTGGGAACAATTGCCGTGCGCGATCCCGATCTGGTGAAGGAAGCCTGCAAGGCGTTTCCCGGCAAGGTCGCCGTCGGCATCGACGCCAAGGGCGGGAAGGTTGCCGTGGAAGGATGGGCTGAGGCCTCGACGCTCGGGGTGATCGAACTGGCGAAAAAATTTGAAGGCGCTGGCGTCGCGGCGATCATCTATACCGATATCGACCGGGACGGCGTGCTTGCCGGCATCAACTGGCAATCGACGCTGGAGCTGGCTGGCGCAATTTCCATTCCGGTCATCGCGTCGGGTGGCCTTGCCTCCATGGTCGATATCGAGCGCATGACAATGCCCGACGCAGCCAGGCTGGAAGGAGCGATATCCGGCCGCGCGCTCTATGATGGGCGAATTGATCCGGTGGAAGCGCTGAGAATATTGCGCGATGCCAGGGAGCGTGCGGCATGACACTGAAAGCGCGCGTGATCCCGTGCCTCGACGTGAAAGACGGCCGTGTCGTCAAGGGCGTGAATTTCGTCGATCTGATCGATGCGGGCGATCCTGTCGAGGCGGCCAAGGCCTATGACGCGGCGGGCGCGGATGAGCTTTGTTTTCTAGACATAACCGCCTCGTCGGACAATCGCGAAACGATTTTCGATGTCGTGGCCCGCACCGCCGAGCAATGTTTCATGCCGCTGACCGTTGGTGGCGGGGTGCGGCAGGTCGCCGATATCCGCAAGCTGCTGCTGGCCGGAGCCGACAAGGTTTCAATCAACACGGCTGCGGTGAAGAATCCCGAGTTTGTGGCGGAAGCCGCCGACAAGTTCGGTAATCAATGCATTGTCGTGGCGATAGACGCCAAGAAGGTCTCGCAGCCGGGCGAAGCGGATCGTTGGGAGATCTTCACCCATGGCGGGCGTCAGCCGACAGGCATCGACGCCGTTGAGTTCGCCCGCAAGGTGGTCGATCTGGGCGCTGGTGAAATCCTGCTGACGTCGATGGATCGCGACGGCACCAAGATCGGCTATGACATTCCCCTCACCCGCGCTGTCGCGGACGCGGTACGCGCGCCGGTCATCGCTTCAGGTGGTGTCGGCAATCTCGATCATATGGTTGCCGGTATCAAGGAAGGGCATGCGACGGCCGTTCTGGCCGCATCGATTTTCCATTTCGGCACCTACACAATCAGCGAAGCCAAGGCCCATATGGCTGCCGCCGGCATTCCCATGCGTCTCGATGCGCGATAGCGGAAGCTGCCGGACGATCAGGGAGATTTTTCATGACAAATTTCACACTTGCCGATCTTGAAAAGATCGTAGCCGCGCGCGCTGTGGCGATCGACGAGAAATCCTACACCGCGAGCCTCTATGCAAAAGGCATAGGCAAGGCCAGCCAGAAGCTGGGCGAGGAAGCGGTCGAAACGGTGATTGCAGCCGTTTCCGGCGACAGGAACGGGGTTGTTTCCGAAACAGCCGATCTTCTTTATCATCTGCTGGTGGTTCTTGGCATTTCAGGTGTGTCACTGCATGACGTCATGGAAGAACTGGAGCGGCGGACCGCGCAAACGGGCCTTGAAGAAAAGGCTGGCCGCGGCGGCGCGTGACAGGCAGTTCCGGGACGAAGGATGGGATCTGATGGATCAGAAAGCGCCGGGTTATTACTCGCCCTATCGTGTATTTTCCGCCGAAGATTGGGCGAAATTCAGCGCTGACACACCGCTGACGCTGACGGCGGACGAGGTGTCGCGGCTACGCTCGATGGGCGACCGCGTCGATCTCGACGAGGTGCGGCGGATCTATCTTTCCATGTCGCGCCTGCTGTCCAGCCATGTCGAGGCAAGCCAGCTTCTGTTTGCGCAGCGCAAGCGCTTCATGAATGTTGACGATCTGGTCAAGACGCCCTTCGTTATCGGCATTGCCGGTTCGGTGGCGGTTGGCAAGTCGACGACGGCGCGTCTTCTCAAGGAGCTGCTGGCGCGATGGCCTTCCAGCCCCAAGGTCGATCTGGTGACGACGGACGGCTTTCTCTATCCGAACGCTGTCCTGCGTGCGGAAAACCTTATGGAGCGAAAGGGCTTTCCTGATAGCTACGATGTCGGCGCGATCCTTCGCTTCCTGTCCTCAATCAAGGCGGGCGTCAAGAACGTGCGCGCGCCGCTTTATTCGCACCTCACCTATGATGTTCTGGAGGGCGAATACCAGACGATCGACCGGCCTGATATCCTGATTTTCGAGGGGCTGAACGTGCTTCAGGTCCGTGATTTGCCCGCCGATGGCAAGACTGTGCCCTTCGTCTCCGATTTTTTCGATTTCTCGATCTATATCGATGCGGAAGAAAGCCTGATTCATCAATGGTATATCGAGCGCTTCATGCGGCTGCGCGAAACTGCTTTCCGCGACAGGAGTTCCTTCTTCCATCGCTATTCGGAGATTTCTGCTGAGGCAGCGCAGGCCATAGCCGAAGGTTTGTGGAACAATATCAACCTGAAGAACCTGAAGGAAAACATCCTGCCAACGCGACCGCGCGCCGATCTTATCCTGCGCAAGGGTGCAAACCATTTGATTCAGGACGTCGCGCTGCGGAAACTGTGAATCCGCAGCTCAAGTTGTCACGCGCCGCAGCGTGAGGTTGATGCGGCCACCATTTTTCAGCAGGGTCGATGTACCGGGATAAACCCGGTCGACACCGTGAAAAGCAAGCCGGCTTTCGCCGCCGAGAACGAACACATCGCCGCTGCGGAGTTTGAAGGAACGGGTGGGATCGTTGCGATTGACGCCGCCCACGCGAAACAGGCAGGTGTCGCCCAGGGAGACGGAAATCACCGGCGCGCCAAATTCCGTTTCATCGCGGTCCTGATGCAAGCCCATCCTGGCTTTGTCGGTATAGAAATTGATGAGGCAGGCCTGAGGGGGTTTTCCGAAGCCCGAAATCTCGTCCCACAGATCGAGAAGTGTTTGCGGGATGGCGGGCCACGGCTTTCCGGTGACAGGGTGCGTCGCCTGATACCGGTAGCCGCGTTCCCGGTCCGTCAGCCATCCGAGTTCTCCGCAATTGGTCATGCGGACGCTCATTTCCTTGCCGGTTTTTGGCATGGCTGGCGTGAAAAGCGGCGCTTCAGCGACGACGGAACGAATGGCCTCCATGAGCAGGAGTTGCTGTTCTCGTTCGAAATAGTCGGGAAGATAGCGCAAACCGGCGGGAAGTTTGTCCATGAAATGCCGTTTCGAAAGGCATACCCGGCGGCATCGTTGCGCCGGGTATGCCGGACTATATCAATCAGTCGAGTTCTGGAATGCGAAGCACTTGGCCCGGATAGATCTTGTCGGGGCTCTTGAGCATCGGCTTGTTGGCCTCGAAGATGATGTTGTTCTTCGTGCCCTTGCCCTTGCCATAGACGGCCTCGGCGATTTTCCAGAGATTGTCGCCCTTCTTGACCGTGTAGAATACAGGTTCCTTGGCGACCGAGCCGGTTGTCGTGCTGTCGATTTTCAGCTCATCGGTTTCGACCTTGGAAACGCCGAGCGAGTTGCCAACCGCGATAATGGCTTTTTCCAGAATGGCCTGATCGACGACATTCCCTTTGAGAATAGCCTTGTCGCCTTCGACGGTAACCTGAACGCCCTCGGTGCCCAGCTTGTGGGAGTCGAGCTCCTTCTTCAGATCTTCGGCGTTTGGCTCGTCATCACCAAAACCGAGTTTCTTGCCGACAGACTTGGCAAAATCGAAAATACCCATTCCTGACCTCTCCACAATTCCAACAAAGTGCTTCGCAGTCTCGCATCCGCAAAACGGAATGAAAAGGGGAAATAACAGATCGACCAGGATGATAGCCCGCCGGCTGCTTTCAAATTCGAGGCCGCTCAGTCGCCGCTAACGCGACCCCGCATCTTCTTGACGGCGGATCGTCCGGATTTTTCCTTGAGCCGCCTCTCCACCGCGCCCCTCGTCGGCTTGGTTTTCTTTCGTGGCGGCGGTGGGGGTTCGGCAGCCCTGGCGACCAGCGCGATCAATCGTTCCCGCGCATCTTCGCGATTTCGCTCCTGCGTGCGAAAGCGATTGGCCTCGATCAGGATTTCTCCGTCCTTGGTGGCCCGTTGGCCGGCGAGGTGGATCAGGCGCGCATAGACATCTTCGGGAAGCCCGGCCTTGTGGGCGAGAAAGCGAAGCTGAACAGCCGTCGAAACCTTGTTGACGTTTTGCCCGCCGGGGCCGGACGCGCGGATGAAGCTCTCCTCCAGATCATCCTCATGGATGGAGATACGTCGATTGATTCGGATAAGATTGCGGTCTTCGTGCATAGGCCTGTTCGCTCCAGATCCCTTAAATGCCCCCAAAGGCCGAAAATGAAAAGGCCCGGTCGGGAACCGGGCCTTTCGAAATGCATGGCTTGCGCCGTTTATTCAGCAGCAACGGCAAAGCGGGGAGAGGCCTCCACGACTTCCGCGTCCACGTGGCTGATGAACTTCTCGAAATTGGCAGCAAACATCTGGGCCAGTTTCTGGGCCTGCGCGTCATAGGCGTTCTGGTCCGCCCATGTGGAGCGCGGATCGAGAATGGCGCTGTCGACACCCGGAACGGAAACCGGAACCGCAAAGCCGAAATTCGGATCGACGCGGAATTCCGCCCCCTTGAGCGAGCCGTCAAGCGCGGCCGTCAGAAGTGCACGCGTCGCCTTGATCGGCATGCGCTTGCCGACACCATAGGCGCCGCCCGTCCAGCCGGTGTTCACCAGCCAGCAATCAACCCCGTGTTCGGCGATGAGCGAACGCAGAAGATTGCCGTATTCCGACGGATGGCGCGGCATGAAGGGTGCGCCGAAGCAGGTCGAGAACGTGGCTTCCGGTTCTGTGACGCCCTTTTCCGTGCCAGCGACCTTGGCGGTGTAGCCGGAAAGGAAGTGATACATGGCCTGCGCCGGGGTCAGTTTCGCGATCGGCGGCATGATGCCGAAGGCGTCTGCCGTCAGCATGATGATGTTTTTCGGATGACCGGCCTTGCCGGTAGCCGATGCATTCGGAATGAAATGCAACGGATAGGCGCAGCGGGTGTTTTCGGTCAGCGAGCCGTCGTCGAAATCGGGAACGCGGCTTTCGTCGAGAATGACGTTTTCGAGAACCGTGCCGAAACGCTGCGTCGTGGCGAAGATTTCCGGTTCGGCCTCGGCTGAAAGCCGGATGGTCTTCGCGTAGCAGCCGCCTTCGAAGTTGAAGACGCCATGTTCGCCCCAGCCATGCTCGTCGTCGCCGATCAGCGTGCGCTTCGGGTCGGCGGAAAGCGTTGTCTTGCCGGTGCCCGACAGGCCGAAGAATACGGCGGTATCGCCGTTCGGGCCTTCATTGGCCGAGCAGTGCATGGGCATGACGTTCTTGCCCGGCAGGATGTAGTTGAGCGCCGTGAAGACTGACTTCTTCATCTCGCCCGCATAGGACGTGCCGCCGATCAGGACGATCAACCGTGTCAGGTCGACCGCGATGACGGTTTCGGTGCGGCAGCCGTGACGGGCTGGATCGGCCCGGAACGACGGCAGGTCGATGATCGTCATCTGTGGAACGAAGCCGGCCAGATCTGCCCTGTCCGGACGGATCAGCAGGTTGCGAATGAATAGCGAATGCCAGGCATATTCCGTAACGACGCGGGTTTTCAGGCTGTTGTCGGCATCGGCGCCGCCCACCAGATCCTGTACGAAGAGTTCCTTGCCCTTGGCGTGCTCGATGAAATCCGCATAGAGCCGTTCGAAAGCCTCGGGCTCCATCGGCTTGTTGTTGTCCCACCAGACATGCGGTTCGGTGCTGGCGTCGCGGACGACGAATTTATCCTTTGCCGACCGGCCGGTATGCTGACCCGTCCGCGCGACAAGCGCGCCCTTGTCGGTCAATTGCGCTTCGCCGCGCCGGATCGCTTCTTCATAGAGTTCAGCTTCGCCAAAATTGTAATAGACAGCGGAAAGCTCCTTCAATCCAGAGGTGCCGATAGCGCACGCTGCGTTCCGGGTTCCGATCTCTTTCATAGTGACTCCGCTATTTTGAAACTGTTGCAGGTTGCAATGAGCCATCCGCCCCGGGATTTTCCCTGACGAATGAACTGTGCTGGTGACAATCAGAAAAGGCAAGGAATATCAAATATTTAATCGATTTAAAAAATTCAGAAAAATCTAAATCGTTTAAAAGTGCGTCATTGTGAACAATATACTTCTGGTGGCCGGAGAAGGCGTGAAACTCTCGATCTCATCGGGCTGGCAGATGCGTGAGTGACAATGAAAGGGATCTGTGCCACATTTTGTACCCAATTTGTCCTGCACAAGCGCAGTATATTCAACGGCAAGGGAAGCGGAGTATGAGGGAAATACCAGCGATGCAAACCATTGCGCTCGTCGATGACGATCGCAACATTCTGACGTCGGTTTCAATCGCTCTGGAATCGGAAGGCTACCGTGTCGAGACCTACACGGATGGCGCCTCGGCGCTGGACGGTCTCGCGGCGCGTCCGCCCAATCTGGCTATTTTCGATATCAAGATGCCGCGCATGGACGGGATGGAGCTGCTTCGGCGCTTGCGCCAGAAGTCCGACCTCCCCGTCATCTTCCTGACCTCCAAGGATGATGAAATCGACGAATTGTTCGGCCTGAAGATGGGCGCTGACGATTTCATCACGAAGCCGTTTTCCCAGCGCCTGCTCGTCGAGCGGGTCAAGGCCGTGCTGCGGCGCGTGGCGGCCCGCGAGGGCGGCGTGAAGCCGAACGGACCGCAAACGAAGTCGCTGGAACGCGGCCAGCTTGTGATGGATCAGGAACGGCACACCTGCACATGGAAGGGCGAGCCGGTTACGCTGACGGTGACCGAATTCCTCATTCTGCACTCGCTGGCCCAGCGTCCGGGTGTGGTCAAGAGCCGCGATGCGCTCATGGATGCGGCCTATGATGAACAAGTTTATGTTGACGATCGCACCATCGATAGCCACATCAAGCGCCTGCGCAAGAAGTTCAAGGTTGTCGATGACGACTTCGATATGATCGAAACCCTGTACGGCGTCGGTTATCGATTCCGTGAGATGTAGGAGATAGCCCTTCACGTCCTGCGCATGAAACACATGAGAGAGTTGAATGCGCAATTGCGGCGGAGTTGGAGTATGATGGAGCATCGGGCCCGAGAACGGGAATCTGTTTCGGGAGAGAACCGGTGTTCGAACAAAAGAAAAGAGCGGCAGCTTCGATTTTCGGGAAGCAGGTGCCGCTCCAGTGGCGGGAAGATGTCTTTCCGGTTCATGCTCCGGGGCTGAATATGGTAGCAGAAGCAGAAAGCAGAACGATTGCCAGGCCGAAAAGCCGTCGCCGCAAGGCCCGGTCCGGTATCATGACGCCATTGCGCCGCTTTCTGGGGCACTATGTGTTTTCAAGCCTGACGCGCCGTATCCTGTTCCTGAATCTCACCGGACTGGGCGTTCTGGTTCTGGGGATCATGTATCTCAACCAGTTTCGCGACGGGCTGATCGATGCGCGTGTCGAAAGCCTGATGACGCAGGGCGAAATTATCGCAGGCGCAATTGCCGCATCCGCGACGGTCGATACGAACTCGATCACGATCGATCCGGAAAAATTGCTGGAGTTGCAGGCAGGTGAAAGCCTCGCGCCGACGGGCGACATTTTCGACAATCTCGACTTTCCGATCAATCCAGAGCGCGTTGCGCCGGTGTTGAGACGGCTGATTTCGCCAACCAGCACCCGCGCCCGCATCTACGACCGTGATGCCAACCTGCTCTTGGATTCGCGCCATCTTTACTCGCGAGGCCAGGTGCTGCGGTTCGACCTCCCCTCCATCGAGGAAGAGCGGACGGGTATTCTCGAATGGATCAACAAGGCCATCACGCGGTTTTTCCGGCGTAGCGACCTGCCGATTTATCAGGAGCAGCCGGGCGGGAATGGTTCTTCCTATCCGGAACTCATGAAGGCCCTGACGGGCCAACCGGCGACCATCGTGCGCATGACGGAGCAGGGCGAGCTCGTTGTTTCCGTCGCCGTGCCGGTTCAGCGGTTCCGTGCGGTGCTCGGCGTCCTGCTCCTGTCGACCGAAGGCGGAGAAATCGACAAGATCGTTCAAAGCGAGCGTTACGCCATTTTCCGCGTTTTTGCCGTCGCCGCCTCGGTCATGGCGATCCTCTCCATGCTGCTTGCGTCGACGATTGCCAATCCTCTGCGACGGTTGGCTGCGGCTGCCGTGCGGGTTCGCCGGGGTGTGAAAAACCGTGAGGAGATCCCGGATTTCTCCGACCGTCAGGACGAGATCGGCAATTTGTCCACCGCGCTTCGCGACATGACCAATTCGCTTTACGCGCGGATCGACGCCATCGAAAGCTTCGCCGCCGACGTCAGCCATGAGCTGAAAAATCCATTGACGTCGCTGCGGAGCGCCGTGGAAACCCTGCCGCTGGCCAGGAACGAGACGTCCCGTCAGCGCCTGATGGATATCATCCAGCATGACGTCAGGCGGCTCGACCGGCTGATTACCGACATTTCGGATGCATCAAGGCTGGATGCCGAGCTTGCCCGTCAGGATGCGGCGCGGGTCGATCTGAAAGCCCTGCTGGGCAATCTGGTTTCGGCTGCGGAAGGCGTGCATCGCAACAAGGATGTGGCGATAGAACTGAAAATCGGCAAGCTGCCTGCGGGGCGCAAGGGCTTCTTCGTCTCGGGGCATGATCTGCGATTGGGACAGGTTGTTTCCAACCTCGTTGAAAACGCCCGCTCCTTCGTTGCGGACAAGACCGGCAAGATCACGGTCACGCTGGAGGGATCGGGCCATCGCATCCGTATGCTGATCGAAGACAACGGGCCAGGTATCCGTGCGGATGACATCGAGCATATCTTCGAGCGCTTCTACACGGATCGCCCGGCTGGCGAAGCCTTCGGGCAGAATTCCGGCCTTGGCCTTTCGATCAGCAGGCAGATCGTGGAGGCTCATGGCGGCACTTTGACGGCCGAAAATATCGTTAAGGTGGACGATCCGGAGAAGGTGCTGGGCGCGCGCTTCGTCGTCGAGCTTCCGGCGGAATGAACATGCCTGCGACAGAAAAAGCCCTCCTCCATGCCACTGCTCTGGTTGTCGGCGATCGGGGAGCGCTGCTTCTTGGACCTTCGGGAAGCGGAAAATCGGCGATCGCGTCTTCCCTTGTGGACCGGGCCGGGTGGGCTGGCCGCTTTGCCGCCCTTGTTTCGGATGACCAGTGCCTGATCCACCGCGCCGGCGGACGGCTTCTCTGCTCCGCGCCGGAAACGCTCAAGGGTGGCATCGAAATTCGGGGCGCGGGTCTGTTTGCGTTGCCGAACGAGCCTTCGGCGGTTATCCATCTGGTTGCGCGTCTCGTCGAGCCGGGGCATTCGCTTCGCTATCCCGGTGAGGGCGGTTTCGACGTCGAGGGCCTGAACATCCATTGCCTGGATCTGCCTGCGGGGGAAATCAATGCCGCGTGCCGTGCAATCGAATCCTGCCTTTTCCGAACCCGCTGGCCCGCATCGCTGGAGTGGTGAATGGCTTGCCTTGCGCGGCGCACTATCGTATTGACCGGCGAAAGTGACCCTTTTTAACGTGGTTGTAAGAGTATGCGGGGCATCAGTTGAGCCGCGTTATTTTTCCCTTGCCATCGGTTGGGAGCGCTTACAGAATGGCGGCCCTGCCGAACGAGGCCACAAGAGACGATAATCAGGCGCTTTCAAAGACCCAGGGGTGTTGGGTCAGCGCGACGGGAGCAGTTTCATAATGATTGGACTCGTGCTTGTGACGCACGGAAATTTGGCTGAAGAGTTCCATCATGCAGTCGAGCATGTTGTCGGCCCCCAGCACAATTTTGAAACCGTATGTATTGGCGCTGATGACGATATGGAGCAGCGTCGCCGCGATATTGTCGAGGCGGTTGCGCGCGCAGACAGCGGCACCGGGGTTATCATCCTCACGGACATGTTCGGAGGTACGCCCTCCAATCTTGCCATCTCGGTGATGGAGGCCGGTCGCGTCGAGGTGATCGCGGGTGTCAATCTGCCGATGCTGATCAAGCTGTCGAGCGTTCGCGTCACTGACGACATGGAGTTGTCGCTGCGTGAGGCGCAGGATGCGGGGCGCAAATATATCAATGTGGCCAGTCAGGTTCTCACCGGAAAGTAATACGCAAGATGCGTCTTTCAGCAGATGTCACGGGCAGCTTTGACAAGAACACGGCAATCAGCCGTTCTTTCGAGATCGTGAACAGGCGTGGGCTGCATGCTCGGGCGTCGGCCAAATTCGTGCAGATGGTCGATGGATACAATGCCCATGTGCAGGTCGAGAAGGACGGCATGACCGTCGGCGGCACGTCGATCATGGGCCTGATGATGCTGGCCGCATCGCCCGGCTGCTGCATCAATGTCAGCGCTTCGGGGCCGCAGGCCGAGGAAATTCTCGATGCCCTCGCCACCCTCGTCGCCGACCGGTTTGGCGAGGAAGAATAGCGCCATCTGCCCGGTGCGCGATATGCACGCATAAAGATTTCTTTATATCCCATTGTGCCAGCCACCTCGATCTGTTAGTCAGGGCGGGAAATTTGGGCTGCGCCCGGCAAGAAGCGGCGCAGTTGCGAGAGGTATCAAACGGAAACTGGAGTGCCGCATATGAGCGCGAAGCAGGATTTTGTTGTCAAGGATCTTGGTCTGGCCGATTGGGGTCGTACGGAAATCATCATTGCCGAAACCGAAATGCCGGGCCTCATGGCCTGCCGCGAGGAATTCGGAGCGTCGAAGCCCCTGAAGGGCGCGCGGATCACCGGTTCGCTTCACATGACGATCCAGACTGCGGTTCTCATCGAGACGCTGAAGGAACTGGGCGCCGATGTCCGTTGGGCATCCTGCAATATTTTCTCGACGCAGGATCATGCCGCCGCTGCAATCGCCGCAACCGGCACGCCTGTTTTTGCGATCAAGGGCGAGTCGCTCGAGGAATACTGGGAATATACCGACCAGATCTTCCAGTGGGCCGATGGCAAGCCTTCCAACATGATTCTCGACGATGGCGGCGACGCCACCATGTATATTCTCATTGGCGCGCGCGCGGAAGCTGGCGAGGACGTGCTCTCCAATCCGGGCAATGAGGAAGAGGAAATCCTTTTCGCCCAGATCAAGAAGCGCATGGCCGCGACGCCGGGCTTCTTCACTGCGCAGCGTGATGCGATCAAGGGCGTGACCGAAGAAACCACTACGGGCGTCAATCGCCTCTATCAGTTGCAGAAAAAGGGCTTGCTGCCGTTCCCGGCGATCAACGTCAACGATTCCGTCACCAAGTCGAAATTCGACAATAAATATGGCTGCAAGGAATCGCTGGTCGATGGCATTCGTCGCGGCACCGACGTCATGATGGCGGGCAAGGTCGCCGTGGTTTGCGGCTATGGCGATGTGGGCAAGGGTTCCGCCCAGTCGCTTCTGGGGGCTGGCGCTCGCGTCAGGGTCACGGAGGTGGATCCGATCTGCGCGCTTCAAGCCGCGATGGACGGCTTCGAGGTGGTAACGCTCGATGATGCGGCCCCGACGGCCGACATCGTCATCACTACCACGGGCAACAAGGACGTCATCACGCTCGATCACATGCGCAAGATGAAAGACATGTGCATCGTCGGAAATATCGGTCACTTCGACAACGAGATTCAGATCGCGGCGTTGCGCAACCTGAAGTGGACCAATGTCAAGCCACAGGTCGACCTTATCGAGTTCGCCGACGGCAAGCGCCTGATCCTGCTTTCCGAAGGACGCCTCCTCAATCTGGGCAATGCCACGGGCCATCCGAGCTTTGTCATGTCCGCATCGTTCACCAACCAGACGCTGGCGCAGATCGAGTTGTTCACGCGCGGCGAAAACTACAAGAACGAAGTTTACGTCCTGCCAAAGAGGCTCGACGAGAAGGTTGCAAGGCTCCATCTGGCCAAGCTCGGCGCGAAGCTGACGGAGCTTTCGGAAGAACAGGCCGCTTATATCGGCGTCACGCCGCAGGGGCCGTACAAGTCGGAACACTACAGATATTAACCATACCTAAATCACTCACAACATATTGTGGCCGATCGATTGACTTTCGCTCGGCCTTTCTTTTTGCGCCGCGCCTTCTTCACGGCGATTCGCCTTGCGGGTATTGTGATGGTGATTCGTTATGTCCCTTGTTCAACGAGTTCGGAGCACAAACAGGCTGACAGCGGAATGAACCCGGCTGACGAGGCTGCGAGAGGAAAATCACGACATGCCAAGCGAAGGCTTCGTATCGGGCGTCGGCAAGACAACTCCGCAACACCGGCTGGATGTGAAATGAAAATGGCTGACCAGGCGGAAGGGCGGCATCCGATGCGGAAAGCAAACGTGCTGAACAGATTGAAGGCGGCTCTGAAGACGGCTGTGGCGGCGTGTGCGCTCATGCCGGCGAACCTGGCCATGGCCCAGGGTGCGGACGAGCCGTTCGGCAGGATCGCGACCCCCTTCGGCGTCAGCGTCGGGACATTCGAGATCATCCAGTTCGCCATGTTCCTCGGCGCCATGGGGGCGGCCCTGCTCTCGGCAGGCTGGCTGATCCGCGAACGCGGCAAGATTTCCAGCGAAAACCAGATCCTTCGTGACAAGGTGGCCGAATTGAACGCTGCCATGCAACGAAACGACGCGCTCCTGAACATGAAGGACCAGCGTGTCATCGTCTGGAACGGAACGGAAACCCGCCCGTCGGTTATCGGGGCGTTGCCCGACGAAACCGGAGCCCCGGCGGACCGTGCGACGTTCCTCGCTTTCGGACGCTGGTTGCGGGTCGATTCCGTCGCGGGGCTGGAGCGGGCCTTGAGCGCGCTGCGCGACAAGGCGCAGGCATTCGATCTGGTAGTGGAAACCGTCAGGGGCATTCCGCTGGAGGTTCAGGGCCGGTCTACCGGGGCCTATGCGGTCGCACGTTTTGTCAATCTCGGGGAGTTGCAGGCCAATCATGCGCTGCTCAAGGCGGAAAACCGCCAGCTTGGCGAGGCGCTCTCCACCCTGCGCAATCTCCTGAACGCCGTCGACATGCCGGTCTGGACGCGCGATCTGGAAACCCGCCTGAACTGGGTCAACGCCGCTTACGCCAAAGCCGTCGAAGCCAGTGATCCGCATATTGTTCTTGCGGAAAACCGCGAGCTTTTCGGATCGCAGGCGCGCCAGCGCATCGAGCGCGACAAGGCCGTCCAGAATCGTTTCAATGACCGCCTCTCGACCGTCATCGAGGGCGACAGGCATATGTTTACGGTCACGGACGTGGCGGGCGAAGGCGGTTCGGCCGGTCTCGCCGCCGACATCAGCGATATCGAGCAGGTTCGTGAGGAATTTGAGCGGACGGTGCTCAGCCATTCCGATACGCTCGATCAATTGAACACGGCGGTGGCGATTTTCGATCCCGATATGCGCCTGCAATTCTTCAATCAGGCATTTGCCAAGCTCTGGGATCTCGAACCGGCATTTCTGGACAGCCGGCCGAACAATCCCATGCTGCTCGACCGCCTGCGCAGCGACGGCAAGCTGCCGGAGCAGCCCGAATGGCGCCGCTGGAAAGAGTCGATGCTCTCTGCCTACCGGGCCGTGGAGCCCGAGGAGCATTGGTGGTATCTTCCGGACAGGCGCACGATCCGCGTCATTGCCAACCCGCATCCCAAGGGTGGCGTGACATGGATTTTCGAGAATCTCACGGAAAAATTCGATCTTGAGGGCCGTTACAACACGCTCATCAAGGTTCAGGGGCAGACGCTCGACAATCTTGTGGAAGGCGTTGCCGTTTTCGGTTCGGATGGCCGCATCCGTCTGTCCAATCAGGCGTTCGCCACCCTGTGGAAGCTTTCGCCCGAGATGGTGATCGAGGGCCAGCATATCTCGAATATTCGCGCGGCCTGCGAACCGGTTTCCGATGCTCACCACTGGGAAACTTTCGTGACCACGGTCACCGGCTTCAATGACAAGCGCGATGCCGTGTCCGGGCAGGTTGAGCTGTCCGCAGGATCGATCCTGTCCTATGCGCTTGTTCCGCTGCCGAATGGCCAGACGATGCTGACCTTCGTGGATGTGACGGACAGTGTTCTGGTCGAGCGCGCGCTGACCGAGAAGAACGAGGCGCTGGAACTTGCCGATCATCTCAAGAATGATTTCGTCCAGCACGTATCCTATGAATTGCGGTCGCCGCTGACCAATATCATCGGGTTCACCGAGTTGCTGCGCACGCCTTCCACCGGCGACCTGAACCTGAAGCAGCGCGAGTATCTCGACCATATCAGCACGTCGTCATCCGTCCTGCTGACCATCGTCAACGACATTCTCGATCTGGCGACGGTGGATGCCGGAATCATGGAACTCGATATCAGCGATGTTCCGATTGCAGACACGATGGATGCCGCCGCTGAAAAAATCGCGGACCGGCTGAGGGAACTTCATATCGATCTGGCGGTCGAAACGACGAGCGGCGTGTTCCGTGCCGATGTCAGCCGCGTGAAGCAGGTGCTGTTCAATCTTCTGAGCAATGCGGCCAGCTATGCGCCGGAAGGCAGCACGATCCGTCTGCGCTCATGGCAGGAACCGGCCTTCACCGCCTTCTCCGTCCATGATGATGGGCCGGGAATTCCGCAGGACGTTCTTGATAGCGCCTTCAAGCGGTTCGAGTCGCATACCAATGGCGGCCGCAGGCGCGGCGCTGGCCTCGGGCTTTCCATCGTGAAGGGTTTCGTCGAGCTACATGGCGGCACGGTGCAGATCGATACAGGACCCGGCAAGGGCACGACTGTGACCTGCCGCTTCCCGCAGGAAATAGAGCCTTTCCGTGAAGCAGCGGAATAGCGCGGACGGCCTGTCATGAGTGAATTGGCGCTGGCGAGCGAAGCCGAAACCGCGCAATTGGGCGAGGATCTGGCTTTAGCGGTTGCAAAGGGAGATCTGGTGTTTCTGTCCGGCGATCTCGGAGCCGGAAAATCCACGCTGGCGCGCGCCTTTATCCGATCGATCGCCGATGACGAGCGCCTTGACGTGCCGAGCCCGACATTCACTCTGGTTCAGAGCTATCCCGAGCTGCGATTGCCCGTCAGTCACGTCGACCTCTATCGCATCTCTTCCCCCGAAGAGATCGATGAGCTGGGGCTGGAGGAAGCGCTCGACGACGGGATTGTCATCGTTGAATGGCCGGAGCAAGGTGCTGGCGAGCTTCCCGCCCCGTCCCTCTCCGTTACCCTGCATCACGAGGGCAACGGACGGGTGGCCCGGCTTTCGGGCGCCGGGGAACTGCTGGCGCGGCTAGAACGCAGCTTGCAAATCCGCGCATTTCTGGATCGGTCCGGCTACCGCGGGGCGCGGCGGCGCTTCCTGTTGGGTGACGCCTCCGTTCGCACGTATGAAACCGTCGATGCCGGACGCGGTGAACCACTTATCCTGATGAACGCGCCGGAGCAGCGGAACGGCCCGCTGACACGCGACGGCAGATCATATCGGCGCATCGCGCATCTCTCCGATAGGGTATCCGCCTTTGTCGCGGTGGACCGCCTGCTTCGGGAGCGGGGCTTTCGCGCCCCGGAAATCCATGCGCAGGATCTCGACGCCGGTATTCTGCTGATTGAACATCTCGGCGACGGGCTTGTGACCGATGAGGCGGGCAAACCTGTTCCCGATCGCTACGCCGAAGCCGCAAGGCTGCTTGCGCGGATGCACGAAGTGCACTGGCCGGACCGGGTGGAGGTGGCGCCGGGCGTCATGCATACGATCCACGGGTTCGACCGGGAGGCCATGCTTGTCGAGGCCGATCTGCTTTGCGAATGGTATGTGCCATGGGTGACGGGAAAGCCGATGGAGCCCGCGTTGCAGGCATCCTACGCCGCTGCGTGGGGTTCGGTTTTTGACAGTCTGCAATCGGCGGAAACCAGTATTCTTCTGCGCGACTATCATTCGCCGAACCTGATCTGGCGGCAGGACGCGCAAGGCAATGACCGCCTCGGGCTCATCGATTTTCAGGATGCGATGATCGGTCCTGCGGCCTATGATGTTGCGTCGCTGGCCCTGGATGCGCGCGTTACGATCAGCCGGGAGCTGGAGGCGGCGCTGGTCGGGGCTTATTGTGCGGCGCGCTCGCAACCTTTCGACCGCGACGCATTTTTGCAGGCCTATGCCATCATGGCGGCGCAACGAACGTCCAAGATCCTCGGCATTTTCGTTCGGCTGGACCAGCGCGATGGAAAGCCGCAATATCTGAAACATCTGCCGCGCATCAGGGATTATCTGGCGCGCGCATTGGAACATCCGGCACTCGAACCGCTCGACCGCTGGTTCAGGGAAGCGGGCGTTTCAATCGGAAAGGACAGTTGAAATGACGGGCAGCATGAAGCCACCGAAGATCGCGATGGTTCTTGCCGCTGGCTTGGGCAAGCGGATGCGGCCGGTTACCGATACGATCCCGAAGCCGCTGGTGCCTGTCGCCGGCAAGCCGCTGATCGATTGGGGGCTGGATTCGCTGGCCGAGGCGGGCGTTGAGCGCGCGGTGGTGAATGTGCATTACCTCGCCGATCAGGTGGAAGCTCATCTCGCCGGTCGCAAGACACCGGCCATCACCATTTCGGACGAGCGCGACCTGCTGCTGGAATCGGCGGGCGGCATCGTCAAGGCCCTACCGGCGCTCGGGCAGGAACCCTTCTACATCATCAATTCCGATACGTTCTGGATTGAGCGCGGCAAGCCCAATCTCGCCATGCTTGCCGATTGCTGGAACCCGGAGCGCATGGATATCCTGTTGATGCTCACGGCGCCCGAACGCGCCACCGGCTATACCGGGCGCGGCGACTTCACGATGGATGCGGCAGGCAGGCTGGCGCGGCTCGCCGGGCGCGATGTTCCGGCCCTCATCTATGCCGGTGCTGCTATCATCAATCCGGCGATTTTCGAGGGTTCAGTGATAGAGCCCGGTTCGCTCAATATCTATTTCGACCGGGCCATCGCCTGTGGCCGTCTTTCCGGAATGGTCCTGGACGGACATTGGCTGACCGTCGGAACGCCGGAAGCCATCAGCGAGGCAGAGGCCACGATTTCCGCTGTCGTGGCGGCCTAGGAAGCGGAATGGGGAACACGCGGCCACGGGTCTTATCCATAGCGCCGGGGGCAGCTTTCCTGCCGACGCTTGTTGATGAACTGCTTTCCGGCCGTCTGGTTCCCGGCTTTTCAGCAAAGGCCGACGATCCGGCGGCGTTGGCGCGCGCCACGATCTACGTACCCACCCGCCGCGCGGCGCGGACGTTGCGCTCACTGCTGGTGGAAATGAACCCGGCCCGCTCGGCGATCCTTCCTTCCATTCGCCCGCTCGGCGATTTCGACGAGGATGCGGCACTGTTCGATACCGCCTCGGCGGACAGCCTCGATCTCGCGCCGCCCATCGGCTCCGTGGAGCGGCTCCTGCTCCTCGCCGAACTGGTGCAGCCGTGGCGGGCGCGACTTCCCCAGCATGTGCTGGCGCTTTTTGGCAATGAGGATGTGGCGGTTCCGGCAACCGTTGCTGATGCGATCTGGCTGGCGCGCGATCTCGCGGATCTCATGGATCAGGTGGAGACGGAAGGTCTGGGCTGGGACAGCCTGTCATCGGTGATCTTTGAAGAATTGCCGAACTGGTGGCAGGTCACGCATGGTTTTCTCAGCATCGTGACCAGCCTATGGCCGCAGATTCTGGCCGAGCGCGACTGGTCCAGCCCGGCTGCGCATCGCAACAGCCTGATCCTGCGCGAGGCTGAGCGCTTGCGGCGCAATCCGCCTGCGGGTCCGGTCATTGCAGCTGGTTCCACCGGCTCGATTCCGGCGACGGCGGAACTGATTTCCGTCATTGCAAAGCTGCCGCTCGGCGCGGTCATCCTGCCCGGACTTGATCGCGATCTGGACGACGAGGCATGGCAGACGCTCGACGAGCCGGACGATCACCCGTCTATATTCGGCCATCCACAATATGGCTTGAAAAAACTCATCGGCCGTATCGGCATTCTGCGGCAGGATATACCGCATCCCGGCAAAATCTCCGTGCCTGGGCGTTATCGCGAAAAAATCGTCTCGGAAGCCTTGCGCCCGGCCGAAACCACCGAGGCCTGGGCGATGTTCGCGCAGGATGATGCGCAGCAGGCGGATGCGGTCGCGGGGATCGATCTCATCGAGGCGGCGAGTGAACGGGAAGAAGCGCTGGCGGTCGCCATTGCGCTGCGCCATGCGATCGAGGACCCTGAAAAGACAGCGGCGCTGGTGACGGCTGACCGCGGGCTGGCGCGACGTGTTTCGGCGGAACTGGCGCGGTTTAACATCGAAGCGGATGATTCCGGTGGCAGACCGCTCGGCGACACGCAACCGGCAACCCTGTTCCGGCTCATGCTGGAGAGCATTTTCAATCCCGGCGATCCCGTTGCATTGCTTGCGCTCGTCAAACATCCCATGACCTGTCTGGGCATGGCGCGCTCCCGCGTGCGGCACTTTGCGGAAGTGATGGAACTCGTCGCGCTGCGCGGCGGCACAGGACGCGTAACCATCGGCAATCTGGCCGCGTTCTTTGACAGGCGCGTCGAGGACAATGCGAAACTGAAATACGAACCCGCGTGGTTTGACGTTGTTTCCCCGGATGATATCGAGCAGGCCAGACAGCTTTGCTCGATCCTTTCGGAAGCGCTGAACCCGTTGACGGATTTGCTGGAAGACGCCGCGGGCGCAGTCAATGTCGCGACGATGGTTCGGGCAAGCGTTGAGGCGCTGGAGAATCTCGCCCGCGATGAAAGCGGCAGCCTGGCGGCATTTTATTCCGGCGAACCGGGAGAGAAGCTGGCATCGGTTCTGCGCAATCTGGTTTCCGCCGAGTCGGACCTTCGTTTCGATATTGCGGAATGGCCCGCGATGGTGGAGGCTCTGATCGGCTCAGAAACGGTGAAGCCGCGTATCGGCGGGCACCCCCGCCTGTTCATCTGGGGCGCGCTGGAGGCGCGTCTCCAGACGGTCGATACCATCGTGATTGGCGGTTTGAACGAGGGATCCTGGCCGGGCAAGACCCGCAACGATCCGTTCATGTCGCGACCCATGAAATCCGCGATCAGCCTTGAGCCACCCGAACGGCGAATAGGCCTCGCGGCGCATGATTTCCAGATGGCGCTTGGCATGGACCATGTGATCCTGACGCGGGCGCAGAAAGCCGACAATGCGCCGACGGTTGCGTCCCGCTGGCTGCAACGGCTGGAAACCGTGCTTGGCAAGGACCAGACCGAGGCTCTGCGGATGCGCGGCCAGCGCTATCTGCAATGGGCGCGGCAAATTGACGACGCACCGGACGAGAAATTCATCGAACGGCCCCAACCGGTTCCACCGCTGGAGGCGCGGCCCAAAAGATTCTCCGTCACGGAAATCGAGACGCTCCGGCGTGACCCTTATGCGATTTTCGCCAAGCGGATTCTCGGCCTGAAACCGCTGGAGCCGCTTATCCGCGATCCGGCAGCGGCGGAACGTGGCTCTCTGTTTCACGATATTCTGGATGCTTTCACGCAGTCCGGAACCGATCCGGCGTCGCCCATGGCCGCAACGGAACTGGTCCGCATCGGGCGGGAATTCTTCGATGCGGTGGCCCTACCCCCCGAAATCGAAGCCGTCTGGTGGCCGCGTTTCATGAAGATGGTGCCGGAATTTCTCGATTGGGAGAATAACCGTAGGCCCGTAACCCGCCATTCTGAAATCAAGGCCAACGCCATTGCGGTGGACGAAACCGGCGTTGTGCTTTCCGGCCGGGCGGACCGGATCGATCTGATGCCGGATGGAACGGCGGAAATCATCGATTTCAAGACCGGCTCAAACCCGTCAAAAAAGCAGGCGCACCTGTTGCTCTCGCCACAGCTCTCGTTGGAAGCGGCCCTGCTCGCGCGCGGCGCATTCAAGGACGTTCCCCAGACACGGGCTTCGGAACTTCTCTATGTCCGTTTGAAGACAAATGGCGATGTGAAGCCGGAATCGATTCTCAAGATACAGGGAAGCGAAAAGACTGCCTTCGAACTTGGTGAGGAAAGCTGGCGGAAGCTCAACGAATTGTTGACCCTCTACAACGACCCGCACCGCGGCTACCTCTCCCGTGCCATGCCTTTCAAGGAAGGGGATGTTACGGGCGACTACGATCATCTGGCGCGTGTTCTGGAATGGTCCGCCGGCAATGGCGAGGATGACAGCGAGGGCGGCGAATGAGCGGGAAGAAGAATTTCATCATTCCCCAGGAAACGCTCGACGCGCAGAAGAAGGCGGCCAACCCCGGCGATTCCGTCTGGGTTTCGGCCAATGCCGGTTCGGGCAAGACCCATGTGCTGACCGAACGCGTGATCCGGCTACTGCTGAACGGCACGGAACCGTCGAAAATCCTGTGCCTCACCTACACCAAGGCCGCCGCTGCCGTGATGCAGAACCGCGTCTTCGCGCGCCTCTCGGAATGGGCCACCCTGTCCGACGAAAAGCTTGCGGAAACACTCGAAAAGCTGGAACGCGTCCGCCCCGACGCTCGGCGGCTTGCGCAGGCGCGCCGCCTCTTCGCGCGCGCGCTGGAAACGCCGGGCGGTCTGAAAATCCAGACCATCCACGCCTTCTGCGAAGCGATCCTGCATCAGTTTCCGCTCGAAGCCAATATCGCTGGCCATTTCGAGCTGATGGACGATTTGATGCAGGGCGCGCTGGTTGGCGAAGCACGCCGGCAGGTGTTGGAAACGGCATTGATCGGCTCTGATCCGGCGATCAAGACCGCATTTGACCGCGTGCTTTCTGTCGCAGGAGAGTCCGGCTTGCAGGCGCTTTTCGACGAAGCCATCAACAAGCGGCAGGAGTTGCTGGCTTTCCTGCACGAAGCCGGAACCGGCGAACAGCGCGGAGCGGCGCTCTATCGGGCCTTTGGCTTCATCGGTGATGAAACGGAAGATGAGCTTCTGTCCGACGTCTGGCCGCTCCCGGAGTTTCCCGATGCCGTTCTCAACCGGCTTCTTGCCATTTCGAAAGGTGCAGCCCGCGCACAGGATTTCGCGCTTCAGCTTCGCGTCATGAAGACGGCGCCGATTGGCCAGCGGGAGGATATCCTGCGCGCCGCCTTTCTGAAAGCGACGGGCGAACCGAAATCGGGAAGCTATATATCATCCAAGGCCGTCGCCGATCTGCTACCGGATTTCGCCGACACTTTTGATCGCGTGGCGTTGCGTGTCTTCGAAACGCTCGACCGGCTGAAGCAATACAGGCTGATCGGTCTCAATCTGTCTGCTTTCGTCCTGCTCGATGATCTGTTGTCGCGCTATCAGAAGATGAAGCGCGCCCGTGGGCTGCTCGATTTCGACGATCTGATCGCGCGGACCGCGACGTTGCTTGCGCGGCAGGATGTCGGCCCGTGGGTACAATACAAGCTCGACAAGGGCATAGACCATATTCTCGTCGATGAGGCGCAGGATACGAGCCCCGGCCAATGGAACGTGATCCGCGCGCTCTCGGAAGAGTTTTTCTCCGGCACCGGCGCGCGCAACGTGCGCCGCACGCTTTTTGCGGTGGGGGATGAAAAGCAGTCGATCTATTCGTTCCAGGGCGCTTTGCCCGAAGAATTCGCAGGCGTCGGGCGCGCGACCAGAAGCAAGGCCGAAGATGCCGAGTTGACCTTCGAGAATGTGAAGCTCAACTTCTCCTTTCGCTCGACGGGGGATGTTCTTTCCGCTGTCGACAAGGTTTTCAGCCAGCCCGCCGCCTATCGCGGCATGGGCGGCGAGACGGTTCACGATGCGATCCGCAGCGCCGATCCGGGCGAGGTGGAAATCTGGGATGTCCTCGCATCCGAAACCGTCGAGGAAGAGGAGGACTGGCGAAAGCCTGTCGATCAGCTTCAGGCTCCGGCTGTTCGCCTCGCCGATCATATCTCCCGCACGATCCAGCATTGGCTTCGCTCGGGCGAGATCATTCATGGCCAGCGGCGGCGGATCGAGGCGAAAGACGTCATGGTGCTGGTCCGCAAGCGCGACAAGTTCATGCCAGCCCTGTCGCGCGCGCTCAAGAATCTCAATATACCGGTCGCAGGTGCGGACCGCCTGCGGCTGACCGGTCACATCGCGATCAAGGATCTGATGTCTATTGGCCGCTTCGTACTGCAACCGGCCGATGATCTGTCGCTGGCGGCGCTCCTGAAAAGCCCGCTTTTCTCATGGAGCGATGACAGGCTTTTCAATGCTGTCTGGCCCCGCCGCAAGGGCGAAACCCTGTATGCCAGGCTTCGGAAACTGGCCGAAACGGATGAGAAGACGGCGCAGGTGGTCGCAACGTTGCAGCATTGGCGAAGTCGCGCCGACCAGGTTCCCGTCTTTGAATTCTACGCGGATATTCTTGGGCGCGGCGGTGCGCGCAGGCGTCTTCTGGCGCGGCTTGGCCACGAGGCTGGCGACGTCATCGATGAGTTCCAGAATTATGCGCTGGCCATAGCGCGCACGGGCCTGCCCGGCCTGCAGGCATTTCTCGAAACGCTCGACGCTACCGCCCCGGAAATCAAGCGCGAGATGGACCAGAACCGCGACGAGGTTCGGATCATGACCGTTCACGCGGCAAAGGGACTCGAAGCGCCCATCGTCTTCCTGATCGATCCTGGCGCTGCCGCATGGACGCCGAGCAAGGCCCCTCGTCTGATGGTATTCGATTTTCCGGTCCATGCCGGATGGAGTGGCAAGGGCTTTCTCTGGGTGCCCACGAAAGACAATGGCACACGCTTCACGCAATCGCTGGTCGATGCCCTGAAAAACCGTAGCGAGGAGGAATATCGCCGCCTTCTCTATGTGGGCATGACGCGGGCCGAAGACCGCCTGATCGTGTGCGGCTATCGCGGCTCGAAAGTCGCGGCCGAGACATGGCACGAACTGGTCAGCGGCGGATTGGCGGATTCGAGTGAGCAGATCGACCATCCGGTGTCCGGCGTGACGGCGCGCCGCTACCGCCTCTCGGAGATCGCCGATGGCGAAGTCGATGCGGTGAAAGAAGCCGCCGAACAGAATTTCGAGCCGTTCCCGAACGCCTATTTCAAGCCTTTGCCGCGCGAGGCGGGCCTTCCCCGGCCGCTTTCGCCCTCGGGGGCTGCGGCGCTCATCGAGGCGGACGATGAAAAGCCGTTGGCCCTGGGCTCGCCGGTCTTTGCGGAAACGGAGGCCAGTCCCGGCTTCGCCATCCGGCGGGGAACGATCATCCACGCGCTGTTGCAGCGCCTTCCCGATGTGCCGAAGGGCGAGCGGCGGGAGGCGGCGCTTCGCTATCTGGCGCGGGCAGCCTCCGACTGGCCGGAGCGGGAGCGCGACAGAGTACTGGAATCGGTTTTCGCAGTGCTTGACGAGAGCGCCTTTGCCGCCGTCTTTTCCGAAGGCTCGATGGCCGAGCTGGCCATCATGGGCACGCTGAAGCTTGGCTCGAAGGAACACGCGGTTTCAGGCAAGATTGACCGCATGGCCATATCCGAAAACCGGGTTCTGGTGGTGGACTACAAAACGAATCGCCCGCCACCTGCCACGCTGGACGCCGTACCGGACGCCTACATCGCCCAGCTCGCGCTCTATCGCGCGTTGCTCAGGCCTCTCTATCCTGATCGTGAGGTGGCGGCGGCGCTGCTGTTCACCGAAGCGCCCAGCCTGATCGAAGTGCCCGAAGATATTATGGAAACAGCGTTGGAGAAGCTCTCGCACCCGGCATGAGGAAGGCATTGTGACTTGCGGATCACGATATGTTTGATCTGGATTGAGCACACAATAGCTTGACGGCAGGGGGACTCTTCACCACATGATGTGCCATCATAATTCGAAAGGGATGACCCATGAGCACCATCAAGATTGATAACAGCAATTTCCAGTCCGATGTGCTTCAGGCTGCTGAGCCAGTCGTTGTCGACTTCTGGGCGGAGTGGTGCGGCCCGTGCAAGATGATTGCGCCAGCACTTGAGGAAATCGCGAGCGAAATGGCTGGCAAGGTGAAGATCGCCAAGATCAATATCGACGAGAACCCGGAATTGGCCGCCCAGTTCGGCGTGCGTTCGATCCCGACGCTTCTGATGTTCAAGGATGGCGAAATCGCCGCCAATCTCGTTGGTGCCGCGCCGAAGAGCCGTTTGTCCGACTGGATCAAGAATTCAGCCGCCTGAAACGACGCGATTCGACCCGAGAATTGAAAAACCCGGCCATCGAGCCGGGTTTTTTGTTGAACATGGCTTATTCAGGAGGCGTACCATTATCGGCCAGCACGTCGCCGCATAGATAGAGCGATCCGCCGATCAGGATGCGCGGTGCCGGTTGGCCATCGTCCCAGTTGTCGCGCAGCAGCTTGAGCGCGTTCGCGACGCTATGGACCGGCTCGGCGGACAATCCCGCTTCCTGCGCGGCGACGGCAAGCCGGTCATTCGGAATTCCGGCCTCGCTTGAGCGTATCGGCACGGTATAGACGTGCTTCGCCATTCCGGCGAAAGCCTTGAAATAACCCACGGGATCCTTGGTATTGATCATCCCCGTGATGAGAAACAGCGGGCGTGGCGAGCGGTCCTCCAGCCCTGCGATGGTTTCGGCGATGACCAGTCCGGCACCGGGGTTATGTCCGCCATCCAGCCAGATTTCCGCACCGGAAACGGTCAGTTCGACGAGCTTTCCTTTTTGCAGCCGTTGCATGCGCGCGGGCCATTCGATGCTGGTCATTGTCTCTTCGATGGCGTGGTCGGAAATGGTGAAGCCGGCGGTCCGGACCGCCATGATGGCGGCGGCGGCGTTGGCGATCTGGTGGCGGCCGATCAGGCGCGGCATGGGCAGATCGATCAGGCCGTCTTCGTCCTGGTAGACCATGCGGCCATGCTCTTCATAGGCATAGAAATCCTGACCATAGACGGTGTAGGGGCAGCGCAGGCGCTCCGCGGTCTCGACCATGACCATGCGGGCGGCGTCTTCCTCCTGAAAGCCGATCACGACCGGACAACGCGGCTTGATGATGCCGGCTTTTTCCGCCGCGATCAGTTCCACCCGGTCGCCCAGATAGGCCTGATGATCGAGCGATACCGGCATGATGAGAGACACGGCGGGTTTCGGAATGACGTTCGTTGCATCATACCGGCCGCCCAGCCCGACCTCCAGAATGACGGCGTTAGCAGGATGCTCGGAAAACAGGACGAAAGTAACGGCAGTCAGGATTTCGAAGACGGTGATCGGCTGGTCGCCATTGGCGGCTGCGACGCGGCGCACCGCATCGGCCAGAACGTCGTCCGCTACCAGCTTTCCGCCCCCCGGCGCGCCGATGCGGTATCGTTCGTGCCAGTTGACCAGATGCGGCGATGTATGAACGTGAACCGTATAGCCCGCCGCTTCGAGCAGGGCGCGGGAAAAGGCGGTCGCCGAGCCCTTTCCGTTTGTGCCTGCCACATGAATGACCGGCGGCAGTCTGAGATGGGGATTTCCCAGCGCCTCGAGCAGCCGTTCGACGCGTCCAAGCGACAGATCGAAGCCCTTGGGGTGTAATCCCAGCAGGTGTTCGATCTCTTTTGCGGCTTCAGATCCGGACATGGACGCTATCCAGCATTGCGCGTGAGGCTTGATCGCCTCACGCCGCCTCGTTTTCAGGCGCGGGTTCCAGTATTTCCGCCGGCTCTTCGGTCAGGGGTGTATTCGTCATGATCTTGAGGATGCGCGCAATGGTGGATTTCAGTTCCAGACGCGGAACGACCATATCGACCATGCCGTGATCCATCAGATATTCGGCGCGCTGGAAGCCTTCCGGCAACTTTTCGCGCACGGTCTGCTCGATGACGCGCTGGCCTGCAAAGCCGATCAGGGCGCCCGGTTCGGAGATATGGATATCGCCCAGCATGGCATAGGATGCCGTGACGCCGCCCGTCGTCGGGTTCGTCAATACGACGATATAGGGCAGGCCAGCCTCTTTCAGCATTTCCACAACAACCGTGGTGCGCGGCAGTTGCATCAGCGAAAGAATGCCTTCCTGCATGCGTGCGCCGCCAGAAGCGGAAAACAGCACGAGAGGGCGCTTCAGCTCGATCGCCTTTTCAAACGCCTTGATGATGGCCTCGCCCGCAGCGATGCCAAGCGTGCCGCCGATGAAGTTGAAATCATGGATCGTCACGACGATGGGAAGATCTTCAATCGTGCCGAGCGCGCTCAGGATTGAATCGTCGAGGCCGGTTCGGCTGCGATGGTCTTTCAGGCGGTCGATATATCGCTTCTCATCGCGGAACTTTAACGGGTCGGTGACCACCTTCGGCGATTCCAGCAGTTCGTACTTGCCCTCGTCGAAGAAGAAGCGCAGGCGATCCTTCGCCGGAATGCGCATGTGATAGCCGGATGCCGGGATGACCCACTGGTTGTTTTCCAGATCGGTATGGAAAACCATCTCCCCGGTTTCCGGATCCTTGATCCAGAGATTTTCCGGCATTTCGCGCCGGCCAAGCATGGAATTGATCTTTGGCCGAACGTAATTTGTGATCCAGTTCATGACTGTCTCCGATTTTTCATCGTGTCGATGTAGGCGCTCTATTCTGCCGCTGCAAGCCGTGCGGCGCGAACACCCGTGGAAAGCCCGCGCACCATCGTCGCAACCGCCTCGGCCGGATCGGCGACGAGGGAGCCGTCGGGGCGAATGGTATTGGCGACGGCGTTGACGATGGCCGTGCCCACGACCACGCCATCGGCGGACGCGCCGATCACCTTGGCCTGCTCAGCCGTCTTGACGCCGAAACCGACACAGACCGGCAGGTCGGTATGGGATTTGATGCGCTTGACGGCGGTCCCCACTTTCGACGTGTCGGGAAGTGCCGATCCGGTGATGCCGGTCATCGAGACATAATAGACGAAGCCGGAGGTGTTCTGGAGAACCTTGGGCAGGCGCTTGTCATCGGTGGTCGGTGTTGCCAGGCGGATGAAGTTCACGCCCGCCTTGAGCGCCGGTATGCACAGTTCCTCGTCCATTTCCGGCGGCAGGTCGACAATGATCAACCCATCGATGCCGGATGCGACGGCGTCCTTGAGGAAGCGCTCGACACCATAGATGTAGATGGGATTGTAATAACCCATCAGCACGATCGGCGTCGTATCGTCGCCCTTGCGGAAGTCGGACGCCATTTCGAGGGTGCGCGCCAGCGTCATCCCCTTTTTGAGCGCGCGAAGACCGGCGGCCTGAATGGCCGGGCCATCGGCCATCGGGTCGGAGAAAGGAACGCCGAGCTCGATGACGTCGGACCCAGCCTCGGGCAGCGCCTTCATGATGCGAAGCGAGGTTTCATAATCCGGGTCGCCGCCCATGAAATAGGTAACGAGCGCCGGACGGCCCTCTTGCTTCAGGCTTGCGAATTTTCTGTCGATGCGTGATGTCATACCGTGCCCCGTGGCAATGTGCGCGTCAGATAGTCGGAAACGGGTTTGCCGGACATCGCCGTCTCCATCCATGCCCGACGCTCGAAGTCGATAATTCCCAGTTCCCAGACGCAGGCCATCAGCAATGGGTCCGCGTCGATGAATTCAATCGTGCCGCGAAGGTCCGATCGCCAGACGATCTGGGTAGAAATGCCGCCGTCCAGCCACCAGTGGAGAAGAAGCCACAAGCCCTGCTCGCCTTCATGCAGGACGGCATAGCCGGCTCCCAGATGGTTGCTTGCGGCAAGCCGGTCGGATGCCAATGCGATTTTCTGCCTGGCTTTGGCCAGCGTATCGCTGGCCAGTCTGCCCTTGTCGCCTGCCTGAATGATGCTGAGCTTGATCTTCGCCGGTCCGCAATCGACAAAACCCTCGAACCATGCGGCGCGAGGCTTGTATATGTCGGTCGAAACGGACGGCTGAATAGTCATCAGTGCTCAGATCTCCATGCCGAGCATACCGGCGACAGTATGGACGTCCTTGTCGCCGCGTCCCGAGAGGTTGACGATGATCACCTTGTCCTTGCCCATCGAAGGCGCGATCTTGATCGCGTGCGCGATGGCGTGGGCCGATTCAAGCGCCGGAATGATGCCTTCGACGCGCGTGGTAAGCTGGAAAGCCTCCAGCGCCTCATTGTCGAGGATCGGCACATAATTGACGCGGCCCGTATCGCGCAGCCAGCTATGCTCCGGGCCGACGCCCGGATAGTCGAGACCGGCGGAAATCGAATGGCCTTCGAGAATCTGGCCGTCCGCGTCCTGAAGCAGATAGGTGCGGTTGCCGTGCAGGACGCCCGGCGCACCGGCATTCATGGACGCGCAATGCTCGTTTCCGTCAAGGCCGCGCCCGCCCGCCTCGATGCCGATGATCTCGACATCCTTGTCGTCAAGGAAGGCATGGAAGAGACCGATCGCGTTGGAGCCGCCGCCAACCGCCGCAATGAGCGTGTCGGGAAGCCGTCCTTCCTGCTGCATGATCTGTTCGCGCGCTTCCGTGCCGATTACAGACTGGAAGTCGCGGACGAGCTCGGGATAGGGATGCGGACCGGCGGCGGTGCCGATGAGGTAGTAGGTGTCCTCAACATTGGTCACCCAATCCCGCAGCGCCTCGTTCATGGCGTCTTTCAGCGTGCCGTGACCGGCGCTGACGGGGATCACCTCCGCACCGAGCAGTTTCATGCGGAACACGTTGGGCTTCTGCCGTTCGACGTCCGTGGCCCCCATATAGACCACGCAAGGCAGGCCGAAGCGCGCGGCAACGGTGGCGGACGCCACGCCATGCTGGCCCGCGCCGGTTTCGGCGATGATGCGGGTCTTGCCCATGCGCCTGGCGAGCAGGATCTGCCCAAGGCAATTGTTGATCTTGTGGCTGCCGGTGTGGTTCAGGTCTTCGCGCTTGAAGTAGATTTTCGCGCCACCCAGATGTTTCGTCAGGCCTTCCGCGAAATAGAGCTTCGACGGGCGACCTGCATAATGGGTTGAAAGGTTCTGAAGCTCCGCCCTGAACGCCGGATCGTTCTTCGCGTCGTTATAGGCCTGCTGGAGTTCGAGGATGAGCGGCATCAGCGTCTCAGCGACGAAGCGTCCGCCAAAAATTCCGAACATGCCGTCCTGATCCGGGCCGGTCTTGAATGAGTTTGGTTCCATCGGCTTGTTCACCGCATTCGCTCCATCCGGTTTCAGGCTGCGTCGGCTTTTGTCGCCGTCCGCACTGCCTTGAAAAAATCCTCGATCAGGCCGATGTCCTTGACGCCCGGCGCGCTTTCCACTCCGGAAGAAATATCGATGCCGGGCGCGTTTGTCAGTTGCAGCGCCTCGGCGATATTGCCTGCATTCAATCCACCGGAAAGCATGTAATCGATATGAGCGTCAAGTGATCTCAATACCGTCCAGTCGAAAGAAACGCCATTTCCGCCGGGCAAGTCGGAACCTTTGGGTGGTTTGGCGTCGAACAGGAACCGGTCGGCAATTCCGACATAGGGCCGGATCGCGTCGAGATCGGCGGCTTCGCGAATGGAAAACGCCTTCATCACCGGCAGATTGTATCGCTTCTTGACCGCGGCGACGCGTTCCGGCGTTTCCTTGCCGTGAAGTTGAAGAATATCGGGCTTCACGGTGTTGACGATGTCATCCAGCGTTGCGTCATCGGCATCCACGGTGACTGCCACGGTCTTTGCCCGGCCGGAAGCCGCTTCGCGCAGCGATGCTGCATCCTGCGGAGAAAGATGGCGGGGACTTTTCGGAAAGAATATGAAGCCGACATGGGATGCGCCGCTGTCCAGCGCTGTCTCCAGCGCATCAGCTGTCTTCAATCCGCATATCTTGATGTCAATGGTTGTGGGGGCCATGGGTAGCACGTCGCATGAATTGTCGCTTGTGTCGAGCATTTGAAACGATTGTTACTCCAGATGCGTGTCAAAACCACGGCCAATGAGAAATTCATATGCCGCAATCACCTCTTCCGGCAGGGCCTGTTCGATCTGGAACCCCCGGGCCGGATAGGTTTGTATCCTCTGGATGTCGCCAACCATTTCATTGATCAGCCTTGCGACAGGATAATCCCTTGTCGGCTGTTCGGCAAAATCAATCTGCGGTGCGGTGACGAGGGCCGTGATCTCCGGCCATTGCTTTTTCACGGTGGCGAATGCGCGGCGCTGTGTCTGAGGCTTGGTCACGATCATGACGCGCTTCGCGTCGTCCAGCATGTCGCGCGAAAAGCGGATGTTCTCGCCGATATTCGTGGCGCGGGGCTCGATGAGGATCGAGTGGCGCGGCACGCCCAGTTCGATGGCGCGTTCCGCGAAGGCTTCCGCCTCGCTCGCCTGATAAAGCCCTTGCGTCCAGTTGCCGGATTTGCCGGTGAAAAGCAGTTGCGGGGCAAGGCCGTGCAAAAACAGCTCTGCGCAACGGTCCGCCACGCGAAGATCGTAGCTGCCAAGGCCAATGATCGCGTCGGCGGGTGATAGTTTGTCATCGATCCGGTGGTAGTTCCAGAGAAGGCGGGCAGCATCTTCGATCGTCATGGCGGATCAGTCGAAATCGATTGCCTGAAGGGCGCTGCCATTGCGTTTCAGCCACGCCTTGCAGCGGTCGGTGTCCGGGCAAAGCTCCTTGCACAGCTTCCAGAAATTCGGACCGTGATTCATCTCGCGAAGATGCGCCACTTCATGGGCCACCAGATAGTCGATGATGGGTCTTGGGGCCATGGCGATGCGCCATGAGAAGGAAAGCGTGCCATCGGAGGAGCACGAGCCCCAGCGGCTTTTCGTGTCCTTGTAGCGGATGGCCTTCGCCTTGCGCCCGACCGCCAGCGTATGTCTGGCAACCAGTATCTCCATGTCCTTCTTCGCTTCCCGCTTGAGGAAGTCGGAAACGCGCCGCCCGAGATGCAGCCGATCGCCGAACACGACGAGAAGCGGCCCGTCGGGGCTTTCTTCCTGTCGCACGGTGCCGCGCCTGGCCGGTTCGTGGACGATGAGATGCGGAACACCTCGAACCGGAACCCTGATTCCGGGGCGGACCTTGGGCAGGTCCGGAATCTTGGCTATGCGGGTTTCGATCCAGCCCTCATGGCGGCTGAGAAAGCGATCGACTTCACGCGGGGGCAACCCCGGCGGGATCGTCACGCGCAGTCCCTTGCCGCCCGGCTGGATACGCAGGGTCAGCCGTGTCGCTCTCGGATTCTCCACGACCGAAAGCGGCAGCACACGACCGGCGACGGCATAGTCGCGCTGGCTTTGCAGTGTTGAGGCTTTCTTGGGGGAGGCCTTGAACAGGGAGAGGATCATGGGCTGAACCTAGGCGATTCGCGGTGGATTCGGGAATAGATAAATGAAAATGGCGCTGAAGAGGCTTCAGCGCCATTCGATTTCAGCACGCTATGGAAGGAAGCGGTGCATCAGCCTTCGCTGTCGTTCACGCCGGGGATGGATTTGCGGCCTGAAGACTTCTTCCGGGCGGCGTTGCGCTCGTTCATGAAGCGGTCGAACTCTTCCTTGTCCTTGGCGCGACGCAACTCGCGCGCATAGGCTTCGAAGTCGGCGCGCATTTCTTCAAGCTTGCGGCGCTCCTCGGCCAGACGTTCCAGCTCCTTCTCGCGCCACTCGTCGAAGGCGGCGTTGCCGCTGCTGGAAAATTGCGTGCGGCCACAGGCGCGGCCGAAGCCGTTGAAGACGCCGTCAGTCGCCTTGTTGACATCGCGCTTGAAACCGTCAAGGCGATCGCCCCAGATGATATATGCCAGCATCGCCAGGCCAAGCGGCCAGAAAAGCACGAAGCCGAGCACCATCAAGGCAATGGTTGCCGGCGTCCATGCCGGCCGGATCAAAGCAGAAGTGTTCATGTGGTTTTCCTCGTCAAAACCCGGCCCCTATTGGCCGCTCTGTTCGACATGGGAAACCTGTTACGGCTTTTCAAGAAAACGTGATGAAATCAGAATCGCTTTTTTGCCTGGTCCAGCGCAAGCACCGCCAATCCGACGAGAAGCGCCCAGAACGCCGAGCCGATGCCCGCGACGACGATGCCGGAGGCCGTGATGGCGAAAGTAACCACCGCTCCCAGCTTCTGTTCCTCGCTTTTCATGGCCAGCGTCAGCGCATTGGCGAATGGCGCGATCAGCGCAAGACCGGCGATCAGCGTGATCAGCGCGGGCGGCAATACGGCAAAGAGCGCGACGAGGGATGCGCCGAAAATAGCAAAGACACCATAACAGGCCGCATACCACGGGCCGGTCTGCCAGCGCTTGGCCGCATCCGGATGCGCGTCATGCCCGGTGCAGATGGCGGCGGAAATGGCGGCCATGTTGCTCGTATGCGCGCCGAATGGTGCGGAAAGAAGCGAGACGAGGCCGGTTATGCGCAGGCAATCGCCCGTTGGCGGCTCGTAGCCGGCAGCCCGCAACACGGCGAAACCCGGCAGGTTCTGCGACGCCATGGTGACGATATAGAGCGGCACGGCAAGGCCGACAACCGCGCCTGGATTGAACACTGGCGCAATCAGGACGAGGGTTGACAGTTCGGGCGCTGGCAGGTTTGCGACGCGTCCGGTCAGAAAGGCAAAGGCAATGCCGATGATCAGAACCGCCAGAACCGCGAAAGCCGGATTGAACAGGCGGATGACGAAGAAAAGGGCGGCAAGCGGCAGCACCAGCACGGGATCGAGCGACAGCGCCTTGGCCGCGCCGATGACGAAAGTCAGCAGGATACCAGCCAGCATCCCCGAAGCGATGGACGCAGGAATGCGCGATACGAAGCTCGAGACCGGCTTCGCCAGGCCGGTTATGATGATCGCTACGGCCGTTATCACAAACGCGCCGACCGCTTCCGGCATGGTGAAGCCGCTGCTCGCCCCGATCAGGGCAAGGCCGGGCGTGGACCATGCGGCGATGATCGGAATGCGGTATCGCCAGCTCAAAAACAGGCTGGAAGCCGCAATCGCGAGGCAGATGGCCGTGACCCAGCTTGCGGTTTCGGCCTGTGATGCGCCAAGCGACTGGGCGGCAGCGAGAATAAGGGCGAGTGTGCCGCCAAAGCCGACAACGGAGGCGACGATTGCCGATGCGATGACCGAAAAGCGCATGAAGGTCAGTCTCGCGGCTTAATCTGTTCGATCATGGACGATACCGTGCGCGTCAGCAGTTCGAGATCTTCCGGCCTTGAAAGCCGGTGATCGCCGTCCTTGACGAGTGACAGCGTGACGTCATCGGCAGGCAGATGCTCGACGAGTTTCTGCGCGTGTGCATAGGGCACGTCATCGTCCTTCATGCCTTGCAGGATGTGAACGGGGCAGCCTGTCTCGATGATGCCTTTCAGGACGAGATTGCTCTCGCCGTCATCCAACAGGGCCTTGGTGTAGAAATAGGGCATGTCCGAATATCCGGACGGTTCTTCCATATAGCCGCGCTCAGTGAGTTGGCGGCGCTGGGCGTCGGTAAGCCTGGGTTCAACGAGTTCCCTGGTAAAATCCGGGGCTGGGGCAATCAGGACCAGGCCCGCGACGCGATCCCCCTCGCCCGCCTTGCGCAGTTCCTCGATCATGCGCAGCGCGATCCAGCCGCCCATGGAAGAGCCGACAAGTATTTGCGGCCCGACGCTGAAATTGCGGAACACCTCAAGGCTTTGCGCGAGCCACAGCGAGATCGTGCCGTCCTTGAATTCGCCGCCGGATTCGCCATGCCCGGAATAGTCGTGGCGAAGATAGGCGTGGCCCGTTTCCGCCGCGAACGCGTCGAGATGTTCGGCCTTGGTTCCCAGCATGTCGGATTTGTAGCCACCGAGCCAGACGAGTCCCGGCAGCTTTCCGGCCCGCTGGCGGAAGGCGATATTGCACCCATCCACGGAAAGAAACTGCACTTCGGTCGCGCCCATTCGAAATACCTCTGAAAAATAATGCATCTTTTGCCATGCAATGACGTTGCATGAAAGCGCAGAACGTGATTTTTGCTGCAATTCAGACTTTTGCCGCGTTACAGGTGATTTTCTTGTTGAAAGGTGCTATTGACATCGCCGCCGGTCCCAAGGCAGCGCTGTCGAAGCGCATTGCAAGGGCGGCTGAACCGAAACAACTGAGGAGTATACGACCATTCGTCGACCCTTTAGAGCACAGCCGGTCCAGAAAGAAGGACCGCGCGCTAACAAAGATATCCGGGTGCCCCGGGTTCAACTTATCGACGCCGAAGGTGAGAACCGCGGCAGTGTGACCATTCAGGAAGCTCTTGCGATCGCGGATGAGGCAGGTCTCGACCTTGTTGAAATCGTGCCGAACGCGGAGCCGCCGGTTTGTAAGGTCGTCGACCTAGGCAAGCTGAAGTATCAGGGCCAGAAAAAGGCTTCCGAGGCTCGCAAGAAACAGAAGACGGTCGAAATCAAGGAAATCAAGATGCGACCGAACATCGACACGCATGATTATGACGTGAAGATGAAGGCGATCAAGCGCTTCTTCGACGATGGCGACAAGGTCAAGGTGACGCTTCGTTTCCGTGGCCGCGAAATGGCCCACCAGGAACTGGGCATGAAGCTGCTCGATCAGGTCAAGGGCGATACGGTCGAAATCGCCAAGGTCGAATCCGAGCCGCGGCTTGAAGGCCGCCAGATGACCATGGTTCTGGCTCCACGCTGAGTATTTTGCATTTGCAGGATTGATGAGAGAGGCCGCGTCTGCGGCCTCTTTTTTTGACATGAGATGGCCGCAATTGCCCCTCAACGGTTTTTGAACCGGAATGCGGGGGATATCAAGTGAAATCCAGTCAGGAAATGAGCCGATATCAGGCGCGCCGGCGCGTGGCTGTCGGCATTCTGGTCGCGCTGCTTTTTGCAACGCTGCTTTTCGTGCGCTCCGCCTGGCCCGATCGGGTTCACGAATATATCGAGGCTTTCGGCATAGGCATCATCATCATTGCCATTCTCGGGCGCATGTGGTGCACCCTCTATATCGGCGGACGCAAGAGCGCCGAGATCGTTCGTGACGGCCCCTATTCGGTCACGCGCAATCCGCTTTATGTGTTCAGCACGGTGGGTGCCTTTGGCATCGGCTGCATGACGGGCAGCCTCATCGTCGCCCTGCTTGTTGCCGCGATCTGCTTTTTCGCCTTCCACTTCGTCATTCTGGCGGAGGAGGATTATCTTGCGAACAATTTCGGCGAGCCCTATCGGGCCTATATGAAAGCGGTGCCGCGCTTTTTCCCCCGTCTCGCCCTGTTTCGGGATTCCGGCATGCTCATGGTCATGCCCGGACGGCTCTACAATACTTTCTTTGACGGCCTGGTGTTCCTGATTGCCTATCCACTCTTCGAGTTTATCGAGTATTTGCAGGACATCGGCACGATTCCGGTCCTTTTGAGGCTATACTAGGCGCTTCAACCGGATTCAGTTGTTGCGCTTTTTGAGGGTTCTGGGTATAAGGCCGCGTTCAAACCGCCCGGCAGGGCATGCCGTGGCGGTTTATCATGCTTTTTCAGGCTTTGGTCGGTCTGGAAAACAACAACCTGAAGCAGGGATGTTCAAAACATCCTTAGTTTCAAGAAACGGAGTAGCGAAATGCCCAAAATGAAGACCAAATCCGCTGCCAAGAAGCGGTTCAAGATCACCGCGACCGGCAAGGTCAAGGCGGCTGCCGCTGGCAAGCGCCATGGCATGATCAAGCGCACCAACAAGTTCATTCGCGATGCCCGCGGCACGATGGTTCTTGCTGAACCGGATGGCAAGAAGGTCATCAAGAACTTCCTTCCGAACGGCCTCTGAGCTTTCGGTCGGGTACAGCTTTTTAAGGAGATCATGACATGGCACGCGTAAAACGGGGCGTAACGTCCCACGCCAAGCACAAGAAGGTCATCAAAGCCGCCAAGGGCTTCTATGGCCGTCGTAAAAACACCATCCGCGCAGCCAAGGCTGCCGTCGATCGTTCGAAGCAATATGCCTATCGCGATCGCAAGAACCGGAAGCGTTCATTCCGCGCGCTCTGGATCCAGCGTATCAATGCTGCCGTCCGCGAGCATGGCCTGACCTATGGCCGCTTCATCGACGGTCTTGGCAAGGCTGGTATCGAGATCGACCGCAAGGTCCTGTCCGACATGGCGATCCATGAACCCGCAGCATTCGTTGCGCTCGTCGATTCCGCCAAGAAGGCGCTCGAATATCTCAAGGATACAACCCCGAATGCTTTTGAAGGCGCTGTCAGCTAAGCCAGCCGCCGCTCCCAAAGCACAATCGGAAAATCTGAATTTGGGAAACCCGCGCTGGCTCGGCTGGTGCGGGTTTTTCTTTTTGGAAAAAACCATGACAGGAACCGACGTCAGGCAGGGGCATGGTGCAGAGGAAGTTGTCGACGCGCGCCGCTTCTGAATTGAGATTGAGTGAAAACCAAAGGCATCCTTATGAGTGAACTGGATCAACTCGAACAAACCATCCTTGCGGATATTTCCATAGCCGCCGACGAGCAGGCGATCGAGGCGGTTCGCGTGGCCGTACTCGGCAAGAAGGGCTCCGTATCGGAAAAGCTGAAGCTGCTCGGCAGCATGACGCCGGAAGAGCGGCAGACCCAGGGACCGGCCATCAACGGCCTGAAGAACCGCGTCACCGAAGCGCTGTCGGCACGCAAGACCGAACTGCGCGACGCCGCGATTACCGCACGTCTCGTGACGGAAAAGCTCGATGTGACGCTGCCTGTCCGCCCCTCTCCGGCTGAAACCGGGCGCATTCATCCGATCTCGCAGGTCGTCGATGAAATCACGGCGATTTTTGCCGATATGGGGTTCTCGATCGCCGAAGGGCCTGACGTCGAGACGGATTACTACAACTTCACGGCACTGAACTTTCCGGAAGGCCATCCGGCACGCGAGATGCACGATACGTTCTTCTTCCAGCCGGATGAGAACGGCGAGCGCAAGCTGCTGCGCACGCACACCTCGCCTGTCCAGATTCACACGATGGAAAGCCAGAAGCCGCCGATCCGCATTGTCATCCCCGGCAAGACCTATCGCATGGATTCCGACGCCACCCATTCCCCGATGTTCCATCAGGTCGAGGGGCTGGTCATCGACAAGACGGCCAATGTCGCCAACATGAAATGGGTGCTGGAGGAGTTCTGCAAGACCTTCTTCGAAGTGCCGTCGCTCAAGATGCGTTTTCGCCCGTCCTTCTTCCCGTTCACGGAGCCATCGCTGGAGGTCGACATCCAGTGCGACCGTTCCGGCAATGAGGTGAAGTTCGGCGAAGGCACCGACTGGATGGAGATCCTCGGCTGCGGCATGGTGCATCCGAATGTGCTGCGCAATTGCGGGCTCGATCCTGACGAGTATCAGGGCTTCGCATGGGGCATGGGCATCGACCGTATCGCCATGCTGAAATACGGTATGCCGGACCTGCGCGCCTTCTTCGACGCCGACGTCCGCTGGCTGTCCCATTATGGCTTCCGTCCGCTCGATCTGCCGACGCTGTTCGGCGGCCTGAGTGCATAATCCGGGCGTGTAAGGAGAAAATACATGAAATTCACCCTCTCCTGGCTCAAGGATCACCTTGATACCGAGGCAACACTGGACGAAATCGTCGAGAAGCTCACCGATATCGGTCTGGAGGTCGAATCGGTTGATGATCGCGCGACATTCAAAACGTTCAGGATCGCCAGGGTTCTGACGGCGCAGCGTCATCCCGATGCCGATAAATTGCAGGTTCTGACGGTTGATACCGGTGAAGGCCAGCCGGTACAGGTCGTTTGCGGCGCTCCCAATGCCCGCGCCGGCCTTGTTGGCGTTCTGGGCAAGCCGGGCGATTATGTGCCCGGCCTCGATGTCACGCTTTCCATCGGCAAGATTCGCGGTGTCGAAAGCTTCGGCATGATGTGCTCGGAGCGCGAGCTTGAACTGTCGGACGAGCACAACGGCATCATCGATCTGCCCGAGGATGCGCCGGTCGGCACGAGCTTCGCCGCCTATGCGGGGCTGGACGATGCGATCATCGAGATCGGCCTGACGCCCAACCGTCCGGATTGCACCGGCGTTTACGGCATCGCGCGCGATCTGGCGGCTGCCGGTCTTGGCACGCTGAAGGACGAGACGGTGGCCCCGATCAAGGGTGAGGGCGCCAGTCCGGTCAAGGTATCGATCGAAGCTTCCGACCTCTGCCCCGGTTTCGCGTTGCGGGCCGTCAAGGGCGTCAAGAACGGACCGAGCCCGAAATGGCTCCAGCAGCGGCTGACGGCCATTGGCCTGCGCCCGATCAATGCGCTGGTGGACATCACCAACTACATCACCTTCGACCGTGGCCGTCCGCTTCATGTTTTTGATGCTGACAAGGTGAAGGGCAATCTGGCTGTCCGTCGCGCCGGCGATGGCGAAAAGGTTCTGGCGCTCGATGGCCGTGAATATGCGCTTAACCCGGAAGTCTGCGTCATCTCCGATGATGACGGCGTGGAATCCATCGCCGGGATCATGGGCGGGGAGCATTCGGGCTGCGATGAGAACACGACTACGGTGCTGATCGAATCGGCGCTCTGGGATGCGCGCAACATTGCCCGCACGGGCCGCGAACTCGGCATCATCACCGATGCGCGCTATCGTTTCGAGCGCGGCGTCGATCCCGAATTCATGGTTTCGGGCATGGAACTGGCGACAAGGATGGTGCTCGACCTCTGTGGCGGCACCGCGACGGAAGCCGATGTTGTCGGCTATGCGGGGCATCAGCCAAAGTCGATCGCGTTCCCGCTTGCGGAAGTGAAGCGCCTGACCGGCCTTGACGTTCCAGCCGCCGAAAGCCTCGACATTCTCAACCGGCTCGGCTTCACGCCGAAAGGCTCGAGCGATGTCGTCGAGGTGACTGTGCCGTCATGGCGTCCGGACGTTGAAGGCAAGGCCGATCTGGTTGAGGAAGTCATGCGCGTTCATGGCGTCAACATGATTGAGCCGCAGCCGCTGCCGGGCCATGCTTCGGTCAACGGAAAAATCCTGACGACGCTTCAGATCCGCACCCGTAACGCCAGGCGGGCTCTCGCCGCGCGCGGCATGATGGAGGCTGTCACATGGTCGTTCATCTCCGCCGAGCACGCCAAAGCCTTTGGCGGCGGCGCGCAGTCGCTGAAGCTGGCAAACCCGATTGCGGCCGATATGTCGGACATGCGCCCGTCGCTGCTGCCGGGGCTTCTCGCCGCCGCACAGCGCAATGCGGATCGCGGTTTTGGCGATCTCGCGCTGTTCGAGGTGTCGGGCACCTATGAAGGCAACACGCCGGACAGGCAGCGCCGCGTCGCCGGTGGTATCCGTCGCGGCACGGCCAGGCTCGCAGGCAACGGTCGCCACTGGTCGGGCAATGCCGGTCCGGTCGGCGTGTTCGACGCGAAGGCCGATGCCATTGCCGTGCTCGAAGCCTGCGGCGCTCCTGTCGATCGCTTGCAGATCGAGGCTGGCGGTCCGGCCTGGTATCATCCGGGTCGTTCCGGCACGATCAAGCTTGGGCCGAAGATCATCCTTGGCACATTCGGCGAATTCCACCCGAAGACGCTGGAAACGCTGGATGTCGGCGGAGCTCTTTGCGGCTTCGAGGTCTATATCGACGCTGTGCCCGAGGCGAAGCAGAAGGCCACCCGCACCAAGCCACCGCTTGTGCTGTCGCCCTTCCAGACGGTTCGGCGCGATTTCGCGTTCGTGGTCGAGAAGAGCGTGGAAGCGGCATCCGTCCTCAAGGCGGCATCTGCTGCCGACAAGAAGCTGATTTCCGGTGTTCAGGTCTTCGATATTTTCGAAGGCGCGTCGCTTGGGGCTGACAAGAAATCCGTCGCAATCGAAGTGGCCATCCAGCCGCAGGATCGCACGCTGACGGACGAGGATCTGGAAGCTCTCGCCAGACGCGTGGTCGAGAACGTAACGAAGCAGACTGGCGGCACGCTGCGCGGCTGACCCGCTATGATTTGCGCCTGATCGGGAGTAATATTCGCCCCGGTCAGGTGACACATGCTGCGAAACACGGCGAACGAATATGGATTGATGGCGATCATCCTTCATTGGGTGATCGCCATTCTGTTTATCGGGCAGCTCGTTCTCGGGTTGTGGATGGTACGTCTCGACGATCAGCGCCTCGCATTCGAACTGATCCAGTGGCACAAGTCCTTTGGGTTCCTGTTGCTGGCGCTGGTTGCAATCAGGCTTATCTGGTGGGTGTTCAGCCGCCACCCGCCTCTGCCGGCCGACATGAGCCCGCTTGAAAAAATGGCGGCGCATGTGGCGCATTTCCTGCTCTATTGCCTGATGGTCCTGCTGCCCGTGACGGGCTGGGCGCTGGCTTCCGCCTCCGTTCTCGCCATTCCGACTTTCGCCTTTTATCTCTTCATCATCCCGCATTTGCCGCTGGCGGCATCGGAACAGGCGGAAGCGTTCTGGGATAATACCCACACCCTGCTTGGATATTTCGCGCTGGCGCTGGTGGCCATCCATATCCTGGCGGCGCTGCGCCATCATTTCTGGTTGCGGGATGACCTTCTGAAAAGAATGGTTTGGCCAGCGCATAACGGACCGACGCACAAGCAATCGTGAAGGCGTCACGCTGGACGGTTGATACCGAAAGTGGGATTATTCGGCATTCCTGTCGAGGGTCTGCATCATGCTTGGGCGCGTCCTTGTATTCCTGGCGGCGATGATCGGTGGCTTTGACGTTGCCAGTGCGGCAAGCGTGTCATTGTCCGATGCCGCGGGCCGTTATGCGATCACGCCGGATGGTTCCAGTCTGGCCTTTGCCATCGCGGCAGTCAGCGGCCCCGGTATCAGGGGGCGGTTCGTGCGTTTCAATGGAAATATCAATATCGACCCGAAGGATGTCGAGCGCTCCACTGTGCGGATTGTGATTTTCCCGGATAGCGTGGCGACTGGTGAGGCTCGCATGGAGCGTTTTCTCCGTTCCGATGCCGTGTTCGATGTGGCGCGCCAGAACGCGATAACCTTCCGCTCCACCCGTGTCACCCGGACTGGCGCCGACACGGCGACGATTGAAGGCCAGTTGACCGCGCGCGGCAAGACTTTCCGCCAGACCTTCAACGCGAGACTCGACGGCCTGCGCGGCAGCCGGATCCGGTTCCATGTGCAGGGCAGGATCATGCGTTCTCCCTACGGCATGGATGTCGGAACCCCGATCTATTCGAATGTCGTCGATTTCAACATGAGCCTCAATGGCAACAGGCTGTAGTTTTCATGAACGAGGCGGGAGGAAATCTCCCGCCTCGTCGTCCTTGTCATGCGGCGTTCGCGGCGCTCATGGCCTGCAAGCCCTGCCATTCAATCCATGCAAAACACGCGACGATCGCCGAGACACCAAGGCTGGCAGCGATGCCCAGTGCCGTGAAGGCGTGGGGCATCATCAGCAGTATGGCCGGAACCGCGATGATGAATGCCAGATCGGCCAGAAACACAAAGCCGACCAATGCGGCCGAGCCGGATTTCCATCGGGCAATCAGCGCGACATCGATGGCGAACAGGACAAATGCCGCGCCGATGGCAAAGATCAGCCATGCCGGTGCGCCGGGCACGAGCAGGGATGCGACGGGGTTGGCGAAAAGAGCCATCAGCAGGCCCGTTGCGCCGGTGAGGATCGCATTGATCAAAAGACCGTTCTTGAGAGTGATGCCAGACATTGTCTTCTCCTTTGCTCGATTGGATGGGCAAAGCATTGTGCAGAAGAGGCAGGTAAAACAATTACCTCACAGGTAATGGAAAATGTTGCCTGTCATGGCACATTGTTCGAAACGGACAGGAGCAATCGAATGGATTTTGGCGAGCAACTCAGGGAATGGCGGTCGCATCGCCGGATCAGCCAGCTTGACCTTGCGATGGAAGCGGGGATTTCGTCGCGTCACCTTTCCTTTCTGGAAACCGGGCGCGCCCGGCCTTCGGAAGGCATGATCGTGCGGATTTCCGAGACGCTGGAACTGCCGCTGAAATCCCGCAACGCGCTTTTCGCGGCGGCAGGTTTCGCGCCGCGCTACCAGTCGGCAGAAGACAGGGGCATGAGCGGCCTGCCTTCGCTCATTCGCGACACGCTGAACCTCATCATGCAGCGCCATGCGCCATGGCCAGCCATTGCATTTGACGCCAATCACGACATTGTCGCAGCCAATGAAGGCTTTGCCGCGCTGGGCGCAAGCCTCGGTGTCAAACTGGGCGAAGGCGCCAATATTCTGGGCCTCGTGCTGGAACCGGGGCCGGTGCGTGATGTGGTGGAAAACTGGCATGAGGTCGCTTCAGTCCTGCTCAGGCGCGCTCGCAACGAGGCAAGGCTGCAAGGCCCGAAAGGCCTGCTGGCGCAGCGCATCGCCGCCTATGAGGCCGAGCCTGATCTGGCGATGCTGCTTCATTTCAACGAAGGCGAGCGCAACCCGCCACCCGTCATTCCGGTGCAGATCCGCATGGGCGAAACGATCACGAACTGGATCACGACATTGACTGCATTCGGCGCGGCACAGGAAGTGTTGTCCGAGGGTATTTTCATCGAACAATATTTTCCGGCGGATGATGCGACGCGCTTGATCGCTGACAGTCTTTCTATCTGATTCGACCCCTGCCGAAAGCGCAAGCGGCGATGCGAGAACCGAGCCATCTGCGTTTTTCCGGCCTGCCTGAAGACGTTCAGCGGCAAGCATTCCTCGATATTATCTGGCGCGATGCGGCCGGAGATCACTCTTGTTCCGTGGTGATCTCCGACGTCATGTTTGTCAGCCGTTCACGAGGGCCAACGCCTGTTCCGTGTAGCGCAGCCCGGCAACCTTGTCCGGCGAGATTGCTTCGCCGATGCGGGCGAGTTCGTCGCTCTCGAGGGCGATATCCGCCGAGGCGGCATTGTCCTCGAGATGATTGATCTTTCGCGCGCCGGGGATCGGCACGATGAAATCACCCTGATGCAGAACCCATGCGAGCGCGAGTTGAGCAGGCGTCACCCTCTTTTCGCGTGCTATCTGCTCCAGCGTGTCGATGATCGCCGCATTGGCCGCCATGTTCTCCGCCTGAAAGCGCGGCAGCGTCCTGCGCCAGTCGTCCTGACCAAGTTCTTCCGGCTTGCGGATGGTTCCGGTCAAAAGGCCGCGACCCAGAGGACTGTACGGGACGAACCCGATGCCAAGCTCGCGGCAAACGGCGAGAACATCCGTTTCCGGCTCGCGGCTCCAGAGCGAATATTCGCTCTGCACGGCTGCAATCGGGTGAACCGCATGGGCGCGGCGGATGGTGGCCGCGCTCGCCTCCGAAAGGCCGAGCGTCCTTACCTTGCCTTCGCTGACCAGTTCGGCCATGACGCCGACCGTTTCCTCGATCGGAACGGCAGGATCGACCCGGTGCTGATAGAAGAGATCGATGATATCGACGCCGAGCCGCTTCAATGAGGCTTCCGCCACGGCCCTGATATTTTCCGGCCGGCTGTCAACGCCGATGATGGCGTCGCCGCCGGATCGCGTTGCATCGATCCTGAAACCGAATTTCGTGGCGATCACGACCTTGTCGCGCACATCCTTGAGCGCTTTCCCGATAAGGACTTCGTTCGTATAAGGCCCATAGACTTCCGCAGTGTCAAAAAGCGTGACACCGAGGTCCACGGCACGGTGGAGCGTTCGTATCGCGTCCTGCTCCTCCTGTCCGCCATAGGCGAAAGTCATGCCCATGCAGCCGAGGCCGACAGCCGATACGGTGAGGTCTGATCCGAGTTTGCGTGTTTTCATGGTGAGGTTCCTTGTTGGGAAGCTCAAGATAATGCGCTTCCATCTGTTCGATAAGGACGCTGTATTTTTACGGGTTATTCTATAATTTAGAACAATGAGACGAAATCACCTTTCCCGTTTGACCGTGTTTGCGACCGTTGTCGCGCAGGGGAGCTTTCGCAACGCGGCCAAAGTGCTTGGCATCGCGCCATCGGCGGTCAGCCATGCCGTATCCGCGCTGGAGGAAAGCCTTGGCGTCGGCCTGCTGGCCCGAACGACCCGCAGCGTTGCTCCCACCGAGGCTGGCAGACGGCTTCTCGAACGCCTGGAACCGGCGCTGAGCGAGATTGATCGGGCGCTGGAAGCAGCAACGGATATGAAGGAGACGCCGGCGGGAACGCTGCGCCTGAGCGTGCCGCGAACGGCGGCGCATCTCATGCTTGCTCCGCGCTTTGGCGCCTTCTGCGCGGCCTATCCAGACATCGTTCTGGATATCTGCGCCGAGGATCGGTTTGTCGATATCGTCGCCGATGGCTTCGATGCCGGAATACGCCTGAACGAAAGTCTTGAGCGCGACATGGTCGCCGTGCGGATCGGCCCTGAGTTGCGCAGCGCCGTTGTGGGGACGCCTGCCTATTTTGAACGCTATGGCAAGCCGTCGCATCCGACTGAACTGATGCAGCATCGTTGCATCCGCTTTCGCTTCTCGAGCGGGCGCATCTATCGCTGGGAACTCGAAAAAGACGGTGAAGCGCTGGAAATGGCGGTGGATGGACCGTTCATCCTCGATGACGACAAGCTGGTGATCGAGGCAGCCCTGCAAGGCGCAGGGCTCGCCTTCCTGTTTGAGGCCCATATCCCCGATGCCCTCGCCGACGGCAGGCTGGTGCGTGTTCTGGAAGACTGGTGCCAACCCTTTCCGGGGCTCTATCTCTACTATCCAAGCCGCAGGCGAATGCGCCCGGCGCTGCGTGCCTTCATCGATTTCTACAAGCTGTGACTGCTCTTCCCGATCGGGATCGGGGCGGCGCAACCCGCTTTCCTTTTGCTTTTTTGCCCGATAGGCTCCCCATTCCAGACTGAAGAGGATCAATCATGTTTCGTTGGGGCGTTCTTTCGACTGCAAAAATTGGTGTCACGCAGCTCATTCCGGCGATCTGCGCTTCGGAAAACGGCGTGCTTTCCGCGGTGGCCAGCCGCGATCCGGCCAGGGCGAAAGATGCGGCGGAGCGATTCGGCGCGCCTCATGCCTTTGGCTCCTACGAGGCGCTGCTCACGTCCGACAGCGTTGACGGGGTCTATATTCCCCTCCCCACCTCCCAGCATGTGGAATGGTCGGTCAAGGCTGCCGAAGCGGGCAAGCATGTCCTGTGTGAGAAGCCGATTTCGCTCCATGCAAGCGAAATCAATGCATTGGTGCGTGCGCGCGATACCTATGGCGTGCTGATCTCCGAAGCCTTCATGGTCCACTACCATCCGCAGTGGGAGAAGGTGCGTGAACTGGTGGCGGAAGGGGCGATCGGCACGCTCCGCCATGTGCAGGGCGCTTTCACCTATTTCAACAAGGACCCCGGCAATATGCGCAATCAGGTGTCGCTCGGCGGCGGCGCCTTGCCCGACATCGGTGTCTATCCGACGGTGGCAACCCGCATGGTGACAGGTGCCGAGCCCTTGCGCGTCTCGGCGACGGTCGAGCGCGACCCGGAGTTCGGCACCGACCGCTATGCGAGCCTGCGTGCGGATTTCGGTGGATTCGAGCTGTCGTTCTATGTCGCGACGCAAATGGCGGCGCGGCAATCGATGGTTTTCCACGGCGACGAAGGCTTCATCGAGGTGGCGGCACCGTTCAACACCCGCAAATACGATCATGCGCGGGTCACGCTGCACGATCAGAAGCACACCAGCGCGACAAGCTGGAATTTCGACGAGGTGAACCACTATCAGCTGGAAGTCGAGCGCTTCGCCCGCGCCGCCAAGGGGGGCGACGAGGATATTTTCAGCCTCGAAAACTCCATCGGAAACCAGAAGCTGATCGACGCGGTTTTCCGCGCGGGCGAAAGCGGAAACTGGGAATCGGTCTGATTACCAGTAAACCCCGCCGCGCGTGAGGCGAAGGCGTGGCTTTCCATCCGGCTTGGCGAGGCTTTGCGGGCAGGCTTCGCACTCCGCGTCGGGCCCTTTGACAACCGGGTTTCCTCTCTGGGAACCGAGAAGCGACAATATCTCCATGTTGTCGGCGTCGAGGCGACCGAAGCGAGGCCGGATTTTCGGGACCGGTGAGGGCCGCGTCGTGATCTTCTTGTGCGGCTCCAGCGACATCTGGTCGAAGATATCGGGCGGCAGCGTATTCGAGGCCACGTCGGAGGCTTCTTTCAGGCCCTTCAGCCGTGCAACACGGTCCTCGGTTTTCGGGTGGCTGCGCAGGATGGATGGGTTCGGGATGCGTCCACCGGGCAAAACCATGTTTTCCCACAGTTTCCCCTGCGCCCGTTCGAGCTTGAGGAGGGCGGAGGCCAGTCCGTCGGGATCGCCCGTCAGGATCGCGGCGTCGAGATCGGCATCGAACTCGCGCGTGCGCGACAGGGCCATTTGCAGGAGGCCGCCAATGGTGGGGGCGGCGAGCATGACGACGACCGCCAGCCATGGCACCTGAAATCCCACGCCGGAAACATTGAAGAACAGCGTCACGAAGCCAAGCGTCGACATGAAGGACGTGAAGCGCGACACCATGTCGGCAAGCGCCATGACCCTGATGTCTTCATTACGAATGTGGCTGACCTCGTGAGCGAGAACGCCGGTCAACTCCCGCGCCGTCAGCGTGCGGATCAACTGGTCGGTGACGGCGATGGCCGAATCGGAATGCCGCCCCACGGCAAAGGCGTTCATCAGCCGCGACGGTATGACGAAAAGCTTTGGCACGACCGGCAAACCGGCGCGCCGGGCCAGTTCATCCATGATGGCGTGGCCCTGCGGGAATTCGACCCGCGTCACGGGTTTGGCCTTGTACATGGTCAGGACGACCTGCGGGCTGGCGCGGCGCATGGCCCAAAGGCTGAATCCACCGAAAATTATCGCGTAGATCAGGCCGGTAATGCCTGCTATTGCCCATGCGGATACGGCGAGAAGGAAGAGGCTTCCCGCGACGAGCAGCCACGTATGCACCGTGTTGAGCGCCTTGTGGCGGCGGCGGGCGACCAGATTGAGATGGACTGTGGAGTTGATCATCATAGCAATATGGGTTGGCCCAGGGGAAAATTCTAATCTTTTTCAACCGTCGCGGCGCTTATTTGCCGCGGATTTGCTGAAGCTTCGACTTGCAGGAAAAAACAAGCCTTCTTATATACGCCCCAACGTGATGCGCCCGGCTCGCCAAAAGACGTGCGGGAATAGGGCTCACGGATCGCTAAACCCTCGTAGGGGCTGCCAAACGGAATGCTCGGCAGAGGTCTAGGCAGCCTGCTGAATGGAGAACTGGAATGGCTAAAGTAATTGGTATTGATCTGGGAACGACCAACTCCTGCGTCGCTATCATGGATGGCAAGAACGCGAAGGTCATCGAGAACGCGGAAGGTGCGCGCACCACGCCCTCGATTATTGCATTTACAGAAAGTGACGAGCGCCTTGCCGGCCAGCCCGCCAAGCGTCAGGCCGTCACCAATCCCGAAGGCACCCTCTTTGCCGTCAAGCGCCTGATCGGCCGCCGCTTTGATGACCCGATGGTCAAGAAGGACAAGGATCTTGTCCCTTACAAGATCGTCAAGGGCGACAATGGCGACGCGTGGGTCGAGACGCATGGCAAGAAATATTCGCCATCGCAGGTTTCCGCCATGATCCTTCAGAAGATGAAGGAAACCGCTGAATCCTATCTCGGTGAAAAGGTCGAGCAGGCTGTCATCACCGTTCCCGCCTACTTCAACGACGCCCAGCGTCAGGCCACCAAGGATGCCGGCAAGATCGCCGGTCTTGAGGTCCTGCGCATCATCAACGAGCCGACCGCTGCCGCACTGGCCTATGGCCTCGACAAGAACGAGGGCAAGACCATTGCCGTATACGATCTGGGTGGCGGCACGTTCGACGTGTCCATTCTGGAGATTGGCGACGGCGTCTTCGAAGTGAAGTCGACGAACGGCGATACGTTCCTTGGCGGTGAAGACTTTGACATGCGCCTCGTCCAGTATTTCGCTGCCGAGTTCAAGAAGGAACAGGGCATCGATCTGAAGAACGACAAGCTGGCGCTGCAGCGCCTCAAGGAAGCTGCCGAAAAGGCGAAGATCGAGCTTTCCTCGGCCCAGCAGACCGAAATCAACCTGCCGTTCATCACGGCCGATGCTTCCGGTCCGAAGCACCTGACCATGAAGCTGTCGCGCGCCAAGTTCGAAAGCCTCGTGGATGACTTTGTTCAGCGCACCATTGAGCCATGCAAGGCAGCGCTCAAGGATGCTGGCCTGAAAGCCGGTGAAATCGATGAAGTGGTTCTCGTCGGCGGCATGACCCGCATGCCGAAGATCCAGGAAGTCGTGAAGGCATTCTTCGGCAAGGAACCGCACAAGGGCGTGAACCCGGACGAAGTCGTCGCCATGGGCGCGGCGATCCAGGGCGGCGTTCTGCAGGGTGACGTCAAGGACGTTCTGCTGCTCGACGTGACGCCTCTGTCGCTCGGCATCGAAACGCTTGGCGGTGTGTTTACGCGTCTGATCGACCGTAACACGACGATCCCGACCAAAAAGTCGCAGGTCTTCTCGACTGCCGAGGATAGCCAGTCCGCAGTGACGATCCGCGTCTTCCAGGGCGAGCGTGAAATGGCAGCCGACAACAAGGCGCTTGGCCAGTTCGATCTCGTCGGCATTCCGCCCGCACCGCGCGGCGTACCGCAGATTGAGGTCACCTTCGACATCGATGCCAACGGTATCGTCAACGTGTCCGCGAAGGATAAGGGCACCGGCAAGGAACACCAGATCCGCATTCAGGCATCTGGCGGCCTGTCCGATGCCGATATCGAGAAGATGGTCAAGGACGCCGAGGCCAATGCCGAGGCCGACAAGCAGCGCCGTGACTCGGTCGAAGCCAGGAACCAGGCTGAATCGCTGATCCATTCGACCGAAAAGTCCCTCAAGGACTATGGCGACAAGGTGTCGGCTGAAGACAAGCAGGCCATCGAAACGGCCGTTGCTGAGCTGAAGACTGCGGTTGAAGGCGATGATGCGGAAAACATCAAGGCCAAGACGCAGGCCCTCGCCGAAGCTTCCATGAAGCTCGGTCAGGCGATGTACGAAGCCGCGCAGGCTGCGGAAGCCGGCGGTGAGTCTGAAGAGGCCAGCGCGCGTTCGGACGATGATGTTGTCGACGCCGATTTCGAGGAAATCGACGACGAGGACGACAAGAAGAAATCCGCTTAAGGGCGGAGAAAAAGGCCTCTTCGTTTCACGAAGGGGCCTTTCCTATTTATTGGGTTTGGATACGAACCGGATCACGACAGGCTAAAGGCAGAGCGGTCTGAACAGGCTTCCTGCTCTGCACACGGAAAAAGACCAGATACGAATGGCGAAGCCCGATTATTACGAAACGCTTGGTGTTTCCAGAGATGCTGACGAAAAGGTGCTGAAAAGCGCCTTCCGTAAGCTCGCGATGAAATATCACCCGGACAAGAACCCCGGTGATGCCGCAGCGGAGCACAAGTTCAAGGAACTGGGCGAAGCGTATGAAACGCTGAAAGATCCGCAAAAACGCGCAGCTTATGACCGTTTCGGCCATGCCGCGTTTGAAAATGGCGGCTTCAACGGCGGTGGCGGCTTCGGCGGTGGGGCTGGTGCCGGTGGATTTGCCGATATCTTCGAGGATATCTTCGGCGAAATGATGGGCGGTGGCCGCCAGCGGCGTTCCGGTGGGCGCGAGCGCGGGGCGGATCTGCGCTACAATATGGAAATCACGCTGGAGGAAGCCTATTCTGGCAAGACGGCGCAGATTCGCGTACCGACCTCCATTTTCTGTGACGAGTGCAGCGGAACCGGCGCGAAAGCCGGTTCGTCGCCCGTTACCTGTTCGACCTGCAGCGGTTCGGGCCGCGTGCGCGCGGCGCAGGGTTTTTTCTCCATCGAGCGAACCTGCCCCACCTGCCACGGTCGCGGCGAGATCATCAAGGATCCTTGCGCGAAATGCTCCGGTCAAGGCCGTGTGGTCGAGGAAAGGACGCTTTCCGTCAATATCCCGGCGGGTATCGAGGATGGCACGCGCATTCGCCTGACGGGTGAAGGCGAGGCAGGGCTGCGCGGCGGCCCGGCCGGCGACCTCTATATTTTCCTGTCGCTGAAACCGCATGAGTTTTTCCAGCGCGACGGGGCGGATCTCTATTGCAAGGTACCGATCTCGATGACGACTGCCGCTTTGGGTGGCCAGTTCGAGGTTGCGACGCTCGACGGCACCCAGACGCGCGTGAAGGTGCCCGAGGGTACGCAGAACGCCAAGCAGTTCCGCCTCAAGGGCAAGGGTATGCCGGTTCTTCGCCAGCAGGCGATGGGCGATCTCTATATCCAGATCGCGATCGAGACGCCGCAGAACCTGAACAAACGCCAGAGGGAGCTGCTTGAGGAATTCGAGACGATTTCCTCGAAGGAAAACAGCCCGCAATCCTCCGGCTTCTTCGCCCGGATGAAGGAATTCTTCGAGGGAATAGGCGAATAACCCTGTTTTTTTGCGGTTCGGGTCATGGGACTCTTGCGCGACGATTGGCATGCGGCATAAGCTTTCCTGATAACGACATGAGGGAATCTTACATGGCCGGAAAACTGGGCAGGAAAATTGCCGAGAAGTTTGACGAAGAAATTCGTTTCTTCAAGGGTTGGGTCGATGGACCGAAGGCCGTGGGCGCAATCCTGCCGACCAGTTCGATCACGGCACGGCGCATGGCGAGCGTCGCCGATCCTGAATCCGGCCTGCCGGTGCTGGAACTTGGCCCCGGTACAGGCGTCATCACCAAGGCGATCCTCCAGCGCGGCGTGAAGGCATCCGATCTCTATTCCGTCGAATATTCCGCAGATTTCGTCGATCATCTGAAGCGCGAGTTTCCCGATGTGAACGTCGTCCAGGGCGACGCTTTCGATCTGGATACGACGCTTGGCGACAAGAAGGATCTGGTTTTCGATTCCGTCATATCGGCAGTGCCGATGCTGAATTTCCCGGTGGAGAAGCGTATCGAGATCATCGAGGATCTGCTTTCCCGCATTCCTGAGGGCCGCCCCGTGATGCAGATCACCTACGGCCCTGTCTCGCCGGTTCCCGCAAAGCGCGGCAACTACACCGTCGAGCACTATGATTTCGTCATACGCAATGTTCCACCGGCCAATCTTTGGGTATACCGGCGCAGACAGATGTAACGCTCGCGCCGGGGAGAAATAGCAGTGCAGCCAAGGATTCTGGTTTTCGCCGGATCGATCCGGATGGGTGCCTACAGCGGCAAGGTTGCTGACGCGGCCATGAAGGAACTGGCTGTTCAGGGCGCAGACGTCACCCGCATTTCATTGATCGACTATCCCCTGCCGATCATGGACGAGGATCTGGAGGCGGGTGACGGCATCCCTGAAAATGCGATGAAGCTCGGCCGCCTCCTTGCGGCGCATGACGGGCTGCTCATTGCTTCGCCCGAATATAATTCGTCCATCCCGCCGCTGCTGAAGAACACGATCGACTGGATCAGCCGCATTTCCCGTGATGGTGAACGCACTCTGAAGCCCTATGCGGGCAAGGTGGTTGGCCTTTGCTCGTCCTCGAACGGAAATTTCGCCGGAATTCGCGGCCTCTATCATCTTCGCAATGTGCTGATGGCGGTCGGGACGCAGATTGTCAGTGAACAGTGCTCGGTCGCCCGGGCCGGAAACGCGTTCAACGAGGATGGCTCGTTCAAAGATGAACGAACGGCCAGGTCCATGACGAAGGTTTGCCGGTCGCTGGTCGAAACGGCCAGTCTGCTCAATCCGCGGCGCCAGTCATGACGGTCGCGTTCTATATCACCCACCCGGAAGTCCAGATCGACGCATCCGTGCCGGTTCCGCAATGGGGCTTGTCGGAGCGTGGCAGGCAGCGCGCCCGGCAGGCTGCGCTTCTTCCCTTCGCAATGGGGCTTGAACGCATTGTTTCCAGCGACGAGCGCAAGGCGGTCGAAACGGGGGAAATTCTCGCCGGTGCTGCCGGGTTGAGCGTCGAGGTCATGGCTGGCATGGGAGAAAACGACCGGTCCGCCACGGGCTTCCTGCCGCCGCCCGAGTTCGAGGCGACTGCCGACCGGTTTTTTGCCGAGCCGGAAATCAGCATTCGCGGATGGGAACGCGCCATCGACGCGCAATCCCGCATCGTTTCGGCGGTCGAAACCGTGCTGGCGAACCATTCCGGGGCACCGATAGCCTTCATTGGCCATGGCGGTGTCGGAACTTTGTTGAAATGTGCCTTGAAAGGCATTGCCATATCGCGGCAGGAGGATCAGAAGGCAGGAGGCGGACATGTCTACGCCTTCTCCCTTGCCGATCGTTCGATCCTTTTCGATTGGCGTCCGATGGAAACGATAATCGAAGGAGTGTTTCATGGCTGAACCCGCAGCGGACCCGCGTCTCATCGTTGCCCTGGATGTGCCGACCGTCGCTGAGGCCGAGGCGGCTGTTACAGCTCTTGGCGATACGGTCAGTTTCTACAAGATCGGCTATCAGCTGGCTTTCGCCGGCGGGCTCGAATTTGCGCGTGATCTGACGCAATCGGGCAAGCAGGTATTTCTGGATATGAAGCTGCTCGATATCGACAATACGATGGCCAGGGGCGTCGAGAATATTGTCCGTATGGGCGTCTCGATGTTGACGCTTCACGCCTATCCCAAGGCGATGAAGGCAGCCGTTGAGGCAGCACGCGGTTCGGATCTGTGCCTTCTCGGCGTCACGGTGCTGACGTCCATGGACGAGCAGGACATGATCGATGTCGGCTATGAATACGATCCGCATACGCTGGTTCTGCGCCGTGCGGAACAGGCTCTTCAGGCGGGCATGGGCGGTATCGTGTGTTCGGCCGAGGAAGCGTCTGCCGTGCGCAGGATCATCGGGCCGGACATGGCGCTGGTCACGCCGGGTATCCGCCCCGCAGGGGCCGAGAGGGGCGACCAGAAGCGGGTGATGACGCCTGCCGACGCGCTTCGGGCCGGGGCATCGCATCTCGTTGTCGGCCGCCCGATCATGGCGGCGGTTGACAGGAAGCAGGCCGCTTGCTCCATTCTCCGGGAGATGGCGTCGGCGTGAAGCCGATTTGCCGATGTAATATCGTGAGAGGAGAATGATATGGCCAAGGGTTACTGGATTGCGCGCGTCGATGTGAGGGATGCGGAGCGTTACAAGGATTATGTTTCGACCGCGCGTCCGGCTTTCGAGAAGTTCGGAGCGAATTTTCTCGCTCGCGGCGGCGAGTATCACGAGATGGAAGGCGTTGCGCGCCGCCGCAACGTGGTCATCGAGTTTCCCTCCATTCAGGCCGCGCTCGATTGCTATAATTCACCGGAATATCAGGCGGCCAAGGCGATCCGCCAGACTGTAGCAGATGCCGAGATGGTGATCGTCGAGGGCGCATAGGCGCAGTCAACGAAAGAGATAATTCAAGGAACAACTCCGTCCGGAGACGGGGTTGTTTTTTGTGTGCATTGCAATATCGATGAATTTCGCTAACCTCACGCGATGCGCCGGGGTTCGCTTGACGCATAAAAATCGTCATTGTTGAACCAGAACGATCGGGCGCGCGGATGTTTTATCAGCTTTATGAAATGAATCATGCCCTGTTGCAGCCCTATCGCGCCTTCGCGGATGCAGCAAAGCAGTTCTATGAAAACCCGCTCAACCCGATGTCGCAAACGCCGCTGGGCCGGTCGATCACGGCCTCGCTGGAGCTTTTCGAACGGACGACCCGCATCTATGCCAAGCCCTCATTCGGCTTGGGCCAAACGGAAGTCGACGGTGAAACCGTTGACATTTTTGAACAGGTCGTGTGGGAAAAGCCGTTTTGCCGGCTGCTTCATTTCAAGCGCGATCTCCCTGAGAAGCGGGCGGCCGATCCGAAAATACTCGTTGTCGCCCCCATGTCTGGCCATTATGCGACGCTTCTGCGCGGTACCGTCGATGCGTTGCTGCCACATGCGGACGTCTACATCACCGATTGGGTGGATGCGCGTATCGTGCCGCTGTCGGACGGGACATTCGATCTCGATGACTATATCGACTACCTGATCGAGATGTTTCATGTGCTGGGTGAAGATGCGCATGTCATCGGTGTTTGCCAGCCTTCGGTTCCCGTGCTTGCCGCCGTGGCGCTGATGGAGGCGAAGAATGATGTTTTCGCGCCCTCCAGCATGACCCTGATGGGCGGCCCCATCGACACGAGGCGCAATCCGACTGCCGTTAACAAGCTGGCGGAAGACAAGGGCATCGACTGGTTTCGCGATAACGTTATCATGGACGTGCCGTGGCCGCATGCCGGTTTCATGCGACCGGTCTATCCCGGCTTCTTGCAGCTTTCCGGCTTCATGAGCATGAATCTCGATCGCCATATCACCGCGCATCACGAGTTCTTCATGCACCTGGTGAAGGATGACGGCGATTCCGCCGACAAGCACCGCGAGTTCTACGACGAATATCTCGCCGTCATGGACCTGACCGCGGAATTCTACCTCCAGACCGTGGAGACGGTTTTTGTGCGGCATTCGCTGCCGAAGGGCGAGATGATGCATCGGGGAACGCTGGTTGACCCGTCAGCCATTCGCCGGACGGCCTTGCTGACGATCGAGGGCGAGAACGACGACATTTCAGGCCTGGGCCAGACCGAAGCCGCGCAGACGCTTTGCACCAACATTCCCGATGACCGGCGGATGCACCATATTCAGCCGAAGGTCGGCCATTACGGGGTTTTCAACGGGTCGCGTTTCCGCGCCCATATCGCGCCAAGGATTGTGGATTTCGTGCGCAAGAGTGGACGCATAAAAGCCTGACGGCACAATCACCGCCGAACCCGCCCGGTTTCGCCGCACGAAGAGCCAACGATCCGCCTAGAGTCTGTCAGCGTTACATGGAATCGTTTCGGGATTCCCTGCAGGGCTGTTTTGTGATTCAAGATCATTGCTGGTGGGGAGGCCAGCAATGATGGCGAGACCCCTTTCCCTGGATTTGAGG
>JBOHIW010000010.1:0-163895 GCA_050726055.1 Phyllobacterium sp. | reverse complement strand
TCCTCAAATCCAGGGAAAGGGGTCTCGCCATCATTGCTGGCCTCCCCACCAGCAATGATCTTGAATCACAAAACAGCCCTGCAGGGAATCCCGAAACGATTCCATGTAACGCTGACAGACTCTAGCGTCGTTTCGATTGATGCACCTGTCATCCATGACCTCCGTATCATGGAAATCCATAGATTCAGACATCAATCAAAAGCGCAACTGTAATGCTAGGAGGCGTTGGTTTGAGAGCCGCCGCTGGGTTGGCGGCTCTCGCGTCAGTTTTTTGGGTCGTTGACCTAGCGGTAGCCGTTGATGCAGAGATCCTGCAACATTTCTGGCGACAATGTGTCGAGGCCGAGTTCCGGCAGAAGATCATTGTCCGTTTCCAGGTTGCGGCCATAGGAAGCGGAAAAGATTGCGATGCCTGCTTCGTGGAGCTTGGCAGGGTGGCCGCTCAGTTTGCCCAGCAAGGCAGTCGGGAGAAGGCCGAACGGAACATCTTCAAGAATGTAGCGGCTTTCAATGGTAGAGGGGCCGAAACCGCCGCGCCCTTCCTTGTGCATTTGCTGGTTCATCTCGGAAACCGTGCCCATCGGCACATGGAAGGAGAGCGAGAAATGCTCGCGCACGGTGCGCACCGACAAGCCAAAGCTGGCCGCGATCGCCAATCTTTCGGCATCGAGCGCCTCGATCATGCGGCCGACGGCAGGGGTGACATTGTCGCCCTGTCCCCAGACTTCTGCCTTTTCCATCCGCGTCAGGTTCAGAAGCGCGATGCCGAGATGGTTCTGCGGGTTGAGATTGCTGAGCGCGATAGCCAGAAGCCCGTCGCGTTTCACGAAACGGTCGCCAAACAGGTCCGTGCAGAGGCGATGACCCTCGTCGATCGCCGATTGGGGCAGGGTGGCGACATCCACCTTCTGACGCACCGTGTTGACCGTGACTGCGGTCATGGAGGATTGGCGTCCGGTGAGGACCGTCGTTCCCCATATGGAGACAGGGAGGCTTATGCCGCGTTCCGCGAGTTTCCTCGAGAGGTAGAGCGCACCGAAAGAACTGTGGGAACTGATGATAACCGGTTGGCCTTCCCGCAGATATGGAACCGCCGCGTCGATTGCGGCACGGTGTCCGTTCGTGGGCATGGCGATGATGACGGCATCGGCCTCACGCACGGCTTCGGCGCAATCCCTGGCGACCCGCACTGGACCGGAATACTCAACCGCACCGGTGGCGACAAGCGGCTCACCGACGGCCAGTTTCTGCGTCCGTTTTCCTGATGGAGACCACAACATCGGGTCATGGCCTGCCTTTGCCAGATAGGCAGCTATACCGAATGCTATGGCTCCGGCTCCGAGTATGCTGACGCGCATCTTGTCTCCTTTGTTCTCAGTGGGGCGATGCTTGTGCCTGTTGTAATGGCGGGCTTACATGTATTTCGTGGACAGTGCAGTTGTAAACGTCATCTCTTCCATCGTGATCGATGGGATCGAACATGCTCCCCGTTCCGCGGTATGGATTTGCGACATATCGTTTAAAGTTGCAAAAATTTTCCTTGTGCGGTCTAAATATTCGAAAAATCTCCTGCGTACTTTCGGGTTCTAAATGCAAGATTGGGGCCGAATGGCGGGGCACTCCCGAACGCTTGCGGCGGTCGGGTTGAGGGCCAATTGGTGCGCACATTGTGATTGTAGTTTGAACAACATGCCTATTGAGCAGTATCTGCCTGCGCCAAGCGGGAAACATAGGATGGATTTATATTTCGGCGCAAATTCAGGTGAAAAAAACACGCGCGCGCGCTATCTCGAAGTTGTGGAAAAGGGACGGGCGCGCGGAGTCGGTAGTGTGATTCCGGGTTGCGCGGAAATCGGACTGCTTGTTAGCGTTGGTGATTTCGGCATATCGTCGTTCCGGTTTGGTGAGGCAATCCGGGAGCGAAGCGACTCTGGTGCAGCAATCGCATTAAAAGTCGGGCGATGTTTGCAGAAATCTCAAAGGCTTAAAAACAAAACCAAACTCTATCGAGGCCCCAGAAGGAGAACAAAATGAAGGACTTCAAGCAAACTCGCCGCTCTACATTGAAATTTATGGCCGCAGGAGCCGGTATATTGGCGGCACCATCGATCATCCGCCCGTCCTTCGCGCAGTCGAAAGTGGTCAACATCACGACATACGACAAGTTCGTGCCTCAGGAGTTCATCGACCAGTTCCAAAAGGACACGGGGATTGAAGTCCGTGTTCGCCTCACCGACGATCAGGGCAAGCAATACAATCTGCTGGCCGCAGAAGGCTCTTCGCCGAGCACCGATATTGTGACGGTCACCGGTCATCGCCTGTCGCAGTTCATCAAGTCCGATCTGCTTTCGACGCTGGACACCAGCCGGTTGAAGAACTGGGGCAATCTGGCGAGCGCCTATAAAAATGCGCGGCAACTGACGGTTGACGGCTCGGTTTATGGCTTGCCGCTGCTGGCCGGGTTCGAGGGCCTTGCCCGGAATACCGACTACACCAAGCCGACGGATAGCTGGAGCATCATGTTCGAGGATGAGTTCAAGGGGCTCACATCCTACATCATTTCGGACTTCCTATCGATCGTCATGCGCTATCAGGGCAATGACGGCGACTATGTCACCTATGAAGGCAAGCCGGATGTTGCCCAGGCGGCCACCGATCAGGCTCGCGACTTCCTGATCGCGCAGAAGGACAAGGTTCGCAAATATTACGACGCGGGTTCGGAATTGCAGCAGATGTTCGTCAACGAGGACATCTATCTTGGCCAGACGTGGTCCGGCCCGGCCGCCAAGCTGATCATGGACGGCCATCCGGTGGAACTTTCCGTTCCGAAAGAAGGTACCTACGGCTTCCTTTACTCCTTCAATGTCGTCAAGAACGCGCCGAATGCCGATGCGGCATACACGTTCCTCGACGCCATTTTGTCATCGCCCGAGATCGGCGCTGCCATGACGCGCCAGTCCGGTTTCTCCTCGACATTCGATGGCGTCGACAAGGTGCTCAATGACCTTGAACGCGCTGCGAATGCGCTGCCGCAGGAACAGGTCGAGCGCATTCAGTTCTTCAGCCCGATCAATCGTGACATGAAGAATGACATGATCGACAGGGCAACCGCAGAGATCAAGGCCGCCTGATCGGGGAAGGGGGAGCCGCATCTTCCCTGCAAGCATTCCGGCCCCGCTCGTCGGGGCCGCTACAGATATTGCCCTAATCCAGGGTGGGAACATTGGAATGACAGATCAGTTCATGACGGAGACCTTACCCGCCACGAGGCGCGGTGCGCCGCGTTACGCGGGATGGATCGGCCGGTTTGCCACTTCCGGTATCTATCGAGTGACGATTGGCGCGATTGCGAACAACCGATGGTCGCGCTTGCTTTTGCTGCTCGTCATCCCCTTGGTATGGATACTGACCCTCCACATCGGGCCAATCTATCAGATGGCCAGGATCAGCTTCCTGACCACCTATCCGGCAGCACCCGACGGGGGCGCCGGCTATACGCTTGCCAATTACCGGCTGTTTTTCGAAGATTCGCTTTTCTTCATTCCGTTCATTCGCACCCTGATTTTTGCGGCTCTGGTAACGACGACCACGCTGGTCGTGGTCTACCCTGTCGCATATTACGTCGCGAAAATCATACGGCCCCGCAACCGCACGCGCGCCTTGCTTCTGCTTCTTATCCCGTTCTGGGCCGGAGAGCTTATCCGCACGTTTTCGGTGATCATGCTGCTTGCCAATCGCGGTGCGATCAACGTCCTGTTGCGCGAACTCGGGATCATAGATCGCCCCATCATCCTGCTCTATAACTATTTTTCGCTGAGCTTCGGCGTGATCTATCTCATCGCGCTCTACATGCTCTTGCCGCTCTATTCCGCGCTGGAAAAAATTCCGCCGCAACTGGTCGATGCGGCTTCCGATCTTGGCGCAGGGCCATTCACACGCTTCCGGCGGGTCATCCTGCCGCTGTCGAAGGATGGCATCGTTTCGGGATGCAGCCTCGTTTTCCTGACGACAGTCGGCGTGTTCGCCGCGCCGCTTCTGCTTGGCGGCCCCAACACCGTGATTTTCCCGGAGATCATCGCCAATCTGTTCCACGGCTCGAGTGACAAATGGCCAGCGGGAGCTGCCTTCTCGATGATCATGCTGGTCGTGGCGCTGTCCACCGTCGGCCTGTTCATGAAGGCCGTTGGCGGCCGCTCCGTCCGTCTGATGTAGGAAGACAAACATGCGCCACTATTTCAAGGACGCCCCCCGGACGGCTCTTTCCGCCTCTTACTGGCTCTTCGTCATCTATCTGCTTCTGCCTTTGACGCTGATGATGGCCATGAGCTTCAAGGACGCCAATTTCATCGCCTTTCCGATCAACAAATGGACATTGGACTGGTACGCGAAGGTCTTGCAGGACAAGCAGTTTCTGTCTGCCGCCGGTTATTCGCTCTTCATCGCCTCGATGACGACGATCTGCGCCACGATCATCGGCGTCTGGATCGCGCTGCTCATCACCGCGGAAGGCATCTGGGGACGGGCGGTGATTTTCGCGCTTGCCTGCCTGCCTGCGGTGGTGCCGGGGCTGATCAACGCGATCTCGATGCGCATTTTCATCCGCGTTCTCGATATCCCGACCGGCACGGGGGCGATCATCCTCGGGCATACCGTTCATGCGGTGCCCTTTGTCGTCATCATGGTGCTGACGCGCCTGCGCTCCATGCCGCACAATCTCATCGACGCCGCTCGTGACCTTGGAGCCGACAGTTTCGTCGCCTTCATGCGCGTGACCATCCCCTTCCTGTGGCCCGCGCTCATCGGCGGCATGATCTTCTGTGTGCTGACGAGTATCGACGATTTTGTTCGCACATTCTTCCTCGGTGGATACAAGCCAACGCTGCCCATGCTGATTTTTGCCAAGGTGCAGGGCGGCATGTCCCCCGAAATCAACGCCATTGCCACAATCGTATTGCTGGTGACTGCTGCTGTGGGCCTCTATGCCGAGCACTTCACCCGCCGTTCAAGGACCTGATTCATGGAGCCTGTTGTTCAATTCCGCAACGTTAACAAATATTACGGCGCCGCGCGTGCCGTGGACAATCTCGACCTTGACATCGGGGCCGGTCAGTTCGTGACGCTGCTTGGCCCGTCCGGCTGCGGCAAGTCCACGACGCTGCGGATGCTGGGTGGCTTCGAGACGCCGACATCGGGAAATATCTTTCTCGACGGCAATGATGTGACCCACCTTCCGCCCAACAAGCGCAACGTCAACATCGTCTTTCAGGACTACGCGCTGTTCCCGCATCTGAATGTCGGCCGAAATGTTGCCTTCGGCCTCGAACTGAAGGGGCTGCCATCGGATGCCATTCACAAGCGGACGATGGAACTGCTCTCGCTGGTCAAGCTGGACGACTTTGCCGATCGCATGCCGGACCAGCTTTCCGGCGGGCAGCGGCAACGCGTTGCACTGATGCGCGCACTCGCGCCCAACCCCAACGTTCTGCTTCTCGACGAGCCGTTGAGCGCGCTCGACGCCAAGCTGCGCCAGCAGATGCAGATCGAGTTGAAATTGATACAACAGACGACAGGCAAGACATTCATCTTTGTCACGCATGATCAGGAGGAGGCGCTGACCATGTCCGACGTGATCGTGGTGATGAACAGTGGCCGCATCGAACAGATGGGCGATCCGCATACGCTCTATTTAAAGCCGCGCAGCCGTTTCGTCGCCAATTTCATAGGCCAATCGAACTTCCTCGATGGAACGGTGATGGGCATTGAAAACGGTATTGCGGCGCTGCGCTGGGAAGGGCAGGTCATTCACGCCGCCGTCAATAACAACGTGCCCGCCATCGGAAGCGCAGTCACCGCTGCGCTCCGCCCCGAAGCCCTGTATTGCCTTCCCGAAAAGCCGAAGGACAGGCTGGCGCTCAAGGGCCGCATTACCCAGCGCATCTTCAAGGGAAATCACACCTCGGTGACGGTATCGCTCGGTGAGGGACAGACGATCATCGCGCAACTGGATCCGGTCGCGCTGTCGCTGCTTGTCGAGGATGATGTCTGGCTTGGTTGGCGGCAAGAGGACGCTGTCATCGTCGCCGACTGATTTCGGTGAAAGAAGCTCACGAAGAACTGGCGTTGCGCAATTGTTCGCCTCCGCTATTCGGCAATTGATTTGAATGAAGAGTTAGGACGAGACCATGACCACGCAAAATGATGCCCGCTTGGCACAGTTGAACGCCCGGGTCAGGCAGGATCTGGAGTATCTGAACTATCCGCCGGCGAACTGGTCAAAACCTGTTGTGGATTCGTCCGGCGCGCCTGTCAGTGATGTGGTTGTCATTGGCGGCGGGATGTGCGGGCTCGTCGCCTGGTTCGCGCTCAGGCGCGCGGGCATCGGAAATCTGCGTATCGTTGATCGTGCGCCGCGAGGACTTGAAGGGCCGTGGGTGACTTATGCCCGCATGGAAACCTTGCGCTCGCCGAAAAATCTCCTCGGGCCTGCATTCGGCATGGCTTCGCTGACGTTCCGTGCGTGGTTCACAGCGCTTCACGGCGTGAAAGCATGGGACGAGCTGTTCCGCATTCCGCGTCCCATGTGGATGGATTATCTCAAGTGGTACCGTTCCGTTCTCGATGTTCCGGTCGAAAACGGAACGCATGTCACCCGGATTGTCCCAGGTGACGACGGGTTGCTCGAGCTTGAAATCGACAATGACCGACGCGCGCCGATCATCACCCGCAAGCTGGTTATGGCAACGGGGCGTGATGGCCTTGGCGAGCCAACCATTCCGGATTTCATAAGAGATCTGCCGCGGCACAAGCTTTGGGCGCACTCATCCGACATGGTTGATTTTGGCACATTGAAAGGCAAGCGTGTCGTGGTCATCGGCGTCGGCGCATCCGCCGTGGACAATGCGGCTGAAGCCCTGGAGAACGGCGCGGCGGAGGTTCGCCTGCTGGCACGGCGTGCGAAGATGCCAACTGTCAACAAGCTGATGGGGATCGGCTCCTACGGCGTCACGGCTGGTTTTCCCGTGGTCAGCCCGGAATGGCGCTGGCGGCTGATGGATTATTCGACCCGCCAGCAAACACCGGCGCCGCATAATTCCACCCTGCGCGTCAGCCGTCATTCCAATGCGTATTTCCATTTCAACTGCGGTATCCTCTCGATGAAAGAGGAAAATGGCGAGGTTGTCATCACGACGGTAACAGGGCGCATTTTTCGCGCTGATTTCGTGATCCTCGGCACGGGGTTCACCATCGACCCGTTGAGCCGCAGCGAACTTGAACCCTACAGGGACCAGATCGCCTGTTGGGAAGACCGGTTTATGCCGCCTTCGGAGGAAAGCAACCGTGAACTTGGCCGTTTCCCGTGGCTGAATGATGATTTCTCATTCACCGAAAAGGTTGCGGGCAGCGCCCCCTGGCTCAAGGACATTCATTGCTTCAACTTTGGCGCGTCAATGAGCCTCGGCAAGATCAGCGGCGACATTCCCGCTATCAGCGAAGGCGCGCAATGGCTGGCGCGGGGTGTGGCCGGCGGGCTTTTCGTCGCCGACATCGATCATCATTGGCAGGAACTTCTGAACTATGAGAAGCCGGAGCTTGACGGCTCTGAGTGGACCGATGCGGATGCCGATCTGGAGGAACAGAAAACAGCTTGAGCGGGAGCGGGCGAGGCAATGAAAAAGACGGTTTACTATTATCATGCCCTGAGTTCGCCATGGGCCTATCTAGGCTGGCCTGAATTCAAGGCGCTGATCGCAAAGCACGATCTCGATATCGTCGTGCGGCCGACGCGTATCGTGCCTGACAATGGCGGCGTGCCGCTGCGCAGCCGTCCCCAGCCGCGGCAGGACTATCATGCCGTCGAGCTTGATCGCTGGCGCAAGCGGCTGAACATGCCTCTGGTGCTCAAGCCAAAGCATTACCCGACCAACAACGAGTTCTCTGCCCGCATGGTCATTGCCGCGGACAGATCGGGTTTGCCCGCGCTTGAGTTGAGCCACGCCTTGCTCCATGCGCTGTGGAGCGAGGAGCTTGATGTCACGCTGCCCGACATTCGCATCGATGTCGCGAACCGGCTGGGCCTTGATGGCGCAAGGCTTCAGGCCATGGAGGACGAGCCGGAGATCATGCAGGCCTGGCTCGACAGCCACGAAGAGGCAAAGCAGAAGGGTGTCTTCGGCACGCCAACATGGATCTACAGGGATGTGCTGTACTGGGGGCAGGATCGCCTGAGCTTTCTCGACGAAGCCCTCTCCGCAGATTGAAAGGAATAACGATGTCCACCATTGAAACGGCGGATGTGATCGACAGCGTGCTCGATCTCGACAAATCTCCGTCGCTCCGCGAATTGCGGGACCAGCGCGCCAAGCTGAAGCATTTCACCCAATCCAGCTATGTCGCAGCCCTGCATCCGACCGATCCGCACAACTTGTCTTATGCGGAACGAGCCGCCTTTGCGGCGCGGATGGCGGCATTGTGGAAATCGGCTGAACTCGTCGATCACTACAAGGATTTGCTGGCCAGGGAGGGGGGGACCGGCGACCTGCTTTTGCTGGTTGATCCGGCGTGGATGCCGGCGGAGGATGCGAGTCGTCTCGCGACCGTGCTGCGACATGTCGATCTGGTGACCACGACGCCCAAGCAGGCGACGCGAGCCAGTATCGAGGCGCTCCAGACGGTCGGACTCGATGAGCGGGATATCGTGACGCTCGCCGGGCTCATTGCCTTTGTCAACTACCAGATCCTGGTCGTTGCGGGCCTGAAAATGTTGAGGGACAACTGAAATGTCTGATGTGGTTCATGAATTTACCCTCGACCCTCTGGAGTGGAACCCCTATGTCACGCCCGTTGATCTGGCTACTGCTACACCGGAACAACTGGATGCGATGAAGGTCACGCCGTCGAACACAAAGGTTTCGGCCTATGTACTCGTTCTCGCGCAGGAGGCCCAGGCGCTGGCGGAGCGCACGCCGCTTTTCAACGACATCATGTACAGTGAAGGCGGGCTTTCGCGCTCTGGCCGTGAACTCGGGGCGCTTGCGGCTTCGTTCGTCAACCATTGCATCTATTGCGCGTCCGTTCATGCCAACCGCTATATCCAGCTGGAGAAGCGACCGGAGGTCGTCGAGGAAATCTACAACAGCGGCCTCGATGCCGATTTGCAGCCCTATGAGCAGGCGCTTTTCAATTTTGGCGTCGATCTGACCGCACATCCGGACAATGTCGGTGTCTATCAGTTCTATCATTTGCGTGAAGTTGGCCTCGACGATCTTGAAATCTTCGACCTGATCCATTCCATCGCTATCTTCGGCTGGGCCAACCGGTTGATGCACACGCTTGGCGAGCCTCAGCGCAAGGCATAAAAGTCGCGGGCGGCAGCCCGATCTCCAAATTTTGAAGATCTGGACCGCCGCCCCAGCCATGACGCGGAACCCGCGTCTTGCTTTACCTTTCGGTCGGGAGCGGAAGGCCAAGCGGCTTGCCGTCGTGCCGGTGCGGCTCCCTCAGTTGCTGGTTGCCCGTCAGGCGGCGCATGGCGACATAGAAGACCGGCGTCATGAATATCCCGAAAAACGTAACGCCGATCATGCCTGCGAACACCGCGATGCCCATGGCCGCGCGCATTTCCGCACCAGCGCCGGTCGACAGGACCAGCGGCACAACGCCCATGATGAAAGCCATGGACGTCATCAGGATAGGCCGCAGGCGCAGGCGGCTGGCCTCGATGGCTGCTGCAACCGGCGTTCGTCCTTCAAACTCCAGTTCGCGGGCGAATTCGACGATCAGGATCGCGTTCTTTGCCGAGAGGCCCACAAGAACCATGAGGCCGATCTGCGTGAAGATATTGTTGTCGCCGCCTGTCAGCCAGACACCGATCAAAGCCGCCAGCACACCCATCGGCACGATCATGATGATAGAAAGGGGTAGCGTCAGGCTTTCATATTGCGCCGCCAGAACAAGGTAGACGAGCAGCAGTGCCAGCGGAAAAATGAGCCATCCTGAATTCCCCGCAAGTATCTGCTGATAGGTCAGGTCCGTCCATTCATAGCCGATGCCCTTCGGCAAGGTTTCTTCCGCGATCCTCTCGACGGCGGCCTGCGCCTGCCCTGACGAATAGCCCGGCGCAGGTCCGCCGGTGACGTCCGCGGACAGGAACCCGTTATAGCGCGTCGTACGCTCGGGACCGGTTGTTGCGTCAACCTGCAACAGGGCCGAAAGCGGAATCATCTCGCCGGATTCCGAGCGCACCTTCAGTTGGCCGATATTTTCCGGCTGGGCGCGGAACTGGGCGTCAGCCTGCACACGGACGCTGTAGGTGCGGCCAAAGGCGTTGAAATCGTTTACATAGAGCGATCCCAGATAGATTTGCAGGGTTTCGAACACGTCTGTAACCGATACGCCGAGTTGCTCGGCCTTGGCGCGATCGAGATCGGCATAGAGTTGCGGCACGTTGATCTGGAAGCCCGAGAACAGCCCCGCCAGCTCCGGCGCCTGATAGGCTTTGGCGAGAAACGCCTTGTTGGCTTCGTCGAGCGCCTGGTAGCCCAGCCCGCCGCGATCCTCGATCTGCAATTTGAAGCCGCCCGTCATGCCAATGCCCTGCACGGGCGGCGGGGGAAACATGGCTATGAAGGCATCCTGTATGGCGCCGAACTTCTGGTTCAATTGCAGCGCGATGGCGTCGCCGGAAAGCTCCGGTGTTTTCCGGTCCTCGAATGGCTTCAGGATGACGAAAATGACGCCGGCGTTGGAGCTGTTGGTGAAACCGTTGATGGAAAGGCCGGGAAAGGCCAGCGCGTGCTCGACGCCGGGCTGCTCAAGAGCGATGGCGCTCATGCGCTTGACGACATCTTCCGTTCGGTCAAGACTGGCGGCATCGGGCAATTGCGCGAAACCGATCAGGTATTGCTTGTCCTGGGCGGGCACGAACCCGCCGGGGATTGTCTGGAACATGCCGTAGGTCGCCCCGATCAGGGCGAGATAGACCACCATGACGAGGCTCTTGCGCGATAGAATGGCGCCGACGCCGCGGCCATAGGCATTCGAACTGCTCGTGAAAAACCGGTTGAACCCGCGAAAGAACCAGCCGAACACCCGGTCCATGCCGCGTGTCAGCCAATCTTTCGGCTCATGGTGACCTTTAAGCAGAAGCGCAGCGAGCGCGGGCGACAAGGTGAGCGAGTTGAAAGCGGAGATGACCGTAGAAATTGCGATTGTCAGCGCGAACTGGCGATAGAATTGTCCCGAGAGGCCGGAGATGAAGGCCAGCGGGACGAACACGGCCACCAGAACCAGCGCAATGGCGATGATCGGGCCAGAAACTTCCCGCATCGCCTGATAGGTCGCATCGCGCGGAGACAGGCCCTTCTCGATATTGCGCTCGACATTCTCGACCACGACAATCGCATCGTCCACGACGATGCCGATGGCCAGCACCAGACCGAAGAGGGTGAGCGCGTTGATAGAGAAGCCGAAAATATACATCACGGCGAAGGTGCCGATGATCGAGACCGGCACGGCGACCAGCGGGATGATCGAAGCGCGCCATGTTTGCAGGAAGAGGATGACGACGAGAACGACAAGCGCAACGGCTTCAAGCAAGGTATCGACGACCTTTTCAATCGACGACCTGACAAATTGCGTTGTGTCATAGACGATATCGTATTTTACGCCCTCTGGCATGACGGCCTGCAACTCGTTCATGGTCTTCGTGACTTCGTCCGAGATCGTGATCGCATTGGAACCGGGCGCCTGAAACACCGGAATGGCGACGGCCTGCTTGTTATTGAGCAGCGACCGGAGCGAATATTCCGCAGCACCAAGCTCTATCCGGGCAACATCGCGCAACCGCGTGATTTCGCCGTCCGCACCGCTCTTGACGATGATGCTGCCAAATTCTTCCGGCGTTTGCAGACGGCCCTGAGCGTTGACCGTCAACTGAAGGTCAGTACCCGAAACATTCGGCGATGCGCCGATCACACCCGCCGCCGCCTGCACATTTTGCTGGCGGATGACGGTGACGATATCGCTTGCCGCAAGACCGCGTTCCGCCGCCTTTTGCGGATCGATCCAGACGCGCATCGAATAGTCGCCCGAACCGAATACCTGAACCTGCCCGACGCCTTCGACGCGCGCCAGGCGATCCTTGACGTTGAGGACTGCGTAATTGCGCAGATAGGTGACGTCGTAGCGGTTATCGGGAGAACTGAGATGCACGACCATCATCAGATCGGGAGAGCTTTTGACTGTCGTTACGCCGAGACTGCGCACCTCTTCCGGCAGGCGCGGCTCTGCCTGCGAAACGCGGTTCTGGACAAGCTGTTGCGCCTTGTCGGGATCGGTGCCCAGCTTGAAGGTGATGGTGAGCGTCATGACGCCGTCGGCCGTCCCCTGGCTCGACATGTAAAGCATGTCCTCGACACCGTTGATGGCTTCCTCAAGCGGGGTCGCGACGGTTGCGGCGACGACCTTCGGGTTTGCGCCGGGATATTGCGCGCGCACGACGATGGATGGCGGAACGACATCGGGATACTCGGAAATTGGCAGCGCTCGCATGCCGAGCAGGCCACCGACAAGGATCAGGATCGACAATACGGCCGCAAATACCGGACGATCGACGAAGAATCTGGAAATATTCATCTCTTTACCCTCTCGCGGGTTGATTGAAGCGCGTATGCCCCCGGCCTGCGGCGAGCATCGCCACAGGCATTGGCAGGACGAGTGCTCGATGGCGGATCGCAGCAAGTTTTCGCTGACGCGACGTCCTATTTCGCCGCCACCGTTTCACCCTCCTGCGGATCGACGATGACGCCGGGGCGAACCCGCTGGAGGCCATTGACGACGATCCGTTCTCCAGCATGGAGGCCGCTGGTGACGATCCTCAAGCCATCAGCGGTGGCACCCGGCTGTATCTGCCGGTAGACGATTTTGTTTTCACCATCGACGACAAAGACGAACTTCTTGTCCTGATCGGTGCCGATTGCCCGCTCGCTGACGAGAACCCGTTCTTCGGCCTTGGGTTGCCCCATGCGTACGCGCACGAACTGGCCGGGAAAGAGCCGCCCGCCGGGATTGTCAATGACGGCGCGGGCGCGGATCGTGCCGCTCTCGGCATCGACCTCGACATCGATGAGTTGCAGGTGCCCCTTGATCGGCGTTCCCTCATCCGTCAGCGATCCAATCTCGACCGGTATTTTCTCAATGGCTGGAAGGGGGCCGTTTGTCGGGGGAAGCTTGGCGAGGGTGCGAACCGCCAGCTCCTCGCTGATGTTGAAGCTCGCATAGATCGGATCTACGGAAACGAGCGTGGTCAGCGCAGGTGAAGCGGAACCGGCGGCGACCAGATTGCCGCTGCTGGTTTCCAGCTTGCCGACACGGCCCGAAATTGGCGCCCGAACCTCCGTATAGTCGAGATCGAGCTGGGCTGCCTGCAATCCGGCCTGCGCCGAGCGGAGCGTGGCTTGGGCTTCCCTATAAGCGCTGTGGCGCTGGTCGAGATCACTTTGCGAAATGGTGCGGTTTTCGGAAAGCTTGCGGCCTCGTTCGAGTTCGGTCCGGTTGAACTCCACTCTTGCCTCCGCGGATGCGACAAGGCCCTCAGCCTGCGCGACGGCGGCGGCGTAAGGGGCCGGATCAATCTTGACGAGCAAATCTCCCGCCTTCACCAGCGCGCCTTCACGAAAATGCACGGACTGAATGGCCCCTGCAACGCGCGAGCGGATCTGGACGCGATCGATCGCCTCAAGACGGCCCGAAAATTCATTCCAGGTCATCACGTCGCGTCTCTCGACGGTCGAAACGGTTACCGGAACGGCTGGCGGTGGTGCTTCCTGTTCGGCTACGGCGGCGGCTGTGGCCGTCATGTTCTGTGGCAGGCCAAACAGGCTGGCTGCGCCAAAAATTGAGACGGCGATACCTATGCCGGTGCCCCATAGGGCCCAGCCTTTCTTGCGAGGCGTCATCGGTATTCTCCTTGTGGGTCTAGGCCAGACTGGCTGTCGGGATCAGTTTCGTCCGGGGCAAACGCTCATTTCCTGAATAAAACGACTAAACTCTGTACCAATACTTTGCGGCCAGTCCGGTGGATCGGCCGACCTGCCGCCATAAATCGATGCCCATCCGCTTCCGGCGGGCAATACATGCTGGTGCACGAAAACGCCGGCACCGCGTAGTCGGGCGGCGTAGCCGAGTGCTTCCTCGCGCAACGGATCGTCTTGCGCGGTCAAAACGAGTGCCGGTGCCACGCCCACCAGACGCGAGCAATGACAGGGCGCGGCGTAGGGGTGGCACATATCTCCGGCAGAACCGAGATACTGGCTCCAGCCATCCGCCCAGCGCTGCCGCATGCCGATCGTCTGCGCCTCCCGAAAGGACGAGGTGCCCATGAAGGGATCGAGCAATGGCGAGAGCAAGATCTGCCCGTCCAGTTCTCCGGGCATCTGGTCCCGTGCTTTCAGGGCGACGCCTGCGGCGATGTTGCCGCCGGACTCCTCCCCGGCAACAAAAAGCAGGGATTTTTTGCCGCCGAATGCCGACCGTTTGCTGTTCAGGCAATTCAGGATAGCGAATGTGAATTCGAGAACGCCCGGGAAAATATTCCGGGTTGGCTTGCTGTATGCAGGAGCCACGACGATAGCGCCCGCACCGGCGAGGCATTCGGCGACGGGTTGGTCCAGGTGGTTGTTGGTATCGAGAAAGGCTCCGCCGTGGAGATATAGCACCACGGGCGGCATCGTCCTGCAATCGGCTCCGCGATAGATGCGCGCGGACACCGGCTCTCCCGGTACCTTGTCCAATAGGATGTCTTCGCGCTGCACGACCATCGATTCTGCCTTTGTTCCGTCGCAATCCTTTCCGGTGCGAACGCTCGCAAATGTGGTGGGTAGATATTGTTGTTCATCCGGTGGAATAAGTGGTGTAAAATTGACCTCACTATTCATATATTCGAATAATGCCGGATCGCGCATGGGGGAAGAGACAATGGATCAGCTATCGGCAATGCGCATTTTCATCCGCGTGGTTGAAACCGGAAATTTCACCCGCGCGGCGGAAATGCTCGCCATGCCGAAGGCGACGGTGACCAATCTGATACAGGGGCTGGAGGCGCACCTGCGCACGAAGCTCCTCAATCGCACGACGCGCCGCGTGATGGTGACGACCGATGGCGCGATGTATTACGAACGTGCTGTTCATCTCCTGGCGGAGCTTGATGAACTGGACGGCAGTCTTTCCAATTCGCAAAGCCTGCCGAGCGGCCGCTTGCGGGTTGAAATGGCGGGCGCCTTCGCGGACAATATCGTGATACCGGCGTTTTGCGATTTTTATGCCCGCTATCCGGATATCCGGATCGATCTTGGCGTCGGTGACCGGCTGATCGATTATCTGGCCGAGAATGTCGATTGCGCGCTTCGTGCGGGCACGCCAACCGACCAGTCGCTGATTGCGAGAATGATATCCGAAATCGATCTGACTACCTGTGCCGCCCCTGCCTATATCGAAAGGTTCGGGTTGCCGGATAGGCCCGAAGATCTGGAAACGAAACATTTCTCCATCAATTATTTCTACACCCAGACCGGGCGGACGGTGCCCTTTGAATTCCGGCGCAATGGCGAGGCACTGCAGGTCAATCCGCGTTACATCATTTCCGTCAATGACAGCCGAACCTACCTCACTGCGGCAATGACAGGGCTGGGGATCGTTCAGGCGCCGAACTTCATGGTTCGCGACGCGCTCGCTGATGGCCGGCTGCAACGGGTTTTGCCCGAATGGGACAGGAACCCGTTGCCGCTTTATGTCGTCTACCCGCCCAACCGCCATTTGAGCAACAAGGTGAGGGTTTTCGTCGACTGGCTGGTCAAGCTGTTCACCAGCGAAGACATCAACCGGCTCTGAAAAGGACTCGGATAGGAACCGGCTACCCGCTTATTCCGCCTCGCGCAGCCGGTAGCCGACGCCGGTTTCCGTCGTGATGTATTGCGGCTGGTCGGGGCTATGCTCGATCTTCTGGCGAATCTGGCGCACATAGACACGGAGGTATTGAACATCCGTCGATCCGCCCCAGATCTGGTTCAGCAGGTGCTGGTGGGTTAGAACCTTTCCGGCGTGCTGCACGAGAATACGCAGAATGTCGTATTCCTTGGGCGACAGTTTTACCTCCCTGTCACCGACCTTGACGATCCGCTTGACGAGGTCGACCGAGAGATCGCCGGTCTGGAAAATCGGTTTTTCTCCCTGTTGCTGGAGCCTGTGCCGTAGCGCCACGCGAATGCGCGCGCCCAGTTCCTTCATGCCGAAGGGCTTGGTCACATAGTCATCGGCGCCAAGTTCCAGCGCCTTGACGATGCCAGCCTCGTCCGTGCGGCTTGAAAGAATCAGGATCGGGAGATCCAGAAGTTCGTTGCGCCATTTTGCCAGCAGGTCGTGCCCCGCCATATCCGGCAGGCCGAGGTCGAGCAGAATGAGATCGGGCCGATCCTCTGCAACGCGTTCCAGAGCGTCCCTGGCATTAATGGATTCGATGATCGTATAGCCTTCCGCCGCAAGGCCGACCCGCAGAAGTTTCCGGATGGGCGGTTCGTCGTCCACGATCAATATTTTTACCGTCGATATCGTCATGTCATATCATCCATGTCTGGTGCCCCGGCAGGAACCGGCAATTTGATCGTGAACACTGCGCCGGAGCGTTCTGTCCTGTTGCTCGCCGTAATCGTTCCGCCCATGGCTTCGGTGAACCCCCGGCAAATGGAGAGGCCCAGCCCGGTGCCGGCCCGCACATGATCGCCTTTGCGCACCCGGTAAAACGAATCAAAAACACGCTCCACATCTCCGGGGGGGATGCCGGGGCCTTCATCGATCACCTGAAGCGTGACGAACCCGCCATCAGCCCAGCCCCGGATACGGATCGAAGACCCTTCAGGTGCATATTTGGCTGCATTGTCGAGTAGATTGAACAGCACCTGCTCGAACAGAACCGGGTCGATTTTCACCATCGGCAGATCCGGATGAATATCAATTTCCACCTCATGCCGAACAGTTATCTTGGAGGCGCGGCGAAGCGCGGTTCCAACGATGTCCCCGACAAAATGCAGGGCAGTTCGGGGTTCCATGGCGCCGGACTCGATCCGCGTCATATCGAGGAGATTGGCGATAAAGCGATTCAGCCGCTCCGACTCGTCGACGACGGTGGAGAGCAAGTCGACCCGATCCGGCTCGGGAAGCGCCAACGAATAGTCCTTCAGCGTTCCGGCTGCCCCCATGATGGCTGAAAGCGGTGTCTTCAGATCGTGCGAAATCGATGTGAGCAGCGCAGAGCGCAGCCTGTCGGCTTCCGCCGCCAGCTTGGCCTGATCGACGTCGGCAACAAGCTGGATGCGCTCGATAGCGACGGCGGCCTGATCGGCCAGCGCATCGAAAAGCCGCTGCTGTTCCGGCGTCAGCAGCGGTCCGTTCTTGTCATTGTCGAGGCCGATCACGCCGATGGCGGTGCGGCCTGTCTTGAGCGGCAGATAGAGACGTTTTGCCCCCGGCAGCGTATCCGCGCCGCGGCCCGCGGCCCTGTCGTGTTCCCATGCCCAGCGGGCAGCGGCGATGTCGGCATCGACCAGAGTATCATCGGGCGGATATCCGGCTTTGACCGCGATGGAACCGTCTTCTGGCAGGAGTATCACCACCCGCACCTTCAGCATGGAGGCGATCTGATAGGCCGTGGTCCACAAGACATCATCGAGCGTGCCGGTGCCTGCAAGTTTTTTCGAGAAGAGGTAGAGGTCTTCGGTGGTGCGGGCGCGTTGCCGTGCCGCCACCGCCTGTCGTTGCACGCGGGCAGTGAGATTGCTCGCTATAACCGCGACGCCCAGAAAGAAGCCGAATGCGATGACGCTTTCCGGATCGGCCATATCCAGCGTATAGAGGGGCGGCAGAAAAAAGAAATTGAATGCCGCGGCGCCGAGAGCAGAGGCGAACAGCGCTGGCCAGAGCCCTGCCGTGACAGCCGATGTCAGAACGGCCATCAGGAAGACGAGCGCGATGTTGCGCACATCCAATACCCGGTAGAGGAGGGCACCCACCGCGAGAGCCACGCCGACATAGGCGGTGCTCCACAAATAGGGTGCAAGCTGAAAGCGTGGCGTTGCGGCGAGGGCGATGCCGCGCGGCGCTGGTAGCTCGCTTTCGCTGCCTGAAATCACGTGGACGCTGATGTTGCCGGCATAGCGTATCAGATCGTGGGAGACTGATCCCTCGAAGACTTCGCGCCATCGTGGTTTGCTCGGCTTGCCGATCACGACATGGGTGAAATTGTTGGTCGCGGCATAGTGAAGGATTTCCTTCACCACATCCTGCCCGGGAAGCGTGACCGCCTCCCCGCCAAGTTTTTCGGCAAGGCGCAAGGTTGCTGCAATCCGGTCCTTGTCTTCTTCCGAAAGATTTGCCGATCGCGGCGTCTCGACATGCAAGGCGGTCCACGACGCCCGCAACCGATCGGCCTGCCGCCTTGCATAACGGACGAGGGCCGCCCCGCGCGACTGCTCATCGATGCAAACCAGCACCCGGTCGCCCGCAGCCCATGGGCCGGGAATGGCGTGGGCCTGCATGTGGCTCAGAAGTTGTTCGTTGACCCGCTGGGCCGTGCGCCGAAGGGCCAGCTCGCGCAGCGCCGTCAGGTTGCCGGAAGAAAAGTAGTTCTCGATGGCGCGCTTGGCGGTCTTCGGCAGGTAAACCTTGCCTTCATGCAGGCGCTTGATCAGATCGTCCGGCGTGATATCGATGATCTCGATGTCATCGGCCCGATCGATAATGGAGTCCGGCACCGTTTCGCGGACGCGAATCCGCGTGATCTGGGCGACAATATCGTTGAGGCTCTCGACGTGCTGGATGTTCAGCGTCGTATAGACATCGATTCCCTGATCGAGCAGTTCCTGCACATCGAGATAGCGCTTGGGGTGTCGGCTGCCCGGCGCATTGGTATGGGCAAGTTCATCGACCAGAACAAGGGCCGGCTTGCGGGCAAGGATGGCGTCGATGTCCATCTCGTCGAGCCGCCGACCCTTGTAGTCCACCTTGGCGCGAGGAATAATTTCGAAGCCTTCGACGAGGCTTTCGGTTTCCTTCCGGCCGTGGGTCTCGACAATCCCGATGACAACGTCGACCCCTTCGGCCACTGCGGAACGGCCCGACATCAGCATTTCGTAGGTTTTGCCCACGCCTGGCGCCGCCCCGAGGAATATCTTCAGGTGACCACGCATTTCGCGCTCTGCTTGTTCGAGAAGCGCTTCCGGTGAAGGCCGGGCATCGCTTTCGCGATTGTCATCGGGCATCAGTGCTTTTTCTCTCATTCAGAAACGCCGAAGTCCGCCACAAGATGGGAACTTCGGCATCTGCATGTCAATGTGAATCGGCGGCGTCAAGCGCAAGATTCAGCTTGAGGACGTTCACTGTCGGCTCGCCCATGAAACCGATCTGGCGGGCTTCGACATGATCATCAACCAGTGCCTTGACAGTTGCCTCGTCCATTTCGCGCGCCTCGGCCACCTGTGGCAACTGGAAATATGCGGCTTCCGGCGAGATATGAGGGTCAAGGCCACTGGCGGATGTGGTGACGAGATCCATCGGCACCTGTGCACCCGCATCTCCTTCTTTCAGGGCTGCGTTGTCATTCTTGATACGCTCGATCAGTTTTGGGTTGGTCGGACCAAGATTGGAACCACCCGACGAGGCGGCGTTGTACCCGTCACCGGCCGCCGACGGCCGACCGTGGAAATAGCGCTCGCTGGTAAACATCTGGCCGACCAGTTCGGAACCGATGATTTTCCCGTCCCGCTCGATCAGGCTACCATTGGCCTGATGCGGGAAGAGAGCTTGCGCGATGCCGGTCATGCCGAGCGGATAGACCAGCCCGGTGATGATTGTGAGGGCGATAAACATGATAATTGCGGGTCGTAATTGTTTCAGCATGATGAATATCCTTCAGACAAGCCCGATGGCGGTGATGGCCATGTCGATGGCCTTGATGCCGATGAACGGGACAATGACGCCGCCAAGACCGTAGATGAGCAGGTTGCGCGAAAGCAGGGCTCCCGCGCCGACGGCCCGGTATTTCACCCCTTTCAATGAAAGCGGGATAAGGGCAACGATGATGAGGGCGTTGAATATGATCGCCGAGAGAATGGCGCTCTGCGGGGTTTCCAGCCTCATGATGTTCAGCGCGCCGAGCTGCGGATAGAAGGCCAGGAACATCGCCGGGATGATCGCGAAATATTTGGCGATATCGTTGGCGATGGAGAAGGTCGTCAATGCGCCGCGCGTCATCAGCAATTGCTTGCCGATTTCGACGATCTCGATGAGTTTCGTCGGGTCGCTGTCGAGGTCCACCATGTTGCCCGCTTCGCGCGCGGCCACCGTGCCGGTGTTCATGGCGACGCCTACATCGGCTTGCGCCAGCGCCGGAGCATCGTTGGTGCCGTCGCCGCACATCGCCACGAGCTTGCCCTTCGACTGCTCCTCGCGGATCAGCGCCAGCTTGTTTTCGGGTGTTGCCTGCGCCAGGAAGTCATCAACGCCCGCCTCGGCGGCAATAGCCGCCGCCGTCATCGGGTTGTCACCCGTAATCATGACGGTGCGGATGCCCATGCGGCGCAACTCCGCGAAACGCTCGCTGATGCCGCCCTTGACGATGTCCTTGAGATACACGATGCCCAGAAGCCGACTATCCTTCACCACGGCAAGCGGGGTGCCGCCGGCCTTGGCGATCTCGTCGGCAATCGACTGGATTTCGCGGACGGTATCGCTGCTTGCGCGGGTATTGCTGTTTGCAGCCGTCGTGTGATCGACGTGCTTGAGCACGGCGTCGACTGCGCCTTTGCGGATGGTCGAACCGTCGAAATCGACGCCGCTCATCCGGCTTTGGGCGGTGAAGGGCACGAAATGCGCATGCAGGCTTCCCATGTCGCGGGCCCGGATGCCGTATTTCTCCTTGGCCAGAACAACGATCGAGCGGCCCTCGGGGGTTTCGTCCGCGAGCGAGGCAAGCTGCGCTGCGTCGGCCAGTTCCTGCTCTGTCACGTCCTTGACAGGGCGAAACTCCGTCGCCTGACGGTTGCCGAGGGTGATGGTGCCTGTCTTGTCGAGCAGCAGCGTGTCCACGTCACCTGCCGCCTCGACGGCGCGGCCGGACATGGCCAGCACGTTGAAACGCACGAGACGGTCCATGCCCGCAATACCAATGGCCGAAAGGAGCGCGCCAATCGTGGTTGGTATCAGCGTGACGAACAGCGCCACCAGAACGATGACCGGAATATAACCGCCCGCATAGGTGGCAAAGCTTGGGATCGTTGCCGTCGCAAGAACGAAGATAAGCGTCATGCCTGCGAGCAGGATGTTGAGTGCGATCTCGTTCGGCGTTTTCTGACGTTCCGCGCCTTCGACGAGGGCGATCATGCGGTCGATGAAGGTGGAGCCAGCCGCTGCCGTGATGCGCACGCGTATCCAGTCGGAAAGGACTTGCGTTCCGCCGGTGACCGCCGACCGATCGCCGCCGGATTCGCGGATGACCGGTGCGGATTCGCCCGTGATTGCTGCTTCGTTGACTGATGCAACGCCCTCGATCACTTCGCCATCGGATGGGATAATGTCTCCAGCTTCGACGATAACGATGTCGCCGACCTTCAGGCTGTTGCCGGGCACCATCTTGTAGTTGGTGCGGTCGCCATTCGCGAGAAGCTTCGCCTGTGTCTCGGTTCGGGTGCGGCGCAGCGACTCAGCCTGCGCCTTGCCGCGTCCTTCGGCAACCGCTTCCGCAAAGTTGGCGAAAAGCACCGTGAACCAGAGCCAGATAACAATCTGGAACGAGAAACCAAGATTGGCTCCTCTCGTCACCAGATCCTTGATGAGAAGGATGGTGGTCAGGAGTGAGACGACGGCAACGACGAACATCACCGGGTTTTTGGCAAGGCTCTTCGGGCTAAGCTTCCTGAAGGCATCGCCGATGGCGGGTACTAGGATGCGAGCGTCCATTATGCTCGCGGATTTGGACTGGCTCATAGGAGACTCCAGCGTGTGATTTCTTGTGAAGGCGCCGCGATCATTCAGGTCGCCGTGAACAGATAATTGATCGTCTTGGCGAGCAGCATCACCGCAAGCATCACCAGAAGCATGCCGAGAATGATGCTGGAAGCCCGTGGCGCTTTCACCTTGCCCCGTGCCGGATGCCCGGCGCGGGGATGAACTTGTTTGCGAATAGCGCGTGCCCATCTGGCCATGGCATCGCCGTCAGAAGACCTGCCCCTGAACCATCGCCAGATGCTCGACGATTGGCCCGAGAGCGAGGGCAGGGAAGAACTCGAGCCCGCCCATGATCACGATCACGCCCAACAAAAGCGCGACGAACAGCAGGCCGTGCGTCGGGAAGGTGCCAGCCGATTCAGGAGCCGCCTTCTTGACGACAAGTGAACCTGCGAGTGCCATGGCCGGAATGATGATCAGGAACCGCCCGATGAGCATGGCGAGGCCGATGGTGATGTTGTACCAGGGCGTATTGCCTGACAAACCGCCGAAGGCCGAACCATTATTCGCCGTGCCGGAGACATAGGCGTAGAGCACCTCCGAAAAGCCGTGCGGGCCGGGGTTTGCTATCGAGGCGACGCCGGTTGGCAGCACGATTGCAATCGCGGTGAACACGAGCATCGAGGCAGGCAGGCACAGAAGTGCAAGCATGGCCATCTTGACCTCCTTGGCTTCAATCTTCTTGCCAAGATATTCCGGGGTGCGCCCGACCATCAGTCCTGCCACGAAAATCGCCACGACAACGAAGAGCAATATGCCGTAGAAACCAGCTCCAACACCGCCGATGATGATCTCTCCCAGCATCATGTTGATGAGCGGGATCATGCCGCCGAGCGCCATGAAGCTGTCATGCATCGCGTTGACCGCACCACACGAGGCGGCGGTGGTGACAACCGCGAAGAGCGCGGAGGAGACAATACCGAAGCGGACTTCCTTGCCTTCCATATTGCCGCCTTCGAGGCCCAGGGCGTGGATGAGCGGGTTGCCCGATGCTTCAGCCCAGTAGCAGACTGCAACACCGGCCACGAACAGGATGCCCATGGCCGAGAATATGGCCCAGCCCTGACGCTGGTTGCCCACCATGCGCCCGAAGACATTGGTGAGAGCCGCACCGATCGCAAAAATGGCGACCATATGGATAAGGTTCGTCAATGCGGTCGGATTCTCAAATGGATGCGATGCGTTGGCATTGAAAAAGCCGCCGCCATTCGTCCCGAGATGCTTGATCATCATCTGGGATGCGACAGGCCCCTGCGCGATGGTTTGCTGCGCGCCTTCAAGCGTGGTGGCGACCGTATAGGGATTGAGATTTTGCGGCACGCCCTGCCAGACAAGAACCAGCGTTCCAACCACGCATATCGGCAACAGAACGTATAGAATCGAGCGCGTGAGATCGGCCCAGAAGTTGCCGAGCGGATTAACCGATTTGCGCGAAAAAGCGCGGATCAATGCGACCGCTATGGCGATTCCGGTTGCGGCCGAAACGAAGTTCTGAACGTTCATGCCCGCCATCTGGGTGAGATAGGACATGGTGCTTTCGCCACCATAGTTTTGCCAGTTGGTGTTGGTCATGAAACTGGCGGCGGTGTTGAACGCCAGCTCGGGAGGGACGGCGGACATCCCCGCCGGATTGTAGGGGAGCGCTCCCTGAAAGCGCTGAAGAAGATAGAGCGCGAGAAATCCCGCGAGATTGAAGAAGAGCAGGGCGGCGGTGTAGGAAGTCCAGTGCTGTTCCTCACGTTCGCTGGTTCCGGCGATGCGGTAGAGGACGCGTTCGATCGGGGCGAAGATCGATGACAGCAGTGTACGCTCGCCATTGAAGACGCGCGTCATGTAGCCGCCGAGCGGCTTGACGAGCAAGATGATGATCCCGCAGAAAACGAGGATCTGTATCCATCCGTTGATTGTCATGGGTTTGCTTTCCGGGCGTTGTGCCTTCGGTCAGAATCGTTCAGGACGAACGAGGGCGTATGTCAGGTAGGCGAGAAGGAACACGGTCACAGCGCCACCAAGTAAGTATTCACCAAGCATTTCCAGTCTCCCGCGAGCTAAAGCCGGTCACACGCCCTGACGTAGGCGAACGACAATGCGAAAAACAAAATGCCTATCCCGAGAACCACGATATCCATTTCCGCTCCTTGCGACATGTTTCGGTCGATTCCGCGCAAGCCTTGTGCGATGCGCATAGTCCTTCGCCGCGTGCCTTTGAAAACGTCGCGGCGAAGGATGAAATCCGGCGGAATTATGGCTCCGAACCGCATAAAGGTTCGAGAGAGCGCGGAGGGGAAAGAAATAAAAATCTTATAGGAATAAGCGGTGAAATGCCCGACGGAACGGATCATCCGTTGTGGCAAAGGCCAATATATCCGGGTGCGCCGGCGGAAGGCGCCGCGTCTGGATCGCCCCATCTGATAGGGTCGGTATCTACCGGATCATCCCATGGAAACGGTGAAATGAACCGGTCGCTTTATTTCGCGCAATTCACGCGGGAGCAGAAGGTCGCCCCGGCGTGAATTGCGCGTGTCGCAAGAGAGTGAATTAGTTCAAGAGGGCCTTCGTCCGATCGACCGCAGCGGCGAAGCCATTCAGCGGAATGCCGAGCTGGGTTTCCTTCCCGCCGTCAGCAACGACATTCAGCTTGAGCGTCGTTCCCTTCTTGAGGACGGCGAGCGTTTTGGCATCCAGGCTCACATCGACAATGCAACCGCTCGGGAGGCAGGTGCGAAACGGCGATGGCTCAGCCGCCGGCTGTTCATCGATCTGCAATGCTGCGCCCTTCGCAAGGGCCAGCCCAAACGGCAGGATCAGCACGCCCTCAACAGCATCCCCGACGGGGCGCAGTTCAACGGTCAAAACGCGCTGGCGCGAGTTTTGGTCAGTTTGTTGCTGGGTCAGGGCGCACAGCTTGGCCTTTTGTTCGCCCTGAGCCTGAACCGCGCAGACGACGCTCCAGTCACCATGGCTTTCCTGCAGGGAGGTTGCGCCGCCGGGAAGGCTGGCAGAATCCTGTGCGTTCGACGAAATCGCGGATGCGGCCAGAAAAACAGCGCCGCCGAGGAAAACCGCCGCCTGCCGAAGAGAATGTTGAAACGAAGTGTTACCCACGCGAATTTCCTTTTTTGCTTCATCTCCAGATCAGGCCGGCTATCTTGATTCGATGATCGTTACTGAACGGCCTGTGTTGGATAGGCCTGAATTGTTTTTTCCTGCTGGTCAAGGCATCAGGAAAAATCGACGCGCCAATCGCATGGCGCGACCCCGAAACGCGCCTTGAACATCCAGTGGTTGCATCCGGTGGCGCGGCAGATATGATATTTGGCATATTGGGTCGCCAGCGGACCTGCTCGATGTTTTCGAAAATGGCAGTGCATATCTGTCTGAGATATTACATGCATCTTCGATGGCAACGCCTCCGGCAGAGCGTTCGCCGACAGGCAAGCGGATCACCATCGCTGCCGCCGCAACCATGCGCGAAAATGCCTGTTCGGACTGGAGTGCAGAACGTCCGAACCGGGCTGAGGAACTGACAAAAACAATGGCCGTGCGGCTTGCTCCGGGCAATCCGCCGCCGTTTCGCTAGCAGACAATGGCCTGATGAGTGGATTCTTCGATCCCGAAGGAGATCTGGCCAATGCGCAGCCTCCCACCGATCCGCGATCCGCACAGCCGCTTTTGTCCTATGCCGGGCGCTACGACAATGCTTATTTCGGGATGGCTGAAGTCAACGTCGAGAAGGACCGGCTGATCCTTACGCTTGGTCCCCGAGGGGATCGTTTTGACCTGTCGCACTGGGATGGCGATGTTTTCGCCATGATGCCAAAGAATGAGAATGCGGGGGAAGGCTCTCGTTCCTCGGTCAGCTTCTCGCTAAGGGATGGCGCAGCTACAGGCTTTACCGTGGATTATCTGAACCGCAATGGCATGGCGGTGTGGCAGCGATAATTGTCTGGGTTTGGGGTAGCTGGCCTGAAATTCAAGCTGGCGCGCTTTCTCGTGCGGGCAGCCATGGCGATGCTGGTCACCAGTGTTCCAGCGATTGCGCAGGTTGCCGACGCGGTTCATCCCGCATTTGCTAATTGTGGAGGAGCCGAAACAATCCGCCGTCGGCCCTCGCGCCAGTCTTGACAATCTGAGGAGCAAAAGCTCCGCGCTCCCGCTTTTTGTGCCGAATATTTTCAACGGAACTTTTTCGGAGCGCTGTCGTTGAAAGTATATGCTGATTTTTCAGCTGCCTCTCGTAGCAACACAATAGTTTCGAGGAGAGATAAGATGTTCAGAGAGTTACTATTAGCAACAACGTGTTCTGCATTGCTGGTCGCTCCGGCCCTTGCTCAGCAAGCAACTCCCGCACCTGTGGAGTCGCCTCTTTCCATTTCGTCTGTCGAGATATTCAAGGCAAACGAGGCGAAGGGTGGTCCTGTCCTTGCGACGTTTATCATTGGCCAATCCGTTTATAACAGCGATGCAAACGATGCCGAAAACATCGGGAAGCTCAGTGACTTCGTTATCGATCCCGACGGAAAGATCCAGTCGGTGATCATCGGTGTCGGTGGATTCCTTGGGGTGGGCCAGAAAGAGGTCTCCATTCCCGTCAAGGAAATCAAGCTTTCGTTGCGCAGCGACGGCAGGACATGGCTGGTGCTGAACAGCACCAAGGATGAGTTGAAGGCCGCTCCGAAATTTGATCGCTCGACGGCGCTGCCCGATGAAGGCGCTGAGCAGCCAACCGGCTCGATAGCGCCGAGCGAGCCGGCGATGCCTTCGCCAGTTCCTGAAGCCAGCCCTGAACCAGCGCCTGCTCAACCCGCGCAATAGAGTTGAAACTCCGCTGGGAAGCCCGGAAAAATGAAAAGGGAGGCGCATCGTGCATCCCAGCCGTTGACGGCAAAAACTTATGAGCTTTTCGGCGTTACTTCTGGCGGAATGGGGCAGCAATAAGGCTGTCCGGCTGTCTTTTCGCGCCATTCGGCCTTTGCGCTTTCGAGAAGATCGGGATTGAGGATCAGGTCGAGGCCGGTCGTGGCAAGCGATTTTGCGGCATGGGCAAAGGCCTTGTGCGCCGCCGGGCTCTTGCCTTGGGCGACTACCTGCCATGTATGCGGAGCCGTGCCAATCGCCCAAGCCGGGGTCCAGCATTGGGCTGTCGGTGTCACCCAGCTTACATCGCCGACATCTGTGGAACCCGCGCGGAAATGCGAGGCCCCTTCGAAATCGCGCAGGCCCAGATGCAGCGGCGTGGAACCATCCACGGGGCTGTTTGAGAAGACATCCTTTTTGATCTGGTACAATCTGACGCTGCTGCGGATTGCTTCATCCGTCAGTGTTTTCTGGATATCGCGCGCAAACGCGATATCGGCCTCATCGAAGGGCACGGGACCAAGCTCTACCATGTTCCTGTGAATGGCGGTTTCGAGCGCAATATTCGGCAGAAGATTGGTGGCGGCGCGATCAAAAACGATCTCGACATCCGTATCGGTCATCATCGCGGCTCCCTTTGCCACGCGGTTGACGCGTTCGGAAAGTTCGAGCGCGGTCGGCATATCGGGCGCGCGAACGAGATAAAGTGCCTCAGCGCGCGACTGCACCACATTGGCGGCGGCTCCGCCCGCATCTGTGATCGCGTAGTGAACGCGGCAGTCGGTCGGCATATGCTCGCGCAGGAAGTTCACGCCGACATTCATCAGTTCCAGTGCGTCGAGCGCGCTGCGACCCAGATGCGGTCCGTTCGAGGCATGGGCGGAAATGCCCTTGAAGCGATAGTAAACCTCCAGCACTGCAAGATTGTTCGTCGAGCGAACGCCGTTGAAGGGGGCAGGGTGCCATGTCAGCGCCGTATCGACATCTGCAAACACGCCCTCACGCGCCATGAAAGTCTTGCCGGAGCCGCCTTCTTCGCCGGGACAGCCATAATAGCGCACCGTTCCGGGCAGATTGTTCTCCTTCAGATAGCGCCCAAGCGAAATCGCGGCGAGCATCGAGCCGGTTCCGAGCAGATTATGCCCGCAGCCATGACCTGTCGCGCCCCTCTCAAGAGGCTTTTCCTCGGCAATTCCTGCCACCTGACTGAGGCTGGCAAGAGCGTCGAATTCGCCCAGAAAAGCGATGACAGGCTTGCCACTTCCGGCCTCGCCGACAAAAGCCGTCTCAATACCGGCCAATCCGTCGGCCACCTTGAAGCCATGCCGGCGGAGCATCTCCATCTGAGCTCCGACCGATTTGTGCTCCCGGAAGCTTAATTCAGCATGGTTCCAGATATCATCGCTCATGGCCGCAAATTCCGGCTTCAGTTCTTCAACGATAGAGGCGATTCTAGCGACGGTATCCTTGGCGGTCATGCTGGTCCCTTGAACAAAATTCTCTTTACCCGCCCCGCACGAAACCATGCGGAGCGAGGCGATATCAACGAGGACGCCCGTAGCGTCCTTGCTGGTCTTGCGATCAGTCTTCGAGGCTGACTTCCCACAGACGGGCGTTTGATTGCCAGACAGGTTCACCTTTCAGCTTCTTCGATGCGCCCCAGATGTCGACCATGTCGTACATGAAGATGCCAGGCACCTGGTCCAGCATGAGATCGTGGAATTCATCGAAGATGGCCTGGCGCTTTTCGCGATCCGCTTCCTTGTAGGCTGCGTTCATCAACTCGATCGCCTTTGGATCATCCCACATCAAGGACGCATCCTTATCCTTGTCGCCGACGTAGAAGGTGAACATCAGGGCCGGGTCGAGACGCGGTGTCACAGACTGGGAGATCACCTGGTACTTGCCGCTGCGACGGCGATCTACCTGTGTCGCGTAGTCCAGAACCTCGATCTGAATATTGAGGCCCACCTGCTGCATCATGGCCTGCACCACAACTGCCGCCTGGAAGCTTGGCACATTGCCGCGCTTGTTGGCGATGATGGTGATCGGTTCGCCCTTGTATCCGGCGTCGGCGAGGTTCTTCTTCGCCTTTTCAAGATCCATCGCGATCTTCTTTTTCTGCGTGTCGGAGTAGAAGAGCGAGTCGACCGACACCATCGACGCGTTGGCGACGCCCGTGTTGTTGGAAATAGCTGCTACAAGCTGGTCGAGATCGAGCGCTTCAGCCATTGCGCGGCGCACGCCTACATTCTTCAGAACGGGGTCAAGCGTCTGGAAGTAAAGCAGGTTCTTGCCGTTGTTGCGCTTGACGATGAGCTGCACGGCAGCATTGTCCTTGAATTCGGGCATGAGGTCGGCAGACACTTCCGCCGTATCGAGCGCGCCTGAAAGCAGGCCAGCCTTAACCGTGGACGCATCGGGAATGGCCGAGAACTTGATGCCATCGACCAGTGGGCGCTTGGAGCCAACCATGCCGTCGGGCTTGCCGTCGTTCTCCGGTGACGTGTAGCCGTCGAATTTTGCAAGGCGCACGAATTCGCCACGCTTCCACTGATCCCATTTGAAAGGGCCGGTGCCGATTGGCGCGACGAAGCTTCCGTCAGCGGCGATCGAATCCTTTGCGAGAATGCCGGTCATGCCGCATTCAGGGCGCGCCATGAGTTGAAGCAGGACAGCGGAAGGAGCAGCGATCTTCATGACGACCGTATGGGCGTCAGTTGCTTCAATGCCTGTGACCTCTACAGAGCGTTTGCCGCTGAAATCATTGCGACAGGCCCATTTGGTATCTTCCGCCATGTAGCGGTTCCAGTTCCACACGACATCCTCAGCCGTCAGCGGGCTGCCATTATGGAACTTGACGTCCTCGCGCAGCTTGAAGGTGTAGGTCAGGCCGTCTTCTGATGTCTCAACGGACTTGGCCAGAAGTGGTTTGACGTCACCGTTTTCCGTATAGCCGACAAGGCCCTCGACGACATGGAGCATCACGGAATCCGTGTTGCCGTCGCGGTTAACACCGGGGATGTTGCTACGGATATCCGAGCTTTGACCGACATTGAGGTCACGTGCCTGCGCGACGCCGAGCACCGACATCAGCATGGTTCCTGCCAAAAGTATCTTTTTCATAGTTCCACTCTCTTTTCTCTTTTGTCCAAAGTCTGGTGTTGAACTCACTTCGCCCGCAACTCATCCCAGCAGACCCGCGCGAGCCTGCCGATCGTTTCGAGCGAAATCGTATATCCGGGTGTGCCATCCGGCATTTCCTGCGGAACATCGTCGGTAAAAGCCGTGAGGATGTAGAAGGGCGCGCCGTCACGAAACACGAGGCCCGCATCCATCCGACCGCGTTTGCCGCGTCCGCTTTTACTGGCGACGACGGCATCGAAGGGCAAGCGCGAACGGATGCCATAGCGCAGAACCTGGTTTTTCAGCGTTTGCATGGCGAAGCGGCACAAATCCACGGAGCAGCCGAGATTTCTTGCCGCCTCTTCCGAGTCCTGCGCGGCAAGGATCATCTGCAACAATTGGCCCTGATCGGCAGCCGTTGTCGTCGTGACCTCACTGAGCTTGTGATCGGGAGACAAGGCCAGCGGCGGAATGAGAAAGCGGTGGTGCGTTCCTTCGAGCCCTATGGTCTTGCAGTAGAGATCCACTTCTTCAAGCGTCAGCCGCTCCAGCACCATCTTCGTGCAGACGTTGTCACTGAGTACCATCATGCCGACGATGGCATCGCGCAGTGAAATAACGATGCCGGGCGTCATGTAACGAAAAACGCCGCTGGCGACCTGTTCGCTGAGGCGCTTCTCGTAGACGATGGGTTCATCCGCGTTGAGCCTGCCGTCATGAATTGCCTTCAGTGCGGCCATCATGATTGAGGTCTTGCGCGTGCTTGCGGACGGCGTTTCCTCACCGGCGCCGCGCGTCAATTCCTCGCCGGTCATCAGGTTTTTTACATAATAGCGAACCGTAAACTGTACGGCATCACAAACTTCATTCAGCTTTTGGGCAGCAATCGACATGGTCATTTTCCGTTCAGTCTTCCAGACGCCATTTCAGTTCGACGCCACCACTCTCGTTCATATCGAGCGCGGGAATCGCCGAGAGCAGACGGCGCGTATAGGCTTCCTTTGGTGCATCGAAGATCGCATCGCGGTCGCCCTGTTCGATAATCCGCCCATCCTGCATGACGATCACGCGGTCGGCGATTTGTTCCACGACACCGAGATCATGGCTGATGAAAAGGCACGAGAACCCGTATCGCTTTTGCAGATCGGAAAAGAGCGAAAGCACTTGCGCCCGAACCGTTACATCGAGCGCGGATACCGGTTCGTCCGCGATCAGGAATTTCGGACGGCGGGCAATGGCCCGCGCGATGGCGACGCGCTGTCTTTGCCCGCCAGAAAGCTCGTGCGGATAGCGGCTGGCGAAACTCGCTGGTAGCCCCACTTCCTCAAGCGTTTCAAGCGCGCGTTTCTTCTTCCCGGCGCTGCCGAGACCGGGTACCAGCCGTAGCGATTCCTCAACCAGCACCTGAATCGTCATACGCGGATCGAGCGAGGAATAGGGGTCCTGAAAGACCATCTGGCAGTTCAGGCGATAGTCGCGCTCGCTTGTATCGATCTTGCGTCCCTGAAACAGGATTTCGCCGTTGCTTCCCTTGATCAGTCCGGCAATGGTGCGACCGAGGGTCGTCTTGCCGGAACCCGAGCCGCCGACAAGCGCGACGACTTCGCCAACGGCGACGTCGACACTCACGCCATGCAATGCGCGCTTGGCTTCCGCCTTTTTGAAAAGGCTCTTGCGACCGGCATAGTCCACGACGAGATTTTTGACCGACACCATCGGCGTTCCGTCGTGCGGAACTTCACGCACCTCTCCACGGAAGGGCAGCGATGAAAGCAGCTTCTTCGTGTAGGGGTGCTGCGGCGCGCGGAGAATATCGTCCGTCAGCCCCTGTTCGACGATGACGCCGCGTTCCATCACCACAAAGCGATCGGTGTAGCGCGCGACCATCGGCAGGTCGTGGCTGATGAGCAGCACGGCTGTGCCTTCCGCCCTGGTCAGTTCGAGCATCAACTCCATCACGTCACGCTGAACCACGGCGTCGAGCGCCGTGGTCGGTTCATCGGCGATAAGAAGTGCGGGCTTCAGCAACATCACCGATGCCAGCATGATCCTCTGGCGCATGCCGCCTGAGAATTCATGCGGATACGAGGTAAGCGCTCCCTCGGGGTCCTTTATGCCAACGCGGCGCAGCATTTCGAGAATGTTGGCACGCCGTTCCTCAGGGCTCTTTTTCGTATGAAGGGCCAATCCTTCCTCAAGTTGTCGGCCGATCGTCATCGACGGATTGAGCGAGGTCATCGGTTCCTGAAAGACCGCACCGATATCCTTGCCGCGCAAGGCCCGCAGTTCCTGGTCCTTCATGTTCAGGATATCGCGGCCGCGAAAAAGGATCGTTCCAGACATATAGCGAATGACAGGCGGCGTCAGCCGGATGATGGATCGCGTTGCCAGCGTTTTTCCCGAACCGGATTCGCCAACGATGCCGACGATTTCGCCCGGCGCGATATCGAAGCTCACATCCTTGACCACGTCAGCGCCATTTTCGCCGACCCGGAGAGAGAGGTTTCGGACGCTCAGAAGCATATTCTGTTCGTTCATTGCAAACCTCTCATTCGTGGATCGAGCTTGTCGCGCAGCGCATCGCCCAGAAGATTGATGCCAAGCAAAGTCAGCGCAATGCAAAGGCCGGGGAAGAAACCGAGCCAGACTGCCTGTTCGATGAAGGGACGGCCGGCGGCGAGCATATTGCCCCAGGTGGGCGCCGGGGGCGGCACGCCCAACCCGAGAAAGCTGAGCGCGCTCTCCGACAGGATGGCCCAGCCGAACATGGATGTCGCCAGCACGGTGATCGGCGCGACGCAGTTTGGCAGGACGTGGCGAAACATGGTGAATATCTCGCCATTGCCCATGACACGCGACGCTTCGATAAATTCCTTCTCGCGAAGCGAGAGCACCGCGCCGCGCACGACGCGCGCCATTGAGGGCGTATAGGCGATGCCGAGAGCGAAAATGATGCCGTACTGATTGGCGCCGAACACCGCGAGAAGGCCAAGCGCCAGCAGGATGCCCGGAAAGGCGAGCAAGGCGTTGTTGAACGACATTATCACGCTGTCGACCCAGCCGCGGGAATAGCCGCTCAGAAGTCCGATCAGCGTTCCGAACACCGCGGCGAATGCTACCGTCAGGAAGCCGATCCATACGCTGGCCCGTGCGCCGACCATGAGGCGGCTCAGGACATCGCGACCGAACTCGTCCGTGCCGAGCCAATGTTCGGCGCTGGGCGCAGCAAGTTTTACGGTGAAGCTCAGCGCAGTCGGATCGTAGGGCGTCCAGACCAGGCCAATGGCGGCAACGACAAGCAGGATGGCGATCAGTGTGCCGCCGATGACGGCGTTGAAAGTAAACTTCTTCATTCGGCAATCACTCGCGGATCAAAGAGCGGGTAGAGAAGATCGACCACGAGATTGACGATCACATAGGTCAACGCGACGAAGAGCAGGCAGCCCTGAATGACGGGATAGTCGCGCTGGAAAATGCTATCCACCAAAAGGCGACCAAGGCCGGGGATGGTGAAAACCGTTTCGATGACGGCGATGCCTCCGAGCAGGTTGCCAAGAATAAGACCGATCATTGTCCATGTCGGGCCGAAAGCGTTCTTGAACGCGTGACGCCAGAGAACAGCGCTCTCCGACAGGCCTTTTGCGCGGGCATGGGTGATGTAGTCCAGACGCAGGACTTCGAGCGTCGAGGCGCGCGCCATGCGAATGATGATGCCCATTTCATGAATGAACAGCGTCACCACGGGCAGCACCATATAAAGCAAGCCTGCTTTCCAGTCCTGTGTGACGGAGACATAGCCGAGCACCGGCAACCAGCCGAGCTTCAGGCCGAAGAAAAGCAGAAGCAGAAGACCGAGCCAGAATGTTGGAATGGAAAGCAGCACGGTGGCCGTTCCTACCAGTGCGAGGTCCGTGAGGCTATTTTGCTTCCACGCTGCAATAACCCCCGCGGGCACGGCAATCACGCTGGCAATCAAAACGGCGAGAACGACAATCTGGGCACTGATGAGAAAGCGGGCGAACACAAGTTCGAGAACGGGCTCGCCCGTTACGATCGAATGGCCGAAGTCACCGGTCAACAGATTGCCGAGCCAGATCACGAACTGAACCGGGATGCTTTGATCGAGACCTAGCTCGGAACGGAGTTGCTCAATCTGCGAGGCATCGGCCATGTCGCCCAACATGAGCGCCGCCGGGTCGCCGGGAATGAAGCGAATGAGCGTGAAAACAGCAATAGCGACGATGAATATCGTCGGGACGGCCATCAGCAGGCGGTTGAGTATGAATTTAAGCAACGGAACTCCCCTGAGCTCGTCGCCGGGGCATCTTTCGCAAGAATGTATGCCGCCGACAGAGGTCTATCGTTGGCTAAAGTATGACCATATTGTGATAAATGACGCAATATTATGAGTAATCGTCATGCATCTATGCGAATCGCATGACGATTCCGGCGACGCATTATTTCGCGTCACAGCCGATCAACTTATTGTTATCAATGAAGAATCAATCTTCCTGGTTCCAAATTTTGACATGGGCCTTCAAGGTTTGGATCAGCGCTTCCGCTGGTATCGAGCGCGGAGCGCCTACGCTTGTCGCTATCCCGAATTCTTGTGTGTGTGCTGGTTCGAAGGCCCGGCGTACCAGCGGAAGGTGTTTGCTCAGCTTCGCGAAGAAGCTGCTGATAACGGTGACGCCGAGGCCGTGAGCCGCATAGGCGCAGGCAGAGCTGTTGCTGTGGGTCTCGATCTTGATGGTCTGCGGGATGCCGGCCTTGTGAAAAATCTCGTCGAGCCGCATTCGGTTCGGGCGATGACGCCCCATGAGGATGAGCGGAACATTGCGCAGGTCCTTCGGCCGCACGCGATCAAGACCGGCCAACGGATGGTTCTCATGCATGACACACACGCTGCTGCCGGTGATAACGTGTTCTATGGCGATACTGGAAGGGGCCTGACCCTCAAACCGCATAAAAGCGAAGTCGATTACACGTTGCTCGACCATTCGGGTAAGGGAAACGGACGTGTCGAAGAATGTTTCAAAGCGGACGCCGGGGTAGTCCTTTGTGAAGCTTTCGAGCATTGCCGGGACAAACTGGTCGGAGAGGCTGTTGGGGACGCCAAAGCGCACTGCTTCCGGCCCCACTGCGCCGCTGCGCAAATCCCGCGCAAGACCTGAAAAACGATCAAGACCCGAAAGAATATTGTCGGCATCGCTGGAAAGGACGTGTGCTTCCGGCTTGGGAATAAGGCGGCCCTTTTCGCGCACGAAAAGTTCGAACTCCAGTTCCTCCTCCAGTTGCTGCAATAATCGGCTCACGCCCGATTGGGTGAGGCCCATCGCTTCCGCTGTTGCTGTGGCGGAGCCGGTCACGAGCAAGGTCCGTAATACTTCAAGCTGTCTGAAGTTCATATTCTGTAAGCACTTGTTGATAGAAGGCGTTCATTCAGGAAGCGCCCAGTGTAATCGGCTTGCCGCATTTCACAAGCCGGCAGGAGGCTGCACCGCGTCGTTAGACTCGTCCTTTCAGCGATGGACGAATATTTGAGCAATTTGCGAGGCCGTTATCATGGAGGGCGCAAAACTGGATGGCGACATCATATGCAATGGAAGCCACCAGCGATGATAATCGGGAAGAAGCGGCCTCCAGATAGATAGCGCTGTAACTTGTCGCCGGGAACAGCGGTTGGATCAAGCGGTGCATGAAGCCGAAGAGCCGCCAATGGCCGCCGCTTGCCGTTTCAACTCCGGCCAGCAGATCGAGATCGGCTTGCGGGATCTGCCGAGGCATTTCATTGATCGAGTACATAGCAAACCTCACGCACAAGCGAGACGACGAGGGCTGGTCATCGGGATGAGGGTGCGAACACGCTTGATCTGCGCGGGATCGATCCTTGCGGTGACGAAACCCACGCCATCCGAAGCGCGCTACAACATACCCCATGGGTCGAAAACGATCGAATGGCCATAGGTATGACGTTTTTCGCCATTGACGGTCGTGGATCCGGTCTGCCCGCAAGCGGCGAAATAGGTCTGCGTCTCGATGGCGCGGGCGAGAACTTCTCAATGGTCCTTGCCTGTCTGAAGGGTAAAGGCCGCGGGAAGCACGATGATATCGGCTCCGGCTTTTTTGAGGGCCAGATACAGTTCCGCAAAGCGGATGCCATAACAGATGGCGCAGCCAACCTTGAACCCGTCCAGATTGTAGGCAACGATATCCTCGCCCAGCACTTTTCCCATCAGCGTACTGGCATGAACACAGACGCCAAGTTCGTTCGCGAAATTTGCGCCGTCCGGAGCCGTCTCCGCCTCAGCGAGTTTCCCTTCCGGGCTTCCGCCGTAATACTCAAAATATTCGAGCAAGACGATCAGATCCGGGGAGTCGGCTCGCATCGCGTCTTCCATGAGCTGGCGGATCACGCGCAGGTTCTCTGCTTTGTCGGTTTGCGGACTAGTTTGGATCAAACTGATTTTCATTCAAGTTCTCCAATTGGTATGTGTTGAAATTTCCCGACGAGGTCAAGCAACGATCGCTTCCTGCCTGAGCGCATTGATCGTTGTCATGATGCCTTGCCTCAGGGTCATGGTTTGCGTGGCCACCACCAGAAGCGATGCGCTTTCCTCCTGCGCAAGGACTCGTTCAGCACGGTCGGCGTCGTTGAAAGCATATGCGCCGCGTCCGTGCGCAAGGGCGAGATCAGAAGGGCCGGGGAAAAGGCCATCGACGGTATTAAGTGCGATTATCTTTTCCACATCAGTAAGGCTTTCAGCCGTCTCGATCATCATCGCATAACACTTGGTGCGACGGTTTTCCTTGTCGAAAGCATCTGATGCCGAGCGGGCATACCGCCGTGCTGAATGATATCCTTCTTCACCTGTCCATCATTCACACTGCCGTGCCGTGGCTGGCAGATCCAATCTGGCGCTCTACGCGATCATCGCCACGCTGAAGTGGCAGGGTTTCCCCTTTTTCAGCGAGCAAGCACCGCTGCGTTAAAGGCCTGGGGCTCGCTGGCGATCATCAGCGCATAGAAGTGGATGATGTCATTGAAGTGCGCTGGAACAGAAATCCTGGCTTCAAGATATCCGACCCGGCAGCGACACTCGGCCCGGCGCAAGACACACTGACCTGGAAGCCGAACTTTACCGCGGCGGCCAATGAAAACCCCAAGGGCTATCATGCGCTTTTGGCGGATGTCATTCCGGCGTTGGGTGGCGCTTCGACACCCGCACCGACGATTGAGGATGGCGTCATCGCCATGGAACGGCTGGAACAACTGCGATCCGATCTCAATCTTTAACCGGCGCTTGATTTTCCGGCAGGCAAAAGGGGAGGCGGTGGGTCTCCCTTTGCAGTTCGAGGCGGCAGAGTAATCCGGGCGGCTCGCCGAACGCGGAAACTGGCAGGGTACGGCAGTCGTTGTTGATCGGTGGGTGTGGCCCGAATGCTGATCTATCATTTTGTATGAATTCATGCATAAATAACGGGAGACTGTGCTTGGATAAACGACTGAAATTATGGCTGACGATCTGACATCCAGGAATTCGGGCAGGGTTTCTGCCGGCAATGTTGACGCTGTTGCGAGTGCGGGCTCGCTGCTGGCGATGATCGCATCCGGCAAGGCGCGTTCCCGCGGGGATCTGGCGGAGATGTCTGGTCTTTCACGCGCGACAATTTCACAGCGTCTGTCAGCGCTGTTTGCGACAGGTTTCGTGGAAGAGGCGGACGAGACGTTGCCGAGCGGCGGACGTCCGGCGCGTGTTCTTCATTTGTGTCCGGAATTTGCCGTGGTGCTGGCTGCCGATATCGGTGAGGATCACGTTCGGTTGGCGGTGACGGATCTGAGCCCGTCCATCATTGCGGAAGTGACGGACAGGATCGATATCCGGAAAGGTCCGGTTCATGTTCTCTCCGCGATAACACGGCATTTTTCAAATCTGTTGAAATCGTTGGGGCGCAGCAAGAGCGATGTGCTGGGCATAGGCTTGAGCCTGCCCGCGCCGGTTGATTTTCAAGGCGGCCGCGTTTTCGGCCCATCGGTCATGGCTGGGTGGGACGATTTTGACATTCGCGGATGGCTAAACGCTGAATTCGATGCGCCGGTTGTGGCCGAAAATGACGTGAATCTCATGGCTTTGTGCGAGTTTCATCGTTTCTGGCCAGAAGCAAATCATATGGTGTTCATCAAGGCGGGTACGGGAATCGGGAGTGGCATTGTCACGGAAGGGCATCTCTATAGGGGTGCGCAGGGCGCGGCCGGAGACATCGGTCACATCCAGTTTGATCTCCGTGATCCGCCCTTGTGCCGGTGCGGTAAGCTGGGTTGCGTCGAGGCGCGAGCGGCGGGCTGGGCGATTGCCCGGGATCTGAAGCATCTCGGGTTCGATGCGTATAATGGCCGCGATGTTATCGAGCTTCTGCGTCAGGGAAAGCCGGATGCTGTCAGGCTCGTTCGCGAGGCTGGGCGTGTTTTAGGCGAAGCCGTCGCGACCGTGGTGGGGGTGCTGAACCCGGAGATCATTGTTGTCGGTGGTACGTTGTCGTCGGCGGACGAGTATCTTTTGTCCGGCGTCAGGGAGTTGATCTATCAGCGCTCCCTTCCGCTCGCGACGCGAGAACTCAAGATCGTGCGTGCGAAAGGTGACGCTGCTGCCGGGCTTTTGGGCGCGTCATATCTGGTGATGGGCACAGTGCTGCATCATCAAAGGATCGATGCGGTCATAGAAAGATTTCGCCATCGATTGGTTCAGAGTTGATCAGTTCGCGTCATGCAAGAGCGCGCCGGTTATGTAAAAAATAATACATAATATCGCGCCGGATCGTTTGACTCCCGGCAAAAGAAGTGCCTTAATCCCGAAGCCATCCACCTGAAAAAGGAGGCACAAGTCGCGACAAGCAACTTTGGGAGGAGTGCATGTTTGGTTTGCGCATTCAAAATAACCTATCCAATCATTGGCTATTTTCGACCGCCTGTGCGGGTGCCATTGCGTTTGCGGCCGTTTCAGGTTCGGTTGGTGCCGCTGTCGCTGCCGATGAGGTGATCGTCGGTCTCGTGACGAAAACGGAAGTGAACCCGTTCTTCGTGAAGATGCGACAGGCCGCAGAAGCCAGGGCCGGTGAAAAGGGCGTGAAGCTCATTGCCCGGGCGGGAAAATTCGACGGTGACAATGAAGGGCAGGTCGCGGCGATTGAGGATCTCATCAGCGCCGGTGCCAAAGGCATTCTGGTAACACCCAACAATTCGACAGGTATGTTGGGTGTTATCAAAAAGGCGCGGGAGGCGGGTGTTCTCGTTATCGCTCTGGATACGGCCACCGATCCCGAAGATGCGGTCGACGCCACCTTCGCAACGGACAATTTTGAAGCCGGTGTTCAGCAAGGCGCCTATGCCCGCAAGGCAATGGGCGACAAAAAGGCAGTTGTTGCCATGCTTGATGGAACGCCGGGCGGCACCGTCGACACGTTTCGGCATGACGGTTATCTGAAGGGCTTTGGCATTGCAGAAGGCGATCCGGCCATCGCGGGTTCTGCCATTACGAATGGCGCGCAGGACAAGGGGCAGATCGGCATGGAAAACCTTCTGTCCAAGAATGGTGAAATCAATGCGGTTTACACCATCAATGAACCAGCCGCGGCTGGTGCTTACGCGGCCTTGCGCTCTTTCGGCAAGGACGACGTCATGCTCACGTCGATTGACGGTGGCTGCGCCGGGGTTCGCGACGTCAAAGATGGGAAAATAGCGGCCACGGTCATGCAGTTTCCGGCAAAAATGGCTGCGATGGGCATCGATGCGGTGGTTGAATATGCGGCAAGCGGCAAGAAACCCAGCGGCTTCGTCAATACCGGATCGTTCCTGATCACGGACAAACCGGTGGACGGTCTTGAGTCCAAGGATACGACCTGGGGTCTGGAAAACTGTTGGGGTGATTGATCACGAAGTCCTCCGGGCGGGGCCGAACCTGCACTGAAACAGTTGGACGCATCATTCGTCCATGAGGTTCGGCCCCGGTCTTCTTACCGGTGTGGCAGCAAATGCAGCCGCCAGCATGTCAGAGGATTCCATGAGCGCAGTTCCAGCCGAGCCATCACGGGGACTTTCCGCACAATTCGCAAGGATTATTGCAACGCCGCCGGTTGGGCCGTTGATCGTCCTGCTTGTGTTCGGGATCATTTTTGCGTTTACCAACCCGCGGTTTCTGGCGACGCAGAATCTTTCCATCATTCTTCAGCAGACCGTGATTATCGGCACTCTGGCCATCGGCCAGACGCTCATAATCCTGACCGCCGGCATTGATCTTGCGGTCGGTGCAATCTGTGTTCTCGGCACCATTATTGCGGGCAAACTGCTGAACATCGGCTATGATCCCGTTCTGGTGATGGGACTGGCGGTTCTTGCCTGTTCATCGGCGGGGCTGGTTGCGGGTGGCCTGATCAGCACGCTCAAGCTCCCGCCCTTTATCGTCACGCTTGGGTTGCTCGGCATTATCACCGCCGCCTTGCGGCTGATTTCTCAAGGCGGCGCATTCCCCGTCAATGATGATTTTCTGGGCTGGGCCGGGAACGCCATTCGCGTGCATGGCTTCGTTCTGACCTATGGCGTTTTCATCATGTTCATTCTGTATGGGCTGGCCTGGTACATGCTTAACCAGACGAAATGGGGACGTCACGTCTATGCCATCGGCAACAATCCCGAAGCCGCAAGGCTCGTCGGCATACCGGTCGGCAGGGTTTTGCTATCGGTTTACGTGCTTGCCGCCTTCATTTACGGCGTGGCCTCCTGGCTCGCACTCGGCCGGATACCCAACGCCGACCCCAACGCGCTTCAGACGGCCAATCTCGATTCGATCACTGCTGTCGTCATCGGTGGCACCAGCCTGTTCGGCGGTCGTGGCGGGCTGATGGGAACCCTGATTGGCGCGCTGATCGTCGGCGTGTTGCGCAACGGCCTGACGCTCGCCGGGATTGATCCGCTCTGGCAGGATCTGGTCACGGGGATTCTCGTCATCGCCGCAGTGGCGCTCGACCAGATGTCGAGGGGGAGACGCATATGACCGCGGATAGTTACAGCGAAGCAACACCGATGCCGGCCGGGAAGATCGTTCTTGAAGCGCGCAATATCGTCAAGCGCTACGGTCATGTAACGGCGCTGGACGGGGTCGATTTTGACCTTCGGTCAAATGAAATTCTGGCGGTGGTCGGTGATAATGGCGCAGGCAAGACAACGCTGATCAAGACCTTGACCGGCGCGGCACGGCCCGACAGCGGAGAAATTCTGCTCGATGGCGAACCCGTGTATTTCAAGGGGCCGCTCGATGCGCGTCGGCGTGGTATCGAAACAGTCTATCAGGAACTCGCTGTCGCGCCTGTACTGGACATCCCGAGCAATCTCTTTTTGGGGCGTGAGTTGCGTCGTCCCGGATTTGCCGGCCGCGTACTGCGAATGCTCGACAAGAAGCGCATGCGTGAAGAAGCAGAACGCAGCATGTCCGAACTCAAATTCCGGCTTCCTTCAATCGATAATGCGGTGGAAGACCTTTCGGGTGGCCAACGCCAGGGTGTTGCCGTGGCCCGTTCCGCACTTTTTGCCAAGAAACTTGTCATCATGGACGAGCCGACCGCCGCTCTGGGGGTGCGCGAAACGGGTCAGGTTCTGGAATTGATCCGCACGATCCGGGATCGCGGCCTGCCCGTAGTGCTGATCAGCCACAACATGCCGAATATTTTCGAGATCGCGGACAGGATCCACATCATGCGGCTTGGCAAGCGGGCCGCAGTGGTCAGTCCACAAACCTGTTCCATGGCCGATGTGGTTGCGATCATGACCGGCGCGGTGCCCGCCCATGAAGTCAAGCCATTATCCCCCGTTTAAATATTCAATCCATTGTTGGAGATCGATATGTACCGTCTGGACCAGAAACTCGCCCGTATTCATGCAGGACAATACACCCGCAGCGATTTCATTATTGCCGATGCGAAGGATGGCGACATGGGCCCGAGCATCACCTCATGCGGGCCGAAACGAAACAAGGATGGCAGTTGGACCCGTTATCACAACAGGGACGAATTTCTGGGTAATATCCGTGCAATCGTTGAGCAGGACATTGTCGATATCATGCTCACTTCGGCCTCCAATCTGGAGCGTCTTGTCGAAGCCGGAGTGTTCAAAGACCGTGCGATCAAGCCAGCCATTCGGGCCAACGACACCACGGATGTCTGGGTCGTGCGCGGCGCTGATTACGCAGCTCGACCTTCTCGCCCCTTTCGCACGGCCTCGCTTTCACGTGTGAGAAGCGGGTCGCTTGATCCGGCACCTGATGCACCGGTGACAGGAACTGACCTCGGGCTCTACTCCATGACTTTCAACAATGATCTCGATAGCGACTATGCTTCGCTCGAAGCATTCAACGCGTTTCGGGAGGATGCAGCGCGCAGCAATTTCAAGTATTTTCTGGAAGTCTTCAATCCAAATGTCGACTGTCGTATCGATCCCGATGTTGTGCCGCATTATGTCAATGACTGCATCATGCGTTGTCTTGCAGGGGTGGTGAAGGCGGACCGGCCGCAGTTCCTGAAGATCGCCTATAACGGTCCAAGGGCGCTTGAAGAACTGGCCTCCTATGATCCAAGCGTCGTCGTTGGAATTCTTGGCGGCGGGGCCGGAACGACGCGCGACTGCTTCGAGCTCTTGTGTCAGGCCGAGAAATATGGTGCGCGGGTCGCCCTGTTCGGGCGCAAGATCAATCTCGCGGAAGATCCACTGGCCATGGTTTCCTTTATGCGGGAAGTGGCAAATGGCACGCTCCAGCCAGCGGAGGCGGTGAGGGCCTATCACGGCAGCTTGCAGAAAAGCGGCATCGCGCCGTTGCGGGATCTCTCGCATGATATCGTGATCTCGGAAAAAGCGCTCGGGGCAAGCTGACCATGACGTCGCGACAGCGTCGAGGCATCATTACCGGCGGTACCTGGTGTGTCGATCGAAACCGCGTCGTTTCATCCTGGCCGCAAGAAGACGGACTGGCGGAATATTTGGGCGAAGAGCGCCACGGCGGGGGATCGGGCCACAATCTGGCTGTCGATATCAAACGGCTTGATCCCGCAATGTGGGTCGAGACGGTCGGTCTGGTCGGTGACGATGAAGAGGGACGGTTTCTCCTTTCGCTGGCGGCGGCGGACGGCATCGATCATGAACAAATGCATGTCAGCGATGAGGCCGGAACCCATTTCACCGATGCGTTTGTTTCGCGATCATCGCGGCGACGCACCCATATTTTCAACCGGGGTGTCGCGGACCTCCTGTCGCCCGATCATTTTAACTTCGAAAGAACAAAGGCGCGGATTCTGCATCTGGGGCTGCCGGGAATTCACAAACGGCTCGATAGCCCCTTTGGCATGGATGAAAACGGATGGGTCGCGGTGCTCAGGAAAGCCAGGCAGGCGGGATTGCAGACCAATCTTGAACTGGCAAGCGTGGAAGGCGACCTGCTCGCCCGACTTTGCCAGCCTTGCCTTCCCCATCTTGATTTCCTTATCGTGAATGATTTTGAAATCGGCGCGATCTCCGGATTGGTCACGCTCGATAGCGGACAGGCCGATGTCAGTGCCTGTGAAAAAGCGGCCCGTATTGTTCTGGAACGGGGAGCAATGGATGTCGTTGTGGTTCATTCGCCGCGCGTTGCCATCGCCGTTACACGGGATGGCCGGGTGGTATCCAAGCCTTCGGTCAATATTCCGGATGCGCTTATCGTTGGCGCCAATGGAGCTGGCGATGCTTTCGCCGCCGGAATGCTTTATGGACTGCACGAAGGATGGGCCATTGAGGACGGTCTTTCACTCGCTCATGCGGCAGCCGCAACCTCGTTGCGCAGCATATCAACAACGACATCGGTGGAACGCAGCCAAGCCTGTCTGGAACTGGCCGCAAAGTGGGGATGGAGAAGCCAGCCCTTGCCGCATTCTGCGAGAGCTGTTTAGGACCGCGGCCCGCAACATCACATCGCGCAAAGTTGCTGATTGGTTCAAGCAGGACGATCGTGTCCCTTAGCCTCGATGAGCGTGATCCAGTCCGCTGCTCTTTGCGCGGATTCTATCAGCATTGGTTTGGGTGCCTTGTACCATTCGTCAGGGTGCAGGTTGCGGCGCTGGCGCACGAAATCGACTGCGGAATCCAGCGTTGGAAACTCGTCCGGCAGGGAAATGTACAGGAACAGCGATACGACAATCACCGAGCGGGAGCGCCCGCCCCGGCAGTTGACGAGGATGTTGCCGCGCTCCCTTCGAGGGTAGGAGGGCTTTTCAGGCAAGATCTGCTCCAGCGCTGCCCGCAGGATATAGTGCGCCGCCAGCATTTGGGTATCCGGATTGCCGGGGCCATCGACAAGGCCGATCTTGTAGTAGCGGATTTCGCCTGGCCCGTAGACGCTGCCTGCATGGTCGGAAACGAGCTTGGCCTGCTTGACGAAATTGAAATCGAGATTGACCGCGCAATTGACGACTGTGGTGATACCCAGGCTGCGCAGCAGTTCCAGATCGCTCGCCCCCTCCTTGCCGCCAATATAGACGTCGACGCCATAATGCGGATGCCCCTCATAGATAAGGCTGATCTGGTCGAGCTCGCGTGACGGTGTTTCCATATATTTTTCCTGCGTGTCGACGGTCATCATATACCTCTGTCCTTTGCCCGGCACTACGCTCCTTCGCGCGGGGTCTGGGCTGATTTCGCAATACGGCTAGCCGATATGGATCGGGCCACGCGATCCAGCGTCGGGTAAATCGCACCGGCGCCGGTTGCGATATAGCCGGGGCACATATAGTCGGGCACTCCAGGTTCAACTTTCCCGAGCGTCAATGGTTCATATTTCCCGCCCGCATTCTTGAGGATAAGGGTGGCAGCTGCGACGTCCCAGGAGTTGACGCCGAAGCCTGCCGCCGCATCCGCCCAGCCTGCCGCAACGTGGGCGATGCTCAGAGCGGCGCTTCCCGGCCTGCGCAGCGTCGAAAACCTTTCGACGAGAACGCCAAGATTGTTCAATGCCACTTCCCGGCCATCAAGGCGGAAATCGCGTGCCACCGGATAGCCCGTAATAAGCGTTGCCTGCGTTTCTTCAGCGATCGCATGTGAGGTCAGGCGGCTGCCGTTGAGATAAGCGGATTCCAGATCCGCGGAAAACATCGCGTCGGCAACCGGGTCATAGACAATACCGGCGATGACATTCCTGTCCCGAACGGCAGCGATGGAAACGCACCAGAATGCGAGGCCGCGCGCAAAATTGGAGGTACCGTCAATGGGATCGACATACCAATGAATGTCGCCGTCGCCGACCTGTCCGCCTTCCTCTCCCAGCATGGTCGAGTTTGGTTCCTCGCTGAAAATGCATTCCCTGATGGTGGCCTCGGCCTGCTTGTCATGAATGGTGACGACGTCGTGCAGGTCAACCTTGTAGTCCACAGCCATTTCGGAGCGAAATGCGTGCAACAACGGATCGCGAACTTTAAGGGCCGCGCGGCGTGCCACATCGACGAGCCTCCGCGATTGCGCCAGTTCGACTTCGCCATGCTGCGTCGGGGCAGCCCGGAAAGGGTTGGGGGGATTTTCCATGATGCTTACTTTTCTGCGTTGATGATCTTCCGGCGGCGAAGCTTGGTCGCGCCGCCGGAAAAACGATTACCTGCTGTAGTTTACGCGCCAGAAATCCTGCCACTCCTCGCGCCGATCAAAATCATCGACGCCGGTCGATGAATCGTAGCCGAAAAGTTGGTCGGCAATGCCCATGACGCCGGATGGTTCATCATCCGGCATCTTGATGTCCGGGTTGGTAGGCAGCTTGCCGTCCTTCATCTGCGGCATGATCCCCTCTTCCGTCAGCACGTAGTGTATAAACAGCTTCGCGGTGCTGGGGCTTTGCGTTTTTGAGGCGACAAGGCCAAGCTTGATATATGTCCATCCCGCCCAAGGAGAGAGATCCTTGCAGATGCCGAGTTTGTAACCCTTGGACTTGTTGTCCCTGAACTTTGCCGAGCTGAGCAAACCAATAAATGGCTCAGCCTGGCCGGGAGCGCCGACAGCTTCGGCAATAGGGTCGTCCCCGTCAGTCAGCAAAGGGCCATTTTGCGCGAAGGCCTTGACCCATGCTGCGGTTGCGCTCTCCCCGGCGGTTGGTAACGCTTTACCGGAATGGGCCTTGTATGCGGCGGCGACCTTATCGTCCGCGTGGGTTTCCATCTGGTTGAACCAATCGGTGTAGGTTCCCTTTGTCAGCGGGTCGATGAAGGCGACCTTGCCCTTCCATTTCGGTTCCGTCAGCTCCCAGATATTGCTAACTGGGCATTTGTCATAGACTGCGGTGTTGTAGGCCCAGACATTTGCGTTGGTTGAGATGGCAAGCGGCTTCTGGAAATGCGCTGGAATTTTGGCCTCCATATCCGCAGGAACATAGTTTTCGACAAAGCCTTGCGGAAGCAACTGGGCCAGCGCTGCCGGCGCATCGGTGATCAGGGCCACATCGCCCTGTACATTGTTGGCCTGACTTTCACGGATGATCATTTCAAGCTGACTGTTTGCGGACACTTTCATGCCCGTGGCCTTCACTCCATATTTGGCGCTGAAGGCGTCGGCCATATCCACGATTTTGCCGGTACTGTCGTAAATGTTGATCGGCTTTTCCTTCTTGGCCGCTTCGATCAGTGCGTTGAGATCAAAGGCGTCCTGGGCTCTTGCCTGACCGCCTGACAAGGCGAGCATGGTGACGAGTCCGGATGCGGCAATAAGGGTCACGCCGCATCGACGGGGTGTTCTATGTTCCAAGCTATGCACCGGCGTCACTCCTCCAGAGATTGTTACTTCTTGTAGCTCAGGCGCCAGAAATCCTGCCAATCCTCGCGCATGTCCCAATCGTCGAGACTGGTGGCCAGTTCGTACGGAAACACCTGATCGAGGACTTTGCCGATGCCCGATGGCTCATCCGCAGGAAGGGCGACATCCGTGTTTGTGGACATCTTCCCATCGGCCGCTTGCGGCGCAATTCCTTCCTCCGTCATGACATAGTGGATGAAAAGACGCGCCGCGTTGGGACTATTGGTGCCCTTCGTGATGAGCCCGACACCGGGATAAAGCCAGCCAAGCCAAGGTTTGAGGCCTTCGCAAAGGCCGAGTTTCATGCCCTTTTCTGCATTGTCGCGGAATTTTGCTGAACTCATAAGCCCCATGAACGGCTGGGACTGGCCGGGAGCGCCGACTGCTTCTGCCGCCGCAGCATCGGCATCGGTCAGAAGTGGCGCATTGGACGCCAGAGCCTTCACCCATGCCGCTGTTGCGCTCTTCTCCTCTGTTTGCAGTTCCTTGCCGAAGTGTGCCTTGTAAGCAGCCGCGACCTTGTCGTCGCCGTGCATTGCCATCTGGTTGAACCAGTCGATATATGACGCCTTGCCAAGCGGATCCTGCATGGCAACCTTGCCCTTCCATTCCGGCTCGGTCAGTTGCCAGACATTCGTGACCGGGCATTTGTCGAAAAGCTCGGTGTTGTAAGCCCATACATTGGCGCTGGTTACCACCGTCAACGGGTTCTGATACTGCGCCGGAATCTTGCTTTCGAGATCGGGCGGCAGCCAGCTTTCGGCAAAACCCTGCGGGATGAGCTGCGCGATCGCAGCCGCGGGATCGCTGATAATGGAAACGTCGCCCTGCACATTGTTCGCGCGCGCTTCGCGGATGATCATCTCAAGCTGGGCGCTCGCCTTTACCTTGGAGCCCTCCGCCGCAACGCCATATTTTTCTGAAAAGGCTTTCGCCATTTCGACGATCTTGCCGGTGCTGTCATAAACGGTGATCGGTTTTTCTTTCTTCGCCGCCTCTACGAGTGCATTCAGATCGAATGGCTCTTCAGCGAGCGCTTGCCCGGTCATCACCCCCAAAAGCGCTGTCGCGCAGAGCAGGCGTAACGGTCGTGCCGCGTTTTTTTGTTTTTTACGAAACTGCATGATTGCTCCTCCCTCATTGAGCCGTTTGCTATTCTGCTTTTTCTACCGGGGCTGTTTCGGCCTCAGTTGTATTTCAGATCGCGCAGCAGGTTGTCCGCCTCGGCGATCCTCTGGCCACTGGCATCGAAAACATGCAGCACTTCTGGCTTGACCCAGAAATGCACGCTCGCTCCATGATCAATCCGGGGCAATTCATGTGTGGTCAGGAATAGCGTGTGGGTTTGGCTCTTCAATTCCAGAATCCAGCTTCCGCCCGTGGGCAGTATCCCGGTAACGGTCACCAGGCCGGAGAAACTGCCTTGCGGAATTTCGTCTGGTGTCGAGGCAAAGCGGATGGATTCGGGGCGAATGCCGACGGAACCGATCCCGCCCAGGCTGGGGTAGCGTTCCGCAAAAAAGGCCTGTGCACTTTCGGCCAGATCCGACACCCCCGGTTGATCGAATGTCAGAATGTTGATCGGCGGGCTGCCGACGAATTCGGCCACAAAACGATTGGCCGGGCGATCATATATGTCGTTGGGCGTTCCCATTTGCTGAAGCGTCCCCTCGTTCATCACGGCGATCGTTGTCGCGAGCGTCATTGCCTCCCACTGGTCGTGGGTCACGAAGACGATTGTCGTTTTGAACTCGTTGTGAATGCGCTTCAGTTCTGCGCGCATTTCGAGGCGCAACCGCGCATCCAGATTGGACAAGGGCTCATCGAGCAGGAGGACGCCAGGGTTGACCGCGAGCATGCGTGCCAGTGCAACGCGCTGTTGCTGGCCGCCGGAAAGCTGCGACGGATAACGGTCGCGGTACTTTGCTATGTCGAGCGCTTGCATGACGCGCTCCACGCGTTCCTCCCGTTCCGCTTTCGGCAGCTTGCGCAAGCGCAGGCCGAAATCGGTGTTGCGCTCAATTGTGAGGTGGGGCCACAACGCATAGCTTTGAAACACCAGCCCCATCTCGCGCTTTTCGGGTGGAATGAAAATGCCGTCGAGAACCGAGTCCACGATGCGGTCGCCCACATGGATTTCTCCACCTGAGAGGTTTTCAAGGCCGGCGATCATGCGAAGGGTCGTCGTCTTTCCGCAACCCGAAGGGCCGAGGAGGCACATGAATTCACCATCGCGAATTTCGAGATCGAGATCGGAAACGGCGTTTGCGGCGTTGACTCCGTAATTTTTCTGTGCGCCGCGCAGATTGATTGTAGGCATTAGCTCCCGAGTCCTTCCGCAAGATTGGTTTTAGTAAGCTTCTGCGCCAGAAGCGTGCCGGAATAGGCGATGGCCGCGATGATGAGGACCACTGCATTGGCAGCCTGCGTGTAGTGATAATCCACCAGCCGCAGGGAAAATGTGGTCAGAACATCGGTGCTTGGCACGGCCAGCACGACGAAAAGGCTCAAACCCTTGATGCCCGAAATGAAGGGGAGCATGACACCCGTTACAAGCGAGCCCTTCTGGATGGGAATGACGATGGAAATCATTCGGCGGAACCATCCCGCGCCCGAAATCTGCGCAGCTTCTTCCGGATCTTTTCCGAGTTGTGTCATGGCCGATATGCCGGCACGCGACGCGTAGGGCATCTGGTCGGCGATGAGTGCCAGAATAAGGATCGTCATTGTCCCGTACAGCGCCGGAATGGGGCCGCGCGGAACCGCAAACAAGGAAAGGTAAGCCGCAGCAAACGCGATCCCCGGCACCAGATAGGGCAGGAACGTGACCTGTCTCAGATAGACGGACAGCGCCCGGACCGGCGTGCGGATGACGACATAGCCCACCAGCAGACCCAGGATACCCGATGTTATGGAGGCGAGACCGACGATCATGAGGGTGTTCGCCGCGGCATTCCAGAGATCAGGGCTGAGAAGAATGCCGGTTCGCAACGCTACCGTACCCAGATCCTGCCCGATCCAGTAGTCGAGGGTGAAATTGTCGAGCGTGAACTGCGCAGGCATTTTCATGATTGTTGACAGGAACAATGTCAGCAGGGGCAAGCCGACGCTCAATAGGAACATGCAGGCTGCAAAGGCCGTTGCGGGAATACGGAGTTTCCCCAGGACGTTCTGGCGGTTCATCGAGCCTTTTGAGCCGATTGTCACGAAGCGTCGGGCTTCGCGTACCAGCCGTGCGTCGATCATCAGCGTGATAATGCCTATGAGCATTATGGATGCCGCGACGACACCGGCGACGCCGGTTTGGCGCGATGATATGCTGCGGAAGAGAGACGTCGAAAGAACGTCAAACTTTACCGGCAGTCCGAGAACATAGGGCACGCCGAATTCGCCAAGGCATTTTGCGAAAATGAGCACCATCGACGACAGAAGCGCTGGCCGCATCAGGGGCATGATGACCTGAAGCGCCACCTGATAGCGTTTCGCCCCGAGAATTCGCGCCGAATCCTCAAGCTGTGAATCGAAGCGGCGCAAAGCCGAGCCGAAAAGCAGGATGACGAAGGGGGTATAGTGCAGCGCTAGAATGATTGTGATCGGGAACTGGCCATAGGCGACCCAGTCGGGCGGCGTCAGGCCAATGGCTTCAAACCAGCCAGGCTGGCCGCCGACGGTGCGGTTCTTGAACAGCGTTGTCCAGGCGAGCGCAAAGGTCCAGGCCGGCAGCATGTAAGGCACGATCAGCGCGGTCGCAAACCATCGCCTCCCGAACATGTCTGTCCGGCTGATGAGCCAGGCAAGCACGGTGCCGATGGTCAGCGAAAGCAGGATGGCGCCGATGGCGACCGAAAGCGTATTCATCAGCGGGCGCCAGAAGAGATCCACCGAGACAGGAGAAAGAAAAACCCGCTCCAGATAGTAAAAGGTGAAATCGCCGAAGTCCTTGCCCAGTCTCCGTTCATGTCCGAACTGGACCTGGGCTGAATCCATGAGGATGGAAAGGATCGGCACAACGATCAGATAGGTGAAGAGTAGGGCTGTCAGGACCCCGATGATCGTTGTCGGCTCCCGCAGGGCGATCTTCAGCCGGTATCGCCATAATTGCCAGGTTGTGGGATGGCACTGACTTTCCTTGCCGGCGGGCGCCTTGGTCGTTGAGTCACTCAGGATAGCCATCAGCCCGCCTTGCCCCGTCTTTGTGGGCAATTATTGCCGAGAGCGGGAACCCAGTCAGCCGAAAAATGGTCGGAACTCTCGTTGGAAATCGCACCTGTCTTGCCAGAGACATTTGCGACCCCTTGTGTCGAGGGATGCGCATTCATTCAAATAGTCCTCCCTGCTCGTGGCAATCCGTCATCTTGTTCGATGACATTTCTGCTCGTGCCGCCAGTTCCTCGATGGCGGTTTCGCGATTGCTGCGAGTGCGAAGCGGAATATACAGATCAATTTTTCCGCTAATGGAATGTATGTTCTATCTTGAGGGTAAAAATGTCAACGAAAAAATGCACGCGCGATCAATATTTTAGTATATTGTTTTTATTATGAAATATTATGATGCAGATCCAGAAAATCAAAGCTCTTCCGGTCGCTTCGGTTGATGTGGCGTTCATGGTCGGTCGATTGAACCCAACCGGAACCACAGGGCGAGTGGAACTGAAGATTTGATATTTCATCAGGCCGCATATCAGTCTATGCGTATCAAATTCTTGCGCTTTATCGATTCTGACGAGGACAACAATGGCAAGAGGTTTCGTCACTGCGGATGATGTTGCCAAGCGGGCAGGCGTATCGCGTTCGGCCGTATCGCGGACTTTCACGCCCGGCGGCAGCGTTTCCAAGGATGTCCGGCGCAAGGTGCTGAAAGCGGCCCGCGAACTTGGCTATCGGGTGAACCGGTTGGCTCAAGGGCTGAACAGCGACCGGTCGAACCTGATTGGTGTGGTGGGCGCCAATCTTTCTTCGCCGTTCATCTCCAAGCAGCTAGACCTGCTGAGTATCGGTCTTTTGCGCCGGGGGCTGCAATGCCTTCTTCTGAATGCAGCCGACGCCCGCAAGGACATCGCGCCGCTGATCGAACTTCTATTCGAGTTCCGCGCCCAGGCCATTGTGGTGCTGTCGGGGGAACCGCCTGCCTCCATCGTCGATGAATGCCTCGCCAATGGCGTGAAGCTTATCCTGATCAACCAGCGGCTCGATCGCACCGATATGAACATGGTCCTGAGCGACGATTCTCATGGTGCGGATCTCGCCGGCGAGCGCCTGCTCGGAGCGCAATGCAAGAAAGTTGCCGTGGTGAGTAGCGGCAATCAGACACCAGCGCAGATCCGGCGCGTCAGTGCCTTCACCCGGAAAATGAGTTCTGCCGGGGTTGAGGTGGTGGCATGGTCCGATGGGCCGACGAGTTATGAGAGCGGCTACCAGGCGGGATGCGATCTGCTCAAGGACAAGGCTATCGATGGTGTATTCTGCGTCACGGATTTGCTTGCAGTCGGCTTTCTGGATGCGGCTCGTCTCGAGATGAAGCGACGGGTGCCGGAAGATGTTTCCGTCGTCGGGTTTGACGATATTCCGCAAGCAAGTTGGAAAAGCTATGAATTGACGACCGTCGCCCAGTCGTTCTCCGTCCTGACGGACAAGGTTCTGGCGGTGCTGGATCATGATGATCTGGAGACGCGCATGCAAGTCGTTCCCGTTGCGATGGTGGAACGCAAGACCGTGCGATAACGGTCTTCCGGCGAAGTCACTTTCGCTCAGCGTCATGAAAAGGGACTTGCAGAAATTGAACGCGTGTGCAAATTTGAGCACGAGTGCAATCGCGAGTCATCCCTTGGAACCTGTCTCTTCATTTTCAGCGCAGCGCCACAGTCTTTCAGCAAAGGCTGAATTTTGCCGGGAAGTCATCCTGGCGGCCGGAATTCTGGCGATGGACGGTTACAGCAAGGTCGCCACGCGCAAGACCGCGTTGAAAGGGCCGCAGGATTATCTCACTGAAACCGATGCGGCCTGCGAGCGGTTCATTCGCGAAAGAATTGAGCAAGCCTACCCCGATGACGGCTTCTTTGGCGAAGAGGAGGGCGGTTCCATCACGTCGAGCACCTGGGTGGTGGATCCGATCGATGGAACAGCGAATTTTGCCAGGAATATTCCGCATTTCTGCATCTCGATTGCCTATGTAGAGGCCGGTGAGGCGCAGATTGGAGCTATCTATAACCCCGTGATCAACGAGCTTTATTTTGCGCGTCGTGGCCATGGGGCCACGAAAAACGGTGCACCGATAGCGGTGGCCTCAACGGACCGGTTTGACAGCACGTCTGTTGAGTTCGGCTGGTCCACACGAATACCCAACGCTGTCTATATCGAAACCGCGCACAGGATTTTGACGTTGGGGGCAAATGTGCGGCGTTCCGGTTCGGGCGCACTGGCGCTGGCCTATGTTGCCGAGGGCCGCTCGGACGCCTATGCAGAACTTCACATGAATTCGTGGGATTGTCTGGCCGGATTGCTGATCGTGGAAGAGGCTGGCGGGCGCGTGTGCCCCTATTTTGAAACGGGCACGCTGGAAGCCGGTGGTCCTGTCCTGGCGGCGGCGCCCGGCATCGCCATTGAATTCAGCAAGGCCACGGGGATCAGGCTCGCCTAGCTTTCAACGGAACAGACAGGACATATGAAAGCCCCTTTTTACGAACGTCCGGCGATAAGCCGCATAGCGGAAGATCTCAAACCCTATCGATCCACGCTTTATATTGGAGGGAGTGAGGGCGCGCGCGATCTCGGGCTTCTTGCGGAGCATGGCATATCGATTGTCGTCAATTGCGCCGTCAATCTCGATATCAATTTCGTTCAGGATGCGGCGATGACCGCAGAGGGCGGCAGATGCGCGACGGGCCACGCTCCGATCCGCTACTACAAGCTTGGAATGATCGACGGAAGCAATCCCGAGAAAATGATGCTTGGCGCATATTACATCCTTCTTGGCGCAATGCAGCAGCAGTTGCCCAAGCGTGAGACCTATCCTTATCAGGATGGCGGAAACGTGCTGGTCAATTGCAGGGGTGGCCGAAGCCGATCGGTTTCGCTCGTTGCCCTGTTTCTGCACAAGCAGCAGCCGGAGTTGTTCTCGACGCTGGATTCGGCGCTCAAGCATATCCGTATCAAACGGGAACTGCGACCTGACGAATGGTTCGAAACGCCAAAGCCTATGCTGTATGAGGCGGCGCGCAAGGCTTCGGAATGGATCGACCTGATTGAAGGGACATCCTGCACATCTGTGCCTGTATCGGTTCATCAAACCGCGATAGCAGTCTGATCCTCGACCATGTAAACGGCGGACACGTTTACGCCGCTTCTTTTTGCTTCCTCCTGTCGTCGTCCAGGATTTGCCCATGACCCAGACCAAGCCTCCGAAAATCGCCATCATCGCCGACGCTCATCTGCACGACCTCTATGGCGATTACGATTTTTACGGTTTCAAGGTGGACGGGCGGCCAATGAGTGCGCGTACGCTGAAGGACACTGCTCTATCGACCCGTGTTTTCAATGAAAGCTACTACGCATTCCGGTATGCGCTCGACGAAGTGGCGCGGCGCGGAATCCGGCATGTCGTCCTGGTCGGTGATTACTCCGATGACGGGCAGGTGTCGACGGTGGCTGCCGTCCGAGAACTTCTTGATCAGTACGCGCATGAGCACGGCATGGCGTTCTTTGCGACGGTCGGCAATCATGATATCTACGGGCCGCATGGTCGCCATCAGTCAAAGCGGTTTCTGAACCGCGACGGCAGTTCGGCGTACGTCACCAGCGATCCGTGGGCTACGGATGCGACGAGCGAATCGATCATTGTTTCAGAAAAAATGTACTGCCGCGGCTATCCCGATGGTCTTGATGCTGTTGCCGATACTGGCTTCTTCCATCGGAATGACTATCTTTACTGGGAAACGCCGTTCGGCAAGGATGACGCGGCCGCTAGCAGGCTTTACGAGGTCGTTTCAGCCGATGGCCAGACCCGCCGCACCCTGATGGATGCATCGTATCTGGTCGAGCCGTTTGACGGGATTTGGCTGCTGATGATCGACGCCAACGTATTCGTGCCCAAAAACGGTGATCTGCCGGTGGAGGAGGAGACGTCCTTCATCGACAGCACCGGCGCAGGCTGGAACGGCATGATCCGTCACAAGCGGTTCATCCTGCAATGGGCGGCGGAGGTCGCGAAACGGGCGGAGATGCTCGGCAAGCAATTGCTGGTGTTTTCGCACTATCCCATTCTCGATCCGCTCGACGGGACATTGAACGACGAACTGGCCATTCTCGGGCCGACGAGCTTCGCCCAGCGCACCCCTGATCTCGAAGTCGCGAAGGCCGCAGCGGATGCTGGGATCAATATTCATTTCAGCGGGCACCTGCACGTCAACGACACGGCGCGGTTTCATGACGGCAGCAATTATGTCGTGAACGTCGGCGTGCCGTCGCTGGTTGCGTTCCCGCCAGCGTTCAAGATTGTCGATCTTGAGGCCGGATGCCTCAACATCGAAACCGTGAGTATCGGCAATATGCCGCTGAGCGCGGATATCATGGATGCCTATCGAGCAGAGGCGGGGGAGGGCGGCGAATTCGGCGAGTTGCTACAAACGTCGAACTACGGGCACTTTCTCCACGAGCACATCAACCAGATGATCGTTAATCGGTATCTGCCCAAGGAATGGCCCCAGGATTTGGCGGAAATCGTGTCCGATCTGTCGATAGGTGACCTGCTGCTAATGGCGACCGTTGCCGAGTCAATGCCAGCCACGACCGCCCTTGAAAGGCTTCGGCAGTTGCGGGCTGACCGGAAAGCCTTTTCGGTGTTGAGGACAATCGGCACAGCCCACCGGGTCGATGTCGAGAAGGCGTTTGGTATTCCGCTGCTCGACCTGCTGGGTGACTGGTACAGGTTGAGGAAAGCCAGCGAACTGGCGCTGGATTGGATCTCGCCCGAACGCTTGCTACTTTATGAATGCCTCATTGCCGTGTTTTCCGAAGCGCAACCTTTTGCTGAAAGCAGCGTTCAAACCCGCTTTGCCGGGTTGATACGGATGCTGAAGAGATATCTTTCCGGCCTGCCATCACGCCATTTCACGATTGACCTGCGAACCGGCGGAATATCGGCAAACTGAATGAGTATGTGTTGAAGACTGCGGGCCGCGGGGCCTTTGACGCCATGCCTTGCCCGATCGCTCAAGTGTGCATTGCCTCCAAAATAATACGAGTGTACAGATCATATTATAGTGATCTGACATCATTGGCATGCAAATCTTCTGAAAGCGAACAGCGGCCGCAATGACGTTTCAACCGCGCATGAAAACCAGCATTGAAGGCGTTTCTGTCGTCGGGGAACTTCGCTGGCGGGCCTGGCAGGGGGTTGTCGCCGATGTCTGGACTGTCGAGTGCGCACCGAGAGCGTCGGGCGAATATATATCGGAGGATCCTCGGCTCTTCGTGCTTCTGGACAGTGTCGGTTGGGGGAAGTTCAACCTCTGGCGAAACCCGCATCAAAAGCCGGTCACGCGCAGCGGAACAGTCCGGACAATGAGCTATATCCCTGCGGGGATGCCGATCTGGGGGCAGGTTCAGGACATCGAGCATCTCCGCCATCTTGATTTGCATATCGATGTAAAAACCATGGAAAGACGGTTCCGCGACGATCTGGTCAGCGAGAATTTGCTCGAGCCAAGATTGATGTTTTACGACGAAAAGATGATGGCGCTTGCCCGGCTGATTGCCGCCGAATGCCTCAACGACAATCCTTTGCACGATCTCTATGGGGATGGGTTGACGACGGCGTTGTTTGTCGAGCTGTTTGCAATTGGCCGGACGAAACCGCGCAGTCGAAGCCAGTTGACCCCGCTCCAGCTCCGCCGCGCCATCAGCTATATCGAGGATAATTGCACCCGCAACATCCGGTTGCAGGAACTCGCGGATCTGACCGACCGGTCGCAATCCTATTTCAGTCACGCCTTCAAGGCGTCCACCGGGATTCCTCCGCATCAGTGGCAGATGGAAGCCAGAATTCAGCGCGCCCAGCAACTTCTGGTGGCGCCCAACCCATCGCTGACGAGGATTGCGACAGATACCGGTTTTTCCGATCAGGCGCACTTCAGCCGTGTTTTCAAACGGATGACAGGTGTTACACCTGCCGCCTGGCATCGCGAGAAAACCGGTTAATGCTGCTGATGCGGCGCCTGACCGGGGAATGACCCCCGGGGTCAAAAAATGCCAAAATCGTTCAAAATGCAGCAGGAACTGACAATCCATCCTTTGATAGTTGATATAATAACTCAGGTTATTCGAGGGAAATGAAAATTCCTTGTCGTAGTCCTTCGAGGGCTGGCGAGTCTGAATTTGAAGGGCGCTATTGAATGTCTGGAAGAGCTGAATTGCGGCTGGGCCGCGTGCTTTGGGGCAGTACGGCAATTTTAGGCTTGTTCCTGCCGGGTCACGTCTTGGCGCAGGATGCAAATACATCGATTCGGCTTAAGGAGATCGTGGTTGAAGCTGGCGGAGCCACTCAGACGGCGACGAGCCGCGTCCAGGGTTTTGTGGCCAAGCGCACAGCAACGGGTTCCAAAACCGATACGCCGATCACCGAAATTCCGCAGGCGGTATCTGTCGTCGGGCGTGAGCAGATGGACGTTCAGGGCGCGCAGAAAGTCGATGAGGCATTGCGCTACACAGCGGGCGTTTTCAGCCAGCCTTTCGGTGTCGATAATGATACCGACTGGCTTTTCATTCGTGGCTTCGATGCGACCCAGAGGGGCGTTTATCTCGATGGCTTGCCGAATTTCGGCTATGGTTTCGGCGGCTTCCTTGTCGATTACTTCGGGCTTGAACGCATTGAAGTTCTCAAAGGCCCGGCCTCCGTTCTTTACGGTGGAAGCAATCCGGGGGGTATCGTCAACTATATCAGCAAACGCCCGGATGGCGAGCGACTGCGATATGTCGAAACCGGCATCAACAGCTATGGAAACGGCTATCTCGGTTTCGACGTCGGCGACAAACTGTCGGATACGGTCGATTACCGCATCAATGGCCGGATTGCAGGCGGTGACAACTACACCGATTTCGCCGAAGACTTCAGAGGCGTCATTTCTCCAAGCCTTACATGGAAGCCAGATGAAACGACATCGCTCACCATCTTGGCGAACTACACCCATCTCGACCTGACGCATGACGGCGGCGGCTTCCTGCCCTATTACGGGACGGTGGTGAACGCTCCGTTCGGAAAGATTTCGCGGAAGGCCAATTTCACCGAGCCGGACATCGACAATTACGATCGTGAGCAGGCATCCATCGGTTACGAATTCGAGCACACCTTCGACAGCGACTGGACGATTCGCCAGAATCTTCGTTACAGCTATGCGCATGTCAAGGAACATGCACTCTACGCCTATGGCTACGAAGGGTATCTGGAACAGCCGGCGGACCCTTCGAACGACAATTTGCAGCGGATCAACTTCGAGCACGATACGACCGTCAACGCATTCGCCGTCGATAACCAGCTTCAGGGCAAGGTGACGACCGGCGCGCTGGAACATACGCTCCTGTTCGGGGTGGACTACAAATACTATGAAATCGACCACATGCAGGCGACCGGCTTTGCAACGCCGATCAGCGCCTCGGATCCTGTTTACGGCTTGCCGCAAGGGCCGATGTCGGCACCCTACATCGATCAGGTTCTCAAGCAGAGCCAGATCGGCTTTTACGCGCAGGATCAGGTTCGCTTCGGCGATGGCTGGATCGCAACGCTCAATGGACGTTATGACTACGTTACCGCCGAGTCGTCCGGTTCTTCCGTTTTCGATGAACACAACGGAGAACTAAGTGGCCGCGCCGGTGTGGCCTATGAGTTTGATAACGGCCTCACGCCCTATGCAAGCGTGGCAACGTTCTTCAATCCCATCATAGAAACCATTGGTATTAACGATCAGGCGAAGCCAGAAACGGGACATCAGTATGAAGTTGGCGTCAAATATTCGCCGACATTTTTTGATGGCCTGATAACAGCCTCCCTTTTCGACCTGACGAAGCAAAATGTCGTGGTCGGCCCGTTCCTGGGCAAGAGCCAGATCGGTGAAGTCAACTCGCGTGGCCTGGAGATCGAGGCGCAGGCCAACATCACCGATGCATGGAGAGTGACCGCCGCTTTTACGGCATTCGATCTGGAAGTGACCGAGGATGCGAACACGGCCCTGATCGGAAAGCGGCCCTACCTCATTCCAGAGACGCAGGCATCCGTTTTCGTTGACTACACGTTCCAGGGTGGCGCGCTGGAAGGGCTTTCGGTCGGTGGCGGGCTCCGCTATGTGGGCTCATCCTACGCGGACGAGATGAATACGCTCAAAGTGTCGGCCGTGACGCTCGCCGACCTGCGACTGGGCTATTCGAAGAACAGTTGGGGCGTGGACGTCAATGTCACCAACCTCTTCAACAAGGAATATGTGTCCGGTTGCCAGGGCGCCTTGTCCTGTGCCTACGGAGAGGGACGAAAGGCACTGCTCAAGGTCCACGCCACGTGGTAACCGTGTTGTGAAATCGCTACGGGCCAGTGGTTTTGAACCGCTGGCCCGTTATCCATTCCGCCGCATGGGGAATGGCCAGCTTAGAGAGGTCGTCCATTGTCAACCGGTTCTCCCGCGCTCTTGTATGCCGTGAGCGGTGTTACCTTCTCCGCGGGCGGACGCGTCATCATTCCCGATATATCGTTTGAGCTGAATCAGGGCCGCATATACGGGTTGGTTGGCGCGAATGGATCGGGCAAAAGCACGCTCATCAGGATGCTGGCGCGCCAATGCCAGCCCCGGTCGGGACGCATCTCGTTGCTCGGCAAGAATATATTGGACTATGCGAGCCGCGCCTTTGCGCGCACGGTCGGATATATGCCTCAATTCACACCACCGGCGGAAGGGATGACCGTTTCCGAGCTTGTCGCGCTTGGCCGCTTCCCGTGGCATGGGGCGCTCGGCCGGTTTGGCACCGACGATCAGGTGAAAGTGGACGAAGCGCTCCTTCAGACAGGCTTGACGGATTTTTCAAACCGTCTGGTAGACAGCCTGTCAGGTGGCGAGAGGCAACGTGTGTGGCTGGCAATGATGATCGCTCAGGATACACGCTGCCTGCTGCTCGACGAGCCCACATCCGCACTCGATATCGCGCATCAGATGGACATGCTGTCGCTGATCCGCGACCTTAGCCGTGCAAGGGGCCTGGCGGTCGTCATCGTGCTGCACGATATCAATATGGCGGCGCGGATCTGCGACGAAATTATCGCGTTGAGCGCGGGGCGGATTGTTGCCCGTGGTACGCCGGAAGCTATCATGGACAGTGAGGTTCTCGGCGGTATTTATGGGTTGCCCATGGGGGTTCTGCCGCATCCCGTCAAGGGAATGCCCATCAGCTATGTAATCTGATGACAGGGCACCGGCATCATATCTCCCGCAGGAAGATGCTCGCTCTTTCGATGGCGGCGCTCTTTCAGCCGAACCCGGCTTCGGCTGGGGAGCAACGTGTCGCCATCATAGACTGGGCCATGCTGGAAACGTCGCTTGCGATCGGCAAGGTGCCGGTTGCGGCAACAGAACTCATGCAGTTCCGGCTCACGGCGATTGAGCCTGATGTGCCTGAAAGCGTCGCCGATCTCGGTCTTCGGGGAACGCCGAATTTTGAAATGCTGCGGATGGCGGCGCCCGATCTTATTCTGAGTTCCAATTTTTATGAACACAGGCGCGCGAGTTTCGAGAAGGTGGCGCCTGTGTTTTCCATGCCTGTCTACGAGCCTGGAATGCCTCCCTTCGGCTTGGCGGAAAAGTTGACGCTGGCGTTGGGCGAGAGATTGGACCGTCGAGTGCAGGCGCGAAACTATGTCGTGGAAACCCAAGCCAAGATCGACGATTTGCGGATCAGGCTGCAAGAACAAAACCATCGGCCTGTCTTCCTCATCAGCATAGGTGACGCAAGGCATTTTCGGGCTTTTGGCAATGACAGCATGTTCGGCGAAGTTCTCCGGAAGATGGGTTTCAGCAACGCCTGGAGCGGTGCCAGCAGCTATTCAGCCACGGCTCCGGTCGGCCTTGAGGCTCTTGCCCGTGTCCCCGAAGCATCGATCGCGATCATAGGCCCCATACCGCCCGAGGCGCGCCGCGCCTTGCCGGCAAGCGCGTTGTGGAACGCCCTGCCGGCGGTGCGCGACGGAAGGGCGGTGACGCTCGATCCGATCAATCATTTCGGTGCGCTTCCCGCCGCTCGCCGCTTTGCCCGGATTTTTGCGGACTCACCTTTGTTCGCAGGATCGGCTTCCGATGATTGAGCGAAAGCCCTCGCGCCTGTCCATACCCTTTTGGAGTCTGCTGGCCCTGCTCGCTGCCCTGCTCTTCGCTTATCAAGTCGTTCTGAACTGGCCGACAGAGACAAACGCGGATGCAATGGCACTGGAGCTTCAGCAGATCATCCTTTTCAACTCCGTTCTGCCGCGTGGAGCCATGGCCATTCTATGCGGGGCGGCGCTCGGGTTTTCGGGTTTGCTCTTGCAACGCGTGTTGCGAAATCCGCTGGCGGAGCCGTCTACGCTCGGCATCTCGGCGGGCGCGCAATTGGCGATGGCTGTCACCATGCTTTATTTTCCGAGCGTGATGGAAGGCGGTCGCGAAGGCGTCGCGCTTGCCGGTGGGCTTGCGGCTGTATCCCTGATCCTGACCTTGACCTGGAGAAGAGGGCTCGAGCCTGTTTCTGTGGTCCTTTCGGGCATGATGGTGTCGCTGACCGCTACGGCGGCGAGCGCGGCTCTGATCCTTGCCAATGGCGAATATATGTTCTCGCTTTTCATCTGGGGTGGCGGTTCGCTGACCCAGCAGAACTGGGCTCCAGCCCTTGGCATCGGGTGGCGGCTTGGGCTGGCAATCGGCGCGTCTGTGTTGCTGTTGCGGCCGCTTGCGATCCTCGGGCTTGACGATGCCAGCGCGCGCAGTCTGGGCGTTGCCTTGCATACGGCCCGATTTGCCGTCATCGCCATTGCGGTCTGGCTTGCTACCAGCGTCACGGCTGAAGTGGGGATTATCGGCTTCGTCGGGCTTGCCGCCCCGGCTCTGGCGCAACTGAGTGGCGCGCGGTCGCAGCGGCAGAAAATGATTGCTGCACCTGCGATTGGCGCGATCCTGCTCCTGCTGGCTGATGGCGGGATCCAGATGGCTTCCGGCCCCGCTGGCGAACGCATCCCCACCGGTGCTGCAACGGCGCTGCTGGGCGGGCCGCTGCTGCTTTGGTTGTTGCCGCGGTTGCGAATGTTCGAGTGGCCCTCGCTGACTGCACAGGCAGCGCCTTCGCGACGCGCGCGAAACCCTTATCTCCTGTTGGTGTGCCTCGCCCTCATAGCGATCACCGTATCCGTTGTTGCGCTGGTTCTGGGCAAGGGGCCACAGGGGTGGAATGTCGCGCAGGGCGCTCTCCTGCATGATCTGGCGGCGTGGCGCTGGCCGCGTATTGCAGTTGCCGCCGCGGCTGGCGGCATGCTGGCCGCTGCCGGTCACGTCATGCAGCGCGTCACCGGAAACCCCCTGGCGAGCCCCGAAATTCTGGGCGTCGGCACGGGTGCCGGGGTCGGTCTTGCGACGGTTCTTTTCCTGTTTGCCGCTCCGTCGCAGATAGCTCTGCTCGCTGGCGCGATCGTGGGGGCGACTTTCGTGCTGGTGGCGATGCTTTCCATTGCTGCCAGAGGCGGGTTCGGGCCGGAGCGGCTTCTGCTTTCCGGCATCGCCATGGGCGCACTTTGCAGCGCCGTGCTGACGGCCATCATTGCGACAGGCAGCCCGCAGGGGTTTTTCCTGTTGGGCTGGTTAAGCGGCTCTTCTGCGGAACGTTTTCCGACCGAAGCTATTGTGAGCTGGTCTGCGCTGCTTTTCCTTGTGGCTCCCTTATGGTTTGCATCGCGCTGGCTTCTGCTGCTGCCACTCGGCGAGACGGTGGGGAGGGGCCTTGGGCTATCGCTTCGCTGGAGCCGCGGCATGCTGGTTGTTCTGGCGGCAGCACTGACGGCAATCGCCTCGCTTTTCGTCGGCCCTTTGAGTTTCATTGGCCTGATCGCTCCGCATCTTGCACGGCTCGCTGGTTTTGCAAGGCCCGGGACCGGCATGGCGGCGGCAATGCTGATCGGCGGCAGCCTGATGGTTGTCTCGGATTGGCTGGCGAGAACGGTCGCCTTCCCCTACCAGTTGCCGCTTGGTCTTTTTGCGTCTCTGATCGGCGGCCCATACCTGATATGGCTGTTGGGCTGGGGCGCCCGCCGGGGCTGATAAAGGCAGGCAGGCGCTTCCGTTTCCCGTTTATGCAGGATCGTTCTCTACAATCAGAAGCTCGAATGTAACGCAGACATTGTTGCGCCCGCGAACGATCTCACCCTCGAAAACCTGCCCGTGGATATCGACGATAGCGATGTCGAGCATGCTTCGGATCGTACCGTTCTGTGTCCATACCTTGCCGCTTCGGATATAGAGTTCCGAGGCAATCGACGACATATATGCACCGTCCACGAAATCGCAGCCGACAAGGCTGCCGATCCCGTGAAGCGTTGCATTCTCGATCCCGTGCTCCCGGGCAATCCGTTCAATGGTGCCGTTGATTTCCTCATTGGGTTTGATGCGGCACAATACGGCGCGTCTGGCTGAGGCTGGAGGCGCAGAAGCGGTGGCGACTGGTGTAAAAAGCTTGAACAGAGTCTCCTCGTCCTCAAGCTGATCCAGAACGGCACCTGAAATGGCCCAGACATCCGCCTCCACCGGCTCCGCGAACCGCGCATCATGCGGCATCAGATGACCGGCAGCGCGGAAGCCGTCGGCATGACGCCAGATGCCGTGACAATGCAGGAACGGCTCGCCGTCGCGACGCCCGAATGTAAGGCAAAGCTCCTCGATCGGTGCGCGACCGGCGGGGCTGCGGATATCGCTGTACCAGGCAGCCTGAACCCTTCCTTCCGACAAGGCCGGGATGACGTAGACGAGGGGGTCGAACGTGCCACCACGAATTTGCACCACTGCGCTGTCGTAGCCCTTGGCCTTCAAGGCCTCGTCTATAGCCGCAAGTACGCTGCGGCCCGGCTGGAACGTCAACCGCAACTGCATGGCATGGCAGGCATGGGAGAGGGATCGGGGTTGCTGGGCTGGGCCCGGATGTCTGATCGTTTGCATGATCCTAGTCTCTCAAAACCAGTCCGGCATGGCTGAAACCACCGTCCACGGCGAGCACCTGCCCGTTGATGTAGCTGGCCTCGTCGGAAACGAGAAACGCCACGGCGGCGGCGATTTCCCTCGACGTTCCATAGCGCTTTTGCGGGATGCGCTCATGCCACTGGACCCGTACATCGTCCGTGTGGACCGCGCGCGACATGGGCGTGTCGATGGCGCCGGGTGCGACGGCATTGATGCGGATGTTGTTCTGTCCGAGTTCGGTTGCAAGAATATGGGTGAGCAGGTTGACTGCGCCCTTCGACGATCCATAGGCACTGCGGCCCTTGTTGCCGACAATGCCGGAAACGGAAGAAATATTGACGATCGAACCGGGCGAATTGGTTTTTAGCCAATGACGCGCCGCCGCCCGCGCCACGATGAACGTGCCTGTAAGGTTGACGTCGACGATACGGCGAAATTCCTCGACACCGGTGTCAACGGCAGGCTTGTCCATGCCAATACCAGCCGAATTGACCACGGCCGCCAGTCTGCCGGCTTCGGCGGCGTTTACAATAGCAGCCTCGATCTCGCTTTCTTCGGTCACGCTGCATGTAATACCCCTCGACTGGTCAATCGCTAGGGACTGGCAAGCCGATCTCAATGCGTCCGTGTTCCGGTCAAGAAGGAATACTGCCCAGTCTCGCTCATGGAGCAGGCTGGCGATTTCAAAGCCGATGCCGGATGCTCCCCCGGTTATCACCACGCACTTCTTTTCGTCCCCTGACATCGCGATCCTTACGCATTCATTTGCTGAACTTCGGTGTCGATTTCTCCCCGGCGCTCCAGTTCCTCACGGATCATCTTCTTTGTGATCTTGCCATATGCCGATTTGGGCAGGGCATCCCAGAGCACGATTTTCTTCGGGAGCTTGTACCGGGAAACCTTTCCATCGAGCCACGCCTTGAGATGTGCGCCATCAAGCGTCGCGCCCGGCCGGAGAACGCAGACAGCGATGCCGACCTCGCCCCATACGTGATCGGGCACGCCGACGATCGCCGTCTCGCTCACGTCGGGATGGGCAAGGATCTTCTCCTCGATCTCGCGCGGGTAGACGTTTGAACCGCCCGAAATATACATGTCGGATGCGCGTCCGGTGATGTAGAGAAAGCCATCCGTGTCGACGTGGCCGAGATCGCCGGTGCGGAACCAGCCATTGCGGAAGGATTGCGCGTTGGCCTCGGGATTGTTGTAGTATCCGGCGAACACCGCTGGTCCGATGACACAGATTTCGCCGGTTTCCTGCGCCGAGACTTCGTTTCCGTTGTCATCCTGAATCTGCACCTGCATGCCGGTTCGCTCAAAACCGCAGGTTCCGATGCGCGCATCCTGTCCGTCTTCCAGTGTATGGAATGCCGGGGGAAGCACGGTGATTGCGCCGGTGACCTCGCCGAGCCCGAAATATTGAACCAGAACCGCACCGAGCTTCTGAAGCGCCTTCTTCTGGTCGGCGCGATACATGGGTGCTCCCGCATAAATGACATAGTGCAGGGACGAATGATCGTAGCGGTCGACTGCAGGGTCTTCGACCAGCATCTTGACGATGGTTGGCACCGTGAAGAGGTTCGTCACCCCCCATTTTTCGACCAGCCGCCAGACCATATCGATATCGAATTTTTCAGATGGCATCAGAATCGTCATGACCCCGCGCGCCACCTGGCACAATTGATGGACGCCGGCACCGTGCGAAAGCGGCGCGACAACGATGGAGCGATCCTTGTGTGTTGTGCCTGGCATCAGGTCGCAGAGGTGGTTTGTAATCACAAACGCCATCTGACCATGCGTGAGCACAGCCGCCTTGGGACGGCCCGTCGTGCCGGAGGTGAAGAAATACCAGCAGGGGTCATCACGCTCGACGGGCTCGGGGGTGATGATTTCTCCCAGATGCCGCGCGACAATGGCGTCGTAATCCTCGCCCAGATCCGATTTGCCGATCGAGATGACGAAGCGGATTTGGGGATTTTCATCCCTGCATGTTCTGGCATGATCGGGGAATACCGCATTGCAGATCATCAGGCTCGCGCCGCTTGCCTGTGCCAGATAGGACACTTCGGAAGGCGTCTGCCTGAAATTGGTCGGCACCCAAACAGCGCCAAGACGGAAACAGGCAAACATGGATTCGAACATCTGGTTGCAGTTGGCCGATTGCACCAGAACGCGATCACCCTTTTTCACGCCGAATTCGCTCGCCAGAGCGGAAGCCATGGCATTGACGCGCGCCTCCATCTCAGACCAGAGCCATTCCCTATCGCCCCAGACAACGGCGATTTCGCCGGGATTGCGCCGGGCGGACTGCGTCAGGAAGTTGGAAAGATTCATCACCCTGGTGGTGCAGGGTGCAACGCCACCATTAGGGTCCGCAACGCTCATTTTATCCGCTCCATGATGGAAACATAATTGGCGACAGCAGCGCCGCCCATGTTGAACACACCCGCGAGCCTTGCATCGGGCACCTGCATGTCGCCAGCTTCACCCATCAACTGCATGGCGGAAATGACGTGCATCGATACGCCTGTCGCGCCAATGGGATGGCCTTTGGATTTCAGGCCGCCGGATGGATTAACCGGAAGCCTGCCGCCCTTTGCCGCGATGCCATCCCGCACAACGCGATAGCCTTCACCCGGCGCTGCCAGCCCCATGGCCTCGTATTCGATCAGCTCGGCAATCGTGAAACAATCATGCGTCTCGACGAAGGAAAGATCGTCGAGCGTCATGCCTGCCTCTTCCAGCGCTTCCTTCCATGCACGTCGCGGGCCGTCAAAGGCAATCATGTCGCGGCGGCTGAGCGCCATGACGTCATTGACGTGCTTGCGCCCGCGAAACGCCACTGCGCGTTGCAAGGTCGCCGCGGTTTCGGCGTCGGCAAGGACCAGCGCCGCAGCGCCATCGGAAACGAGAGAGCAATCCGTGCGACGCAAGGGCGGGGCAACAAAAGGATTCTTTTCCGAAACCGTGTTGCAGAACTCAAAGCCCAGATCCTTGCGAATATGGGCAAAGGGGTTGAGCGCGCCATTGGCGTGATTTTTTGCAGCGATCATGGCGAGTTCTTCGGAACGATCGCCATGGCGCTGGAAATAATGCTGGGTGATGCGTCCGAAAACGCCGGCGAAGCCGTCCTCGGCATTCGCCTCTTCCTTGCGGTAGCTGCCACCGAGGAGAATGTCGCCGACCTGTGAAGTCGGAACGCCGGTCATTTTTTCCGCACCCACGACAAGGGCGATGCGGCCACGCCCGGAATCAATGAAATCCATGGCGCTGTAAATTGCCGCCGAACCCGTGGAGCAGGCGTTCTCAAGCCGGACAGACGGTACCTGCGCGAGACCGTCATGGATCATTCCGACGAGTGCGCCCTGAAATTCCTGCTTGGAGAAGCCGCCATTCATCACGCCGACGAAAATGCCATCCACATCCTTGGCTTCAACAGCGGCATGCATCAGCGCCGGTGTAACGACGGTCGCCATGAGCTGTTCAGTGCTTTCGTGTTCGGTCTTCCCGAAATGGGAGTGGGCCCAGCCCACGATTTGCGCTTTAGTCATCTAGATGACCTCCTGGTGCTTGGCCTGATCGGCGCGGCATCGCGGATCCGGCCTTTTTCGGCGAACATATCGACAAGTTTGCCTTCAACCCTTGCGGCCTCCTCCCGAAGAATTGCTGCAAGTTCCTGTTCGCGCGGTGACTGCATGCGGCTGTCGATAGCGGCTATGCTAATTGCGCCTGCGGGTTTTCCATCGGCAAAACGCACGACGACACCGATGCCCCACGAGTTTGCATAGACAAGGCCGGGATTCAGGGCGTAGCCGTTCGCGCGCGTCAGCGCGACATCAGCAAGCAGGCGCTCGGGTTGAAGCTTCGGATAGCGCTCCCGCAGGATCGCGGCATTGTGTTCAAGAACCGATGCGACTTCATCGTCGGGCAATGCCGCGAGCATTGCGAGCGACCCGGCACCGACGCCAAGCGGGTGCTCGAAGCCTGCCTGCAATGCGTGCGTGCGGATTGGAAAAGTACCTTCTTCCCGGTGAAGGCAAACGGAAAATATGTCGCGCCGAACCGACAGGAAAGACGAATCCTCGGTCTTTTTCGAGATTCTGACGAGGCTTTCCATCGACAACTGCAGGAGCCCGTAGCGACGGGATGCGAATGAGCCGAGCACATAAGCCACCTCGCCGACGTAATAGCGACGGGTTTCCTCGTCCTGCTCCACCAGCCCGGCCCGCATGAGTGCAAGCAGGAGGCGCCGCGCGGTAGGCTTGTTGAAGCCGCTTTCATCAACGGTCTCCGCGAGCGAAATGCCGCGTTCCGCCTGACGCCCGACAAGCATAAGCAGGCTCAATGCCCGGTCCACGCTTTGCGAGCCTGTCAGATCCCTGTCCGGCGCTATCGCATCCATCATCTTGGCTCCATCACGGCGCAGCTTTGTCCGCCGTCCACGGGCAGACACACGCCGGTGATGAATTTCGCCTCGTCGGACGCAAGGAAAAGGGCCGCGTGAGCCACATCCCATGCGTCACCCATCTTGCCGCCCGGAACGGCTGCGTTACGCGCGGCCACCATCTCCTCGGGCGAGGTATATTGCGACGAAATCTGCTTGTAGATCAGAGGCGTGTCGATCATGCCCGGGAGGATGCAATTGGCCCGGATATTCTGCTTCGCATATTGCACTGCGATCGCCATGGTTGCTTGATTGACCGCCGCTTTCGTCGCGTAATAGGCAAAATAGGGATAGCCCGTCCATCGAATGCCCGCGAGCGAGGATATGTTCACGATCGCGCCGCCGCCGCCGGCAATCATATGCGGCACAACGGTCCTCGCGGTGCGATACACCGAGCCAAGGTTGAGATCGACGGATAGCTGGAACTGCTCTTCAGACAGTTCCGTTGGGCCGCCCATATGGGTAACGCCCACATTGTTGTGAAGCACCTGTATGCCGCCAAACGCACGCATGATTTCTGCAATGGCGGTCTCAATGGACTCAGGCTTGGTTACATCGGCCGCAAGGGCTATCGCCGTTCCGCCTTCCTCCGTTACGATCTGCGCGGTTTCTTCGGCGGCATCTGCCACAATATCAACACAGGCCACTTTCGCGCCCTCACGCGCATAAAGCACTGCGGCGGCCTTCCCATTGCCCCAACCGGGGCCTGAGGACCCGGCGCCGAAAACAATGGCGCATTTTCCCTTCAAACGATCAACCAATTGGCAACCTCAAGACATTCAGGGGAAAGCGCCGCGCCATATCCTGTGAGAACTGGCGCGGCGACCATTATCGGTGATGCGTCAACTGGAAAACAGCATCAGGTCAGGCTGGTGCCGACCGCCTTTTCCAGAATGGCCCAGGCCTCGTCGCCGTATTTTCCTTTCCACTCGGAGTAGAAACCGGCATTCTTGAGAACGTCGCGGAATGGCGTCGTGTCGGGATCGTTAAACACAAGGCCGAGTTTGGTGAGTTCCTCGCGCACCGTGACGTTCATCTTTTCGCTGTCAGCGCGCTGGGCAAGGCCAGACTCGTTGAAATGCTTGGCCACGATCGGGCGAAGATCCTCCGGCAGCCGTTCCCACGCATCCTTGTTCGCGAGAACCCAGAAGCCGTCCCACATGTGGTTGGTCATGGAGCAATATTTCTGCACTTCGTAGAGCTTGCTCGTTGCTGCGATCGCCAGCGGGTTTTCCTGCCCGTCGACGATATTGGTCTGCAATGCGGAATAGACTTCGTTGAAATTGATGCTCGCCGGGGCCGATCCGAAAGCAGAAAACATCGATGTCCAGAGTGGGCTGACGGGCACACGGATCTTGAACCCCTTGAGATCGTCAGGCGTGTTGATCGGAACCGTCGAACTGGTGACCTGGCGGAAGCCGTTGTCCCAGATATTGTCCATCACGACGAGGCCCTTCTTGCCGATCTCGCCACGAACATAGGCACCCAGATCGCCGTCCATCGCCTTCCATACGGATGGATAATCGGGGAATGCGAAGCCGATGCCGCTGACGGATGCGTTTGGCACCAGCGTCGAAAGGATCAGCGGCGAAAGCGTGAAAAACTCGACTGCGCCCGCACGCAACTGTGCAAGCGTATCGGTATCGGAGCCGAGCTGGCTCGCCGGATAGATCTGGATTTCCACCCTGCCTCCGGTGTCGGCCAGAATTTTGTCGGCGGCTTCCTTGAGACGGATGTTGAGTGGGTGCGTTGGCTGCAAATTGTTGGCGAATTTGTAGGTGAACTCGGCGGCGTGCGCCCTGGTTCGCATGGTGGCCCCGAAAGCGAGCGCGCCTGCGCCTACCATCATGGTGCGTCGGGTTATGTTCATTGTCATAAGTTTCCTCCTCCTATGATCGACGATGTCGTTTTCTGGTTTGTTATGCGGATATCAAAGAAGCGCGGTCGAGAACCACGGCACGGCGGCGATAATCAGCAGCCCGATGACCATTGCGCCAATATAGGGCCAGATTGCCCCCATGGCCTCGTCGGGCGACACGTCGCCGATCTTGCAGGCTATGTAGAAGCCGACGCCAATCGGCGGCGCCATCAGGCCGATATTCATCGCGACCACCACAACCATCGAATAGTGGACGTCGTTGATCCCAAGCGCACGAGCAATCGGATACATGATCGGCGCGAGAAGAACGATGGCCGGAAGTCCCTCAAGGACGCAGCCGAGAAGCATGAAGATCACGATAGAGACCAGCATGAAGGTGAACCAGCCGCCGGGCATGGCAGACATCATGCCGGACAGCTTGAAGGCAAACCCCGTTTGTGTGAGCGCCCAAGCCATCGCGGCCGCCGTTCCGAGAATCAGCAGGATCGCACCGCTGAGCGCCGCCGTTTCGACCAGCATGCTATAGAATTTGCGCCAGCCGATACCGCCATAAAGCACGATACCGATGAGCATCGCGTAGACCACTGCGATGGTCGAGACTTCGGTTGCGGTGGCGACGCCTTGCGCCACGGTGCTGCGGATCAGGAACGGCAGGACGAGCGCGGGAGCCGCGATCAGGCAGGTCTTGCCGATCACCGACAGGGAAGGACGTTTCATGTCGTCCATTTTTTCGCGTGATGCCTTGATGCGGGCGAGAATGGCGAGCACCAGCAACAATACCATTGCGATGGCAAAGCCGCTGGTGAAAAGTGCTGCAATCGAGACGCCAGCGACGGAACCCAGAACGATCAGAACGATGCTGGGCGGCACGGTGTCCGCCATGGCGGCACCTGTGGCGAGCAGGGCGATCATTTCTGCGGGTTTGTGTCCGCGACGCTTCATTTCCGGAAACAGGGCCGGTGCGACGGTGGCCATATCGGAAACCTTGGACCCGGAAATGCCGGAAACAAGAAACAGCGAACCGAGCAGGACATATGACATGCCCGCACGCACATGGCCGAGCATCGACGCCAGAAAGTCGACGATTGCCTTGCCCATGCCTGTAGCGTCCAGAATGCAGCCGAGAAGAACGAATACCGGGACCGAGAGCAGGATCAGGCTCGACATGCCTTCGTCCATACGGCTTATCATGACAACGGTTGGCATCGATGTGGTGAAACTCAGAAATGCCAGCGTGCCAAGCCCGAAGCAGAACGCGATGGGTATGCCGAGCGCCAGGCAAAAGGCGGCTATCCCGATCAGGAAGATGAGGATATTGAAATTGCCGAGTGCAGAAAGGCTTGGCGACAGAAACCAGAAGAAACCGGCGATAACCGCAATGCCGACCGCAGCCGCCACAAAATCGACCAGCCGTGCCGACTTCCAGAGTTGCGATGCTATAAGTACAAGCATCAGGGCAAAGCCGAGCGCGATGGCAGAGACGCGGTAGCCAACGGGGATGTTGAGCGCTGCGGACGTGATGTCCATCTCCTGATGCGCATATTCGACAGCCGGTCGGAGCAGAGCTATCAGGAAGGTGGCGATCAGCACGAGGCCAAGCGTCTGCGCGAATTCCCGTTTGCGGTCGGGCAGCATGTTCACCAGAAGCGTCAGCCGCAGGTGCTCGCTGCGATCAATGGCAATTGCCGAACCGAGCATGGCGAGCCACAGGAACGAGATGGAAGCCGCTTCGTCGATCCAGACCACCGGTATCGAAAAGACGTAGCGGGAAATCACGCCCGCCAGAAGCAGGCTGATGATGAGAACCAGCAGAATGGCTGAAACGATCTCGACCGGCCGCATGAAACCCGAGCCTGGCTTGGCGTCGATCGTTTCAGCAGGCACAACAAATTCCAATGCGTCATCGCTGACACCAGCCATGCACTCACTCCTCCCGTTTTCCGGAGCGCAACACGTGTCATAGCTGTTGGACCAATGTATGCGGTCAAGATTCCCGATCCGGCGAAGTCAGTCTTTTCCCGCACCTCTCCTACAGGGAAATGACATGCATGAAGCCCTCATGGCAACATCAGGCAGATATGACGGTGAATGCTTCCGAAACTCCTCCAAGTATCAACGGAATGTCTTGACCTTCCTCCTGGTCAAAGCCTCCGCCCTCTCCATTTTATATAGCTCATTTTGATCTGAAACAGACGCTATGAGGTTCCATATAATGGATCGCTATCTCCGTAGTTTTGAAAAGCTGGCATATAAAACCCATGATATCAACAATAACCTGCATGATTATTATTCCACATAATGGACCTATGCATATCTATTTGATTTTTAAGACAGCAAGACGGATGAAAAACTTTCCGGAAGCGCGGTAAAATTTTATAGCGACGGAAATCGGCAAGTCCTGTACGTCCGCTTGCGGCCATGATGCAGCGAACGGGAGAGGGCAAGGCCAGCTCTTTCGTGCACGGCAGGGTTCTATCTTTCGCCGCGCCGATAGGGCTGCATAAGGGCCTGCGGCACGCGGGCGCGCCGCGCCATGATAACGAGCGCGACGATGGACATGATGTAGGGGATCATCAGGAACAGTTGATACGGAACGGCCTTGCCATAAACAGTCTGCAATCGAAGCTGGAAAGCGTCAAACAGCGCGAAAAGCAACGCGCCGAGCAAGGCGCGCCCGGGTCGCCACGATGCGAAGACCACGAGCGCGATGCAAACCCATCCGCGCCCCTGCATCATCGTAGGGAAGAAAGAATTGAACGCCGAAAGCGTCAGGAATGCGCCGCCAACGGCCATCAACGCGCTGCCGAACATGACCGCGCCAATGCGTACGCGGATCGGATTGATGCCCTGTGCTTCTGCGGCATGCGGATTTTCACCGGTCATGCGGATCGCAAGCCCAAGCGGTGTCTGGAACAGGATATAGCCGAGAACAACTGCCAGCAGAATTGCGAGATAGGTCGGCGCTGTTTGCGCAGACAGGATATCGCCCAGAAAAGGGATATCCGCGACGAAAGGCAGATGCAGTGGCTGAAACGGCGTGACGGATGGCGGCGTGGACGAAAGGGGCACAAGCAGTCGGAAAAGGAAATAACTCAGGCTCGAAGCAAACAATGTGATGCCAAGCCCAACGACATGCTGTGACAGGCCAAGCGGCACCGTCAACGCGGAATGCAGCAGGCCGAAGAGCGCGCCGCAGGCCGCTGCGACCAGAAGGCCCGTCCACAGATCCGCGCCATTGAACACCGCCAGCCAGCCGATCATGGCGCCGAACGTCATGATGCCTTCGATGCCGAGGTTGAGAACACCCGCTCTTTCGCAAAACAGGGCGCCGAGAGTGCCGAAGATCAGGGGCGTGGCAATGCGCAGAACCGAAGCCCAGAGGCCAGCAGAAACGAGGATGTCGAAAAGGTCGCTCATTTGACGATCCTGTACTGCGTGAAGAACAAGGCGACGAGCATGGTCAGCAGGGACAGAGCGACTGTAACGTCCGCAATGAAACTCGGAATGCCGATGGCCCGGCTCATGCCGTCCGCACCGACGAACATAGCCGCGGTAAAGAGGGCGGCCGCGATGACGCCTATCGGATTGAGGTTGGCCAGCATGGCGACGATGATACCGGAATAGCCATAGCCCGGCGACAGGTCGGTGGTGACATAGCCTTTCACGCCCATCACCTCGATCGCACCGGCAAGCCCCGCAAGGCCGCCCGAAATGCAGGCTACCTTGATGAGCGTGCGGGCAAGCGGCACACCCGCAAAGGCGGCGCCCCGCGCATTAAGCCCCGCCGCCTTCGATTCCAGTCCGAAAGCGGTTCTTGCCTGAACGAAAGCAATCAGGAAACTGATGGCTATGGCGATGAGCAGCCCGATATGAATGCGGGTGCCGGCGATGATCCTGGGCAGGATCGCGGCATCGGGGACGGGCTCCGACTGCGGCCAGCCGAAGGCGAGGGGATCTTTCATCGGGCCTTCGATCATCATCGAGACAAAGAGAATGGCGACAAAATTAAGCAGCAGTGTCGTTACCACTTCATCGACGCCGAAACGAAGCCGCAATCCCAAAGGAATGAGAAGCAGGACCATTCCGGCAACTGCGCCGATGAAGAGCAGCGAAGGAATGAGAAGATAGGACGGCAGGTTCAGCGATGAGCCAAGTGCGACGGCGGCGAGTGCGCCCAGATAGAACTGTCCTTCAGCACCGATATTCCAGACCCGTGACCGGAATGCGACGGCAGCCGCAAGGCCGGTGAGGATCAACGGTGTCGTGCGTGTCAGTGTTTCGGTGATTGACAGGCGCGTGCCGAATGCGCCAACAGCGATCCGCCAGAACGCCTCGAACACCGGCGCGCCGGCGGCTGCGATCAGCAGGCCGGACAGCATGAAGGCGACCGCAACGGCAACCAGCGGCGCGGTTGCGACAAAGGCCAGGGATCGATGTTGGCGGCGCTCAATTCGCATTCAGTTCAATCCCCATTCTCCGGCCATCATCAGCCCGAGTTTCTTCGCATCCGCCGAGCCCGCATCGATGGGCGGCGAAAGACGGCCCTTGACGATGGCCTGAACCCTATCGGCAAGCCGCAAAATCTCGTCCAGATCCTCGGAAATCAACAATACCGCCGCCCCTTGATCGCGCGCGGCAAGAATGCGGGCATGGATGGCGGCGACCGCCCCTTCGTCCAGCCCGCGCGTCGGCTGGGCCGCAATGAGGATACGCGGGCGTGTTTCAAGATTGCGGCCGAGGATGAGCTTTTGCATGTTGCCGCCGGAAAGCAGCCGGATGCGGCTATCCGGTGTTCCGCCACGCACGTCGAATTCCTTGATGATCCTGCCGGAAAACTGCCGTGCAGCGCTGCGATCCACAAGGCCCTTGCGGCAAAAAACGGGATCGCGCAAGCGTTCAAGTATGGTGTTTTCCCAGATCATCAGGTCACCGATGGCGCCATCGGTATTGCGGTCTTCAGGGATGCGCCCGATGCCGATCGACACGAAATGACGCGGGTCGTAGGTTGTCACCGGCTCGCCGAAGAGCTGGAGCGTGCCGCTTGCAGGCCGAACAAGGCCAGAGAGCAGATGGCCCAGCATTGCCTGACCATTGCCGGAGACGCCAATGATGCCGAGTGTTTCGCCTTCGCGCACGCTGAATGATATTTCATCCAGACGCGTGGCCTTGCCTTCGACGACTGTCACCCCCTGTGCCTTGATCGCCGTCTCGCCGGGAGTGGCGGGACGCCGCGACGGGCGGGCGACGCGGCGACCGACCATCAGTTCCGCCAGTTCATCCTTCGATGTTTCCTTCGCCGCCCGCTCCGCAACGACCTTTCCGCCGCGCAGAACGACGATACGATCAGCCGCCGACATGACCTCGTGCAGCTTGTGGGAAATGAAGATCAGCGACAGCCCTTGCCGGGCCATCTCCTTCAGCGTTGCAAACAGCTTTTCAGCTTCCTGCGTCGTCAGCACCGCCGTCGGTTCGTCCAGGATCAATATGTTCGCGTCGTTGTAGAGCGCTTTCAGGATTTCGACACGCTGCTGCTCTCCAACGGAAAGATCGCCCAGCCGCGCATTGGGATCGACCTTCAATCCGAACCGTTCGGCGATGCTCGAAATCTTCGCCAATGCTCCGGCGCGATCGGAACGAAAACGCCAGAGGCTTTCGGTGCCGGTGATTATATTCTCCAGAACAGTCAGGTTGGGTGCGAGGGTGAAGTGCTGATGCACCATGCCGATGCCGGCGTCGATCGCGGCGCGCGGACGCCCCGCTGGCAGTTCCTTGCCATGCACATGAACAGTTCCCGCATCCGGCACGTAATGGCCGAAAAGAATGTTCATCAGTGTCGTCTTGCCAGCACCGTTTTCGCCAAGAAAAGCAAGGATTTCTCCTTGCCCGAGTTGAAGCGAGATATCGTCATTCGCCGTTAGCGTGCCGAAGCGCTTGGTGATCCCGTTAAGGCTGAGGACGGGGTTTTTCATGGAGAGAGGCCCGCTACGGAAAATGGATGCTGCCAGCGATCTTCGGCTTCTAGTTTGCGTGCAGCTTTCAGCAAAAGACCTTCCGAAGCCATAGGGCCAATGATCTGGACCGGCAAGGGCAAACCCGTTGCATCTTTGCCGAAAGGCAGGGTGATCGCCGGAAAACCGGAAATATTGGCAAGTGTCGCCAATGGGGCAAAGCGGGTCATTCGCTGCCAGTGCGCGTCAACATCGTCGTGGTCCATGGGAAACGCGCCGAGAGGCAAGGGCGCTGAGCGCAGCATCGGCACGACCAGAAGATCGACATCACTAAAAATACGCCACAGCGCATGAGCGATATGAACCGCCTCGGATTGCGAACGATAGAGCGAAAGCACGTCGAGTTTTTGGCCCCTTTCGGCAACAGCAACGGTCATGCGCTCAAGGGCGTGGAGTGGCAGCGACAGATCCTTCACCGCGCAGGCCAGATTAACCGAAATGATGTGATCGAAAACACGTGCGCTGGCATCGATCAGCGGTGTCATGGTATCGGCGGCGATGTCGAGCAGCGACCCCTTTCCAATCGAAAGCGCATGAGCGGCGTCATGCACAGCTCCGGCTCTTTCCGCGTCGATCGTATAGTCCCCGATATCGCCAGAAAGTACGCCAATGCGAACGCCGTCCGGAAACCGGTCGATATCGGCGATGCTCACAGAAGGGTCGGCAAAGAAGCCTTGCGCATGGCCTGACAGGGCGGTGAACGCCGCTGCGGCATCCCGCACCGAACGGCAGACCGCAAATTCGGAAGCGATTCCGGCCAGATGATTGCCGAAATGCGGACCGCCGGGCATGGCGCCGCGCGTGGGCTTGAGCCCGACCAGTCCGCAGCAAGCGGCCGGAACGCGGATTGACCCGCCCGCGTCGGTTGCGTGAGCGATGGCGACAATACCCGCTGCGACCGCCGCCGCCGCACCACCCGAAGACCCGCCCGGCGATAAATCACGAGCGAGCGGATTGAGCGCCTTTGGGCCTGTCAGTGGCTCACTGGCCAACGCCAATCCGAATTCCGGCACGGTTGTTGTGCCGAAGAGGCAGATGCCTGATTGGCGAAAGCGCTTCGCCAGATCGGAATCGAGATCGGGACTTGCCGACGCGAAAGCTCTTGAACCCAGCCGGATAGGTAGCCCTGCGAATGGCCCTCCCAGATCTTTCGCCAGGGAAGGTACGCCGGGAAAGGGCTGGGAACCGGCACCGCCGCGCCGCAACGCTTCATTGGCGCTGCGCGCTTCTGCCATGCCCAGTTCACCGTCGAGAAAGGCGATAGCGCCGAGATCGCGCTGCGCATCGGCTGCGGCGAGAGAGGCCAGCATTGCATCTTCACAACGCAAGGCCCCGGACCGGATGACGCTTGCAAGCGCAAGCGCATCCTGTTGGTTCATCGTCGAATCCAATGTCATGCTCATTCCGGCGTGGCCAACGTGACCCGCTTATTTCCGTTCTTCAAAGTCCATCGGAACGTCGAACGTGCCCGCCTTGATCTCGGCGCGCCGCGCCTCCATCTTTGCCTCGGCTTCCGCCGGTGCGCTGCCCTTTACATAGACGATGTCGCTGCCGCCCTCTTTCATCCGGCTAAAGGGCGTATAGTCCTTGCCGACCGGATTGCCTGCCTTCGCGTCGACGATTGCCGCGTTGAGGATCGGGCGGAAAAACCACATCGCGTTGGCGAAAACCGTATCTGGGTATCGCTCCGTGTAGTCGATCAGTGACCCGATGGCCTTGATGCCGCGTTCCTTGGCTGCATCGGCCGTGCCGATCCGCTCGCCGAAGAGGATATCTGCGCCCGCATCGATCTGGGCCAGGCCAGCCTCGCGCGCCTTGGGTGGATCGAAGAACGTGCCGATGAACGATACGAGGAATTTCGCGTCGGGACGGGTTTCCTTCACGCCATCCTGAAAGCCGTTGATGAGCATGTTGACTTCCGGGATAGGCACGGCGCCGACGGCGCCGAACGTGCCGGTTTTGCTCATTGCGCCTGCCAGCATGCCTGTCAGATAGGCCGCTTCGTAGTTCCAGGTGCCGAAGACGCCGAAATTGTCGCCCTGCGGTTTGCCGGATGAGCCCATGACGAAGGCTGTTTGCGGATAGTCCTTTGCAACCTGTCGGGCTTCCCGCTCGACGGCATAGGATTCGCCGACGATGAGCTTTACGCCCTGCTCGGCATATTCGCGCATTGCCCGCGGGTAATCGCTCGCGGCGACGCCTTCCGAGAAGACATATTCAATGACGCCTTCTTTCGCCGCTTCCTGCAAGGCCGCGTGAAGGCGCGAATTCCAGGCGTTTTCGACCGGAGACGCGTGAATGCCCGCGACCTTGATTTTATCCTGCGCAAAAGCGTGAGGAGCCATGATTGATGCACCAAGGGCGACAGTTGCCGCGAGTACGTGACGACGCGTGAAATGAGAAAAACTGGACATGATCCCCTCTTATGGTTTTAGGGCAAAAGCGCCCATGAAGTGCTGATCCTCATCTGCGGTATTGCTCAATAATGTGTCAAGGTTGCCTGCTGCACAAATGACGCGCAATCCACCGGCGGAATGCTGCGACCCACCATATCATGTATTGAGCGGCGCGTAGTCAGCGCTGTTAACGGTTTGCGGCCTGCCGGCAAGTTTGAGCTGCGTGACGCGCGGCGCTGTCTCGGCGATGATCTTTCCACCCTTGATGACGGCGAGACGGTTTGCCTTCAGCCGCAGGGCCTCCTGCGGATCGCGTGCCTGAAGAACGACAAAATCGGCGTTGCAGCCCTTTTCCAGCCCGTAGCCTTCCAGCCCCATGACTTTCGCGGAGTTGACCGTAATGGCGGCGAAGACTTGCTTCTTCGCCTCGACAGACGCCATTTGCGCGACGTGAACGGCCATGTGGCCGACTTCGAGCATATCGCCGGAACCCATCGAATACCATGGGTCCATCACGCAATCATGCCCGAACGCGACGTTGATACCTGCCGCCATCAGTTCCGGCACGCGCGTCATGCCGCGACGTTTCGGATAGGTGTCATGCCGTCCCTGCAACATGATATTGATCAACGGATTGGGAACGGCGTTGATCTGCGCTTCGGCGATCAGCGGGATCAGCTTTGAAACATAGTAATTGTCCATGGAATGCATCGAGGTGAGATGCGATCCCGTAACCCGCCCCTGAAGGCCGAACCGCATGGTCTGCGCGGCCAGCGTTTCAATATGGCGCGACATGGGATCGTCGGTTTCGTCGCAATGGATATCGACTGGTAATCCGCGCTCCGCGGCAATCCGGCAAAGCGCCTCGAGCGAAGCGGCGCCATCCTCCATGGTTCTCTCGAAATGCGGAATACCGCCAACAATATCGAGCCCCATGTCGAGGGAACGTTCAAGCAGTTTTACCGCACCCGGCGAGCGGTAATAGCCGTCCTGCGGAAAGGCAACGAGTTGCAGCTTGATGTAGGGGGCGACCTTCTCGCGAACTTCCAGCATCGCCTCGGCGGTAAGGAGGCGCGGTTCGCTGATGTCAACGTGGCTGCGGATGGAGAGAAGCCCTTGGGAAACGGCGAGATCGCAATAGCGCAGTGCTCGCTCGACCAAGGCCTCACGCGTCAGAAGCGGCTTCAGTTCACCCCAGAGAGCGATGCCTTCCAGCAAGGTGCCTGAACGATTCATCCGGGGCAGGCCAAGCGAAAGCGTTGCATCCATGTGGAAATGCGGATCGACAAAGGGCGGCGTAACCAGATGATCCGTCGCGTCGATTTCCGTTTGCGTTTTTCCCTCGATCTTGGGCGCGATATCGGCGATCCGGCCGTTCTGCACGGCAATGTCGAAGCCTGAACGACCATCGGGGAGGTTCGCATTTCTCACAATCAAATCAAACATGGATGAAGGCTCCTGACGCTGCACAAACTGCTGAAGGCGCGTTGTTGCTCGAAAGCCCTGTCCTTAAAACAGGTCGACTCTGGCATCATGCGCGAGGCCCTTCATCACGCCCTCGCAATGGGGTGTCAAGTTTGATGTTCAGCCGTTCCATCGTGTTGGTTGTGTCATCACAATTCCGGCATCAGCCGCATTCGCCATATTTCGGATTTCAAATGCGAGCAGCTTTCTGCATGCGGGCAAATGGCCTGCTACACTCACGGATGATCGGAAACTCTTCAATCGGAGTACGAGCCATGAAATCGATACTGATTGCTTTGGGAATTTTGACCGCATCCTCGTTGACGGCCTTTGCTGGAGAACCGGCAAAGATGACGGATACCGGGATGGGGAAAATCATGACCACCGAAAAGGGAATGACCCTCTACACCTTTGACAAGGATGCTGCTGGTAAGTCGAACTGCGATGAAAAGTGCCTGAAGGCCTGGCCAGCCTTTCACGCGGCTTCGGGGGCAATGGCTGAAGGTGAGTGGACCCTGGTCAAGAGCACGGACGGCAAGGATATGTGGGCTTATGACGGCAAGCCGCTTTATACATATGCGAAAGACATGAAGCCCGGCGACGTCAATGGCGATGGCATGGGCGGCGTTTGGCATGTGGTGAAGTAAGCCATATCCGATGGCGGTCTGCGAATGGCCATGCCTCTGCCAGCATGGATCCTAAGCCGTTGGGGTCGGATAGAGACGATCGAAGAAGGAAAGGCATAGCGCGCGCTGAAGCCTCAGGAAATCTTGAAAGGCAACCACCAGTCTGTGCCGCTGGTGTTCTGGTACCCGTGAGTTGCATCGTGCCGGCGGGCATCACACCCGGCCGAACAACATTGGCGAGCACGCGCTGGCAGGGATGCCGACGGTGCGCGGGTTACTTGAACTGTTCGAGATAGGCGAGGAGATTGGTGATCTCGTCGTCTTTCTTCAGACCCGCGAAGGCCATCTTGGTGCCTTTCACCTTGGCTTTCGGGTTATGCAGATAGTCGCGTAACGAGGCCTCGTCCCAGACCAATCCCGCCTTGCCCGCCTCGATCATTGCCGGGGAATATTTGAAACCCTCGTGCGTACCGGCGGTACGGCCGATGAGCCCCATGAGCGACGGCCCCACCTTGTTCTTGTCGCTGTCGGCGACATGGCAGGCCTTGCACTTGGCGAATACTTTTTCGCCCGCCGCTGCGTCTCCGCCTTCGGCCCGCGCTCCGAAAACCGAAAAAATCGCAACTGATACACCGATCAGAAGGACATGATACTGCATGACTTCTCCTCACTCCGCCAAGGGTGCCCTTTGACGAACGCCGACGCCGAGCCTCCATGCGCCAGCGCCTGCCATACTTGCCTGCAAGGCCGCCGGAGACAAGCTCCGTAGACCCGCGCCGGGAAAAGGTAGCCGACGCGAGCAGTAAGTCAACCTTTCCCACACCGTTTTTGATCCGCGACATGCGTGCCATGAATTCAAGATCCTGCGATTGACGCAAGCAAGCTATGTGCCTAACCTGTTGCCATATTTCTCATCCGGGCACCTTGGGAAATCCGATAAGATGGCGGCGGCGATTGTCGTCAGTCTTGGTTTGCCGGCAGCGATCAAAGCTATCTGCTGGGTAGGAGGTGCAAGGTGGATATTATTGATCTCGTCCTGACAATCTGTCTGCTAACGGCGCCTTCCAATTGCAGGGAGGAGAGGCTGCATTTCGAAAACACGGGCGGCCTTCTCAATTGCATGTTCCTCGCGCCAGCTGAAATCGCGAAGTGGTCTGAAGATCATCCTCACCTGCGTGTTGTAAGATGGAAATGCGATTATCCGAACAGGGAAATGCACATCTAGCTTTGAACCGTGAAGGTAAAATGATGATGTGTGGGAGGGCTTTATGGGAGCAATGAGCAGTCGAATGAGCCGGATGGTTCTGTTGCTTGGAATGTTTCTGGGATTGGCTGCAGGGTCACAATCCATGGCGGCCGAAACGGTCCGCGTTGGCGTTTTGAAATTCGGCACCGTGAACTGGGAGCTGGACACTATCAAGCACCACAAGTTCGACGAAAAGCACGGTATCGACCTCGATATACAGTTTTTCGCCAGCGAGGATGCGACAAATGTGGCCATGATGGCTGGTGCCGTCGATATCATCGTTTCGGACTGGCTGTGGGTGTCGCGTCAGCGCGCGTCAGGGGAGGATCTGGCCATGGTCCCCTATTCGACGGCGGTCGGTGCTTTGATGGTTAGGGAGGATTCTCCCATCAAGTCGCTCGAAGACCTGAAGAATAGAACGGTTGGTGTTGCGGGCGGTCCATTGGACAAGAGCTGGCTCCTGATGCAGGGGCTTGCCAAACGCGATCTTTCGAGGGATCTGTCTGCCGTGAACGAGATCGCCTATGGCGCACCACCCCTGCTGGCGGAGAAGGCGCAACAGGGTGAACTCGATGCGGTGCTGAATTTCTGGCACTATTGCGCAAGGCTGGAGGCCAATGGCTTCCGCAGGATTATCAGCGCGAACGATGCGGCCGAGGCCCTTGGAGCGACGGGGCCGGTTTCGGCCTTGGGATATATTTTCCATGACAAATGGGCAAACGCAAACCCGGATGCGATCAAGGGGTTCGTGGCTGCAAGCACCGAGGCTAAGGCGCTTCTTGGCAGTTCCGACGAGGAGTGGACAAGGCTCGCGCCTGTGATCAAGGCGGAAGGCAGGGAACTGAGCACCCTGCGTGACCGATATCGCGAGGGCATCCCGAACCGTCCGATCGAAGACGAAGTGAGGGACGCGGAAAAACTCTACACTGTGCTGGCGGAACTGGGAGGCGAAAAGCTTGTCGGGCCTTCGAAGGTGCTGATGTCCGGCACGTTCTGGGGAGCGAGGTAGATGACACTCGCCCCCGCATCGCCGCCCGATCCGTTTTCGGGCGATGCCCCGTTACGTGGCAATCTCATGCCTGTTTTGCTGACGATCGCATCAGTTGCAACCTTGGTCTGCGCGTGGCACCTGACGGCAACGATCTGGCCAAGTCGTTCCTTTCCACCGCCTCTGAGCGTATTTCAGGCGTTCCTGAACGAGATGCAGACCGGTGAATTGCCTCATCACCTTGGCATCACCCTGTTGCGGGTCACGGCATCTTTTTTTCTGGCGATGACAATCGGGTCCGTCATCGGCATCTATTTGGGAAGCCATCGCCGCGCCGACCAATTCGTCCATCCCTGGGTGATCCTGTTCTTGAATATTCCCGCCCTGGTCATCATCGTGCTCGCCTATATCTGGTTCGGCCTGACCGAGGCTGCGGCAATCGGGGCAGTCGCGGTCAACAAAATTCCGAATGTGGTCGTTACGATGCGAGAGGGTACGCGAGCGCTCGATCTGCGATACTCCGACATGGCCCGTGTTTACAGGTTCACCCCTCTCGAACGGTTGCGCCACGTCTTGCTGCCACAGTTGCAGCCATATCTCGCGGCGGCTTCACGTTCCGGAATTTCGCTGATCTGGAAGATTGTTCTCGTGGTCGAACTTCTCGGACGGTCGAACGGCGTCGGATTTCAGATCAATCTCTATTTTCAACTTTTCGATGTTGCATCTATTTTGGCTTACACACTTGCGTTTGTGAGTGTGATGCTGGTCATCGAACTTTTCGTGGTACAGCCTCTTGAACAAGCATCCACTCGCTGGCGGCAACGCCCGGCTTAAAATCGAGATCAGGACCAAATTCTTCAAAGCTTCGAACGGTGGGAGCATCGACGTCCTGCGCGACCTGCGGTTCGAAGTGGACCAGAATGAGTTTGCTTGCGTGATCGGACCTTCCGGCTGCGGGAAAACCACGACGCTGCGCATACTTCTCGGTCTTGATCGGTCGTTTGACGGCGAGGTTGAGTTGCCGGGCGTGGAAAACCCGCGCATAGGCGCGGTTTTTCAGGAGCCGTTGCTTCTGCCGTGGCGAACGGTGGAGGAAAATGTGCGCCTCGCATTGCCGAAGACCATTCGGGACAGGAATCTTGATATACTGTTCCACACGTTAGGTCTCGCGAAGATGCGTTCATTCTATCCGTCGGAGCTGTCGCTCGGTTTGGCGCGTCGCGCGGCTCTGGCAAGGGCGCTGGCGATCGAGCCTGATTTGCTCGTGCTTGACGAGCCTTTCGTTTCGCTGGACGAAGCGACGGCGCAGCAACTCCGCCATCTGCTCCTGGCCGTCTGGTCGGAACGGCCGACGACCGCCTTGATGGTCACTCATAATCTGCGCGAGGCAATCATGCTCTCGGACAGGATCATCGTTCTTTCCAACCGGCCCGCGCATGTCGTTGGCTCGTTCGTCATCCGCGTGCCGCGAGACTGTCGGAATGAAGAGGTTCGCGCGGATCTCCTTCGCTCCTTCAAGCTGAAATTTCCGGAGCAGGAGTAAATCATGAGGTTGCGACCCACGCGACGCAGCGTTCTGAAATCCGGTTTGTTTGTGCCATTTGGCTCGTTATTGCCGTGGCCACAGCGTGAAGCTTCTGCAGGGGACGCGCTGCCGGTCTCGCGTGTTGCCGAGGGCGTGTATGCCTTTGCCGGAATGCATAGCCTGATGACGGCAGGGAACGGAGGTAAAATCTGCAATGTCGGCTTTATCGTGGGAGGCGATGCGGTAGCTGTCATCGACAGCGGCGGCAGCGTTGCGGAGGCGCGAGCCCTGATCGCTGCTATCCGGGCTGTCACCGAGAAACCGATCCGTTTTCTCATCAATACGCATATGCATCCGGACCATGTTTTCGGGAATGCGGCGTTTCGCGATGCTGGTGCAATCCTTGTCGGGCATCACAATCTGCCACGAGCCCTGGCCAGCCGGGGCGACTATTATCTGTCGAGCTATCGTGACGCGATGGGAAGCAGGCTGATGGATGATATCGAGATCGTTCCGCCATCACGGTTGATCGCCGATGAGGAGGAGATCGATCTGGGCGGGCGCATATTGGTGTTGAAAGCATGGAAGCCCGCTCATACGGATAATGACCTAACCGTGCTGGATACGCGGAGCCAGACGCTTTTTACCGGAGACCTCTGTTTCGTTGATCACCTTCCGACGATCGATGGTTCGCTTCTTGGCTGGATTGCGCAGCTCGACGCCTTGGCCGCTATTGGTGCCGATAGGGCAATCCCCGGTCATGGCCCGGTGCCTGTGCGCTGGCCTGACGGGATTGCGCCCGAACGACGCTATTTCGAAACGCTCGTGCGGGATATTCGAGGGGCGATTTCAGATGGAAAGCCGATGGCGGAAGCCGTTCAATCCGCAGCCGAAAACGAGCGGAACAATTGGAGCGTATTCGACGAGCACAATGCGCGCAACGCAACGGCAGCCTTTGCCGAACTGGAATGGGAATAGCGGCCTTGCGACTGCTTGGCTGCCGATTTTTTGCCTGCATTGGTGACTTGATGATATAATGGCGCTGGCCGGGCACCGCCAGTTTCTTGGTGGAGGCGAATATGATGAAGAAAGCGAAGCCGCGATTCAGCAGACCCATTTGGTGGGGAGTGATGGCGGTCGTTTCGATTGCCGGATTGGCCGGTGCTGTCCCTGTAATGGCTCAGTCCACGAGTATTCCGCAATCGGCGATTTGGGACAGCTTGAAGGTAGACGTGTTTGGCGAACGCGCCATCGGGCAGGCCAAGGGTTTCGTCACGATCGAGGCTCCGGCACGTGCGGAAGACGCGGCGATCGTGCCAATCGACCTTCATTTCAAACCCGATGAAAAAACCGGCAGAATCAAGTCTGTAACGCTGATCATTGATGAGAATCCCTCGCCTGTGGCTGCGGTCTTCAAGTTCGGTCAAGATGCGGGCGTGACGCATCTTGCCACCAGGGTGCGGGTCAACGCCTATTCTTATGTCCGCGCCATTGCCGAGACGGAAGATGGCAAACTTCATATGGTGCAAACATTTGTGAAAGCGTCAGGCGGCTGTTCGGCTCCCGCGCTCAAGAATCAGGACGAGGCAATGGCCTCGCTCGGCAAAATGAAGTTGCGTGTATTTCCAGCCAAGCTGCCCGGCACAGAGCAGATGACGCGTGCTACCGAGATGCAACTGATGATCCGGCATCCGAACAATTCAGGCCTCCAGATGGATCAGATCACGCGCTACTACATACCGGCACACTTCATTCAGGGATTGACCATATCCCAGGGTGACCGGCTGATCATGACGATGGAAGGCGGCATCTCCATCTCCGAAGATCCGAACTTCCGCTTCGAGTTCGACGCTGCGCCCGATCAGGATGTCAGGGTTGAAGCGTCCGACACCGAAGGCCAGACCTTCAAAGGAGAATGGCCAGCGCAATCGTCGGCGCTCTGAAGCGTGTTGCATCGAGACATTCCGCGAACACGTCATAAATCTTTGTTTCATGCATCGGGTGCGGGCGTGTTTGAGTTTTGGTGAAAACGAGGCGTCATTCTCTAGAAGCAGCGTACATCCGCTTCGGCCTGCGCCCTTTTCAATTCCGTTATTGCGGCCTTGGCCGGCGCGCTCTGGCGGAAAAGCACTCCCTTCTCGCCGGGTACCTGCCCCATTCCCTTGAAGGTTTCAGCGGCAACATAGTGATCATAGGAAACCACGGAGGCTATGACATCAATAGAGCAGGAGCAGCGTCGCAGGGTGTCGCGGTTCTCGCCATTGGCTTTCATGCAGCCATAGACATATTCCGCTACCGCTGAGGTTGGATATTCTGACGCGGCCTCGGCGGAAAACGCGAGTCCGATTGCTGCGCTTGCGAAGGCCGTTACCCGGATGAAACCGCGAGCAATCATTGGCTTTCCTTTCTGCATGGGAAGGTCAGTATAGATTTTCTCCATGTTAACAAAGAATAATAGTCGCTAGCAAACTTTTTTCAAAGACTGGCGTGTGAATTAAAATTTACGCGCAGTTTTTAAAATAAGTTTATGAAATCAAATATATTTTGCATTGCAAAATTATTATACTGCATTGCAGTAAAGATTTAATGTGTGAACAGCTTGCGGAATGAATTTCAATCTCCTATCGTCATCATGTTTCCGGCTTCAAGGACGTTGCCGTCAAGGGAGTGGTGACAGTCTTCGTAGGCCAAGCGGGGTGGGCGGTAACGGTGCCCTCTGCGCACTTGGCTTAGGTCGTGACACGCTGCCGGAAATACTTCCCATTTGCTTGAGCCGATGGCGCGGAACCGCATACTTATTTTCGGCTCCGCCTGCGGTTCATTTATGTGAACTTAGGGAGGACTGGAAATGCGTGTACATAAGACTTCCATAAAACTGGCTTTAGCGGCCACCGCGCTATCGGTCGTGGCGGGAGGCGCCTTTGCCAATGATGATCTGCAAGGTCTCATATCCGATTCAAAGAACTGGGCGATCCAGACCGGAGACTATGCAAACACCCGCTACTCCGCGCTAAACCAGATTAACAAGGACAACGTCAAAGATCTTCAGGTTGCATGGACATTCTCGACCGGTGTTCTGCGCGGTCATGAAGGCGGTCCGCTTATCATCGGCGACGTGATGTATGTCCACGCGCCATACCCGAATACGGTCTATGCGCTTGATCTGAACAACGATGGCAAGATTCTCTGGAAATATGAACCCAAGCAGGACGCCAACGTTATCCCGATCATGTGCTGCGATACGGTCAATCGCGGCGTTGCCTATGGCGACGGCAAGATTTTCCTGTATCAGGCCGACACCACGCTCGTAGCATTGGATGCGAAGACGGGCGAACCGGCGTGGTCTGTCAAGAACGGTGACGTCGCAGACGGCAGCAAGGGTGAATCCGGCACGTCCGCGCCCATGGTCGTGAAGGATAAGGTTATCGTCGGCGTATCCGGTGGTGAGTTCGGTGTTCGCGGCCATCTCACAGCCTACAACATGAAGGACGGTTCTGTCGCGTGGCGGGCCTATTCGATGGGATCGGATCAGGAAACGTTGATCGATCCGGAAAAGACGACACATCTCGGCAAGCCGGTGGGCGCGGATTCCGGCACGAATACCTGGGAAGGCGATCAGTGGAAAATCGGCGGCGGGACCACGTGGGGTTGGTATTCCTACGATCCGAAGCTGAACCTGATCTATTATGGCACAGGCAACCCCTCGACATGGAACCCCAGCCAGCGACCGGGTGACAATCGCTGGTCGATGACGATCATGGCGCGCGATGCCGATACCGGCGTGGCGAAATGGCTTTACCAGATGACGCCCCATGATGAATGGGACTATGACGGCGTGAATGAAATGATCCTTGCGGATGGCATCGAGATCGAAGGCCAGCCGCGTGATGTTCTCGTCCACTTCGACCGGAACGGCTTTGCCTACACGATGGATCGCGCCACGGGTGAGTTGCTTGTTGCGAAGAAGTACGATCCGGCGGTCAACTGGGCAACGGAAGTTGTCATGGACAAGGACAGCAAGGATTTTGGCCGTCCGATCGTCGTTGACAAATATTCCACCGGGAAGAACGGCGAAGATGTGAACACGACGGGTATATGCCCGGCTGCTCTTGGCACCAAGGATCAGCAACCAGCGGCCTATTCGCCCAAGACCAAGCTTTTCTATGTTCCAACGAACCACGTCTGCATGGATTATGAGCCCTACCGCGTGAGCTACACGGCGGGGCAACCATATATTGGTGCGACGCTTTCCATGTATCCCGCTCCAAACAGTCACGGCGGAATGGGCAACTTCATTGCGTGGGATGCGGCCAAGGGAGAGATTGTCTGGTCCAAGCCGGAACAGTTCTCGGTGTGGTCGGGCGCGCTTGCAACGGATGGCGACGTGGTTTTCTACGGAACGCTCGAAGGCTATCTGAAGGCTGTCGATAAGGACGGTAACGAGCTTTACAAGTTCAAGACGCCGTCCGGCATTATCGGCAACGTCACGACTTATGAGCACAAGGGCAAACAGTATGTCGCTGTCTTGTCTGGTGTGGGCGGTTGGGCCGGTATCGGTCTTGCCGCCGGATTGACCAAGGGAACGGATGGTTTGGGCGCTGTCGGCGGTTATGCCGCTTTGTCCGACTACACCGCCCTTGGCGGTCAGTTGACCGTCTTTACGGTTCCTGACCGGTAATGCGCCGAAACTGATGCAGTGAGCCATGCACGGCATGGCTCACAACAGAACAAACCCGGCCGTTGCGGCGGGCGGAGCGTTTTGTCGTGTCAAAAAGCCCAATCCATTCACCCACCGCCGCAGGGTAGCGCAGACAGGCGCTGGCCTTGCGGATCGGAAGATGAGGTTCTGATGCCTGTTCGTACCCAATATCTTATCGTCGCTGTTATGTTGACACTGATGGGAAGTTTCCCTGCGGCTTTCGCTGACGACAAGGCTGCCGCAGCCGTTGCATCGAGCGAAGACGGAAAATATTTCGATAGCGAAGGAACGCCGACATTCCAGATCAAGGAGGATGGAACCGTCGATTGGTATACATTTAGCGGTTACCGGCGGTTCAATTCCGAATGTCACGTTTGTCACGGCGCTGATGGGGCGGGATCATCATTCGCGCCCAATCTCACCAACTCATTGAAAACAATGAGTTACGCGGATTTCTTGGCAACGGTGGCCGAAGGGCGCAAGAATTTGGGTGCCGGAAAGGAGAGTGTCATGCCCTCCTTCGGCGAAAACAAGAACGTCTATTGCTATATGGACGATCTGTATATCTATCTTCGGGCACGTTCCGTGGGGGGGCTCGGTCGCGGACGTCCGGCCAAGAAGGAGGACAAGCCTGCAACATTCAAGGAGCAGGAAGATTCCTGCATGGGTGGGTAGCATGAAGCAATGCACGCGAGGCCGCTGGAAATGGACCGCTCTATGCGTTCTGTCAGCCATGGCGATGCCTTCCGCCAGTTTTGCCCAAGGGGCGGGGCTTGGTGCGGCGGGTGAACTTGTAGATCCTGACGTTCTCCGGGTTTGCGCCGATCCGTCGAATATGCCGTTCAGCGATCAGGGTGGTGAGGGCTTCGAGAACAAGCTTGCTCAGCTCGTGGCCGAGAAGACCGGTCGAAAGTCGGTGGTCTATACATGGTACCCGATGGCGACGGGTTTTGTCCGAAACACCCTTCGGGCCAACCTATGCGATATCATAATGGGATATGCGCAGGGTGATGAACTCGTCCAGAACACCAATGCATATTACCGGTCAACCTATGTCATGGTTTATCGGAAGGACAGCGGCCTTGATGGTCTCGCCGCGCTTGACGACAAGCGGCTTGGGGACACGAAGATCGGCATTGTCGCGGGCACGCCTCCTGCCGCCAATCTGGCCAGTGCCGGGCTGATGCGCAATGTTCGCCCCTATCCGTTGATGGTCGACACGCGTCTTGCGCCCTCCATGGCCGAAGTCATGCTGAAGGAACTGGTGGGAGGCGCGATTGATGTCGCGATCCTGTGGGGACCGATGGCTGGCTTTTATGCGCAACAGATCGATCCCGAACTGGTTGTCGTTCCACTTGTGAAAGAGAAATCCGGGCATATGGCCTACCGCATCACGATGGGCGTACGCCCGTCGGACCAGGAGTGGAAGCGGGAGTTGAACCGGGTGATCAGGGAGAATCAGCCCGAAATCAACAAGATCCTGCTTGGATATCATGTGCCTTTGATTGATGAGAGCAACAATCCCATCACCGAATAGGCAAGAGACGTTGGGAAAGATGTCAGAAAGCGGCATGAGATGACGGGAGGAATGAACATCGCGATGATTGCGGGCCTGCTGACAATGATGTCGGCAGCTTCTGCCGTCGCGGAGTTCGTTCCGGAGCCGGAGGGCTACAGGACTGAGAGTTACCGGGCCTCGGTGCCCGAGACGGTCAAGGGCGGTAAGGTCATAACGACGGAACAGGCGGTGACGCTGTGGAAAGATAAGACCGCGATTTTTCTGGACGTTCTTCCTCATGATCCAAAACCGGAAAATCTACCTGCGGGCACGATCTGGAAGGAGAAAATACGTGAGGATATTCCTGGCAGTATCTGGCTTGCCAATGTTGGATACGGGGTCCTGAACAAAGAGACAGAAACCTACTTCAGGGATGCGTTGAAAAAGCTGACGGATGACGATAAGGAGCGCAAGGTGGTTTTCTATTGCATGGAAAATTGCTGGATGTCCTGGAACGCAGCCAAGAGGGCTGTGGAATGGGGATATCGTTCGGTCTTTTGGTACCCATTGGGAACTGACGGATGGAGCGCGGCCGGGCAGCCGATGGAGAAAAAAACGCCTTATAAGTTTTAGATCTTACGCCTGTGGCGTATGATGTAGGAGAGAAAGATCAGCTTTTGATCTTTAGGAGAAAAGGAGAAAAGAATGAAGAAAACCTGGACGAAGCCAACAATGTGCCCTGTTGCTGTCGGAATGGAACTGTCACGTTACCTTCCTGCAGAACTGAAGGCCAAGAAGTAAGGCAAGATTTGCCGCCCCGTCGCATAAGATCGCGTGGGGCGGCCTTTGTAATGCACACTGCTCAATTTCGTCGGGGTGAACATTCCGGATGCAGAGGTTATCATTCGCATGCAATTGAAGGTTCTTGGCTCTGCGGCGGGCGGTGGGTTTCCTCAATGGAACTGTAATTTCCGGTTGAGTCGGGCGGTGCGCAACGGAGAGGCGGGATTGCGGTCCCGAACGCAGTCAAGCCTTGCCGCCTCGGTCAATGGCAGGGACTGGGTTCTTTTCAACGCGTCTCCTGATATCCGCGAACAGATCGCCGCCACACTGGCTTTGCAGCCCGCATGGGATGCGCCGTTGCGCTCATCGCCCATAAAGGCAATCGTCCTCACCAATGCGGATGTGGACCATATCGCCGGGCTTCTTAGTCTGCGCGAGCGCGAACGCTTCGTCATTTATGCAACGGAAAGAGTGCTGAGCGTCCTCGAACAGAACAGTATTTTCAATGTGTTGGATCGTCAGTATGTTGAACGGCGGGTGCTCCCGTTGAACAGGCGCACGGTGCTGCTGGACCATGAGGGCCATCCCACCGGTATTATCGTCGAAACCTTTCCCGTTCCCGGCAAGGTAGCTCTTTTCCTTGAGGATGAAACAAAGGCGGCGGACGGCTTTGGCACCGAGGAGGGGGATACGGTGGGACTGCGCATCCAAACGGAAACCGACGATGCGTCAGCGTTCTATATTCCGGGCTGTGCCGGCATTGACGAGACGCTGAAGGCGCGTATCGCGAATGCCGCATGCGTTTTCTTCGATGGGACTGTCTATACCGACGATGAAATGCTGGCCGCCGGTGTTGGTGCTAAAACAGGCAGCCGCATGGGCCACCTGCACATATCCGGCCCTGCCGGTTCCATGGCCCTGCTGGCTGAAACGCCGATTGAGCGCCGCATTTATGTGCACATCAACAACACCAATCCCATACTCGACGAACATTCCGGAGAAAACGCCGCTGTTCGGGCCGGAGGATGGGAGATCGGCTATGACGGAATGGAGATCCACCTGTGAGTGAATTCGCCGATGCGGCAACGAACGGTTTGTCACCAAAGGCACTTGAATCTGTGCTCCATGAGGTGGGCGCGGCGCGATATCACAATCGCCATCCCCTGCACCACAAGATGACAGCCGGTGTGATGACCAAAACCCAGATGCAAGCCTGGGCCCTCAATCGCTATTGTTATCAATCCGTCATCCCGCGCAAGGATGCCATGATCATTGCGCGCTCCGATGATCCCGAGTTTCGCGCGGAATGGCGGAAGCGAATAGAGGATCACGACGGAATCAATGGCTGGGATGGTGGTATTGCCCGTTGGCTGAAACTCGCGACCGGGCTTGGGCTTGACGAGAAAATCGTCAAAGGTGAGAAACTTGCCCTTCCGGGAACACGATTTGCCGTTGGCGCCTATCTGTCGTTCTGCACCAATCAGAGCCTGCTGGAGGCTGTAGGATCGTCGCTTACGGAACTGTTTTCTCCGATCATTATCGGCGAACGCGTGCCGGCAATGCTCGCAAAATATGATTACGTCACCGAGGACATACTCGCCTATTTCAAGCCGCGCCCGACGCAGGCTTCGCGCGACTCCGATTTTGCGCTCGCCTACGTGCTGAAACATGCCGATAACCCCGAAAAACAGCAAGCCGTCATCAATGCGCTTGTTTTCAAGTGCGACGTGCTGTGGGCGATGCTGGATGCACTGGAGCGAGCTTATGGCGATGGCGGCGTTGTTCCGCCCGGAGCTTTCGATCCGGAGAGACTCTGATGGCAACGGCCCGGAAGCGCGCTATACTGTCGATGCAATCGAAACCGGTTTTGAGAAGACACGCTCGATTGCGATACGATCCGGTACGGAGCGCGTGGGCTGTGCTTTCGCCGGAACGCGTTTTTTGGCCAAATGAGGTCAGTCTCGATATCCTGCGGTTGTGCAATGGCACAAACAACGTCCAGCGGATTATCGAGCTTCTGGCAGAGCAATATGAAACGCCTGCGGAAGATATTGCCGAGGATGTGGAAATGTTTCTTCAGGAATGGTCCGACCGGTTTCTGGTGATGCTGTGACCGAAACTCTACTTCCGCCCATCGCCATGCTGGCCGAGTTGACGCATCGTTGCCCGCTTCAATGCGTCTATTGCTCCAATCCGGTCGAACTTCTCAAGGCCAATCGTGAATTGAGCACCGAGGCATGGCTAGCGCTGTTCGATCAGGCTGCCGACCTCGGCGTGTTACAGGTACATCTTTCCGGCGGGGAGCCTACGCTCCGGCCGGATCTGGAGCAGCTTATCTCAGGTCTGGCGCGGCGCGGCGTCTATACGAATCTTATCACAGCCGGCGTCGGAATAGCGGAGGGCCGGATCAAGGCCATGGCGGATGCCGGGCTCGATCATGTGCAACTGAGTTTTCAAGGAGCATTTGCCGGGACAACGGAGAAGATCGGCAATCATCGCGGCGCGCAGGACAAAAAACTCGAAACGGCAAGACAGGTGCGGGAATCCGGACTGCCGCTGACGATCAACGCTCCTATCCATAGGCACAATATGGATGAGGTTCCCGCGTTTATAGAGCTGGCGTTGTCGCTTGGGGCCGAGAGACTTGAAATCGCCAATGTTCAATATGCTGGCTGGGCGCTTCTGAACCGCAACACACTGATGCCGGAACGAGAGGCTGTCGAACGTCAGGTTGAGATCGTCGAGGAGGCCCAGCGGCGACTTTACGGGATCATGACTATCGATTTCGTGACACCCGACTATTTTGCGATCTATCCCAAGCCCTGCATGGGTGGATGGGCCAGAGACGCGTTCATGGTTGCGCCGGATGGACGGGTCTTGCCCTGCCATGCTGCGGGTACAATTCCTTCACTGACATTCGAGCGGTTCGGGGATTGGAGTCTTGCCGATATCTGGCGTGATTCGCCTGCGTTCAATGCCTTTCGCGGTACGGACTGGATGATTGAACCGTGCAGGAGCTGCGACCGAAAGGAGATAGACTGGGGTGGGTGCCGCTGTCAGGCGATGGCAATTGCAGGCGACGCCGCTGCTACCGATCCTGCTTGCATCAAGTCTCCGTTGCATTCCCGTATGGCGTCGCTCATCGGCGATGCAATGGCCGCTCGCTCATCTGGTCCGGATGATTTCCAGTATCGACGCATAGGCCACCAACCCGAAGCAATCCCGGAAAAAGCGTAAGCGGTTTTTCACTCGCAGTTGCGTAAACAAACGCCAAGGCCGTCAGCTCTTCATCATCATCTCGCTGATGATCTTGGAAAGGCTGTAGAGCCGTTGCTCAATGATTGTCGGGACTTCGCAGACGAAAGTAAGGGATTGAACCCTTTCCTCGAAAATGCGGGTTTCCCACGTCAGCCGTTCGCTTCGTTTTGCGAGTTCCGACTGATCACCCCCCGCTGCGTGGCGCAACTTATCGACTTCTGACGCTTCCTTGCGCAGATCCGCAGCAAGTTCTCGTTGCTTGCCCGCGTAGCGCGCGATGCCGGAAATCACCTGATGCCGTTCCTGATTGAGCTTGTCGAAAAGACCTTGAAAAATCTGCGTCAATTTCTCGTTCAATTGATCTTCCGGCAGGCTCGTAGCATATTCCTCCAGTTGTTTCCGGGCATTTTCGATCGAGTTTCGGCGCGCTGCAAGTTCCGTAACGAGTTCGGACAATTTCGGGTCACTGTTCCATTTGGTGGCGCTCGGTGGCAGGTCCGACCCACGCCACACCTGAGCGATTGAAAGCTCAGGCACCTTGCGCTGTATACATGGCCACTCCGGGTCTGTGCTTGATGCGCCATACGCTGTGCCGGACGTTAATAGCGCGCTGATGGCACCGAGAAAGATGACATGTCTTTTCAATTGGCTCCTCCCATTTCCTGTTTTCTAATGATGATACCTCTGGCGGGATTGTAGGCAAGGATCGCGCCACCCAGGAACACCACCGTGAATACGGTCACGACCAGTAGCGAAATCCATTCTATCTGCCCGTAAAAGGCAAAGCGTATGAGTTCGACAACGTAAGTGAACGGATTGAGCAGGCAGATTTTATAGAGGAGTGGGCTTGCCTCCTGCACGCGCCATAGCGGATACAGCGCCGACGAGGCAAAATACATCGGGAAGATCACAAAGTTCATGATCCCGGCAAAGTTTTCCAGTTGCTTGATCATGGAGGAAAGCAGCATGCCCAATGCGCCGAGCATCAGTCCCGAGAGAAACAGTGCGGGCAGGACGAGAAAATACCCCGCCCACGGCGCCTTGACGCCCCAGAACCAGGCGATGCCGAGAAACACATAGACCTGTATAATCGATACCGCCACACCGGCCAGAAGCTTGGAAACAAGCAGGTACCAGCGTGGAAACGGGCTCACGAGAAGCGTACGCATATTGCCCATTTCCCGATCGTAGACCATGGAAAGCGACGATTGCATTCCGCTGAACAGCAGGATCATCCCACATAGGCCCGGCGTGATATAGATCTCGTACAATACATAGGTCTGATAGGGCGGAATGATCGAAACGCCGAGAACCTGCCTGAAACCGGCCGCGAAGATAAACAGCCAGAGCAGCGGACGAACGAGTGAAGAAATGAACCTTTCCCGTTGGTTGAGGTAGCGCAACCCCTCCCGCAGCAGAATACCCTTGAGGCAAACCAGATACTGGGCGATCGTGAATCCCTCACGAACTGGTGCGCGATCGGCTGCTCTATTTTGGGCGATATCGGTCAAGACTGCCCCCCAGCCGATCCGAGATCGGCAATGCCGGTAAGCTTCGAAAAAGCCTGATTGATTGTCTGCGTCCCGGTGCTTGCCATGATGTCTCCAACATGCCCGTCGGCGACGAGCATGCCCTTATCGAGAACGATGACCTGATCGGCCTGACTGACCTCGTCAATCAGGTGGGTGGCCCAAAGAACGCTTATGCCGTTCTCGTTAACCAGCCTTCGGATATCGCCAAGAATGGTCGCACGCGACTTGATGTCGAGGCCGACAGTGGCTTCGTCGAGAAGCAGCAGCGATGGCCGGTGCAGCAAGGCCCGGATGATTTCAATACGCCTGATCTGACCGCCTGAAAGACTGCGCGCCTTGTCGTGCAGGCGGTCGCTCATGTCGATGGAATGAAGCAGTTCATCGATCCGCTGGGCGGCTTCCTTCGCGCCTATGCCGTGCAGGGAAGCATGATAGGAAAGGTTTTGCAGGACAGAGAGATCAAGATCGAGCGTCCGCGCCTGAAACACGATCCCAAGACGACGCAACGCACTGCCAGGCTTTCGGTTGATGTCGTTTCCGAACACGCGGATCTGGCCGCCTCGTGTCGCGAACAGATGGCTGATCAGCGAAAACAGAGTGGTTTTTCCGGCGCCGTTCAGCCCCAGAAGAATCGCGAAACGCCCCGGGTCAATGGAAAACGATACGTTGTCCAAGGCTTTCCTTGAACCATAGGAATAACTGACGGACGCCAGTTCGAGCGGCGGAACCGAAACGACGGACTCTGCATTGTCTCGTGGCAGATCAGCCAGTTTGGCATTGAGCGTCATCATAATCGCCTTCTGCGGATAGCGGCAGCGCCGCCATCCGCGCTATGATAACAGAAAAAGCTGACGACTATTTGATGATGATCTTGCCGCTCATGCCCTTATCCGCTAAGTCGGGCACTGACCAGGTGTATTCGCCGGGTCGGACTGCCGTGAACTGCACGTTGATCGTCCCTTCGGAATCGAACTCGAGCCAGGCTGGTGCGCCGTTCATATGTACTTCCAGATCATTGATGACGATCTGGTTCATCCAGACATTGCGGAAAAGATCCGTGACGAACTTATATTCGAGACCGGCGGCCGAAGTGATTTTCCAGCGATATCCCTGCCCGGAAACCAGTTCGAAATCCTTCTGGTTGACCGCGAAATTGTCATCCTTGGAACCAAGGATCAACTCCGGCAGATTTTTACTAGCGCGCGTGACTTTGGGCGCGTCATCGTCATCATCGTCCGTTTGCGCATGAGCCAGTGATTGCGCTCCCAAAACGCTCAAAGCCGCTGCAAATGCAATAATCTTGAATTTCAACATGTTTTCCTCCCCATAGTTTCCGACACAAATCAGTTTGGTGCCACAGCAACGCCCCACGGCAGCGCGCCGACGGTTACGGATTTGATTGGCTCGTCTGTTTCCGTATCAATAAAGGTGACGTCATTGGACAGCCCGTTGGTGCTGATGATATATTTTCCATCCGGCGTGAAAGCCAGTTGCCAGACTCGCTGGCCAACGAGGATGTATTTTTCGACCTCATAGGTTTCGGTATTGACCACCGCGACGCGGTTTGCAGGCCCGAGCGCGACGTAGGCTTTCTTTCCGTCGGCGGCGATGCGCACGCCGACCGGCTGAATCGCTTCCGAGCGAAGGCCCTGAATCTCGAAAGTGATCTTGTGTGTTACCTCTCGTTTCGCGTTGTCGACGACGGAAACCGTTCCGCCGATTTCCGATGAAATCCAGACTTCCGATCCATCCGGCTTGAATTCCGCAAAACGCGGACGGGCATCGACCAGTACATTGTCAACGATCTCGTGGGTGGCGGTGTCGATGAAATGCGCCATGTTGGTGGTTTCAGACGTGTTGACCATCGTCTTGCCATCCGGGCTGATACCCATGCCTTCCGGTTCGACGCCAACTGGTATTTCGGCAATCACGCTCTTCTTTTCGACATCGATGACGGTGACCAGATTGTCATCTTCATTTGCCACGTAGAGGGTCTTGCCGTCCGGTGAAAGCACAAAAAGCTCAGGGTCCGGGCCAGAGGGGAGGGATCCGATAATCTCGTGAGTGGCCGTATCGATAATTTCCACTGTATCATCGTCGCTGGCGCATACATAAACGAGTTTGCCATCATGAGAGACCGTTATCCCGCGTGGTCTCTGACCCACATCGATCGTCTTGATCACCTCCATGGATTTTGAATCGAGAATGGTGATTGTGTTGTCTTTCTCGTTTGAGACATACACGGCGTTTGCCCATGCGGATTGCGTGATGGCCGCCAGCGCTATCGTGCCTGCCAACAGGCAAATATGGTGTCGCATTGTTCTCCTCCCGTTTCTTTTTTAGTTTAGATTGCATCTGGTTTCGGGGCGGTCGACCCCAAGCGTATCCAGCTCCGAGAACTGGTGCAAAAAGCCCTCTTGCGGCGAGGTCGAAACGACGCCGCGCCCGTCACCCAGCAGGATCGGCTGCCGCAACTGCCAGTTCCAGGTGCGAAAAGTCACCTTTTGCCCCTTGAACGCGGCAATCGAGAAATCATCGGTCTTGATGAAAGCCTCTATCTTTTCAACCTCGTTGCTGTTGGTCCGGGTCGCCGCTTCCCCGAGAATTCGTACCGCGGTCCAGGCTTGCATGTCCTTGGAAAGCATGCGGCGTCCCGTTGCCTTCACGAAGCGGTTCTGGATCTGCGAACCTCCCCATTGTTCGCTCGCCGGATGCCAGCTCGAGGGTATAAGCCCGGCAGTTCCTGCCACGGGGCGCGGCGTCCACGTTCGGAAGGGGACATAACTGCCGAAGACCTCGCTCTCATCCGCAACGATGACGATATCGTGCTCCGGCAGATTCTGGGTAAATACCGGCATCTGGCGCTGCACCTGAATTACGCCCGTATCTGTCCTGCGGGCGGAGCCGGTATCCTTGTACAATCGCTCTTCGACGATCGTTGCGCCAAATCGGGTCGCGGCGCGGCGTATCGCATCCGCATAGAGCTGATCGGGCTCATGCGACCCATAGAGAAGCACCCATTTACGCCATTGCTTCCATACGAGATACTGCGCCAGGCCATCGGCGAGCATGGAGCGTGCCGGTGCCGTATGGAAGACATTCGGGCGGCACTGTTCCTCGCGCAATATATCGTCGGTCGCTCCGACGTTGAACAGGAGAACGCCATTCTCCCTGGCAAGATCCGCGATGGACAGCAATTGTTCGGCGGAGACATCAGTGAGTATATATTTGTCGCCGCGCGTCAGCATTTCCTTGAATGCTGGAACGACATCCTCTTTCAGCTTGGTTTCGACCACATCCAGTGCAAAGCTCTGTCCGAGAAATTTGCCGGTAGTATTGTTGTCGTTGATGGCGACGTTCGCTCCGGCAACACCTTCATCAGGCGGAACAATGTCCAGCACGGAAAGTGCCAGTTGCGGTTCATAGGCCCGTAGATAACCGATGCGAATTTCGATGGTTTCTTTTCCGGGCGTGCCTTGCTGCGCCTGAATTTCATTCGCATTGACGAACAGGAAAAAAAAGCCCAATAAAAATGCAAGAGTATTCGGCACCATGCTCTTCACGACCATACTATCCCATTCCTCCGTCACCGATCAGGTGGCGGGTGTTTAAGTACAGAGGTGCCCATAGTGTTTGTAAACGACCCGGCAGTAATCTCAACCCCTGATTTCATGTTTTCCTGCATCATCGGAAAAGCTACCATTTTCAGCCGGGGTAATTTCCAATGACAAAAATGCTTGCAAGCATCCGTAATCGCGAAGAAGCCGAGATCGTGCTGCAAGCAGGTGCGGATATCATCGATCTCAAGGACCCGGCTCGCGGCGCGCTTGGAGCCGTCGAAACAGGTGAAATCGCCGATGTCGTCGATTGGGTGGCCAGTAGACGGTTGACCAGCGCGGCCTGTGGCGATCTACCGATGAAGCCGGAAGTCATCCGCGCCAAGGTCGAGGAAATCGCCGCGACCGGAGTTGATTTCATAAAGATCGGTTTCTTCCCTTCGGATCGGCTGGCAGCCTGCGCGAATGTCCTTCAGACTGTTTCGAAAGACAAAAAGCTGATCGCTGTGCTTTTTGCAGACCATGTCTATGATGGGGATCTGCTCGCGCCATTCCTGGATGCCGGGTTTCATGGCGTCATGATTGATACGGATGACAAGTCGAAGGGCCGGTTGCTTCATCATTTGACGCCGGATCGGGCAGGGGCTTTCGTCAGCGACTGTCATGATCGCGGCCTTGCGGCGGGACTTGCGGGATCGCTTGAAGCGCCGGATATCCCGCGACTTCTTGCCTGCAAGCCGGACTTTCTCGGTTTCCGAGGTGCATTGTGCGGCGGTCTGGTCAGGAACGCGCTTGTCGACAAGGACGCGGCGGACAGGATCAGGGCGCTCATCCCCGAGGAGCAGCAGGCAGGCGCTGGCCCTCGTGTTGACTATCAACTTCTGGCCGCCAGAGGGTATTTTCCCGACGCTTCGGAAATGGGGCTGGGCACGGACAAGATCTTTGTGCGGGATTTTGTTCTACCGGTTCACATCGGAGCCTACAGCTTCGAACATGGCAAGACCCAAAAAGTTCGCTTCGACGTGACGGCGGATGTGCTGCGCGTGACACGCAATCCTGAAGATATGCGGCATGTCGTGTCCTACGATCTCATCATGGACGGCATCCGCGCGATCGTTGCGCGGGGGCACGTCGAACTCGCTGAAACTCTTGCCGAGCAGATCGCCGCCTTCGTGCTTGAAAACCCGCGTGTCACCCACGTGGTCGTGCGCGCTGAAAAGCTTGAGCTGGGTCCGGGCGGCGTAGGTGTCATCATCGAGCGTAAGCAGGAGCGCGCGCGTTCATCGAAGTCGCGGGGAGCTTCTGATCGGGAGCAAACCAAGGCGCATGGAGGAAGGGGAGGCTATCCTTGATGAAGCCTTTGGTCGTGAAACTGGGAGGAAGCACGGCGGGGCAAGAGGAGATGCAGGGCTGGATCGATGTGCTGGCTACAGCGGCGTTCCCGCTTGTCATTGTACCAGGGGGAGGTCCGTTTGCGGATCATGTCCGCTTTTCGCAGAAGCGGCTGGGCTACAGCGATGCCGCTGCGCATGACATGGCTATTCTGGCAATGGATCAATACGGGCATGTCATTGCCGAGCGGCATTCGCGCCTTTGTGTGGTGCGTTCGATACAGGATATGCGGCAAACGTGGCGGGCGAGGAGAGTTCCCGTCTGGCTTCCCTCAACCATGTCGCTCGCCGCACCGGATATACCGCGATCATGGGAGGTGACGTCGGACTCGCTTGCAGCGTGGCTATGCCGGAAGATCGACGCCGATACACTTCTTCTGGTCAAGCAGATCGACCTTAGAGGCGAGCCGGAAAGCGTGAAAACCCTCGTCGAAACGGGTATCGTCGATCCGATGCTGCCGAGGTTCCTGGGAGATGACACTACATTGTTTGTCGCCGGACCGCAGAGCCTTCGTGAGGAACTGAAGCAATTGCCCCTGAAAGAGATTCCGGGGTGTCGCATAGCGCAAGCAGCGCTCGAAGGAGCAGTTCGGTAATGACGCGATTGCATACTCCGCGCTGGGCATGGGTTCTCACCGGCTCGGGTCATTTTTTTGTCGAAAGCTTCGAACTCATTCGTACCCTTGAGCATTGCGATGTCTTCGTTTCAAAGGCTGCCGAAGAGGTTCTGCGGATGTACAGGCTGAAGCTTGATTTTCCGGATACGATGCGTGTGTTTCATGACAAAACCGCGAGTTCCGTGCCGGTGGGCGGCTTTTATAAGGGCGTCTATCACAGCGTCGTCATTGCGCCCGCCACCTCGAACACGGTGGCCAAATGCGTGGCCGGTATATCGGATTCCCTGCCGACGAATGTCTATGCGCAGGCTGGGAAATGCCGAATTCCGTCCATCGTTTTTGCGTGCGATACGGCCCCTGAACTGGAAACGATGGCGCCCGGCGGAATGGTGAAGGTCTATCCGCGTCCCATCGATCTTGAGAATACCGCCCGGCTCAAGGCTTTTGAACGCACCGAAGTCGTGGAATCTCTCGCCGAGTTGAAATCCGCGATCCTGCGGCGCAAAAAGGCGCTCGCTGGCGATGGCTGAGCATCTCGTCTTCCTTACCGGACATCTGGCACGTGCGCGGGTCGAGAGTGTGCTTGCCGGCTTGGGCGCCACTCCCTTCACTTATTCGGTTGTTGATATCGGGGTGAAGGTAGCGGCTTTGATGACGGAAGAGATCATTCGGCGGCGGCTCGACCGATCCGTGAAGGCCGACCGGGTCATTCTCCCCGGTCGCTACAGAGGCGATCTTGATCGTTTGAGCGAAAAATTCGGTATGCCCTTTATGCGCGGACCAGATGAGGTGGCGGATTTGCCTGCCTATCTTGGGCGTTCAGGCAAGCCGATCGATCTGTCGCGACATGACATGCGTATATTTGCGGAGATTGTCGATGCGTCGGCATTGCCGATGGATGCGCTTTTGCAACGCGCTCATGCGCTTGCTGCCGCCGGAGCGGATGTTATCGATCTCGGTTGCCTACCGGATACACCGTTTCAACATCTGGCCGAAGCAATCCAGCTTCTCAAGCGGGATGGGCTGAAAGTCAGCGTGGACTCGGCCAATCTCGATGAGCTGGAAATTGCGGCGCGTTCGGGGGCTGATTACCTGTTGAGCCTGGATGAAAACTCCATCGGTTTGGCTGGTCGATACGGGATCACGCCTGTACTTATTCCTGCTGTTCCCGACGATCTGGACTCGCTTGGCCGAGCGATCGGTGCTGCGCAGCGCGCTGGAATGCCGTTCATTGCCGATCCGGTGCTCGATCCCATTCATTTCGGGTTTGCTGCGTCGCTCGGGCGTTTCGTCGAAGCGCGGCGTCGCTGGCCGGATATCGAAATGATGATGGGGACGGGCAATCTGACAGAGTTGACGGACGCGGATTCATCGGGCGTCACAGCCATGCTGACGGGCCTTTGTTCAGAACTGAAGATCGGCAATGTGCTGGTCGTTAATGTCAGCCCTCATACCAGTCGCACGGTGGAGGAGCACGACCGCGCCCGCCGCATCATGTTTGCCGCCAGACAGGACCATGCATTGCCTCGAGGCTATGATCCCGGTCTTCTCCAGGTTCATGATCGCAAGCCCTTTGCAAACAGCGTTGCGGATATTCAGGCTCTTGCGGATGGGGTCCGCGATGCCAATTTCCGTATCATGACTTCTCCTGAGGGGGTGCATATTTTCAACGTCCGGGGCCATCGGATAGCGCAGGACGTTTTTGAACTTTTCCCGGGTTTGGGCGTTGAGGGTGATGGCGCGCATGCATTTTATCTTGGCGCCGAACTTGCAAAGGCCGAGATCGCCTGGAAGCTGGGCAAGCGTTATGCGCAGGACGAGCCGTTGGTCTGGGGTGTCGCCACGCCGGAAAAAAATCAGGATCGGGCGCGGTTGGCGGAAGTGGGGCATACCTTGCGAGCGAAGAAGGACGCGAAGTGACTTATATTCGTGAAACGATCATAACGACGATCAGCGCCGATGGCGTTGTGCATATTGCTCCACTCGGGATCATCGCGGAAGGTGAGGCGTGGGTCATCGCACCGTTTCGCCCCTCAAAGACTCTGGAAAATCTGGCGGTGGTGCCTTACGCAGTCGCCAATTACACCGATGACATGCTGGTCTTCGCGGGGTGCCTGACCGGACGGAAGGATTGGCCGCTTGTCGCGGTCGAGGGCTGCCCCGTGCCACGCCTGGAAGCGGCGCTCAGCCATTCGGTCCTGCATGTGGTTTCAGTTCACGATGATGGGGTACGTCCTCGCCACCTCTGCAAGGTTGTTTCGGAAGCCGCGCACGCCCCCTTCACCGGATTGAACCGGGCTAAGGCAGCTGTGCTTGAACTCGCCATTCTGGTCAGCCGTCTGCACATGCTGTCACAGGAAAAAATCGACGCCGAAATCGCCTATCTCACGATCGCGATTGAAAAAACAGCCGGTCCCGATGAACAGCAGGCATGGAACTGGCTGATACAGCGCGTCAGGAACCACAGAGATGCGGCAGACACCGGGGGCCACGAGGTCAAGCACGGGCATCACACCGCCGGTTAGGCCGGCACTGTCTCATCCTCAAGGTGTTGCCAAGCCAACAGGGCGACGGCTGCTGCGGGTGCCGCTTTGCTGGCGTTGTCGCGTGCGTCATCCGTCGCGGGGATGAGGTTGCTGAAATCCACATATGGCCGTTCCAGTCTTTCCGCCAACCGTTTGATCTGCGGGCGGCCGATACCGGCGCCGACGACCGGAGCCGATGGATCGGACAGATTGCCCGCTACACGAAACGCGCCATCGTGGATCATGCGCAGTTGATGCTCGCTGAACCATCGGGCGACATTTTTCCATTCCTCCAGATCAAGGTCACCGCTGTCGCGGCCGACCATGCGGGCGAGGCGGCCAATAGACCCGGAAACGGTTTTCTCCCGGCGGTCGGCGGAAGGATACTGGTCGTCCGCTTCGTCAAGTATACCCAGAATACGGCCCAGATCGGCGGTATTGGCGAAGTATTCATTCATGAGTGGCGTCATCATTCCACGCACGGGCGCATACTCGGCTATTCCGATCAGGGCGGAGCGGGCAAAGCCCGTATAGACCAATTCGCCCGTCATCAGTCGTTCGGCGTCCGAGTAGCCGCTATTCTTCAACACACCGTTTCTGAAAGCAAGAATGTCGGTGGTCGTGGAACCCATGTCGACGAACAGGCCCTCAGCCTGCTGTTTGGCCGAAAGTGCAGCCGTCGCATGCCAGTTGGCTGATGCAATATCGGCAGCCAGATGCCGTGCTTCTGCGATGTCTGCAAATCCGGCCCGCCCGGCGTAAATCAGTGTGCTGGCCGAGCCAAATTCAGCCTCGATGAAATCGAGCAAGCCCTGCACACCAGCATCGCGCGAGGGGAACCCGTCGGAGAGTTCCCCTGTCATCGTGAACACATTCACGGGGTTTGCAAAACCCGGTGCCCCTAGTTCCTCAAGCGCGGCCCTGACTTCATCCAGCCCCAACCACAGCGAGGTCTTGAGGGTTCTCGCCTGTGTAATCCGGCCATTCTCTGCGCGCGCCATTTTTAGATGAGCGCCGCCAATGTCCCAACCCGTGATTATTCGCTTTGCTTCTTCTGAAATCCGCGCTTTCATAGATTCTGTTATTCCTCGCTGGGGTTCATCATTGCTTATCATTCCGGTCCTCGACATCAAGGGCGGCCTTGTCGTCCGCGCAAGTATGGGCCTGCGCCATGCCTACCGGCCAATTGAAACGCCTTTGAGCCCGACATCCCAAATCGACGATGTGGCGGAAGGGTTGAGAAGTATCTACCCGTTTCCGGTTTTCTATATCGCCGATCTCAATGCGATCGAAAACAATGCCGAATCTTCGCGGTGGTCATGCATGTTGCCGGTGCTTGATCCTCCGCCGTGCATCTGGCTCGACGCCGGTTTCTACAGCCTTGACGACATTCGGAAAGCTCTTGATATGGACCATGTTTTCCCGGTCCTCGGCTCTGAGACGCAGCACGATTCAACCCTTCTTGGTCTGGTCCGCGCTGAACCGAGGCTGATCCTGTCCCTTGATTTTCGGGGGGATGATTTTCTTGGGCCTCCGGACATCCTTGCTAATTCCGACCTGTGGCCTTCTCGCGTCATCGTCATGACGCTTGCAAAGGTCGGTTCCGGTTCGGGACCGGATTTTGATCGGCTAAAATCGATCAGGAGCCGGGCAGGCAATCGTGAGGTGATCGCTGCGGGTGGCATCCGGAGCGCCGACGATCTGGAGGACTTGGAAAGATTGGGCATAGCGGCTGCACTTGTGGCGACATCGCTCCACAACGGAGCCTTGACGCGCGAAGCTGTCTCCGCATTGATGAACGATGTCCCTCCTCGAAATTGAGTGGAAAGAGGGATATCCCTCTTTCCTGCTCTACATGCCTAGAAGCTTTGCCAACCGGCGCAACAGGCCATCGTTCTTCACAGAGGGCTTGCTCTGTGCGGGGTTGTCTCGTGTCTAGGCGCCAAACGGATGCTTGACCTTGTCGCGCTGCGCCGTTGCTTCCGCTGCAGTAGGCTTTCCAGCTATGGCGCGCTCGATAGATTCCCTGGTCGCCTTATAGTTGTATTCCTGGATCTTGGCGTCATCCTCGGCTTCCCAGTGGATGAAGACACCCACGCAAATGAAAAGATCGTCCGCTTCATCAGCGGGGATGATGCCTTCCGCGACGCAGTCCTGAACCGCTTTTGCAACGCCGTGCTGGGCAGGGCCGAACATCTGAACAGCCTGCTTGGCCCCCTTGATGGTGACCTTGTTGAACATCACGGTATTGGGCTTGCAAGGCATATTGGGCGCAATCACCGCCAGAAGGGAGGTAAACCCGTCCTTGTTATTCGTCAAAGCGTTACAAAATGCTGTTTCCACGGCGCTGCCGCGAGGACCGATCAGGAGATCGATGTGAGCGACCTCATTCCCCTCGCCAACAAGAGACTCGCCAACCATTACCTTAGTAATCTTTGCCACGGCCATTTTCCTCCCTGTACCGTTTCAAATGGTTTGCCCAAAGATGCCGCACTTCGAGACACGACGCTCGATGGACAGCTATCCTTGTTCACAGCACCCCTCAAGTTCGGGTCGGTTGGCCAGATAGCAGCGGATTCAAAATATCCACTATCGAAATTCAAGCATTTACGTTGTTATTATGCAAGATGAAGTTGAGTCTTGCAGCGAAAAGCGTAGCGACCGTGAGGTCTGCCGACGTGCCTGGGTTGATGCCGCGAGCTTTCAGCCGAATATCAAAATCCATCAGAAGCATCTCGCGCGTCGTTGCGTCGTTTGTGTCGGCGAGGGTTTGCAGAATTTGCACAGCTTCCATTCGTGTCTGTTCTGCTATGTCGGTTCCTTGCTTGCGGCCAATATGGCTATCAGGAAACGACGTTAGAAAATACATATAGACAAAAACCGTTGGCCACATGCCTTGTTCCCGCCGGTTTAGAGCCTCCGCATAGGTCGATAATCCACCTGAGAAAATGTCTTTGAAATCAGTCGCATACTGCTTCGCGATCATGTCGCGGTCTGCGGCTTCTTGCATGGCTTCCCGAAGCGGGACGGATGGCGCTTTCGAGACGTCGTGCTTTTCAGACGATCCCAACCCGCCGGGATTTGCCAACGTGATAGCGTCGAAGACATCGCGCGCGTCCGCCTGGTCCATCATCTCAAGAACGAGAGAAAGGCGGGTGTCGAGCGGCGCGTCATCGTCCTCTGCCGCTTTGGCCAGCGGCGCACAAAGGAGGATAATTCCGAGATTGGTGTTCGTGCCAATTTTGGTTCGCGTCGCGGCCACCGCATTGAGCACGCGCTGGCCCACGGAATCTCCGAAATTGCAAAGGGGGCCGGCGCTGATTTCAGCGCTCTCGATGAATTGTTGCGCAACCATGCGGTGACCATCCGCGAAGCGGTGGACATTGCCGGGCTTTAGCGCTGCGATCTCCCCATGACATGCCTCGATATAGGCTGCCTTGATCTGGTCGCGCAAAAGCATCAGGCGGCGGGTCTTTCGCTCAGTCCGGGCCTGACATAGGACACCATCGCCTCTGCGATGCAATCGGCAATCCGGACAGGCACAACAGACTGCAATCCCGACCATGCGGGCATGCTGTTCACCTCCAGAACCAGCAACTGCCCATCGGATGTCGGGATTATGTCAATACCCGCAAAACTGGTGCCGATTGCCGTCGAGGCGGCGAGCGCCAGCGCCTCCAGCTTTTGCCGCAAAAGGCCGGTTACGGGTTCGGCCTTGGCTCCCTTGGCGATATTGGTGATCCAGCCATTGGCGCTGCGGGCCATCATGCCCAGCACTTCGCCATCGCATGTGAAAACCCTGTAGTCCCGATAGGGGGGCGCGGATCGTTCGACAAACCTTTGCATGTAAAAGACGTCGTCCACCTCACCGGGATCGGGCAAATCCTCGTGGGACTGGATCAATCGGATACCCCGACCCTGCGAGCCGAACAGCGGCTTCAGGACGAGAGGGCCGCGATCCAGTTCACGCTCGACAACCGCTCTGGCGTTTTCGAGATTTTCGACGGCGAAGGTTTCGGGCGTCGGCAGGCCTGCCTGCGCGAGAAGGAATGTCGTGGTCGACTTGTCGACGCAACGCTCGATCGCCTTGGCGGAATTCCAGACTGGAACCGTCAGGTGAGTGAATGCGTGCAGAATTCCGAGACGGCGCGTGATCGCTTCAAACGTACCCGACGAGATCGACCGAACGACAACGCCTGCCGGGAGGGCGCCATCAAAACCCGGAATGGAAATGCCGGACGCATAACGGGAATCGAAACCTATGTCTGAAAGAGGCAGCCACATGGCATCCATATCGAGCGCGGCGAAGGATGAGCGAAGCTGTTTGGCCTGTCCGTCAGGCTTGTCCGATAGAATAAGAATCTTGTCCGTTGCCGGGCGTAATTGATCAACCAAGGGATTGCCCCAACATTGCATTGTTGTTTTTTCCGCTGCGGAAAGTGTCACCTGTTTCAATCGCGGTGACGATCACTTCCGCCGGACTGAAAAGATGCGGATCGATCGCGTAAAAATCGCCGTTGAATTTCTTGAAGATTTCCGAGAATGGCTGGCCATAGTCGCGGGATGCTTCGCTGCAAAGCTGTTCGGCGAGATTGCGCGCTGCCTTCGCACTTCCTCGCACGAAGAGCTGCACAAGACCGCCATAAATGATGGCGTCGTTGGTTCGCCCCATCGCTTGCAGGAAATCCGGATGCGGGGCGGGAATGGGCGCGCGGCCTATGCCGTCCACGATCGCATCGAGCGGAAATTTCAGGTCATGCGCCTTGTGCATGGCGACTTCTAGGACGCGCCCCACGATTTGCACGCAGCCGGTCAGGCTTTGTGTCGGCGCATAGACAAAGGTCAGTGCATGCGGCTCCAGTCCCGCTGCCTTCACCACTTTTTCGACAATCTCCGGAGGGGGCGGCTTGTTTGCTTCCAAAACAATCACCGATGAAGAAGCATCGGGTTCACGGTAGCTGATTTCCTCAAAGAGCGGTTCGACGCGGGCAAGCGCCCGCACTGGCCCGGAACCCATGGCGAAATATTTTTCATGGCTGAGTTGCCATCCGGCATACTGACTGCCCAGGCAGGCAAGAACGGGTTGGGACGAGCGCACGTTGATGCCGAGCGGCCACTGACGCGACAGCGGGTCGAGGCTGGCTGAAACAGTTCCCAAGCCGCCCATGCAGATTTCGACGAGGCGCAGCCCCGCCTCCAGTCCACCCGGATGAGCAGAACCAGCGTCAATCAGATGTTCGCCGAGACTGCCCCGGCTATAACCGATCCCCAACCGCCCGGCGTCAGCAATCATCGCATCGACGATCTTTTGCGCATTACTGTTCAGGCAGGCTTGTCCATCTTTCATTGGAAATCCTCCCTCCAATGTTTCTCCAGCTCCTGAATGCGATTTTTCACGGCCCATTCAGCCGCAGCCGCGGATTGCGCCTTCGCGAACACCGTGCAGACGGGGTCGTCCGCGCCGAGTCTCGTTCCCGGTTGCTGGTGATCGGCCGTCATTGAGGGCCATTGAATATCGGGGAAACGGGGAATTGGATGTGATGCATAAGCTATGGCTGACGCCGCTGCATCGCGATAGGTCGGCATTTCTATTGTTTCGCCACGAACAGCGCGCAAATGCTGGGTCAGCAGCGGGGTATCCTCGTTGTCAAAAATATCAAGTGTCGCGCCCGGTCTTGGGTTGATCTCAATCAGATGGAGCCCCTCGGGTCCATCGATGAAATCAGCGCTGCAAAGCCCGACAAGGCCGGTTCGCTGGACAAGATGATCGAGCCAGATTCTGACAAGATGCCGCTTGTTCCGGTCAAATCGCGCAAGCCGGACTGCGCCGCCATAGCGGAATGGCGAGGCGTTTGAGGGTGATGGCCATTGGCGGCTGAAGCCGACGATATGGGCCTTCGCGCCCTGCGCCAGAAACAGGGTCGACAGGTTCCGACCGGGAACGAAAGCCTGAAAGTAACTGGCCGTTTCCGATGGCGCGAGGCCAGCGCGTCTCACATGCGAACCGCCTGCGCCGCCTGCCAGCTTCGTTAACCAGCCTTTTGGCTGAAGCGGCGCTTCAAGGCGTATCTCCGGATGCGCGATGCCGATTTCCTGACATAAACAGGAAAGACTGAGCGGATCCTTGACTGCCTCGATCGTCCGGGCGCTGTTCCCGGCCAGAGGGAAGGTTCGACCGAGCGTCTCGACAATTTCCGGCTTGCGTTCGAAGCCGGAGCCATAAACGAGAGCGAACGGCTCTTCGCCTCCCATCAGTTCAAGCAGCTTACGCGTGATCAGCGTCCCGTCAATTCCGTGGTGCAGGTTGCCGGGCAATATGATGGCCCGCTCGGCCAATGCCAGCGTATCGGAATCGTTGAAAAGATCGGCTACGAAAGGTCGATAGCCAGCGCGCCGCGCGGCGGACGCAAGCGAACGGCCTGAAACGGCTGCAATCAGTATTGCAGGACTATTTGGCAAAGCTGCGGGCAAGTGCGAATGCATCCTGAAAGTCAAAGACAACCGGCTTTTCAGCCTTGATCATTCTCTCGAACAATCCCGCCTGTGTTTTATACTTTACGTTGCCGATGGAAAGGGGGCCTATACCGACGGCTCCCGTTCCATCCAGATTGTTGGCATTGGCATCGACCTTCAACCCTTCAATTCCAGCCGGAGGGACAGCATTCACGTCTGCAACCACGAGAAGCTGCGGCGCTGAATGAATTTGCGACGCGGAAATCACCTGAATACCTGCCTTGGCGGCGGTCAGCGCGATTTCCGATTGCCGGAGAAGCACGCCTTTCTTCTCATCCGTCGAGCCATCAGCCGCATCGACCGCGACGCCAAAGCGTTTATTGATTGCGGAGGCCGCTTCCTTCACGCGGGTTGCGCCGTCATGGCCGACGAGGGTGACATTTGCGCCTTCCTTCGCCGCGATGACTGCGGTGCAGTATCCGACGACGCCGGTGGCGCCAAATATCGTTACTCTGGCGCCTTTGAGATCACGATTGTGCAGCTTGGCGAGAGCCTTCTCAACCTTCGCGACCATGGCCGCCGCCGTCGTGAATGAGCCCGCCGGATCGGCGAAGACAGATATTTCAAAAGGCGGTACCATCGCCTTCTTTGCAGCGTCCAGCATATCCAGCGCAAGTGCCGCGTCCTTTCCGGCGATGAATACGCCGGTCGCGATGCCAGCATCCGGTGGGCGTGAGAAAATGGCGTCCTGAATGAGACTTACCACGTCGGCGAGCGTTACGTTGGTATAGGGAATGACATTGTCATATCCGGCATCCAGCGCCATGTTGACGTCGAATGGACTCATCTGGTTCAGAGGCGTGAGCATGTGAAGAATGGTTTTGCGGCTCAATTGTCTCGCTCCTCTCTAGCGGTGACGCCCATGTTTCAACTCGAATTGAGGAGGTGTCACTGTCTGGGTGATCCGCGCTCCCCGATTTCGTCCCGCGACAATGCGTATTGCCAGTCCGGGGCGGCTGGCCGGGAGCGCATGTACCATGCGCTCCGCTTCAGATTGGGAACCGGCAAAGGCAAAACCTGTTGGTCCCCAGGAGCTTTGGCCGACGCCTACGGCGCCATGATCCGCCAATTCCCTCAATGTGGCCTCAACCGCCTCGCTGGTGAACTGGCCCCCTTGTGCGGGCGAAAAATAGCATCCGACTTCGTACTGGATCACCTCGACCGCATTTCCGAATGCCGCAATATCGCGCTCGATCAGGGCCGGCATGAGGCCCGTCAAGGCCATGCGGCAGACCGTGGCGGAACTGGCGATCGGGAAGGAGGGGAGCGTGCGGAAAGCTTCGATTTCCGCTTCGCCATGAATGCCTTTGAAGTTCGAATCGAAGATCAGGATGATGCGCCAGTCGTCGGGAAACGGAATGCGGGAGATGACGGTTGGTGCCTGGTCGTCCTGGCTCCTGCCCGCATCCAGAATGAGCCCGCCCTGATCGAAGGCGGCAATGCCGATCCCTGAGCGTGCGCCCCGCCCGAGAAAGGTTGCGTCGTTACCTATGTCGAACGGCAGCCCGTGAAGCGTGCGGAGGCCCGCCGAAACGGCAAGAGCGAGCTGGGTTCCGGAGCCGAGACCCGCATGGTGGGGGATTGTGCGATGAACGACGACCCGATGATGCGCGTCGATACCAAGATGGGGTCGCAACTGCGAAAGGTGATCGAGAATGCGTAGTCGTTCACCGCCTTCCACGCTGGTTTCTCTGGCGCGGGATATGGTCATCTCGGTCGAGATATCTTCCAGCGGCAGGCCAATGCTGCCAAAACGATTGCTCGCTTTCCCTGGCATGTCGAGGAAGCCAAGGTGAATTCGGGCGGGAACTTGGATAGTGACGGAATCCGACATCAGATCAAATTCTGAACTTTTTAGAATATCGGGCCCAAGGGTATGATATCGTTTTTTAATCGAGGCGCAAGCCGGATGGACAAAGAAACGAGGAGCTTTCGTCAATGAGCAATGAAACGGAAAGTGCCGGGAAAAAAGAACGCGTCTATTCCGAGGCGGAAATTCTAGCAAAGCTGGAACAGGAACTTCCGCACTGGCGCTATGAGAATGGCTGGATACGCCGTCGCTACAAGACCCATAGCTGGAAATCCACGCTGATGGTCATCAATACGGTGGGACATCTGGCGGAAGCCGCATGGCATCACCCCGACCTGAAGGCATCTTACGCATGGGTGGAAGTATTGCTGATGAACCATGCGGCCAAGGGTGTCACCGACAAGGATTTTGAACTTGCCCGCAAGATCGAGGAAGTCGTTCAGTGGCAACCCGGCAAGGAAGGCGGCGCGCTGGAGGGCACTCCGGCCGCCGATCAGCGCTTTGCATATCTGAAGTATGACGACTGACCTGCATTTTTCGCGCTAGACGGACTTCACATTTGCGGGAAATTGGCTAAGTTCAGGCTGGCACCAGAAAGTTGCGGAGTATGGCGGTTGCATGGATAGGCAGCCAGGCGGTTTCATTATCAGTCGCAATTGAGGAAGCTGCAAAGCTTCTGACATCAAGCCGCTGCCCGGTGTTTTCACTTGATTCAGATGTTCACGGCACGCGCGGCGCTATTGCTCTGGCCGAACGTCTTGGAGCGGCCTATGACCACACCAAGGGACATGCCCTAGTCAATCAGATAGCCTTGTATACCAATCATGGCGGGTTTTTTACAACGCCGACTGAAACGCGCCGGCGTGCCGACATGATCGTTATCGTCGGCGACATTCCGGCTGCGCATCATGATCTTGTGGTGTCGTGGCGCTCCGTGTCGCCCGACCTGACGACGGCCCGGCAACGGACATGGTATCACCTGAAAGGCGCTGTCCCGTCGGCGGAGGCGGGCAAGAGCGATAGTCTTGCGCAACGCGTGAAGGCGCATTCCGTTGCTTCTGGGGATTTGCCGCTTGGAGGTGTGCTTGGCGTTGCCAGAGCCGTGATGGCGGGCAAACAGGTATCGACGATCCTTCCGGAAATCGATCGCTTTGCAGGCGCGCTTGCGAAAGCCGCTTTTCCGGTATTTGTGTTTTCGGGAGACGCCAAGGATCCTTCCAGCCCGGTCATGCTGCAAGGGCTGGTGGCCGATATCAACAAGAGTCGACGCGCAAGCGCATTGTTCTTGCCATCGGATGACGACGCCTGGGGTACTGTGCTCACTTCACTCTGGATGACGGGCTTCCCACCGAGAACAAGCTTTTCCACGGGAATGCCCATCTATGACCCGTTGCTTTGGAATATTGACCGCATGATCGTTGACCGGGAGGCCGATCTTCACGTCTGGATATCCGAACGGGGGAGCGAACAACCGCAATCACGGGTAAAAGTACCACTGATTGCCGTGAGGGCATCGGATGGGCCGGTCGCCCGCGCCTCCGTAACCTTTCGCATTGGCAGGACTGGCGTTGATCATGACGGTGTCGTCTATTCCAGCCGGATAGGAACATTCAAGGCGGTTGCGGCGGCTGCGCCTTCCGATTTGCCGAATGTCTCGCAGATCATGCGACAACTGGCCGAGGCTTTGCCGGGCGGGGGGGTGTTGCCATGCTGATCCGTCTCACAGGTGGCGAGGTCATCGATCCGGTCAACGGGGTAAGCTGCAAGCGCGATCTCTGGATCAATGACGGTGTTATTGTTGACAGGCCATCGGGAAAGCGGGCCGACAAGACCTTTGATGCGTCGGGCTGCATCGTCATGGCCGGAGCGATTGATATTCATTCCCATATCGGCGGGGGAAATGTGAATACGGCGCGCCTGCTGTTGCCGGAGCATCATGCGGCGCATCAGAAGCGGCCCGAGCATACCCCATTGTCCAACGCTGGCTGGTCTACGTTCAACACTGGTTGCCTCTATGCAAAAATGGGCTTCACGACCGTGGTCGAGCCTGCGATGTCGCCTTCCAGTGCGCTCCATACGCATCTGGAGCTTGCCGACATTCCGATCATCGACAAGGCGACGCTGACGATCCTCGGCAATGACGATTTTCTGCTGTCGATGATCCGTGATAATGCGTCGACCAGCATGATCGACGATTACGTCGCTTGGACGGTTTCCGCCGCGCGGGCGCTCGGTGTAAAAGTTATCAATGCGGGCGCAGCTTCGGCCTTCAAGGAAAATGTCCGGACATTTTCGTTCGATGATATCGTTCCATCCTATGGCGTCAGCTCGCGGAAGATCGTCAAGACGTTGCAAGCCTCGGTGGGTCGTCTTGGCATCCCGCACCCCCTGCATGTCCATGCAAACAATCTGGGCATAGCGGGAAGTGCGGTTACTGCCGCCGAAACGATACAGGCGACGGAGGGCAGCCCGCTTCATCTCGCGCATCTCCAGTTTTACGGCTATGGAACAGACGGCAAGCGCAAGTTCTCGTCGGAGGCGGCGCGCCTTGCAGAACTGGTCAATGCCAATCCGGATGTGACCATCGATATCGGGCAGGTAATGTTCGGGCAGACGGTCACGATCTCGTCCGACGTCATGCGGCAATTTTCGGGCATGAAAAATGCCAGCCCCAAAAAATCGGTGATTATCGACGGTGATGCAAATGGCGGAGGCATCGTGCCTTATCGCTATCGCCGGGATTATTACGGCTCCCTGCAATGGGCGGTGGGGCTCGAACTCTTTCTTCTGGTGAACGATCCGTGGCGGGTGTTCTTCACGACGGACCATCCCAACGGCGCGCCGTTCACCGCCTATCCCGAATTGTTCGAGCTTTTGATGAGCCGTGACGCACGCAACGCCAAGGCAACCGAACTCAATCAATCGGCTCTTGAACTCACGACGCTTTCATCGATCAGCCGTGAATACAATTTTGATGAAATTGCAATCATGACCCGCGCTGCCCCAGCCAAGCTGCTGGGCCTCAAGGACAGGGGGCATCTCGGTTCGGGTGCGATTGCCGATGTCGCGGTTTACCGGAAAGGTAAGGACATTGCGAAGATGTTCCGCGATGCGGCGCTCGTATTCAAGAATGGTGAGCTTGTGGTGAAAGACGGCGCGGTGGCTCAATACCGGTGGGGCAAGACCCTGCGCCTCAACCCGCCGCCGGACAAGGGGATGATCAAGCGCATGCGGGCATATCACGAGGAGCGCTACGGCCTGTCGCTGGAATGGTTCACATTCCCGGACTCGGCAATTGACAGGGAAAACCCGTTTGCGGAGGTTTCATGCAACAGCTGATCCGCAATGGCATTGTTATCGACGATACGTTCGCCGAGGCTTTCGGCATGCGCGCGACCGCGATCATCATCACGGCGCCAACGCTGAAATGGGCGCGGCAAGCCGCCATCACCATGACGGGCTACGCCACTTCGGTGATCGGTTGCGGGTGCGAGGCGGCGATCGATATGGACATTCCGGCGTCGAAAACGCCAGACGGTCGCCCCGGATGCCGGGTGATGATCTTTGCAATGGGTACCGATGAGTTGCAAAAGCAATTAAAGAGCAGGCTCGGTCAATGCGTTCTCACATCGCCGGGCAGCGCCTGTTTCGCAGGGCTTGAGGGGAACGCATCACTCGATCTCGGTTCGGCGCTGCGCTACTTTGGCGATGGCTGGCAGATATCAAAGAAATTTGGCGGAAAGCACTATTGGCGCGTTCCCGTGATGGACGGTGAATTCCTGTGTGAAGCCACCACCGGACTTACCAAACAGGCGGTCGGCGGCGGCAACCTGCTCTTTCTGGCGGCAGACAGCGGGAAAGCGCTGATGGCCGCGGAGCGAGCGGTCGAGGCGATAGGGAAAATTCCAGGCGCGATCATGCCATTTCCGGGTGGTATCGTGCGATCAGGCTCAAAAGTTGGCGGGAAGTACAAGGGCATGATGGCGTCGACCAACGACGCCTATGCGCCCACCTTGCGCGGTGTCGTCAAGTCGGCGCTTGATCCAGAGGTCAATGCGGTCCTCGAGATTGTCATTGATGGCGAGACCAGCGATGCCGTGGCTGCCGCCATGCGTGCTGGTCTGAAAGCTGTCATCGATCTTGGAGCCAAGTGGGGCGCATTGCGCATCAGCGCAGGAAACTACGGTGGAAAGCTCGGCAAGTTTCACTATCACCTCAAGGATCTGCTGCCATGAAGCCGTTGACGTTCTCGCTGTTGTCCGAACCTGAAGAACGGCTCGATCTCTCCGGTCTGACGCCGGAGCAGCTCGACGGCATGCCGGTCTCCGATATCGCTCGGCTGAAGATCGGAAACAGCCGCTTTCCCGCAAGCGTTGGAGACCTGTTCAAGATTTCTGGAAGTGACGTTGCGAACATCGTGTTCTCTGGTGGGAGCGACCGGTTTGACCGTGTTGGCGCCATGATGAAGGAGGGCCGTTTGCGCGTTAAGGGCGACGTCGGCGTTAGAGCGGGACTAAAAATGTCCGGCGGATCGCTGATCGTGGAAGGGAACGCGGGCGCGCAGGCCGGCTCCGGCATGACCGAGGGACGGATAGAGATTCAGGGCAATGCGGGAGACAGTGTCGGCGGTCCGTTGCCGGGAGAAATACAGGGCATGGCAGGTGGCTTGCTCATTATTCGGGGCAGGGCCGGCCATCGCACCGGTGAGCGGATGCGCCGTGGCATAATCGCGGTGCTGAAAGGTTGCGGCGACCATGCGGGATTGGAAATGGTCGCCGGTACGATCGTGGCGACTGGCCGGGTCGGGCTGATGCCTGGCCATCTGATGAAGCGCGGGTCGCTGCTGTTCGATCGGCGACCGGCGCACCTTTCGCCGACATTCGTCGATTGCGGTCAGGTCGATATCTCCTTTCCCGGATTGTTCGATCGCTATCTGATGAATGAAAAGATACTTGACAAGCCATTGCTCGGGTCAAGGCCCGTTCGGTTTGGCGGTGATAATGCTGTGCTCGGCAAGGGTGAAATCATGTTCCGGCATGGCCGGTAATATCGTGATCCGGCCCTTGCCGCGCATTGGGCGGATCATATATTCGTTCTCTGCCTCGGCGGATTGAATGTTACGGTAAACCAGATACGGTCCCCGCGCCGCAATTGCAGATTTTGATCGATGGCCCGGTCCGAGAGTAACAAGTCAGGTTTTATGCTTCGCCGTTTCTTTTCCTATTATGCGCCGTACAAAAAGCTCTTCATGCTGGATTTCGGCTGTGCTGTGCTGGCCGGATTGCTGGAACTGGGCTTTCCCATCGCGGTCAAGCTTTTCATCGATGAATTGCTGCCGCAGCAGAACTGGGGTCTCATTCTCGGCGCAACCGCGCTTCTTCTTGGCCTGTATGTTACCAACACGATCCTGATGGCGATTGTAAACTATTGGGGCCATGCGCTTGGTATCAGTATCGAAACGGATATGAGGCGCAAGGCTTTCGATCATTTGCAGAAGCTTTCCTTCGGTTATTTCGACAACAACAAGACCGGGCATATCATCACGCATGTCACCAAGGATCTCGAGGAGGTCGGTGAAATCGCTCATCACGGGCCGGAAGATATTTTCATCGCGATCATGACCTTTATCGGCGCTTTCGCACTGATGTTCATGGTGCATCCCCCACTGGCGCTGCTGACGACCGTCATCGTTCCGTTCATGACCTGGCTGGTCAGCCGATACGGGTCCCGTATGACCATGAACTGGGAGCGGCTGTTCGGGCAGGTTGGAGATTTCAATACGCGGATCGAGGAGAGCATGGGCGGTATCCGGGTCGTCAAGGCTTTCGCCAACGAGGACCACGAGCGGAAACTATTCTCTCAGAACAATGAGAACTACAAGAAAACGAAGCTCGATGCCTATGGCTATATGACAGCCAGCATCGCGCTGAGCTATATGAGTACCCGCCTCGTCCAGCTGATCGTCATACTGGCGGGAACATGGTTTGTCATGTCGGGCAGCCTGACCTATGGCGGGTTCATCGGCTTCATACTGTTTATCGACGTATTTTTCCGGCCGATCGACAAGATCACGTCAGTGCTGGAAAGCTATCCCAAGGGCATTGCAGGTTTCCGCCGCTATACGAGGCTCATCGATACCGAGCCGGACATCGCGGATCGACCGAATGCGGTTGCTGTCGGCCATCTGGCCGGTGATATCGTCTATCGTGATGTGAGTTTCGGATATTCCGGGCAGCGCAAAGTGCTGGACCGTTTCAACCTGACGATCCATGCGGGCGAAACGGTAGCGCTGGTTGGCGGATCGGGCGCGGGGAAAACCACGATCTGTTCCCTGCTGCCGCGCTTTTATGAAGTGCAATCCGGCAGGATAAGCATCGACGGTATCGATATTCGTGACATGAAACAGGATTCGCTTCGATCCCAGATTGGTATCGTGCAGCAGGACGTTTTCCTGTTTGGCGGTTCGATCCACGAAAACATCGCTTATGGCAAGCTCGCGGCAACGGATGCGGAGATCATGGATGCGATACGCCGCGCGAAACTTGAGGATGTGGTTGCCTCGCTTCCGGAGGGGGTCGACACGATAGTGGGCGAACGCGGGGTCAAACTTTCAGGCGGGCAGAAGCAGCGTCTGGCTATTGCGCGCATATTCCTGAAGAATCCGCCAATTCTCATTCTCGACGAAGCGACGTCGGCATTGGACACCGTGACCGAACAGGCGATCCAGCAATCCCTGCAAGAACTTTCACAGGGGCGCACGACGCTGATCATCGCACACCGGCTTGCGACCATTCAAAATGCCGATCGTATCGTCGTGATTGACGAAACCGGCATCGTCGAGCAGGGGTCGCATCGCGATCTCAGCGCCCGGAATGGGGCTTATGCGGAGTTGCACCGCGCCCAGTTTCCCGCAGCGTCCTGACATTGATCAAACCGGCATTTCGGATTGTGTCCGGTGGACCGGCGTGAAGTGTCAGGGTGAGGATTGATGCTGCCTGAAGTATGGTTGGCAAGCGGCGGCAGGCAAACGACAGAAGTATAAACTCTTCGATTTGTGATAGTATGCAAAACCGCGAACGTCATTGAACAGCGGAGATACGAAATGAACTCCCAGGTCGATATGGCTGAACCACAAACCAACAATAGCGGCTGGCGCTTCAAATGCGGAGTCGTCCTTTTTATCCTCATGATAATACTGGTCCTGATGATCCCGCTTGCGGCGTTCTCGGGGCTTCCGGGATCAACCGTCGCTGCCGTGACGGGGATGATTTTCGTCGCCAATAAGGTCATTCTCATTCTCACCGTTGCCGTGATGGGTAAGTCCGGCTTCCAGCAACTGAGGCAGTCGCTGGCTGGCTATCTGCCTGGCCTCGCCGAGGGGCCTGTGAGTCCGACACGTCATTTCATCGGCCTTGTCATGTTCTGCGTGCCAATCGTTTCGGCCATGCTTGAACCATACATAGATTATCTCTGGCCGGGGCTGCGTCCGAACATGTGGCAGCTTCAGCTTCTGGGCGATATCATGCTGATTGCAAGTATCTTCGTTCTCGGCGGTAATTTCTGGGGGAAGGTGCGAGCCCTGTTTGTGCGTACGGCCCGCGTCATGGATATCAGGAATATCCCGGCGAACGAGGCGTGATGTTCGTCGACATTTTTGATTTGCGCAGTATTGTTCGATTTTTGAGGGAGGGGATGGATCTTGTCAGTGGATGGGGGTGAACCGTCTGAGAGTTCTAGGGAAGCATCAGGCAATCCGTTACGTCGAGCGGCGTTGCTCGTCGTTCTTCTGGCTTGTTTCATATTCATCCTTTCCATTTTCATGGAACGGCGTACGCCTACCTCGTCGCAGGCGGTGGTGCAGGCATTCATCGTAGGGCTTGCGGCCGAAGTGCCGGGGCGTGTGACGGAAGTGGGCGTCAGTGACAATTCGATTGTCAAGGCCGGCCAGATCCTGTTCCGGATCGATCCCGAGCCCTATCGTCTTGCGGTGGCTGAAGCGGAGGCGCGTCTCGAGAGTGTCGGGCAGACGATCGGAGCATCCACGGCCGCCGTGGATGCGGCGCAGGCACGGGTGGTGGAGGCCACTGCGCGGCGAGACAATATTCGCGAGCAGGCGGGCCGCGCGCGAGAACTGGTCAAGCGTGGGGTCTATTCGAAAGCCAGCCTGGATGAAGCGGAATCCGCATTGAAACAGGCCGATGCCGATGTCGGGGCGGCCCGCGCTGAATTACAGCGGGCACAGCAGGAGCTGGGCCCAGCCGGTGCGGACAATCCGCAGCTCAAGGAAGCCATGGCGGCATTGGGGCGGGCCCAGCTCGATCTGGTGCGCGCAACGGTCCGGGCGCCGTCAGACGGCGTTGTCACCAGCCTGCAATTGTCGGCAGGGGAGGTTGTAGGGGTCGGGCAGGCCGCGATGACTTTCATCGACGCCAACACGATCTGGATCACTGCGGCCTTCAAGGAAAACAGTCTGGAAAATGTCGCGCCGGGCAATAGGGCCGAAGTCCTGTTCGATGCGTTGCCGGGGCAATTGTTTCCGGCGCGTGTCGAGAGCGTCGGTTTCGGTGTTTCGCAAGGCAGCATCGATCCCTCAACGGGACTGCCAACCATTCGCAACGAAACCGGTTGGATTCGCGATCCGCAACGCTTCCCGGTTCGCCTCATTCTGGATGATGGCCTTCCAAAGGGCGTTCGTTACGGCTCTCAGGCCAATGTCGTGATCTACACGGGCGAGAACCCGGTGACCAACACGCTGGGGTCGCTTTGGATGCGGCTGGTTTCGGTGCTGACCTATGCGAGCTGAGCCTGTTTCCTCAACTGGCGCTATCAGCCCGTTCGCGGAACAGAAACGGAAGGGTTTGCGCGTGGCCCTTGCCGTGAGTGCCGGGTTTACCTTTATGGTCGCCAGCGGAGCCATCGTCCCGTTCCTAGCGCCCCTTTTTGCTGCGCAATTTCTTCTTGCGAGCTCCAGTCCGATGCCACTTGGAAAGATCGTCGGCATGGCCGCTCTGATCCTCGTTGCCGGAATAATCATGATGTTCCTGACCGTGCTGATGGGAGACCGTCCGCTCAGTTTCCTGCTGCTGCTCGGCCTGATCTATTTCCTCTGCTTCTTTGCTCAGGCAACTGCCAAAGGCGGACCGGCAACATTTCTTGTTCTGGTTGTCGCCGTCATGGTCCCGTTACTGGGATTGCTGAATGCCGAACTGGCGAGTTCCATTCTTTCCATTCTGGTGCTTGGCGTTATCGGGGGCGCAATCCTGATGATGCTCGCTTACGCGCTCCTTCCTGCGGTGCCGACGCATGAGGCAGGTTTGACGCCTCCGCCATTGCATCCCCGTCCCGTCAGGCGGGCGCTTGCCGACACCGCTATCCTGCTTCTCTCAGTCGTCCTTTGCCTGACCCGCGATGGCCTTTCAACCGCGCTCGTCGTTCCGATCACGGTGATATCGCTTCTCAATCAGCTTGACATGGCAACCAATGCACGCGCCGCTATCGGCCTCGTCATCGTCAATCTGCTGGGTGGTGTCGTTGCGCTGCTTGGCTACGGGCTGTTGCAGATCGAACCGAGCCTGTTGTTCATATTCCTGATCACGCTTGTCACCGGTCTGGTGTTTGGCGGACGTGCGGCGGCCTCCGGCCCATCAGGGCAGGTCTATGCGGGCGCGCTCACCATATTCCTGATCCTGTTCGGCGTTGCTGTCTCGCCACTGCCTGGAAGTGCTGCCGAAAGCTTTACAACCCGTATTTCCTACGTTGCCGGGGCCATTGTTTACACCCTAGTTCTGGCGGCGTTGCTATGGCCGGCAAGGGAAAGTACGGGTAATAATTTAAGTGATGAGAGGACGCCTGCTTCATGAAGAAAATATTTTGTATCCTGATTGCCGCCCTTTTTGTTCCGTCCATTGCGAACGCGGAAATTCTGGAAAGGCGTGCCGCGCGCCTGATCCGGCAGGCGGGGCACTGGTGCGATCGGGTCAGCGACATCAGATATGATCAGCAGTTGACGGCGGGCGGCGCGCCAGTCGTGCGGGTGACGTGCGATGATGGCACCCGATATGTGCAGTACAGGCTGGAACTCAACCGCGATAACACGGTTAAATCCATCAAGGAAATCAAGTAGCGGAACAAACCAATCAGGCTGCTGTCTGCCGGTTCGATTTGCGCCCTTCGAGCAGATCCATCACGGTTCGCGCCGCGTCGAGCACGTTGGTTCCGGGGCCGAACACGGCTGAGACGCCGCTATCAATCAGGAACTGATAGTCCTGCCGTGGAATGACGCCGCCGCAAACCACGATCATGCCGCTCGCGCCCTTCTGTTGCAGCGCTTCGGTGAGTTGCGGTAACAATGTCTTGTGACCGGCGGCGAGCGACGATACGCCGATCACCTGCACATCGGCGTTGATCGCCATTTCGGTCGCTTCTTCCGGCGTCTGGAACAGCGGCCCCGCAAGAACGTCGAAACCTATGTCGCCGAAGGCCGATGCGATGATTTTTGCGCCCCTGTCATGACCGTCCTGCCCGAGCTTCGCCACCATGATTTTTGGTTTCGAGCCGAGTGTGGACGAAAACATGGCAAGCCGATCTTTCATGATCAGATATTCCGGCTCCGTATCGCAGGCTTCGCCATAGACGTCGTTGACGACTTGCGGAATTGCGGAATGATCGCCGAATGCCGCCCGCATTGCGTCGGAAATTTCGCCAACGGTTGCGCGCGCACGCGCCGCCTCGACAGCTGCCGCAAGCAGATTGCCGATGCCGGAGCGTGCAATTTCACGGAGATTGTCCAGTGTTATTGCCACCCGTCGCGGGTCTCGCTGGCGCCTGGTCTGTTCAAGCCGTTTGATCTGGGCAATTCGAACGGCTGTGTTGTCGATCTCCAGAATATCGATCTGCTCTTCGTTTTCGAGCTGGTACTTGTTGACGCCGACAATGACTTCCTCGCCCTTGTCGACCGCAGCCTGACGCCGCGTTGCGGCCTCTTCGATGAGCCGTTTCGGCAGGCCTTGGTTCACCGCCTTCGTCATGCCGCCAAGCGCTTCGATTTCCTCGATCAAGGCCCATGCTTTTTCGGCGAGTTCGTTGGTCAGGCTCTCGACGTAATAGGAGCCAGCCAGCGGATCGACCACTTTGGTGACGCCCGTTTCGTGCTGGAGGATAAGTTGCGTGTTCCGGGCAATCCGGGCTGAAAATTCCGTTGGCAGCGCAATGGCTTCATCGAAAGAGTTCGTGTGCAGGGATTGGGTGCCGCCGAGCGCTGCCGACATGGCCTCGAAGGCCGTGCGGACGATGTTGTTGTAAGGGTCCTGCTCCTGAAGCGAGACACCCGATGTCTGGCAATGGGTGCGCAACATCAGGGATGACGGCTTCTGCGGGTTGAACTCCTGCATGATACGTGTCCACAAAAGGCGCGCAGCGCGCAGCTTTGCCGCCTCCATGAAGAAATTCATGCCAATCGCGAAGAAGAAGGATAGCCGACCGGCGAAAGCATCAACGTCCAGCCCCTTGGCAAGAGCGGCGCGGACATATTCGCGCCCGTCAGCCAGCGTGAAGGCGAGTTCCTGCACCAGCGTCGCACCCGCTTCCTGCATATGGTAGCCGGAGATCGAGATCGAATTGAATTTAGGCATCTCCTCCGCCGTATACTCGATGATATCGGCGACGATGCGCATCGAGGGTTCGGGCGGGTAAATATAGGTGTTGCGAACCATGAACTCCTTGAGGATGTCGTTCTGGATCGTGCCGGAAAGCTGCGCGCGCGATGCGCCTTGTTCCTCGCCCGCAACAATGAAATTGGCAAGGATTGGAATAACGGCCCCGTTCATGGTCATCGAGACGGACATTTCGCCAAGCGGAATCCCGTCGAAAAGGATTTTCATGTCCTCGACGCTGTCGATCGCGACGCCCGCCTTGCCGACATCGCCCTCGACGCGGGGATGGTCGGAGTCATAGCCGCGATGGGTGGCAAGGTCGAAAGCAACCGAAAGACCCTTCTGGCCCCCGGCCAGCGCCTTTCGATAGAAGGCATTCGACTCCTCCGCGGTGGAGAAGCCCGCATATTGCCGTATCGTCCATGGGCGACCGGCATACATCGTCGCGCGCGGGCCTCGCGTAAACGGCGCGAAGCCCGGCAGCGAATTCAGATGGCCAATATCCTCGATATCTGCTGCGGTATAGAGAGGTTTGACCGCGATACCTTCCGGCGTTTGCCATGTCAGGCTGTCGGGCTTCGACTTGATTTCCTTCGCAGCCAGCACTTTCCAGTCATCGAGGGTTCTGCTTGTGTCGGGCTTGCCGGTCATCATTCGAACTCCATGATCAGTTCATCGACGGCGAGGCTGGAGCCTGCGGCGGCGGCGATGCGTTTCACGACGGACTTTCTTTCTGCGCGCAGGGTATTTTCCATTTTCATGGCTTCAACGGTCGCCAGAGACTGCCCCGCCTCGATGACGTCGCCTTCACGGACATTGATCGCCGTCAGCACACCCGGCATCGGGCACAGCAGCATTTTCGAGGTATCCGGCGGCAATTTTTTCGGCATGAGTTGCGCAAGTTCCGCGACGCGCGGGCTACGAACCTTCGCAAGCGTGTCGATGCCCCGCCAGCGAAGCCGGATACCCGACCCGGAAAGATCGATCTTCACGTCCATCTGCTGATTGCCGACTTGGAAGCTTGCGAGCGTTTTTCCCGGCGTCCAGCTGCCAGCAAGCGTCAGCGAATTTCCATCCTCGAAATGTGCATGGGTTCCGTCAGCGAGAACCTGACTGCGGATCGGGAGGCGATGTCCGGCCAGACTGACAACCCAATGGTTGCTGACGATGCGGCGATGATTGCCGATCGTGCCGGAAATCTGGACTGCGCGTTCCTGTAACGTTTGGTTGATGAGCATGGCGACGGCGGCAAGGTTGCGCGTCTGCGTCTCATCGGGCTCGACGCCGTGGAACCCGTCCGGAAATTCCTCTGCGATATAGGCTGTTGTCAGGCGTCCGTCGCGAAAACGCTGTTGCTGCATGACCGAGGAGAGGAAGGGCAGGTTGTGCCCGATACCCTCTATCTCAAAGCTGTCGAGGGCGTTGGCCATGGCATCGATTGCGGACAACCGGTCCGGGGCCCACGTGCAGAGCTTGGCGATCATCGGGTCGTAGAACATCGAGATTTCGCTGCCCTCGGTGACACCTGTATCATTGCGTATGATTGTGCCGTCGGCCTTTTGCCCTTCCAGCGGCGGACGATAACGGGTCAGGCGCCCGATCGAGGGAAGGAAATTGCGATAGGGGTCTTCCGCATAGAGACGGCTCTCGATTGCCCAGCCGTTCAGCTTCACGTCTTCCTGAGCAAAGGTCAGCTTTTCACCGGCGGCGACGCGGATCATCTGTTCGACCAGATCGATGCCTGTAATCAATTCGGTGACAGGATGCTCGACCTGAAGGCGCGTGTTCATCTCGAGGAAGTAGAATTGGCGCGCGCCGTCAACGATGAATTCGACCGTGCCTGCGGAATGGTAGCCAACGGCCTTGGCAAGCGCTACGGCCTGTTCGCCCATGGCCTTGCGTGTCGCCGCGTCGAGGAAAGGCGAGGGGGCCTCCTCGATGACTTTCTGGTTGCGGCGCTGGATGGAGCATTCGCGCTCGCCGAGATAGAGCACATTGCCGTGCTGGTCGCACAGAACCTGAATTTCGATATGGCGCGGCTCTGTGACGAATTTCTCGATGAAGATGCGGTCGTCGCCAAAGGACGAGGTGGCTTCATTCCGTGAAGATTGGAAGCCTTCTCTGGCGTCCTCGTCGTTCCAGGCAATGCGCATGCCTTTGCCACCGCCACCGGCCGACGCCTTGATCATCACCGGATAGCCGATCGAGGATGCGATCCGAACCGCCTCCTCGGCATTGTCGATCAGGTCCATATGGCCGGGAACGGTGGGGACGCCAGCCGATGCGGCGATCTTCTTCGAGGTGATCTTGTCGCCCATCGCCTCGATTGCGACGGGCGGCGGGCCGATGAAGGTGACGCCTTCTGCCTTCAGCGCCTCGGCGAAATTGGCATTTTCCGAGAGAAAGCCATAGCCGGGATGGACCGCGTCGGCGCCGGTCGACCGGATCGCGGCGATGATCTTGTCGATGACGATATAGGACTGGTTCGACGGGGACGGGCCGATATGCACGGCCTCATCCGCCATCTTTACGTGAAGCGCTTCGGCGTCGGCGTCGGAATAGACCGCTACGGTGGCGATGCCCATCTTCTTCGCCGTCTTGATGACGCGGCAGGCAATTTCACCACGGTTTGCGATAAGGATTTTCTTGAACATGTGAGAACCTGTCAAAGCGAGCCAATCAAAGCGGGATCGTGTCGTGTTTGCGCCAGCGCTGATCCACCTGCTTGCCCCGCAACGATGCGAAGGCGCGCGCGATGCGGCGACGGGAGGAGTGAGGCTTGATCACTTCGTCGATGAAGCCGCGTTCGGCGGCGACGAAAGGATTGGCGAAGCGCTTCTCATATTCTTTCGTCCGGGCGGCGATTTTCTCCGGGTCATCCAATTCCGAGCGATAGAGGATTTCCGTTGCACCTTTTGCGCCCATCACTGCGATTTCCGCCGTTGGCCATGCATAATTGACATCGGCCCCGATATGTTTCGAGGCCATCACATCATAAGCGCCGCCATAGGCTTTCCGGGTGATCAGGGTGACCATTGGAACGGTGGCCTGGGCATAGGCGAAGAGCAGTTTCGCGCCATGCTTGATGACGCCGCCATATTCCTGTGCCGTTCCGGGAAGGAAGCCGGGGACGTCGACGAGCGTCAGGATCGGAATGTTGAAGGCATCGCAGAAACGGACGAAGCGTGCGGCCTTGCGCGAGGAATCGATGTCGAGGCAGCCTGCCAGAACCATCGGCTGGTTGGCGACCACACCGACGGTCTGGCCTTCGATTCGCATATAGCCGGTGATGATATTTTTTGCGTAAGCTTCCTGAAGCTCGAAGAATTCACCCTCGTCCGCAATCGCCAGAATAAGCTCCTTCATATCGTAGGGCTTGGTGGCGCTGGCGGGAATCAGGCTGTCCAGGCGCATCTCGATGCGGGCCGGATCGTCATGAAACGGGCGAACCGGCGGTTTTTCCCGGTTGTTCAACGGCAGGAAATCGAATAGCTGGCGCACGTGCTCCAGCGTTTCGATGTCGTTTTCATAGGCCGCATCGGCAACGGATGATTTTTGGGTGTGCGTGCGCGCGCCGCCGAGTTCTTCGGCCGTGACGATCTCATTCGTGACGGTTTTCACCACGTCCGGTCCGGTCACGAACATGTAGGACGAGTCCCGCACCATGAAGATGAAATCCGTCATTGCCGGTGAATAGACCGCGCCGCCAGCACATGGGCCCATGATCACCGAAATCTGGGGAACGATGCCCGAGGCTTCGACGTTGCGTTTGAAAACATCCGCGTAACCCGCGAGCGACGCCACACCTTCCTGAATGCGCGCGCCACCGGAATCGTTGAGGCCGATCACGGGTGCGCCATTCCTGACGGCCATATCCATGATCTTGCAGATCTTCTGGGCGTGCGTTTCCGAAAGCGAGCCGCCAAGAACGGTGAAATCCTGGCTGAAAACATAAACCTGCCGGCCGTTGATCGTGCCCCAGCCCGTCACGACACCATCGCCCGCTACTTTCTGGTCCGCCATGCCGAAATCGGTCGCGCGGTGGGTGACATACATGTCGTATTCTTCGAAGGAGTCTTCGTCGAGCAGCACTTCGATGCGCTCGCGCGCCGTCAGCTTACCCTTGTTGTGTTGAGCGTCGATCCGGCGCTGCCCGCCGCCAAGATGGGCCTCGGTCCGGCGAGCCTCCAACTGTTCCAGAATAGCGCGCATCGTTTCTCCCGTTCGTCGTGAAATGCATGTGACGCGGTTGTCGTTAAACCGTTCGCCGAAGCGAGAAAATGATTGAACGTGTGCAAATGAGGAATTATAAAAATGCGAATAGTAAATTGCAAAATTGCGAAAAATGGCGATAGGAAAACTCTTCATCGGTCGAAAAGTGCGCCAGTTGCGGCAGACCCATCATGCGACCCAAAGCCAGTTTGCCGAACGTATCGGAATTTCGACCAGCTATCTCAACCAGATCGAAAACAACCAGCGGCCGGTTTCAGCGGCGGTTCTGTTGTCTCTGGCGGAAAATTTCCAGCTGGATATGTCAGAGCTTTCAACGGGCGAGAGCGATCGATTGCTGTCGGCCTTGTCCGAGGCGCTGACGGATCCGCTTTTTGAAACCTATTCGCCGAGCTTGCAGGAACTGAAGCTGGTAACCCAGAACGCGCCAGGATTTGCCCACGCCCTGATCGCCTGCCATCAGGCCTATCGCCGCAGCAACGAGCAGCTTGCGAGTTTCGACGATACGATCGGACGCGCCGCTGGAACCGCCGAGACGACACCATATGAAGAAGTGCGGGACTTCTTTCATTTCGTAGACAATTATATTCACGAACTCGATGTGCTTGCGGGCAATCTTGCGCATGAACTTGGCATCGGCAACGATGACAGTCACGCCGTGCTGACCCGTTGTCTGGATGAACGCTTTGGTGTGCGCGTCGTCCGGGGCGCCGCCGTGGATGATACGCTGCGCCGGTTCGATCCCGTGGCGCGTGTCCTTACGTTAAACCCTTATGCGCCCGCCCCGAGCCGCGATTTTCAGATGGCATTCCAGATTGCCCAGCTTCATGCAGGACGCGAGATCGATAGTATTGCCGCAGGTGCTGGTTTTCGCACCGAGGAAGCCTATGAAATATGCCGCATCGGTCTTCAGAACTATTTCGCCGGTGCGCTTGTGTTGCCCTATCAGACTTTCCTGAAAGCGGCGCGGGAATTGCGCCACGATATCGAATTGCTCGCTGCTCGCTTCGGCGCCTCGGTCGAGCAGGTCTGCCATCGCCTCTCCACGCTCCAGCGACCGGGGCAGAAGGGTGTTCCCATCTTCTTCGCCCGTATCGATCGGGCTGGCAACATCACCAAGCGCCATAGCGCGGCGAAGCTGCAATTTGCCCGTTTCGGCGCGGCTTGTCCCTTGTGGAATGCACATAGGGCCTTCGAAACGCCGGGGCGCATTATCCGGCAGCTTGCCGAAACCCCGGATGGCGTGCGCTACCTCTGCCTTGCCATGCAGGTGAACAAGGGTGTAGGAGGTTTCCGACCGTTGCAGCCCACCTATGCGCTGGCTCTCGGCTGCGAGGTTTCCTATGCCGACGCCTTCGTCTATGCAGATAATCTCGATCTCGAAAACCGCGCGGCTTTCGATCCGATCGGGATTTCGTGCCGCATCTGCGAACGATCCAATTGCGCGAGCCGCGCGGTGCCGCCTTTCAAGCGAAAATTGCTTGTCGATCACTACATGCGCCAGTCCACGCCCTATCGCCTGGAATAGAATGCGTAAACGAGCCCGGGGTGTTTATATCCCGGCGTTCCGAATTGTTCGATAGGCAAACATCGGTCCGCCTTTGTGTGCCGGAAACCCATAGCCGTTGATCAGCACCAGATCGATATCGCTGGCGCGTGCGGTGATACCCTCATCCAGCAACGCCTGACCTTCATCAGCCATTGCTTTGAGCAGACGCTGTTGCAATTCGGCCATGCTGAAGCTGCGCGGAGCAATGTTTTTTGCGGTGCGCGCTTCTTCGATAATCTGGGTTACCGCCGGATCGATTACACGCTTGCCATCTTCGTAAAGATACCAGCCGCGCCCGGATTTCTGGCCAAAACGCCCAGCTTCGCACAAGCGATCGGCGATATCGACATAGCGTTCTGACGGGTCGCGTGTTTCCGCCTGACGTTTGCGCCGCGCCCAGGCGATTTCCAGTCCTGCCATGTCGTTGACGGCAAACAGCCCCATGGCGAAACCATAATCTTCCAATGCTGCATCGATATCCTGCGGCAGTGCGCCATCTTCGAGCAGAAACTCGGCTTCGCGGCGATAGGCGGAGAAAATGCGATTGCCGATAAAGCCTTCGCACACGCCCGTGACGACCGGCAGCTTGCGCATGCGATTGGCGACATCCGCCCCCGTGGCAAGCACGTCCAGGGCCGTCTTTGCTCCGCGCACCACTTCCACCAGCCGCATGATATTGGCCGGCGAGAAGAAATGCATGCCAATCACGCGTTCCGGATGTCTGGTGGCCGCAGCGATGTCATCCGGGTTGAGATAACTGGTATTGGTGGCAAGAATGGCGTCTTCGCGCACAATGCTATCAAGGCGCTGGAACAGTGCAGTTTTCACGGCGAAATCGTCGAACACCGCTTCGATGACCAAATCAGCAATAGTCAGCTTTTCCGCTTCGGCTGTCACCAACAGGCGCGCCTTCTGCTCGGCCAGTTTTTCCGCCGAGATGCGGCCGGATTTGAAATTGCGCTCGATCAGGCCGGTGATACGCTCCAGACCTTTTGCGGCAGCCTCTGCGGTCTGTTCGACACCGATAATTGTGTAGCCAGCATCAAGCGCTGCAACGGTGATGCCGGAGCCCATCAGGCCGGTTCCAACCACGCCGATGGTGTTGACGCTGCGTGGTGTTACGCCATCCAATCCATCGACCTTGCGAACGTCACGCTCGGCAAAGAACACATGACGAAGGGCTGCGGCTTCATCACTGTCGCGAAGCCGCACAAATGTTGCGCGCTCATCGGCAATCCCTTCTGCCAGCCCGTCTGCCGCCGGGGTTTTTGACGCGACCTCCACCAACCGAATGACTTCAAGCGGAGCCTGCTGGCCGCGCGCCTTGGCGCGGATACTGGCCGCAACCTTGGCGAATTCATCAGCATTGGCCTCAGGCGTGATCAACGCGCCGGTGCGACGCGGAACATTGTTTTGCGCAAGCGCAATGGCAGCGTCGATCAATGCATCAGATTTTTCATCGATCAGGCCACAGCGGAGCGCGTCATCGGCTTTCATATTGCGACCTGTACCGATCAGGTCGAGAGCCAATGTAGCGCCGATCAACCGGGGCAAGCGTTGCGTGCCACCAGCGCCCGGAACAATGCCGAGCTTCACTTCCGGCATGCCAAAAATGGCTTTGCTGCCCGCCACGCGATAATGGCAGGCGAGGGCTATTTCCAATCCGCCGCCCAGCGCTGCGCCGTTGAGCGCGGCCACGACGGTCTTATCCATCGCCTCAATCTGTTCGACGATTTGTGGCAAGGTCGGCTCTACCGGTGGCTTGCCAAATTCCTTGATGTCGGCACCGGCGACGAAGGTTTTGCCCGCACCGGTTATCACGAGGCCCCTGATCTTTGCGTCTTTTCGCGCTGCTTCCAGCGCCGCCAAAAGTCCTTCGCGCACCGCCGCAGATACTGCATTGACCGGTGTATTATCGATGATGACCATCAGAATGGTATCGCGGATTTCTCCGGAAACGGCATCGGAAAAGGCGAAGGTATTGGCTGACGCGTTCATGGCGAAGTCTTTCAAAGCAAACGGAGCACCAGTTGAAAACAGGCGCCACGGTCGGAATTATTCAGGGATGACGGCAGTTGCCTGAATTTCGATTTTTGCGCGATCTTCGACCAGTGCCATCACCTGCATCGCTGCCATGGCCGGAAAATTCTTGCCGATGACGTCACGATAGGCTCGCCCCAGCCCCTTCATATTGGCCAGATATTCCTGCTTGTCGGTGAAATACCAGGTCATGGAGGTGATATGCTCTGGTCCGGCACCGGCAACAGCCAGCACGGCAACTATGTTTTTCAGGGTCTGGCGAACCTGTTCGACGAAGTCATCGGTCTCGAACTGGCATTGGTCGTTCCAGCCAATTTGCCCGCCAACAAAAACCGTACGGCCTTTGGCTTCGATACCGTTCGAATAACCAATGGGCGCAGCCCAGCCTTCAGGTTGCAGGATCTTGTTCATATCTTCTCCAGATGATTGTCGGCATCTGCCGGTTCGTCGAGCGCATCCCGAAAAGTGTGAAACGGCTTTCGGATAAGATACGCGTTAAATCAAGGTGTTGGAGCGCCGATCCGATTCGATCAGATCGGCGCTCTATAACTGGTTATTGAGCATCTCGCGGGCGACGATGAGTTTTTGCACTTCGGTTGCGCCTTCATAGATGCGCAGCGCGCGGATTTCACGATAAAGGCTCTCTACGATTTCGCCGCTGGCAACGCCGCGCCCGCCAAACATCTGCACGGCGCGGTCAATGACCTGTTGTGCGGTTTCCGTTGCCGTCATCTTTGCCATGGCGGCTTCGCGCGTGGTTGGCCGTTTCTGCACATCACGACGCCATGCAGCGCGATAGGTAAGCAGTGCTGCTGCATCGATGCCGGTCGCCATATCGCCAAGCGCTGCCTGCGTCAGTTGCAGATCGGCAAGCTTTGCCCCAAACATCGGACGCGTTTTGGCATGGGAGAGAGCTTCATCCAATGCACGGCGGGCAAAACCTACAGCGGCTGCGGCAACGGAAGCGCGGAAAATATCCAGTGTCCGCATGGCAATCTTGAACCCTTCGCCGGGCGCACCCAGCAAACGGTCCGCCGGAATACGGCAATTGTCGAAGCGGATGGTGGCCAGCGGATGCGGCGCGATCACGTCAATGCGCTTGGCAATCGAAAAGCCCGGATCGGTCGCATAGACAACAAAGGCAGAAATGCCACGCGTGCCCGGCTGCTCGCCGGTACGGGCAAAAACCGTATAGACATCGGCGATGCCGCCATTGGAAATCCAGGTCTTTTCGCCGTCGAGCACATAGTGATCGTCGTCTTTTACGGCAGCGCAGCTCATCGCGGCTACATCCGAGCCTGCATTTTCTTCCGACAGCGCAAAGGCGGAAAGCCATTCGCCGGACGTTACTTTCGGCAGCACGGCTTCTTTCAACGCCTCCGATCCGGAAAGACCGATAGCGCCGGTGCCAAGCCCCTGCATGGCGAAGGCGAAATCGGTCAGCCCATCATGCCAGCCCAGTGTTTCTCGGGTCAGGCACACGGCGCGTGAATCGATTGCATCTTTTCCGGAATTGCCCGTCGCAACGGCCAGCAGACCGGCATCACCGAGCGTGCGCACCAGCTTGCGGCAGCTATTGTCAGCATCACGATGATCGATGGAATCAAGAACGCCGGATGCTGCGAAAGCATCCAGCCTGGCAACGGTCTCACGATGGCTCTCATCGAAAAATGGCCAGTCAAGATGATCGCGCGTCGGGCCTTCAAGAGCGCTTTTCATGCATTAATTCCCTTCAAAGATCGGGCGTTTCTTAGCGGCGAAGGCTTCGAATGCACGGCGAAAATCCTGCGTCGCCATGCAAATCGCCTGTGCCTGAGCTTCGGACTCGATCAGCTCGTCGATGCCCATCGCCCATTCCTGATTGAGCATGGTTTTGGTCATGCCATGAGCAAACCATGGGCCATCGGCAATCGAGCGCGCCAATTTGGTCGCTTCCGCTTCCAGATCAGTGGAGGCGTGCAGCGCGTTATAAAAGCCCCATGCATGGCCTTCATCCGCCGACATTGAGCGGCCCGTATAAAGCAGTTCGCTCGCGCGACCCTGACCGATAAGGCGCGGCAGAATTCCGCATGCACCCATATCAGCGCCGGCTAATCCTACGCGGGTAAACAGAAACGCAGTTTTGGCTTCCGGTGTTGCCACGCGCAAATCCGATGCCATGGCAAGGATTGCTCCGGCACCGGCGCAGACACCATCGACGGCGGCGATGATCTGCTGCGGGCATTTGCGCATGGCCTTGACCAGATCGCCGGTCATGCGGGTAAAGGCAATCAGGTCTGGCATCGCCATCTTGGTCAGTGGTTCGATGATTTCGTACACATCGCCCCCGGAACAGAAATTGCCGCCGGAACCAGTCAGAACCACCGTGCGCACGTCAGAGGCATAGACGAGGTCGCGGAACAGATCGCGCATCTCGGCATAGCTTTCAAAGGTCAACGGATTCTTGCGTTCCGGACGGTTGAGGCGAAGTGTGGCCATGCGGCCATCTTCACTGGTCTGCCAAAGAAAATGCTTTGGCTTATAATCCTTGAACGGGCGTAAGGTGCTGCTCATTATGGCATGGTTCGTCATATTAAATCTCTCCCCCGGCCACGGCGATGGCCTGACCGTTGATCGATGAACTGGTGGGCGAAGCGAGCCAGACGACTGTATCGGCAACTTCCTCAGGCTGTATCAGCCGCCCCTGTGGATTGGCTTTGGTAAAGGCTGCCAGTGCCTGTTCGGGGGTGCGGCCGGTCTTGGCGACAATCTCTGCGACAGACCTCTGGATGATCGGCGTATCGGTGAAGCCGGGGCAGACCGCATTGACGGTGATACCAGTGCGCGCCAGTTCCTGCGCCAAAGCGCGTGTCAGCCCGACCACGCCATGCTTGGCGGCGCAATAGGCCGACACATAGGCATAGCCGGTCAATCCGGCGGTAGATGCGACATTGATGATGCGCGCGCCTTCGCCATGGGCTTTCAGGTCTGGCAAAATAGCCTGCGTCAGTCGAAACACGCTGGTGAGATCGATCGACAGCACGCTTTCCCACAAATCAAGCCCGGTTTTCTCAAATGGGGCACTCGGCGCCTGGCCGGCATTGTTGATCAGCATTGTCACCGGGCCGGAAGCTTCACGCGCCGCTGCCAGCCCCGCTTCAATCGCCGCCTGATCGGTGACATCGAAATCAGCGGCGACGAAAGTTTGCTCGGCCCCCAGTTCCTTGGCCACGAGCTGCAAAGGTTCGGCACGGCGACCGGCCAGCGTGACCCTTGCGCCCTCCGCATGAAGCGCGCGGGCAATCGCCGCCCCGATGCCGCTTCCGGCTCCGGTGATGAGCGCATGATGATTCTTGAGCTTTTGCATCGTCATGTCGCTCGCTCCACTCCGATTATTTTGCTTGCGCCGCACGTTCCAGATTGGCCTCATATTGATACTTGGCCGATTGATACTGCTTTGGCCAGGCAATCGATCTGATGCCGATCCTGGATGCTTCATGCAGCGCCCATGAGGCGTCGGCCAGATGCGGACGTGCTATGGCGCAAAGATCGGCGCGACCAGCGGCAATGATGGAATTGGCGTGGTCAGCTTCCGATATTGCGCCAACCGCGATGGTGGGAATGCCGACTTCATTGCGGATCTTGTCGGAGAACGGCGTCTGGAACAGACGGCCATAGATCGGCCTTTCCGCTTTGGTCACCTGACCCGACGAGCAGTCGATCACATCGGCGCCAGCATCCTTGAACATCTTGGCAAAGATCGCCGCATCGTCCGGCGTGTTGCCGCCTTCCGTCCAGTCATGGCACGACAGACGCACCGAAACCGGCTTGTCCTGTGGCCAGACCGCGCGCACCGCTTCAAATATTTCCAGTGGATAGCGGGCGCGGTTTTCGTGGGAGCCGCCATATTCGTCGTCACGCAAATTGGTGATGGGCGACAGGAAACTCGACAGCAGATAGCCGTGCGCGCAGTGCAATTCCAGCCAGTCGGCACCGGTGGATGCCGCATATTCGGCGGCGCGCACGAAGTCGGCCTTCACGCGGTCCATGTCGGCGCGGTCCATGGGCTTAGGTACCACACTATGCTCCAGATAGGGCAGGGCAGAAGCCGAATAGAGCGCCCAGCCGTCGCTCTCGACCGGTTGGTCGATGCCTTCCCAGGCCACTTTGGTCGCGCCCTTGCGGCCCGCATGGCCGATCTGGATGCCGATCTTGGCTGTGGAATTGCCATGGACGAAATCAACCAGACGCTTCCACCCGGCGGCTTGTTCATCGTTCCACAACCCCAGGCAGCCCGGCGTGATGCGCGCATCGGGTGAAACGCATGTCATCTCGGCAAAAATCAAGCCTGCGCCACCCATGGCACGCGATCCCAGATGCACCATGTGAAAGTCATTGATCAGGCCGTCGGTTGCCGAATACATCGCCATGGGCGAAACGACGATACGGTTTGGCAAGGTCACGTCGCGGACGGTGTAAGGCGTGAACATCGGCGGCAGCGCCCGGCCATTGGTGGCGGCGAGACCGGAATTTTCGGCAAACCAGCGCTCATAGCCTTCCAGCCAGTCGGCGTCGCGCAGGCGCAGATTTTCATGGCTGATGCGCTGCGAACGCGTCAGCATCGAATACATGAACTGTTCCGGCTCCAGCACGTCGGCATAGCGGTCACCAACCACCTCGAACCACTCCATCGCGTTGCGGGCCGCATTCTGGATGCGGGCGACGTCAACGCGGCGGATTTCTTCATAAGTTTCCAGAACCGCGGGGATTTTATCCTTGTCGTGCCCGTGCTCCTGAAACTGACGCGTCAGCTCTATGGCGTCATCGATGGCAAGCTTGGTGCCCGAGCCAATGGCGAAATGTGCGGTGTGTGCCGCATCGCCCATCAACACGACATGCGAATTGCCGTTGAAGTGGCTCCATTTGCCGCAGATCAGGCGGTTGAAATTCAACCATGCCGAGCCGCGCAAATGGCGTGAATTGGACATCAACTCACCGCCGTCGAGCACTTCGGCGAACAGATCCTGGCAGAATGCGATGGATTCATCCTGGCTCATCTCGCCCAGACCATGCGCCTGATAGGCATCTTCGGTGGTCTCGATGATGAAGGTCGAGGTCTTGTCGTCGAACTTGTAGATATGCGACTGGAACCAGCCGTGATCGGTCTTGCGGAAATCGAAAGTGAACGCGTCGTAAAGCTTGGTAGTGCCGAGCCAGATGAAGCGGTTTGGTCGCGTCACCATGTCGGGCTGGAAAATCTCCGTATAACGATTGCGGATTTTCGAATTGACACCATCGGACGCGATGATCAGGTCAACATCCGGGAAATCGAGATCGCTGTCGACATCGGTTTCAAAAATCAGCTCGACGCCCAGCGCCTCGCAGCGTCGTTGCAAAATATTCAGCAGCTTTTTGCGGCCAATGCCGACAAAGCCATGGCCTGAGGTGCGCTGGCGTGTGCCCTTGAACAGAACCTCGATATCGTCCCAATGATTGAAGGCATCCTGAATTTCTGCGGCACTCTCCGGATCCCATTCCCTCATGGATTCCATGGTGGCATCGGAGAACACCACGCCCCAGCCGAAAGTATCATAAGGCCGGTTACGCTCTACAACCCTGACGGAATGTTCCGGGTGCAACTTCTTCATCAGAAGCGCGAAATACAATCCGGCCGGACCTCCTCCAATACAGACGATACGCATGCAAAACCCTCCTCGTAAGGCTATTGATGTTCCGCTTGCCGCAGCATGAAACGCTGAATTTTTCCCGTCACGGTCTTGGGCAACGCATCGATAAATTTGACGGAGCGCGGATATTTATATGGAGCGATTGCCTGCTTGACGTGATCTTGCAGACGCTTGACCGTCTCGGCATCGGCGGCGACATTGGCGCGCAAGACGATGTGCGCCTCGACAATTTGACCCCTCGTTTCGTCGTGAGCGCCGATGACCGCGCACTCCTGAACGTCGGGATGGGTTAGCAAGGCGGCTTCTACCTCTGGTCCGGCAATATTGTAACCGGCCGTAACGATCATGTCGTCGGCGCGGGCGGCAAAATGGAAATACCCGTTGTCGTCCTGATAAAAGCTGTCGCCGGTGAGGTTCCAGCCATCGCGGACATAGTTCTTCTGCCGATTGTCGGCCAGATACCGGCATCCGGTCGGACCGCGCACGGCAAGCCTGCCGATCTGGTTTCGCGGCAGTTCATTCATCGCTTCGTCGACGATCATGGCCTGATAGCCCGTGACGGGCTTGCCGGTCTGGCCGGGCGAGGAATCCCCCAATCGGTTGCTGATGAAAATATGGAGCATTTCAGTTGCGCCGATCCCGTCGAGCATGGGCTTGCCGGTCTTTTCCATCCACGCTTCATAAACCGGGCCGGGCAGGGTTTCACCAGCAGACACTGCTATGCGCAGCGATGACAGGTCCGCGCCTTCATCCATGGCCTGAAGCATGACGCGATAGGCGGTCGGAGCAGTGAAGCTGATTGTCGCCTTGTAGGTTTCGATGATCTCGACCATTTTCGGTGGTGTCGCCTGCTCCAGCAAAGCTGCCGCAGCACCAAAGCGCAACGGAAAAACCGCAAGGCCGCCAAGCCCGAAGGTAAAGGCGAGGGGCGGGGAACCGACGAAAATATCGTCGGGGCGCACGTTCAGAACTTCCTTCGCATACGCATCGGCTATGATCAGGAGATCGCGATGAAAATGCATGGTCGCCTTCGGCTCGCCCGTTGTGCCGGAGGTAAAGCCGAGAAGAGCAACATCGTCCCGCCCGGTCCTGACGGCATCGAAGCGCACCGGCTTGTCGAGTGCCATTCGGTCGAGCTCGGCATCGTGATTGGCTGTTCCGTCGAAGCCGACGACGCGCCTGAGAAAGGCGCTGTCTTTGGCGCATAGTCCCATATCTTCCAGAAGGCGGGTGTCGCAAAGCGCCAGGCTGATTTCCGCCTTGTCGACGATCTTTGTCAATTCGCCGGGGCGGAGCATCGGCATGGTGTTGACCACGACCGCGCCTGCCTTGGTTGCGGCCAGCCAGCAAGCCACCATCGCCGGATTGTTGGCGGAGCGGATCAGGATGCGGTTTCCCGGCTCAACGCCATAATCCTCCACCAGCACATGAGCGATCCGGTTGGTCCAGTCGGTCAGTTCCTTGTAGGTGCGCCGACGCCCATTGCCAATCAGCGCGACATTGTCTCCGAATCCCTTGGCCACCATTGCGTCGGTAAGTTCCACCCCGGCATTCAACCACTCGGGATACCGGAAAATGCTTGTCGATAGTTCCGGCCATTCTTCCACCGGGGGAAGATTGTCTCTGGTAAAATGGTCCGTATGTGCCGTTGGTCCTAACATCTGTGTTCCCCTGCAAGTTCTTGTCCTGCAATTTATTTTTTTAATTGACGTATGATGTGGATGGGGCTCGTTACCCGAAGCCTCGCTCTGGAAATTGGTGCTCTTCTTCCCTTTGCCGCGTTTCTCTCCCTGCCAGGGCCTAGTCGTGTTCGTCGTGGAGGGCGTGTGAATGCTCGATCGCATCCATGATTGCCAGCAACTGCATCGACTGGTCGGTGGACAGAACGCCCATGATCTCATTGATCCAGCGCTCGTGAGCCGCAGCCATCACCGAAAATTCCTCGCGGCCTTTCAGAGTCAGGCAGACCTGCATCGCGCGCCGGTCTCCGGCGACAGGTACGCGCAGCACCGCGCCGTCGGCGACCAGACGTTCGATGATTCCGGTGACGTTGCCGTTGGACACCCGCAGCGCAGCCGAAAGCTCCGACATTTTCAGCCCGCTTTCATAACGATAGAGCGCTGCCATAACGTCGAAGCGTGGCAGGGTTGTATCAAATTCCTCCCGCAGCTTTTCGCGGACCAGCGCTTCGATGTGTCTGGAGGCTTTCAGCATCTTCAGCCAGACGCGAAGGCTCTGCTTTGTAACGTCGGTCCGAACCTGTCCGGAAAGCGCTCGTTCGTTTGAATTGCTCATGGGACGCGCCTCTGCGGAAAACGGGCAACACTGAAACCTTGGCTGAGACGGTACCCTTTAGCACAAGCCGATCTTCTGATTGGTCGCATGCAAATGATACTGTCTCTAACGTCGATGCGCTTCATGGTGGCACCAAAAAAAATAATTTCAAGCTTGAAATTTCATGCTTGAAATTATTTTTCTTTTGTGACGATATTTCATCATGAGTGGTTGCCTTGACGGGATAGTTTATGGATAACCATGGGCTGAACGTCTCTTTGCACGAGTGGGTTTCAATGCCGGATCGGCATGGGCTCGCCGTTGGGCTGGGCAAATGAACGTCGGGTGGGGGATGGACTGGGATCAGGCTTATTCAAATGTGGACCATGTGGCCAATTCGGCGGATTACCCTCCGAAATGGCAAGCTGTCTCGCATGAATTTCGCAGCGGGATGGCCGCCAGCGAGCGCCTGTATGGCGATATAAGCTATGGCCCCAATGCGCGAAACGTCCTCGATCTTTTCCTGCCGGAGGCGCAGCCGCGGGGACTGGTGGTCTTCGTTCACGGCGGCTACTGGCTGCGGCTCGACAAATCTTTTTCGTCGTTCCTTGCTGCGGGTCCACTGGCGCATGGGTTTGCTGTCGCGGTTCCCTCCTATGTTTTGTGTCCCGAGGCGCGGGTGGCTGAAATCACTGTGCAAACCGGTGCGGCGATTGCCCGGGCGGCCGGGATGGTCGCAGGCCCTATCCATCTTGCAGGACATTCGGTGGGCGGGCATCTTGTTGCTCGAATGGCATCATCGACGTCGCCGCTACCGCCACAAATACGCAGTCGCTTGCGCAAGATATTGCCGATTTCCTGCCTGAGCGACCTGCGGCCCTTGTTGAGAACCGCCATGAATGAGCGGTTGCGGCTTGATCTGTCGGAAGCGCGGGCCGAGAGCCCGGCACTGCTTGAGCCTCTTGACGACATGGATATTACCGCCTGGGTTGGAGCAGCGGAGTTGCCTGAATTCATTCGGCAGAATGCATTGCTTGCCAATGCCTGGCACGGCTTTGATTGCATGATCGATTCCATGGAGGAGCCGGGCAAAAATCATTTCACCGTCCTGGAGGGGTTGGCCGAACCCGATCATCCGTTGACGCGCAGGCTTTTATGTATCTGAAAAGAGAGAACGCCTGCCGGCGGCTTGCAACCGCCCGTGTTTTGTAATTGAACTGAACGACAAAAACCAAGAGGGAACAGATATGAAACGAGTAGCAACGGCAATTTTGGGATTGGGAATGACGCTGTCGGGCGCCGTGATGGCCGAGCCGCTGAAGGTGGGCATGATCACCACTCTTTCCGGCGGTGGTGCCGGACTTGGCATCGACATTCGCGATGGGTTTCTTCTGGCGCTCAAGCAGTCTGGCAATAAGGACATCGAGATTGTTGTAGAGGATGATGCGCAGAAGCCCGAACTGGCCGTGCAGATCGCCGACAAGATGGTCCAAAGCGATAAGGTCGATATTCTGACCGGTATTGTCTGGTCCAATCTGGCCATGGCCGTGGTGCCGTCCGTCGTCGCGCAAGGCAAGTTCTATATCTCCACCAATGCCGGTCCGTCGGCTCTGGCGGGTGAAAAATGCGACCCGAATTACTTCAACGCCGCCTACCAGAACGACAATCTGCACGAGGGCGTCGGCAACTATGCCAATGAAGCCGGTTACAAAAAGACGTTTATTCTGGCTCCGAACTATCCGGCCGGTACGGATGCGCTGACCGGGTTCAAGCGCTTCTACAAGGGCGAACTGGCTGGCGAAATCTATACGAAAGTGGGCCAGACCGACTACGCGGCTGAGATTGCCCAGATCCGCGCATCAGGCGCTGACTCGGTCTATTTCTTCCTGCCGGGCGGCATGGGCATTGCCTTTATGAAGCAATATTCCCAGTCGGGCGTTTCAACGCCGGTTATGGGGCCCGGTTTCTCGTTTGATCAAGATGTTCTTGCTGCGATTGGCGATGCTGCGATTGGCGTCAAGAATTCATCCCATTGGTCGAAGGATCTCGATAACGCAGCCAACAAGCAATATGTCGAAGCCTTCAAGACCGAGTATGGCCGGCTGCCTTCGCTCTATGCGACCCAGGGCTATGATGCCGCCAATCTGATCCTCTCGGCTGCGGCCAAAACGGGCATCAGCGACAAGGATGCATTCCGCGCGGCACTCAAGGAAGCGAAATTCGACTCGGTTCGCGGCAAGTTCAAGTTCGGCAACAACAACCATCCTATTCAGGACATCTACATCCGCGAGGTGATCAAGGAGGACGGCGTGCTGACGAACAAGATCATTGCGACGACTTTCACCGATCATCAGGATGCCTACGCAGCCGACTGCAAGATGTAATTGACTGCTCCATACCCTGCGAAGCGCAAAACTTCGCAGGGTTTTGGTATACAGGCACCCATTCTGAATGATTGGACGGAACCTTGTCGTCTGCACTTTTCATCGAGCAGCTTCTGAACGGACTGCAATTCGGCGTCATGCTCTTTCTCATGGCTGCCGGTCTCACGCTGATCTTCGGTGTGATGGGCGTCATCAATCTGGCGCACGGATCGCTGTACATGATCGGCGCTTTTGCCTGCGCGGTTGTTGCGGCTTATACCGGTTCGTTCTGGATCGGGCTTGCAGCAAGCCTGATTGCGGCGGCGGCGGCAGGCGCAATCGTGGAGATGACCGTGATCAGGCGGCTCTACAGCCGGGACCATCTGGACCAGGTTCTAGCGACCTTTGCCCTGATCCTGATCTTTTCAGACGCAACGCGGTGGATTTTCGGTTCCTTCCCACTCTATCTCGATATTCCGCCGATCCTGCAAGGTTCGGTCACGCTGCCCGGCGGAGCGCAATACCAGCTTTACCGGCTTGCGATTATCGCAGCCGGAATTGTGGTTGCCGTCGGGCTCTATCTCCTGATTTCAAGGACACGGCTCGGCATGCGCATTCGCGCGGGTGAATCAGACCGCGAAATGATCGGCGCGCTTGGCGTCGATATCGCCAAGCTCAACACGATTGTCTTTGCCCTTGGCGCAGCGCTTGCCGGGCTTGCCGGTGCCATGGTCGGCGCGTTGCAATCGGTGCAGGTTGGCATGGGTGAGCCGGTTCTCATCCTCGCCTTTGTGGTGATCGTTATCGGTGGCATCGGTTCGATCAAGGGCGCGCTTGCGGGCGCGGTCCTTGTCGGGATTGTCGATACGATGGGGCGCTTCCTGCTGCCGAAGCTGTTTGCGGCGTTCATGGAGCCTTCGCAGGCGGCAACGGCCGGAACCGCTGTCGCCTCAATGCTCATTTACATCGTCATGGCCATCATCCTGACGCTGCGGCCCAAGGGCCTGTTTGCCGCCAATGCGTGAAGGGATGGCAATGAACCGCGAAAAACTTCTTAATGTCATTCTGGCGCTGGTGCTGCCTGTTGCGGTGCTTGCGGCCAACACTGCGGGCGAGCCCTTCTACATCACACTGGCCACGCGTATTGCCATTCTGGCGCTGGCTGCAACCGGGCTTAACCTGGCGCTGGGCCTTGGCGGGCTTGTGTCTTTCGGCCATGCGGCCTTTTTCGGAATCGGAGGCTATGTGGCGGGGATACTCGCGAGCCATGCATTCGACCAGACGCCTTTGCTGTTTGGCATTCCGGCCACCAACCAGATGCTGCTCATCTGGCCGGTGGCCATGATCATTGCGGGATTGGTGGCGTTCGCAATCGGTGCGATCAGTTTGCGCACTTCGGGCGTCTATTTCATCATGATCACGCTCGCCTTTGCGCAGATGATCTATTATTTCGCCATTTCCTGGCCCGCCTATGGTGGCGAGGACGGGCTGTCGATCTATGTGCGCAACAGCTTTCCGGGGCTCAACACGCTTGATCCGGTCAGTTTCTTTCTCATTGCCTATGGACTTCTGCTGCTCGCCATATTCGCTTTTTGCCGTATCCGCGATTCACGCTTCGGCGCGGCCCTGCAAGGCGCGCGGCAGAACGAGGTTCGACTGGCTTCGATCGGCATAAGACCGTTCAGGATTCGACTGGCCGCTTTTGTCCTGTCTGGCATGATCACGGCTCTGGCCGGGGCTCTGTTTGTCGATCTTAATCGCTTCGTCAGCCCGACCATGTTCTCCTGGCACATGTCAGGAGAACTGATCGTTCTCATTATTCTTGGCGGGACGGGGCGGCTGTTTGGTCCGGTCGCTGGCGCCATTCTCTATGTATTGTTTGAATTCGCGCTCGGGGGAATGGTCGAGCATTGGCAATTATTCCTCGGATTGATCCTTCTGGCCGTTGTGATTTTTGCCCGTGGCGGCGTTATCGGCCTTATCGCAGGGAAGATGCGTCATGGTTGAGCCAATCCTTGAAATACGCAATCTGAAAAAAACCTTCGGAGCGCTGAAAGCAACTGACGACGTCAGTCTTGATCTGCGCGCAGGCGAAATCCACGCGCTGATCGGCCCAAATGGGGCAGGCAAGTCGACACTGATTCATCAGATCGCCGGAACGATCACGCATGACAGTGGGTCGATCACATTCATGGGTCGTGATATCTCCGGCCTTGGCGTGGCGCAGCGGGCCCGGCTTGGCCTTGGACGCACCTTTCAGGTCTCATCGCTGATGCCGGAATATTCAGCGCTGCGCAATGTCATGCTGGCGCTTCAGTCCCGACAGGGATCGAGCTTCGATTTTTGGCGGCCAGTCATGCATGATGCGTCATTGAAGGATGAAGCTTTCGCCATTCTGGAGCGGGTCGAGCTTTCTGGCCGCGCGAACCTTCCGAGCGCCGAGCTGTCCCATGGAGAGCGGCGGCAATTGGAAATCGCCATTGTTCTGGCGCTGAAGTCCGGGGCTTTCCTGCTGGACGAGCCCATGGCGGGCATGGGGCCGGAGGGGTCGAAACAATTGACTGCATTCCTCGATGAATTACGGCACGAAGCGCCCATTTTGCTTGTCGAGCATGATATGGATGCAGTTTTCGCGCTGGCGGATCGCATTTCTGTTCTCGTCTACGGGCGCGTGGTCGCAACCGGCAAGGTCGATGAAATTCGCGGTAACCGCCAGGTGCGGGAAGCCTATCTGGGGGAGAGCGTGTAATGCTGCTTGAACTCTCAGGCGTGGAGACATTTTATGGCGCTTCGCAGGCGCTTTTCGGGGTGGATCTGCAAATGGCGCAAGGTGAGGTCGTGGCGCTGATGGGCCGAAACGGCATGGGCAAGACGACGACTATCCGCTCGATCTTTGGCCTGTCTCCCTTGCGCAAGGGCAGTATCAGTTTTCATGGCCGGAATATCTCGGCGATGAAGCCCTACCGGATTGCCCGATTGGGTCTTGGGCTGGTACCGGAAGGCCGTCGCTGCTTTCCCAATCTCACTGTCGCGGAAAATCTTCTGGCGTCAGCGCGCAGCGGCGAATGGACGATATCGGAGGTGAACAACCTGTTCCCGCGTCTGGCGGAGCGCAGCCAGCAATATGCGCGCACGCTTTCTGGCGGTGAACAACAGATGCTTGCGGTGGGGCGGGCCTTGATGACCAACCCCGACCTCGTCGTCCTCGATGAAGCAACGGAGGGCCTGGCACCCGTCATCAGGCAGGAGATCTGGAAAGCGATCCGCGAGCTCAAGGACAGAGGGCAGTCGATTCTTGTCGTTGATAAAACCCTGTCGGAACTCTTGCCCGTGGCCGATCGTTGCGTGATCCTTGAAAAGGGACGCAATGTCTGGACCGGTGTGCCGCAGAAACTCTCCGACGAACTACAGGACCGCTATCTGGGCGTGTGAGCCGTCCGGTGTTCGGTTCAGGAAGTGGAGGCTGTATTCTTGCGCGCGCACAGGATGAAACGGCGATAAACCAGTGTTCTCAATCTGTTGCGAAGGTTTGCGTTTTTCCTTTGTGCCGCAGCGATAGGCGCGTGGGAAGATAGTTCAATCTCGGAAAAGCCGGCGCTATTCAGCAACGGAACGAGTTTAGTGCTGGTGAGCCCGGCGCCGAAGGGCAAGGCTTGCATGATGGCCGCATGACGGTCGCTCATCGCCCCGTCATAATGATTGTCGGGACCGACGATCCGATCAATCTGGCGGATAAAGAAGGAGGCGAAACGTCCCAATCGGGTCGGCTTGGCCCAATCCCCGTCAAAGATGAGAAGCTTGCCGCCCGGTTTCAGGATGCGATGCCATTCATGAAGTGTCGCTTCGGGTTGCGTCAGCGTCCAGACGAGATGCCGGCAAATGACAGCATCATAGACGTCATCTGGCTCCATCGTGTTTTCCGCATCGGCCAGAAGGAAGTCCAAACGATTCTTTCCGGCATGTTTTCGTCGTGCGACGGCGAGCATTGCCTCGGAGAAATCGAGCGCTGTCACCTCATGACCAAGGTCATGGATCAGGTGGGTCACTTCGCCGGTGCCGCAAGCAAGTTCCAGCACTTTAAGAGGCTCGGTCCCAAGGTGATCGCGAACCGGCTTTTGCCAGGCGTCGAATTCTGGCCCCGGCGGTATCCTGTGCCCGAAGGCGAGATCAAATGTTTCCGAACGCCTTGACCAGTAGTCGCGGATTTCTTCCTTGAGATTGAAGTTCCGGGAATGGGGATGGGCCGTCATTCGGCCGCCTTTTCGATGCGCATGATGATGTCGCTGAAACGCTTCCGGGCGCGGCCCGGAGCATCGAAATTCCGGAAAGCTTCCGTCATCTCCACTTCACCGACCTTGATCATCATCACCATGCCCATGCCATAATGCGGGGAGCATTTGACGCCGTAGAACCCCGGCTGATCGAAGGTCACCTCGATCTCTTCATTGATCTGCCCCTTGAAGCCCGCATAGCCTTCCGGAACCATGCCGTCGATGGAGGCGGCGTTATGGCTTTTGTGGCCCACGCGGAATTTCACGCTGTCACCGGGCTGTAGTTCGACATAGTCCGGCTCAAACGCCATTGATCCCGCCGCGCCACGATTGAGCATCTTGACTTCGATTGTGGCGGCAGCGGAGGGCACGGCAGTCAGTGCGAACATCAGTACGGCGATTGCGATCCTAATGCGAGAATGCATGTTCTTTCCTTGAAAATGTGGTTTGTTCGGAATGCACCCTCGGGCGGTGATACCGTATGAAGCACTGGCCATCAGCGTCCTGCTCCACATGTGCGGAGACCCCGAAAGCGGATTGAATGCGCTGCGGTGTCAGGATCTTTGCCGGTGATCCCAGCGCGACGATTTTGCCCGCCTGCATGACGCCGATCCGGTCACAGAACATGGCGGCGTGATTGAGATCGTGGAGCGCCGCGACAACGGTCAACTCCTGTGATCGTACGAGTTCGAGCAGGCCGATCTGATGATGAATATCCAGATGATTGGTTGGTTCATCGAGCAAAAGAACATGCGGTTCCTGCGCCAACGCGCGAGCGATGTGCAGGCGCTGGCGTTCCCCGCCCGAAAGCGTGTGCCACATCCGCGAAGCGAAACCGCTCATGCCGACTTCTGCCAGCGCGTTGGCGACAATCCTGTCGTCCCTGGCTGACCATGGCGTGAAAGCGCTGAGATGCGGCGTGCGTCCGAGTTCAACCGCTTGTCGGGCCGTAATTCTCTCCGTGGTTTCAGCCTGTTGTTCGACAAGCGCAATCTGCCGTGCGATTTCGGGACGCGAATAGGTGCGCATGGGACGCCCCGAGAGACGGAGTTCGCCGGAGTGGGGCTGGCGTATCCCGGAAAGCAAGGCCATGAGGCTCGTCTTGCCGGAGCCGTTGGGTCCGATAATGCCGAGAAATTCACCTGGCCTCACATCAAGCGACACGTTGTCGACGATCTTTCGTCCGCCAGCCGACCACACGAGATTGCTCGCATCAAGCTTCATGATGCAGCCCTCCCGCGACTGAGAATCAGCGCGAAAGCTGGTGCGCCAATCAGTGCGGTGATAACGCCAATGGGCAGAACCTGACCGGGAATGGCGATGCGCGAAATGATATCCGCCGAGACCATGAACACCGCCCCGATCAGGGCTGCCGCAGGTAGCAGCGCGCCGTGCCGAACGCCAACGAGGAAACGGGCCGCATGCGGAATGACAAGCCCGACGAAGCCGATTGATCCGACGATGCTGACCATTACAGCGGTCATCAGCGCCGCCGTTCCAATCAGAACCGCATAGACGCGACGAACGGGCACACCGAGCGACGAGGCTGATTCCGCGCCGAATGTGAACGCGTCGAGCGCGCGCGCATACCAGAGACAGATGATGAAACCGCCCAGTGCGACGGGGAAAGCCAACGCTACATCGGGCCAGCGGACGCCGGACAAGTTGCCGAGAAGCCAGAACATGATACCTCGCGCCTGTTCGGCGTTTGCCGATTTGGTGACGATGAACGAGGTCAGCGCGTTAAAAAGCTGCGATCCGGCCACGCCTGCGAGAACGATCGCTCCGGTTCCGCGACCTGCCCTCAGCGCCAGCAGCGACACAAGTGCGAAGGCCACGAGTGCTCCGAAAAATGCGCCGAGAGGCAAGGAGAGAACTCCAGCACCAAGCCCCAGAATGGCGACGCTGACCGCGCCGGTGGATGCGCCAGCGGAAATGCCGAGGATGTATGGATCGGCCAGGGCGTTTCGCAGAAGCGATTGCAGAACGACACCACAAAGTGCGAGCGCCGCGCCGCAGCAGGCGGCGACGACGGCGCGGCTGAGCCGGTAGTTCCAGACAATACCTTCATCGATGGCGTCAAGCGCGTAGCCTGCGCCCCAAATCCGGTTTGCGACCGTCTTCGCCACGACATCGAACGGTATTGATGTTTCGCCAATGGCCGCGCCCAGTCCGAGCGCGATCATCAGGAGCAACAGTGCTGAAAAACCAAGACCTGCCTGACCTATCGTTCCATTTTGTTTTTTCATTTCGGCAGGCCAAATTTCTCCACTGCCTCAGCCAGCACCTCGATTCCCTCGATCGTGCGGATTGTCGGGTTCATGGCTTGGGCATCCATGACCACGATACGATTGGCCCTGACGGCTGGCATCATGCTCGTGACCGGATCCGACTTGAGATATTTCATCTTGATTTCCCAATCATCGGCGGGGAAGCGGCGGCGATCCATTTTGCCGATCACAATAATGCCGGGGTTCGCCTTGACGATTGTTTCCCAGCCTACGGTGGGCCATTCCTCATCGGAATCAATGATGTTGCTGATGCCAAGCGCAGACATCATATAGCCCGGAGCGCCATTCTTGCCCGCCACATAGGGATCGATGTCCAGTTCGGCGCTGGAAAACCAGAACACCGCGGAATGTTTTTCAACTCCGCTTGCATCGATCTTTTTGCGTGCAGTTTCTTCTCGCGCTTTCAGCTTGGCGACGACCTCCGTCCCACGTTCCTGCACATCAAAGATCTGCGCAAGTTCGTTGATTTCCTGATAGATCAGGTCCATCGAAAACGCACTGTGGCGCACACCATCGCCGCCGCCACTATTGTCTTTTGCCGCACAATCCGCCGGCGACGTATAGACGGGAATGGAGAGTTCCGCGAATTGCGCCGGTGTCGCGACGATGCCTTCCGGCCCCACATGCCACTGGAACTGCGCGGTGACGAGGTCCGGCTTCTTCGCCACAACGCTTTCGAAGCTTGGATCGTTGTCGGCAAGCCGCTCAATTTTTGCGTCGGTTTCTTCGTAACCGTCCAGAACCGGCCCGATCCAGACCGCCGTACCCACAACCTTTTCGGCAAGGCCAAGTAGATACAGGATCTCCGTGGTGCTTTGACCTATGGATACCGTGCGCTCGGGCGCTTTCTCGAATGTGACGGGCTGACCACAATTCTGGATCGTCAAGGGGTAGTGAGCAGGTTCTGCCGCGGCAGGCAAGGTCAACAGTGAAAGAAAGGAAATCGTGGAAAAAGCACAGCCAATACCGGCTGATGAAATGAAGCGTTGCATTGCGATTTTCTCTTCGAAAGAAATGGGTTGCGGAAACGATGCATATGTCCTGCCGACCGCCTGTTCCCAGCATCGGTGAGCCGGAAGCGTGAAGGATCGAAATCAGGCCGACTTGAACGGCTCTGATGCTTGTCAGGATAAATCGTGTGCAAGCGGTCAGGTGACCGAGCGACTTTCCGGTGTTGATGATCTGGAAATAAATATGCCGCAGCACGAATAGGTGCGTTTCATGGTAACTCCTGTTCCGGGCATCCCCGCCCGTGACGTTGGATCTATGACTGGACGGCAGGTCTCCTGGCTCGCAGATATTGGTCTTCCACCTGCCTTCCCGCGCGGCTTTCAAGAAAGCTTCGCAGTGGCATGACGCCATCTTTTGGCGTCACGAGGATGGTCGACCTCCGCTTACAGTTGCGGGGGCAGCCACGGTCTTGGTCCCTGTTGGGTCGTCCGCACCGTGTTCCCTATTAATCCCCTCAGAGTCATCCTTTGGGGAACCGTCAATGACCTCTTAGTGCGGGTACAAGCGATACGTCAAGACCGATTCGTATACTCCAATGAAGGATGTGGTTGTCGAGGTTGATGTGGGTACAGGAGGCGCCAGAATGTCCAGATTCCGCTAGATGACAATCAGGCCGGTTGCAATCTTGTAGATTGCTACAATCGTGCCAAGTGCGGCTATGACAAAGATCGCGAGTTCCGCCTTGGTGAAGATCGTCTTGTTCTGCTCGCGGCGTGCAATGAAAAAGAGCAATGTTCCTGGCCCGTAGAGAACGGCGGAAAGCAGGAGATGTTCGACACCTGCTGCATAGATAAGCCCCGCTGTATAGAGAACCGCGAGGGCGCTCCGGAAGAAATCACCGCGATAACCCTGGGGGTCGACATCATATGTCTCGCGCGTCCAGGCAAGCTTGAAGCCATAGGCGGCAACGAGAAGGTAGGGTATCAGGATCATTGAGCTGGTCAGTTCCAGCGCCAGCCTGAAAGCATACTGGGTGAAGAGGGTGATGATCAGAAATGTCTGAACCACGATATTCGTCAGCCAAAGGGCATTTGACGGAACGCCATTCTTGTTTTCATGGGATAAAAAACGAGGCATCGTGTCGTATTTTGAGGCGGAGTAGAGAATTTCCGCCGCGAGAAGCACCCAGGACAAATAGGCGCCAAGCACCGAAACAAGCAATCCGACGCTGACAAAAATTGCGCCCCAGGGGCCAACCACGGCTTCGAGAACCCCGGCCATCGAAGGGTTGCGCAATGCAGCAAGATCGCTCCTCAGCATGACGCCATAAGAGAAGATCGTCACCAGGACGAGCAGGCACAGCACACCGAGAAAACCGAGAACCGTGGCGATGCCGACATCCTTTCGATCCCGTGCATAGCGGGAGTAGACGCTGGCGCCTTCAATGCCCACAAAGACGAACACGGTTACCAGCATTGTCGACCGGACCTGTCCGGCAATGGCTCCCGCGCTGACTTCTTCACCGCCCCAGAAGTTCGTGACGAATATATCGGCCTGAAAGCCGAGCGTTACAAAAACGATAAAGAGCAGGATCGGAATGATCTTGGCGATCGTGACAATCGTATTGACGAAGGCCGCGCCCTTCACTCCGCGCAGGATCAGCGAATGAAATGTCCACAACATCACGGATGAAACAAACACCGCAAGGATTGTATTGCCGTCTCCGAACACGGGAAAAAACAGGCCGAGCGTCGATTTGATGAGCACGAAATAGGAGACGTTGCCGAGGCACGCGGCGGACCAGTATCCCATGGCGGAGAGGAAGCCGAGATAGTTGCCGAAGCCGGCTTTCGCATAGGCGTAGATGCCTGCATCCAGATCCGGCTTGCGCTGGGAAAGGGTCTGAAAGATGAAGGCCAGCATGAGCATGCCGACGCCCGCGATAGCCCAGGCGAGCAGCGCCCCGAATGGGCCTGTCGCTCTGCCGAATGCTTGCGGCAGGGAGAAGATCCCCGCGCCTACCATGGACCCGACCACCATTGCGGTCAGGGTCCAGATCGAAAATTTTTGCACTGTTGCCGACACCATGATGCCCTGAACTTTGATCAAATCGGTGGAATTCTGGATCGACAGACCCTCCCGGATCACTGGTTCTTACGCTGAAATCAGCCTGACGTGATCAGTTCAGAATCCCAAGACTATGCTCTGCGTCCCATTAATGCTGCGAGAACCGGCCGCTCAGCAGGGCCAGTCGGTCAGGTTCCTGCATGCAGGCTATTGATCAGGTAGAGGGCGATAAAATAATACAGGATATACAAAGCATAGCTTTGGCCGTTGCCGGTGTAGATTTTCCGGATCAACTCCGCCGCGCCGTCGATTACTGTTGAGAACCCATCCCAGAACATGATCGCGATCGGCGTGAGAACGCCCCCAAGTCCCGGGCGGTAGAAATCATAGATTTCAGCACGCGACCCTCCGGCGGGCGATGGTTTCAATTCCGGTTGCCACTGATAGTAGAACCAGATCGCCGCAAACAGAAAAAGCGCGATGGCGACCGAACCGAGCATGACCGGAACCGGGTTCCAGTAGCCATAGATCGTTTCGAGCGACATGCCCTCCCAGACGAGCGTCGATGCAAAATAGGGGTCGATAACCTGCGACACGGGGTCCATGAGTAATTTCGGGTAGAATGAGAGGATGATAATCCCGACGATGAGAACAAATTGCGGAACGAGGAGAAGCACTGGCGCCTCGCCACTTGCCACGTGCCCGGTCCTGGCGGGCCTGAGGAAAATCTTTGTCGCGAGGCGGGTCATGTAAAGGAAGCCGACAAAGGTGGCGATGACGCCGAGGACCGCCAACCCGTACCATCCTTTTTCCGTCATTGCGCTGAGCAGGAGCCATTTGCCGCCAAAGCCCATCAGTGGAGGCAATCCCGACATGGAGATCAAGGCGACGACAACGGTTGCGAAGGTGAATGGCATGTGCCGGGCGAGGCCGCCGAGATCGTCGAATGTTCGCATGCCTGTGCGAAGGACGATGCCAGCTACGGCAAGGAACAATATTCCCTTCACCATCAGGTGATTTGCGACGAGATAGAGCGCTGTTACCCAGCCGAGATGGCTCATAAGGGCAATGGCCGTCACAATGTAACCCAGCTGGCTCATGCTGGAATAGGCAAGCATGCGCTTGACGTCCCTCTGGTGGAGCGCCATCAGCGCGCCGATGGTTGTCGTCAGCATCCCGATCCAGCCCAACCCGTGCGCCAGTTCCAACCCGATGTCGGAGCGGATGACCATATAGGTGCCGACAAACAGGCCAAATATGGCGACCTTGCTGACCACCGACGACAGGATTGCCGAAAGGTCGTCCTCCGCATCGGCATAAGCTCCCGGCAGCCAGACGTGAACGCCTATCGTACCGGCCTTGATGAGAAAGCCGATGGCAAGAAGTATGGCCGCGATGCTCGCATCCGGCCCGGCGACGCGAAACGCAGCCAGATCGGTGCTGCCATTCGCGGCAGCGGCGAGCGCGAAGCCTGCCAGCAGAAAGAAGGCTGATGCCAGCGAGAACAGAAGGAAGGATTGGAGGTGCGCGTTCGCTTTGGGGCTTTGCGCGATCAGGAAATAGGAAGAAAGCGTGATGACTTCCCAACAATAGAAGAGCTCAAGACTTGTTCCAGCGCGCGTGAGCGCTGCGATTGAAAGCAGCATGACCGCCATCAGTGGATAAAAACCCGGTCTGGAATCCGATCGGTAGAGGCTTGCTGATGAAACAACGAGCCCGCCGGTCAGCAACAATATGGCGAAGAGCTGGTTGATTCCGGAGGTACCTTCGATCAGCCATGCTCCGACAAACAGAACCAGAACCAGCATGAGCATGCATTTCACGCGTCCGGGAAGCCAATCCAGAAGGTAAAGCAACAATCCGCTGCAAAGCGGCGCGAACAGCCAGAGCGAAGCAGTTTGCGACAGATTGGCGGCAACGACCCCGCTTGCGAGGAGCAACAGAGCGCAGGCAATAACCGGCCCTTGTGAAATCCACGAAGGAGCGGTCGTCGTCTCTTCGATTGATTGCAGGGAGCGAGCAAACCATCGGAACAGATAGGCGGCTTCCATGAGGGAGCCAATCAGGATGACTGCGATCCAGACTAGTTTTTCGGCATCGGCCAGCCGTATGACCAATTCCCATTTGGCCCAGAAACCGGGAAAGGGAGGCAGGCCGGCAATCGCAACGAGAAGAATTGCGAAAATGAGACGTATGACAGGCCGCTTCGTCAAGCCGGCCCAGTCTTCAGTTTTTGGCCGGTTCACAATCCCGGCAAGCCAGAACAGACCGGCTTTGGCGAAGAGATGATTGATGAACAGGCCGCCGATGACCAGCGGCATGGCTGCATCGGCCTCAAGCTCCGTGAGCAAGGCCAGTGAAAGGACGAGCAGTCCCATCTGGGCAATAGAGGAATAGCCAAGAAGCCGCTGAACGCCGGTTTGCCGCAGGCCGATCAGGTTGGAGAAAAGGAATGTTATGCCGCCGGACGCCGCGATCAACCAAAGCTGGTTTTCAAAGAGCGGCAGGAGTTTGAGAAGCGCGAAAAACACACCAGCGGAAACGCCGACGGATACAAGCGCAGCCACGCCGCTTGGCGCTGTTTCATAGACGTCAAGCCCCCAGCCGTTAGCAGGGAAGGGCTTTAACTCGATCAGCAGGCAGGCGAGGACGAGAAGAAGGCCGGTTGTTCCGAGCGGTCCGGTGATGAGGGCCTGATTTTGCACGATGTCATCGATGTTCAGCGTGCCTGTCACATAGTAGAGCAGGGCGGTTCCGAGCAGGAAAAAGGTTGATGCCACGACTGTAGCCATGACGTATTTGAAGCTCGCCGCGATAGCGGCAGGTGTCTGGCCCAGACCCAGAAGACCGTAGGTCGCGATGGAGACGATTTCGAGAAATACGAACAGGTTGAAGAGATCCCTGGTCATCACCATGCCGTTGATGCCCATTGTCAGGATCAGATAGAGCAGCATCGCCGCATAGCTTTCACGCAATCGACCCCAGAAATGCCACGCACCCAGCAGAGCCACAAGATTGACGCTAAACGCGAAGAAGCCCTCCGGCAGACCCAGGCGAAGGTTGATTGAAAGCGGGGGCAGGGTGCCGGAGGTCAGGATTTCAAAGGCGGGCGCGCCATTCAGCAAAGACCAGAAGGACGCCGCGGAAATGGCTGTCATCCCGATCAGGGCAACAAGAAAGCCGATCGGCGGCAGTGGTTTGCCGATGCGATAAAGCAACGGGATAAGAAAACCACCGCCCAGGCCGAGGATGAAGATATTCAGCGGCTGCAAAAGGCCCTCTACCATTTCGACTCCGTGAATGCGTCTATCGAGAGCGTCTTCTTGGCGTTGTAGAGCCGGATCGCATAAGCAAGCATGACCGCAGTGACCGAAAAGCCGATGACGATTGCCGTGACCACCAGTGCGGAAGGTACAGGATCAACGGTTCGGGTCGCGGCCTCCGCTTTGCCGAGCGCGCTGTCGATGATGGGTGCTGTTCCACCTGTGATGTAGCCGGTCGCCACCATGACAATGTGGATTCCGCTGTCGATGAGCGAGAAGCCGATGATGATTCGCAGGATGTTGCGATGGGTCAGCATGCCCCAAAGCCCGATCAGGACAAGGCAGAAGCCTGTCGCCAGCAGAATGTTTGAAACCGGCAGGCCCGTCATGAAAATCCCCCTTCGCCTGTGGCTAGCTGCGAAACCGGTCGATGATGACGCTAAGCTCGGCACCGACCTTGATGCCAAGAAGAGTCGATATCAGCGGGATCGCCCCAGCGCTGAACACGGCTCCAAAATCCCCAAGCGGCAGGAACCGATTGTCAAGAAAACCCCCGGCCAGAATGAGGCCGAGAACGCCCGCGCAAACATACAGTACACCCGCGAGAGACTCTGTTACGCTCAGGAAGCCGTGGCTGATCTCCGAATTGGGAAAGGCGATCAATAGCAGCATGACGCCGGATGCAACGACCGCTCCGCCCTGAAAGCCGCCACCCGCTGATATATGTCCGTTCATGATGACGTAAGCGCCAAAAAGAAAGATGAGCGGCAGGATAACCTCCGCGCCGTGACGCACCAGTTCGCTTGGTGGGCGGTCCGGTTGCTGATCGCTGGCTTTGGTGCCCGCTTCGTCGTTCGTCTTGCTGAGAAGAACGCCGACGCTGGCGGCAACCATGAACAAGACAGCAACCTCGCCCAGCGTATCGAAGCCGCGATATGTGATGAGGATGCTGGTGACAATGTTCGGAGCGCCCAGTTCCACGGGAGCATGCGTGACGTAGGCTTCTGCGAGCGGCGGCAATGATTGCCGCTCCTTGTAGTTCGTGGCCAATTCGAAAAAGACCAGACCGAAACCCAATAGCGCGAGAAGGATGAAGCCTTGCCTGATCATGATGACCTCCCGTTTTCAGCCTGGTCCCTTTCGTCGTCACGACCGTCGCTGATGGTGGAGGGAGCCATGGGAATGCGAAGTGCATAGGCGGCGCGCGCAAGCGCGTGAGACGAAAGCGGGTTGGTCATGAGGACGAAATAGGCGATGATCAGCAGCTTGAACGCCCACCCCGGATGATAGAATGCCAACCCCAGAAGAACCAGAATATTGCCGAGTGTGGACGCTTTGGTGCCAGCCTGAATGCGCGTAAACGCATCCGGCATGCGAAGCAGGCCAAGGCCGGCCGAAAACAGGAGGATCGCGCCGAGTAAAACGAGCAGGCTTCCGATCAGCTCGGCCATGGCTTACTCCTTTTCATCGCTGGTCTTGCGGATGGCATAGAGAAAGATGAGGGTCGCCAGACCGGAACCGATGGCGGCTTCCGCCATGGCCACGTCCGGGGCGGCGAGAAGAATATAGGATACGGCGGCGAACAGGCTGGCCAAACCGGCGCTGACCATGGCCGCCATCAGGTTTTTCAGGCATACCGCCAGAACACCGCTTGCCAATATGCTGGCGCAAAGCAGCAGGACGAAGAGATCAAGCATTGGCTAGAGCCCTTTTTCCAGAAATCGTGCGATCGCTAGTACGGCCAGAAAGCTGAGCAAGCCATAGACCAGTGCAACATCGAGATAGATGAAGCGGCCGGAGATATGTGCGTAGAGCGCAATGAGCGAAAGCGAAACCACGGTCAGCATGTCGATTGCCACAATCCGGTCGACAATTGTTTTGCCGATAATCAGCCGTACAACGCCAAAAATAATACTGAAGACAATCAGTATTGCGGCGATATTCATGATCGTATCAGCCAAAAACCTTCTCCAGATGCTTCTCGTAAGGGCCTGCGATGGCTTGGGTGGCTTCTTCCCGATCAAGGGTTTGTACATCGAGCCAATGGATCAGCAGCGTGTCACCCTCAATGTCCAGAACAAGGGAGCCGGGGGTCAAAGCAATGGAATTGGCCAAGGCCAGACGTCCGATCGGCGACGTGAGCCGAGTATTGATCCGCACGACACCTGGCCTGATATTAATGCGCGGTGCATAAACCCATCGCATGACGTTTATGTTTGCGACAACCAGTTCCCGGAAGAAAACACCCGTATAGACGACGAAATGATAAATGCCTTTCGGCGTAGGCGCGATATTCTGCCATGTTGCGCCCCGTGCCGCGAAGATGAAGGCAATGGGAAGTGAAATAACTCCGCCAGTAATGATGACGTCCGCGGAGAATGAAGCATTGGCGACGAGCCAAATGGCCCATAATAAAAACCATAAGAAAATCATACTGTTCGGCAAAAGAAACAAATTACGCCGAGACGTTTTTTCGTCCCCCATTATCGCCCCTACTTTTTCCTATTCAATCGAACGGTATTCTGCGGTCGCGGAAAAAGCAATTGCAAACGCGGTGGTATCCTCGCTCGATTTGAATGAGGTTCACGTCGACAATGCCCGGCACTTGACTAGCCCTGAAGTCGACAGAGGACGTCGCCAAGATCTTGTGGCTGGCAGGCTGGGCTTCTATGGATGGGTTGGGATTCAGGGCGGGCGAAATGGGTGTCTGCTCGAATATCTCGCGGATTGACGCCAAACTCCTGTTTGAAGGCTCGGCTGAAACTGGACGCATCGTAGAAGCAGGCATTTTCGGCAATCCTGAAGATTGGCATTGTGTTGGACGGGTCCGCGAGCAGCGAACGGGCGTGAAGCAGGCGCTGACGTTGAATATAGTGTGTAACGCCGCCAAGTCGCTCGAACAGACGGTAGAGACTTGAACGCGAGATGCCGAGCAAGCGGCAGAGTTCTCTATTGTTGAAATCTGGCGAATGCAGATTAGCAGCCACGATCTCCCGTGCACGGGCTTGCAGCGTGCTTTCCAGTTGCTCTCTTGCCTGAGCCGTATGATCCGCCGCTTGGGTCAGGCAAGCGGCCAGCATGGACTGCGTCGCCGTTGCCAGATGTGGCAGTTCTTGCGCGCTCATGTCCGGTAGCCGGCGGTGAGTCGACAGCAGATAGTCGATCAGGATGCTGCCCAGGCCGATATCGGCGATAGTAGTCGGTACATTGTCGATGGTGGCGGCCATTCCCTTAAATGCATCGCGGGGAATGAACAGCAGCAGGACGGATGAATCGGCGGCGCTGCCCTCAAGGGGGCGTCCGAGCGATCGGAAATGCAATTGTCGCGGTCTGTGCGAAAGGGCTGATGGCGATGACGTCAGAGGCTCGGGAATAACCAGGCACCAGTGATCCAGCGGATCCTTGTTCATGTGTTTCCAGATCCTGGTGTGGTTGGTTGGCATGGTCGCCATGGAGAGAACAAAATTGCCGAAACTCCAGATCGTTTGCTCTGCTGCGAAATTTTTCTGACCTGACGACAAGGATATATCGATGACAGGGGCCGCAAATGTACGCCAGGCATCAAACTGGTCTTTTGGCGGCAACATCTTCGTGCTGAAATGGAAGGATGGCAAACTGCCGGTGCCGTTTGGCGTGAAATTACCAGGGCCATTTGTCAAAGCTGCTGTCATATTCGCGCTCTTCGTTGTGTTGCCCGTAGCACGGATGGCAGTTTATGAGTGTATATTGATGTTGGCAATAAAATAATTGAACATATGGGCTCAGTTCCGTGTATATGGACATGCCTATATTTATAATTAGTATAAATAAAAACTATACAAATAATAAATACGTCGATAGTGAGTTTTGCCGCGAAAATTTTAATAAATTATTTTTTTAAAGAATTCCGATGAGACTCTACGTATAAAATTGGGATTCCAAGCTGATCACAAATATCTTGAGATAGGTTATTTTCACTCAATGCGAAGCGCACGAAATATCAACATGAAAACGCTTTCGGGACAGGCCAGTTCCATATTCTCTGTTCGTATTTTTGTCAGCCATGTCATGTCTTTGCGGGTTGCCGCCGTGATGAGGCGGCGAATATCCATTCTGTGAGTTATACTGATGGTTGAGACTGAAAAATCACATCCGCTCACATTCATAGAAGCTGTCACCCCCGTTGCGGGGCTCATCATGCTGGTGGCCCTGTCCTACTATCTGTTCGGGGATGAGGGGGCGTCGGGGCCCAATCAGGTTGCCTTGGTTGTTGCGACCATGATTGCCGTGATTGTTGCGCGGCGCCGGGGTTTTACGCTGGAAGAACTGGGAAACGCGGCCGTTTCAAGTGTGAGTTCCGGCATCGGAGCGATCTTCATTCTTTTTGCTGTCGGCGCACTCATCGGCACCTGGGCACTGAGCGGTACGTTGATCGCGATGATCTACTATGGTTTGCTGCTGCTTGATCCGAACTATTTCTACATGACGGCGACGGCAATCTGCGCCGTCATTTCATTTGGCATTGGTAGTTCATGGACGGTTGTTGGCACCATTGGCATCGGGCTCATCGGGATTTCGGCCAATATGGAACTCGATCCGGCGATCACGGCCGCGGCGGTAATCTCAGGCGCATATTTTGGCGATACCACGTCTCCGCTTTCGGATTCAGCAAATCTCGCTGCGGGCGGCGCTGATGCCAACCTCTACGATCACATCCGGGAGACGATGCCGACATCCATTGTTGCCCTTGCGTTGGCACTTGCCGTTTTCTGGTTTCTGGGCAGGTCGGGAAGTTACGATGCCAGTGAGAAAATGGCCGCGATAGAGAACGCCTTTCATATTTCGCCGATCTTGTTCTTGCCGTTGATCGTGGTCATCGCCTTGGCCTTGTTCAAATGGCCGCCGTTCACAACGATTTTCGTCGGAGCGCTTGTCGGCGGGATCATGGCAGTCATTATGGCTCCGGATCGGGTGACCGAGTTTGCCGATGCAAGGGAAGGCGTGCCCCATGGCCTTGCGTTGGTTAAAGGAGTCTGGCTGGCTTTGGCCGGCGGTTATGTCTCGACAAGCGGCAATGCAATGCTCGACGAGCTTGCAACACGTGGCGGCATGAGCAGTATGCTCGACACGATATGGCTGGTGATCACCGCCTTTGCCTTTGGCGGCGTCGTGGAAAAAGCAGGCATTCTGATACGGTTGATTTCTCCAATCATCAATATTGCAAAGTCCATCGGAAGTCTCGTCGCTTCGCTGGTTACCGCCGTTTTTGCAACCAACATCGCTACTGCCGATCAATACCTTGCTATTGTCCTGCCGAGCCGCATGTTGAAGACAGAATTTGAACGTCGCGGGTTTGCACCGGTTGTGCTGTCGCGCTCGATCGGCGCGTCCGCGACGCCGACATCTGCGCTCATACCCTGGAACAGTTGTGGCGCGTATATGGCTGCGACGCTTGGCGTTTCCACTTTCAGCTATTTTCCCTACGCGGTTTTCAATTTCGCAAGCCCGCTCCTTGCGATCATCGCCGCGGCCATCGGTTTCCGCGTGTTGCGCGCACCCAGCGCGTCAACGCAGTAGTGGTCAGGGCCGCGCGTTAGCGGCCCAGCGTTCGAGCGAACCACATCCCGGCGAACATGGCCGGAACGAAGGCAAGCGCACCGCTCGTTGCGAGTCCCAGACCTGTCAGGGCCGGTCCCGGACAAAAACCGCCGAGACCCCATCCTATGCCGAACAATGCTGGTCCGATGATAAGACGGGTGTCTATGTCCGAACGTGTTGGCAGTTGAAAAGCCGTGCCGAAAACAGGGGAGGAACGCTGGTGCACGATCCGGAAGCCGAAAAAAGTGACGAGGACCGCGCCTCCCATGACGAATGCGAGCGATGGATCCCATGTACCGGTGAGATCGAGGAAATTGAGTACCTTGGCGGGGTTAGCCATTCCGGAGACGATAAGACCGATGCCGAACAGGAGGCCGAGCCCGAGGTTGATGAGGAACGACATAAGATCAGCCTCCGAGAATGTGACGAATGATGAAGACGGTGAAGAACCCCATTGCCATAAATGTAAGCGTCGCAACCAGCGATCGGATTGAAAGCCGCGACAGCCCGCAAACGCCGTGTCCCGAGGTGCACCCGCTGCCCCATACGGAGCCGAAGCCGACAAGAAGCCCGGCAACAATCATGAGCGGAATGTTTGACGATACGGTTTGCCGGACGGGCTCGCCTGTGAGCAATATGGCGAGGAGCGGCGCAGCGATGAGACCTGCAATAAAGGCGAGGCGCGCGCCGAATACCTGGTCGCGATAAGGTGGCAGCAGGCGGCTGGCAATGCCACTGATGCCTGCAATGCGCCCTTCGAACAACATCAGCAATACCGCGGCAAGTCCAATCATTGTACCGCCTAGAAATGAGGAGAGAGGTGTAAATTCGGTCATGCTTCAATCCGGGAATTGTTCGCTTTGTCCGTTTCACAAAACAGACGATGCATGGTGATGATGAAAGTTTCAACACGCGGATCGGCAAGACGGTAAAAAACGGCCTTGCCTTCCTTGCGACCAATGATCAGGCCAGCTGAACGCAACTCTGCCAGTTGTTGCGATAGCCCCGGCTGTCGAATGCCGAGCAGATCCTCCAGATCGCGCACCGAACGTTCACCATCGACGAGCACGCAGGCGACGAGAAGACGGTCGGGATTGGACAACTTCTTGAGAAAAGCTGACGCTTCATCAACCCTCGCTTTCATATCGGCGGCATTTACGGAGAGTTTGCTGGTCATTGGCTTAATTCCATGCCGAGGTGAATCGGTAAAGATTAAATAGTGTTTATTGCATAAAAATGCAATCGATAAATTGAATTAATCACTTGGGAACTCTTGATGAGAGCGACTGCGCAGATACAATAATTTGCCATATCCGGCGGTTGCTTTTCTATTCCTAATGCTCCGGATTATGCCTAATAAGGCTTTCCGCGCGTCCGGCGTGGGCATGGCAACGCACCACAGGAATCCGCTCCTTGGAAATTAAGTGGCTTGAAGATTTTCTGGCTCTCGCGAACACCTTGAATTTTTCCAAGGCGGCCGAAGAACGCCACGTAACACAGTCCGCGTTCAGTCGACGCATCAAGCAACTGGAAGCATGGTTGGGCGCGACACTGATCGATCGGGCCACCTATCCGTCACGTCTTACCGATGCTGGCGAAAGATTCATTCCGGTGGCGCAGGAAACGCTCAAGGGGCTCTATCGGGTCAGGCGTGGTTTTCTGGTCGATGAAGGTGCTGATGCGCAGACGGTGACGTTTACGGCGCTCCACACTTTGTCATTTACGTTCTTCCCGCCGTGGCTCAAGGAGCTGAATGCGAAGTTCGGTCCCATTCTGTCCCGGTTGCGTCCGGATTCCGGTAGCATGGAAGACAACGCCAATTCCCTGATTGACGGCGATTGTGATTTTCTTCTGACCTATGTGCATCCATCCGTGCCGCTGCTGTTGAATCCCAAGGCCTTTGATTCAAGGCTTCTCGGATACGAAAATATCATCGCGGTCTCCGCGCCGGACGGGGAGGGCTGCCCGCTTCATATGTTGGAGCGAGGTGCCGGACCCTTCCCCTATATCAGTTACGAAAAGTCATCCTTCTTTGGCCAATTGCTGGCCGAACTGTTTTCAAGGCGCGTTCCAAATTACACGCTTGTGCATGAAGGGAGCATGTCAGTCGGACTTAAAGGAATGTCGATCGCGGGCTGGGGCGTGTCGTGGGTGCCGGAAAGCCTGATCAAGGCCGAACTTGCCAATGGAACATTGGTGCGCGCCTGTTCCCCCTCGTGGGACATCGAGGTGGAGATTCGTCTGTACCGCTCGACGGGGAACAGGCGACCCTTGGTTAATCGTATATGGTCGTCGTAGAGCCCCTTCGTCTTCTACGCTGAATAATGTAGCCTGTAGGTCTGTTCCGCTTGCTTGATGCTCCGGAGCCGATGTTCTGCCGTGGCATCACTTCCCAGGCTTGTGTTCCCTCTTTTTTGGCGCACGCGGATTGGTTGCCTGTTGTTGCGTGTGAACGTCTGTGTTGTGGATTTGGGTTGAAGGGATTGAAAGTATTTATCTTTTGTTGTGTCGGGGTTGGTTTCCGGGGTCGGGGACGGGGGGATGTTGGGGGGTGTTTGAAAAAAGATTCGAGAAAGTTTGAATTGGTTTGAAATACGTGTTGACAGTGTTTGGTGATGTGCCTATAAACCGGACCAACGAGGGCGGCGCGCCGCTGGCGGTTGCTGAATGTGACCTTGAGAATGGATTTGAGATTGCAGTGATGTGGTCTTGATTTTGGGTTTGGGCCTTTGGGTCTGGATTGATTGGATGTCTTGTTGGGCATCGGTTCTTTGAAAATTGAATACAGAAGAAAGAGAAACGTGGGCGGCAGGGTTCTGCAGGTTCCGAGAGGAGCCAAAGG